>JBKQPR010000339.1:0-87188 GCA_052144935.1 Bryobacteraceae bacterium
TCGTGGCAGGTTGGAACCAGCTCTGTTTGGTTTACCTGTCGATGGTTGCCGAACACGGAACCCTGCCGCTCGAACGGCAGGGTTCCCATCCATTTCCCGCCTTGAGACAAGATCCTTCGTTCCGCCATGCTTGTGGATGATCGGCCGATGATCGCGCCTTCGGCGCGACGCCGCCGTTCGCCCTCCCGGGTCTCACCCCCGCAGAACTGAAGGCGGCCGAAGTTCAGAAAACTACGTTTTCAGGTGATTGCCGACATAAAATCCGAAGACCTTGACGCAATTCAGGCGTTGAGAGAGCACCGCAATCGTATTGCCCACGAACTCCCACGGCTGCTCCCTAACATGGACCCCGCAGCGAACTACGCCTTGCTTTCGAGAGCGCGGCAGGCGTTGTTCCGGCTGAGCAACTTCTGGGTCTACATTGATGTCGGTTCCGATCCAGAGTTCACATCGCCGAACATCGATTGGGACAAGGCGTATGGAGAGGACTTGATAGTGCTCGATCAGATCATCGAGGGGTGCCGCTCATATGGGGATCAAAACCTCCCTTCATTGCCTGCCGATTCTTAGCGTTGTGAAACATCAAACCTGGAACATTCAAGCCCAATGCTTACGGGGCTTCGCCGCGCCACCACTATCAGGCTGGCTTTAATCCGCTGCGGGGCCGCGTGGCCTTTTTCGGCGCTGCCGCGGAACGCGACCTGCGCGGGGGCTGGGTCTCCATCGCGGCCCGCAAAATGCGATTGATGCGCGTCTGGTAACCTCTGCCGTTCGATTTCAGCCAATTCAACACGTCGGCGTCCAGACGGATGGTGAGTTGCTGTTTCGCCGGGGGCCATGCTTCCGTTGCCTTCTTGAAGAACTCGTCACCCAGGGGCGGAATGTCCGAATAGTCAATGGGCATTGCATCTAGCCGCCGCGCTTCCGCGGGAGTCAGTCGGCGGGGTTTCGCCGGGTCAAGCCGATAGCGTTTCATCGTGTTGCCTCCGCTCGCGTTCGTTCGCCTTCCGCGCGGAAATCAGCCGGGTGACTTTACCGCGCGGGGTGTAGGCGACCGCCAAGAGCCGCCCTTCGATCTTGCCGAGGGCGACCCGCCGCTCCTCGCCGTAGTCGCGGCGGGTGTCTTCGCGGTCCAGCCGGTGCGGGTCCAGAAACACCCGCGCCGCGTATTCGAAAGGTATGCCGTGCTTAGCGATATTCCGTTCGGCCTTGCGGTCGTCCCATTCGAATTGCAATCATCACTGTAGCTGTTTTTGTAGTTACATGCAAGCACTGTTTTTGTAGTTACATGCAAGCCCAAAGCGGCCGCCCGCCGTACCCAGCTTGCCCGCATCGCGCCGGGCGTATAGCAGTGTCCCCATCCCGATACCGCCCTGAAGCTGCATCCAATTAGAACTACCTCACCGAATCGCAGCGTCATGGATCAACTGCTTGTAAACGGCGTCCTCGGGCGAGTATGCCGCCTCGAACCGTTGGCGGCCCGTCGTGCGCCACGCCAAGTCCGGATCTGACGGCTCCCACATAACCACAACACGCAGTTGCGCGCCGGTTGGGATCTCGCGCGCAACCTCGGGCGGAAGCGCGATTTTGGCCACCTGGGGCGACGGTGCTTTCGAATTCCAAAGCTCTCATTCGGGCGTTCCACCGATCCGTGAGAGCGGCGCGACAGCCTATTTTCAATGGGCTTCGCCTGCCAGCGCGCATCCTGGTGACGCGCCCTTGGTACATCCGCGAAGCGGATCCCTACGAGAAGATCTTCACGGGCATGACGCGCGACGGCACGTTCCTGGCGGAAGACGGCCAAGTGACCGCGGGCCTGCGCAACTTCCATTTCAACGAGAGCCTGATCGAGATGCTGAGCAACGTGGAAGCCATGTCCGAGCCGGCGCGCGCGCGTCGGGGGAAGAGGCCTTCGACCTGGTGGCGCCAGCCATGCAAGTGGGCGGGTTCCGGTTCACGGAGGTGGCGCGGTTTTGAGGGGATGGGGAGGGGGCGGCGGACTCACTTAGGCGTTAAATGCAATACGGAATAAGGTAGAATATGTTCCGCCATGGAGCGGACTATTGGTCCCGTTGAGAAGGGATTGGCCGGGCTAGGATCCGGCGCGCGCCGGCAACTTGCCGATGACGCCGATGACAATGTGCGCCGCTCCGCTCGTCGCCGTGGCGGCGCGATGGGTGGCTCTCCATCAGTGCGCCGCGGCGCTTTTCTCCCCACGTGCGGTGTACGATCCCTCGGTATTCGGCTCGCGGCCGCTGATGCTGGGCGCGGCCATCGCCAGCCTCTCCTATATCGGCTTCGACGCGATGTGGCTCCAACTGGCCGTCGAGTTGTTGAATTTTGGCGCCTTCGCCGGCGTCATCCTGGTGAACCTCAGAGTGATCCGGCATTATCTTGTGCGTCGCTGCGAAAGAGCCAGCCTCGGAGCGTTGACGAATCTCATTTTCCCCCTGTCAGGCGCGGTTGTGTGCTCCTGTGTTTGGTTGAACCCGAGTTGGAAGGTGCGCCTGCCGGACTTTCTCCGGCTGGGCGGCTGGACGGTGTACCTGGCGGTGCTGACGCGCTGTTTCCGTGTCGCCCCATGCGCTCTACACAGCCTCACGGAGGCGAACTGATGGATTCCGTACTTGAAACGAAGATCTGCGAATATGTCGAGCGTTATCGCGGCCGGCTGTTCGGGCACATCCGGGAACTGGTGCGCAGGGATTCGCAGAACACGCCCCCAGTGGGCCGCGAGGCAGAAGCGCAGCATTATCTCGCTTCGATACTGAAAGACTGCGGCTGGCAACCGGATCTGTACGAGCTCGACGGCGTGCCAGGGCTTCGGCAGCACGAGTTGTTCTTCGGCGGGCGCGACTATGCCGGCCGCCCGAACCTGGAGGCGCGGCGGAAAGGAGCCGGCGGAGGCCGCTCGCTGGTTCTTTCCGGGCACGTCGATACGGTGCCGCGCGGCACCCAGCCTTGGACGCGCGATGCTTTCGGTGGCCAGATCGAAGGCAACCGATTGTACGGCCGCGGATCGAACGACATGAAGGCGGGTCTCGCCATTAATGCCTTCGTGGCGGAAGCGGTGGAGCGCCTCGGGATCCGGCTGCGCGGCGACCTGATCTTCGAGAGCGTCGTGGACGAGGAATTCGGCGGCGCAAATGGCACGCTGGCCGGCCGGCTGCGCGGCTGCGTGGCCGACGGCGCTATCATCAGCGAGCCTTCGTTTCTGCGCATCTGCCCCGCGCAGCGCGGCGGACGCGTGGCCCACATCACGTTGTCGGCCAGCGGCGGGATTTTGACGGAGGGCCAATACCCGGCCGGCGTCATCGATCAGATCACGCACCTGCTGAACCGCGTGGGGGCGTTCGCCGCCGCGCGCCGCCGCGCCGCGCCGCGTCACGTGCTCTATGCCAGCGCCGTCGATCCTGTCCCGGTGTCGGTGACGAAGATTGTCACCGCACCGTGGGGCAGTTCCGAACCGATCACTACGCCCGAGGAATGCCGTATCGAACTGTACTGGCAATGCATGCCCGGCGAAACGCAGCGCGATGTCGAGGCCGGTTTCTTCGCCTGGTTCGACGAAATGGTGGCCGAAGCGCGCCACCTGTTCCCGCGACAACCAGTCGTTGAATTCCCCATACGCTTTCTCCCGGGTTCGGCGATTCCGGCCGATCACCCGCTCGTGACCGAGTTGGCGGCGTGCGGCTCCGAAGTGCTGGGCGAAGCGCCGCCGGTAGCGGGTATCGAAAGCCCTTGCGACATGTTCGTATTTCACGCATTTGGCATCCCGGCCGCATTGTGGGGCCCGCGCGGAGGCAACACCCACGCCGCAGATGAATATGTTGATCTCGATTCGGTGATCGCCGCGGCGAAGACGCTGCTGGCGTTTGTCACGCGATGGTGTGGCGTCGCATGAACGGGCGCGAGCGATTTTTCGCGATGCTGGGCGGGCGACCCTTGGATCGAGTACCGTGTGCAGTCGGCCGAGTCGTAGACCGCGAATATCCAACTGTCAGTAAACTTCGGCACTCGCCGTCGCGATCCCTCCGCCGATCACGTCGTGAGCGCGGAGGGTCCACTTGCCGGCCTTATTCGCCGCGCGCGACGCTCCCAAATGCTTATGTTTTCACAGCCTCCGGAAACCGCGCCATTCTCTCTATGTCACATTTGTAGATAGGACTTACCTCATCATGCACCTTGCTCGGATTGGGGCAAAATGCTCCAAGCTACTCCCCCGCCGGCAGGGTTATATCGTTCTGCTGGGGACATTGATGGCCTGTGACAATACCCAAATGTGTTAGCGTTGCTTCTTGTGGGACACCCGCTCTGTGCATCCCTACTTGCTTGCCGCCATCCCCGCCTTTTGCCGCCCAGCCCCAAACGCATCCGCACCGATCCTCTACCCCCAAAGACGTTGCCTGGACCGCTGAGGCGATGAATGGCGCTCGCTACAACATCGAAGCACCGCCAGAGGCCCAATTTGCCGTTGCGGTCCTGGACCGCATCCTGGGCGCTGCCGGTGCACAGCGCCACCCCAATGGAGCGAAAATCGTGCTGCGGCCCGGCGCCATCCCCGGCGCCAGCCAGGTGCCACGCCAGCACCGGCGGCCGCGCTTGCGGTCGAGTTGGCGATATAATCCATGAGCGCGGGGCTTTCACCTGGGTCCCGTCGAAGCCTCCGTCGATCGCATTCGCGAAATCGAACGGCTGCGGTTTTTTCGTCCGGCTCTGTCATTCGCAACTCCGATTCGAAAAATGCCGTTCGATGCTCTCAGACCGGTTTGCACACCCGAAAACCGAATCGCCGTGCTCATGACACACTCGTGGCGCTACCAGTGGTTCGGAACGTTGGGAAGCGATCCGCCGCGCGGGGGGTTATGTCAATGAGCGGAAACGGCGACTGACGGGCCGGCAAGCGTAAGCGCCGAACCAGGTCCCGATGACCAGCGCTCCAGCGAGCGGCGCGGCCATCATCGGCAATCCGAACGGAAGAGATGCAATACCGATGGGGGCCAGGAGCCACTCGCCGTGGATGCGCTTGCGCAACCGGATTGCTAAGGCGTTTCCGGATTCGAAACCGGTCCCCCGCCAGCCGCGCGGAGTTTCATCCGCACCCAGGAACCGCAGCTTCATTCAAGCACCCAAACGGTAGCGCGCGAGCGTCATCATCCCCGCGTAGAGATATTGGAAATCGGGGTCGGCGGCCAGTTCGACATGCCGGGATAGCGCCGTCATCTTCCGCAACCGCTCCTGGCGCATGGAGGGCGCCAGCAGCAGCGTGCGCGCGCCACGTAGCGAGCTGTTGCCGACGGGTTCCACCGGCAGGTCCTCGGGAAGCAGTCCGATGGCACGCGCGCTGGCCTGGCGGATGTAGTTGCCGAACGCGCCCGCCAGGTAGAGCTTGTCGACGCCTCCCCCGGCGAGCATGCGCAGGCCGGCCGCCATCGCGCCCTTGGCCAGTTGCAGCTCGCGGATATCGCTCTGCGCGAGCGCTACGCCGCCGGCCAGCGGCAAGCGCCTGTCCGCGTTGGTCAGGCGGCCGTTGGCGCCGATCAGGCCCAGTTCCACGCCGCATGCCGCCGCATCCACCAGGCCGCTGCCGCAAACGCCGCGCGCCGCGCCGCCGCCGATGACGTGGCATTCCAGTCCGCCGCCGCCCAGGTGTACGCTGTCGATGGCGCCCGTGCCCGCCCGCATCCCCACGCCAATGCGCCCGCCTTCAAGCGCCGGGCCGGCCGCCGTCGAAGCACACACAATCCCCTGCGCCGACCCCACCACCACCTCTCCGTTCGTGCCGATGTCGAAGAGAGCGTGCGGCCGCGTCTGTTGATCCAGGCGTGTGGCCACGATGCCGCAGAGCAGGTCGCTGCCTACGAATCCGCCCAGGCAGGGCAGGAATTCGGCCGGCCCCGGCCATCCCAACTCGCCGACAGCGAAGCGGTAACCGCCCAAGGTAGGCGAGAGGAACGGCGCGTGCGTCAACGGCTCCACCTCCAGGCCGCAGAAGAGATGGTGCATCGCCGTGTTGCCCGCTATCAGGACCTCGCGGAGCGGCTGGCTGCCCAGCATGCGGCCGAGAGCGTCGCGAATCATGCGGCCCAGTTCGCCGGGCCGGCGCAGGTCGTATTGCAGGCGGCTCATCACATCGGCCCCGTAGCGCGCCTGCGGGTTGAGGGCGGTCTCCACGCCCATGACTTCGCCGCTCGCAAGATCCACCACCTGGACCACCAACGTCGTGGTGCCGAGGTCGATCGCGGCGCCCCGCCCCGCGCGTGGCTCGATGGGGCCGGCCGCTTGGCCCTCTTCGTCGGTGAGCACGCGTGGCGACCACTGCTCCACTTCGACGACCACGCGTCCCGCCGCGGACGCGCAGCAGGCCAGGCGCCAGCCTTGGCGGATCTCCTCCCCGCTGAGCGCCTCCCGCATCGTCGCGGTCGCCGGAACCTCACCTTCCAACACCCGCACCTTGCAGCCACCGCAGGCGCTCTCGCCGCCGCAGGGGAATTCCACGCCCGCCGCAAAGAGCCGATCGGCCAGCGACTGCCGGGCGCGGGGATGGAGTTCGAGCTTCACGCGGCGCAGGCACTCTTGCCGGGGTGGGGCTCCCCCTGGGCCCTGGGCCCGTCAAGACTCGTCTCGACCTTTGTCTTGGCGCGTCCACCAAGCGCCGAGACGAATCTCGGCGGACCCAAGGGGTACCCCGACTGAGAGTCTGCGCCACACTCCGTCATGCCTGCACCTTCACCACCCGTGCGTCGTAGCTGGCCGCGATACGCTGGCCGGGCTCGGCAACCACAAACTCAGCTTCCGCCCAGTCGCCATCCACCATGCGCCGCAGCCACGCCAGGTCGCCCGGCAGGCGCTCGAAACTCCAGCCCTTCTCCTGGGCTTCGGCGGCCGCCTCGTCGATGAATCTGCCGCCCGCCTCCAGTCCCGTCTCGATGAACGTGAGCTTGCGGTACTCCAAGCGGTAGTGGGTCATCTCTTCGTACAGGTAACGCCCGTCGTCCTCGCCGTATTTGCGGATCATGGCTTCCAGAGGCTCGTCGAAGCCGATGGTGTTGTGAGTCAACTGCTGCAAGCCTTTGCCGCGCTCCAGCCAGCCAGTCGACCGGTAGAAGGCGCCTGCGTTTTGCTCGAAGTACGTCTGGTAGCGTTCGCGGCTGCCCATCAGCAAGGCGATGCAATCGTGCGCGCGCGGCAGCACCAGGCGCGTATGCCGCGCGGTCAGCCCGTCGAGCCCGTTGCCGCAGAGACCGTAGCCCAGCAGAATCGCTGCGTACACGCCTTCCGGCGTGCGGTCCACCGCTTCCTGAATCCTGGCCGCCATCGGCTGGCGGCCCAAGTCGTGCAGTCCCTTGGGCAGAAACTCCACGTCCACCTGATGCGGCGAATGCGCGCAGGCGTCGCACATTTCGCGGAACAGAACTTCGCAACTGATCAGCTTGAGGCGCATCGGGCGCTTACCAGGGCGCGAATGAAGTCCGGGGTGGAACCGCAGCAGCCGCCCACAAACGAGGCCCCGGCGTCGCGCAAGGCCGCGTAATGCGAAGCGAAGAACTCCGCCGACACATCGTACCGAATGGCGGTCCCGTCCAGCTTCGGCAAGCCCGCGTTGGGCTTGATCCAGATCGGCAGATCGCACGCCGCGCGCAGGCGCCGGCAGAGGGTAATGGCTGGTACCACGCCAATGCCGCAGTTCGCGCCCACCGCGTCCGCACCCGCCTCCACCATGGCCGCGGCCACCGCCTCCGGCGTCGCTCCCATCATGGTGCGGTCCTTGTTCCTGCCGGAATCGAACGCGAAGGAGACGATCACCGGCAACCCTGTGCTCTTGGCCGCGGCCACGGCCAGGCGCGCCTCCTCGATGTCGCTCATGGTCTCCAGCAGCAAAGCGTCCGCGCCCGCCGATGCGAGCGCCGCGGCCTGGGCGGCGAAGGCCGCCTGCGCCTCCTCGGGGCCGATTTCGCCCGCGATCAAGGGCTGGCCCAGCGACTTGTCCAGCATCTTGCCCAGCATTTTGCCAATGGGCCCGATCGAGGCGAACACCAGCGCGCGCCCCGCCGCCGCCCGCTTCGAGATCGCGACACCCGCGCGATTGATGGCCGCCAAGTCGCCTTCCATGGCGATCGCGTTGGCGCGGAAGGTGTTGGTAAGAATCACCTGGCTACCCGCCTCGATGTAGGCGCGCGCCACCGCCTCCACGCGCTCGGGATGGGTCAGGTTCCAACTGTCCGGCGACGCGCCGAGGGCCAGGCCGTGCTTCTGCAACTCCGTTCCCCAGGCCCCGTCCGCGATCAGCGGACCGCCCGCCAGCCACTCGCGCAGGCGGCTCACCGAGGCAACCTCACAAAGCCACCAGCTTGCGCGCCAGCGCCACCGCGGCCCCGGCGCTCTCGCCGTAACCATCGGCCCCGATCGCCACCGCGTACTGCTCGGTGACGGGCGCACCGCCCACCATGATCTTCACCCTCTCGCGCAGACCCGCGGCCCGGAAGGCGTCAATGGTGGTCTTCATCGACCCCATCGTCACCGTCAGCAGGGCCGAGAGCGCCACCAGGTTGGCGTTGCGCGTGGCCACCGCCTCGATGAAGCGTTCCGGCGCCACGTCCGCGCCCAGGTCGATCACCTCGAAGCCGCCGCCTTCCAGCATGGACGCCACCAGATTCTTCCCGATGTCGTGCAGATCGCCCTTGACCGTCCCGATCACCACGCGCCCCACTGGCTGGGCGCCCGCCGCCGCCAGCAACGGGCGGACAATCGCCATCGATGCTTTCATGGCGCGCGCCGAGAGCAGCATTTCGGGCACGAAGTACTCTTCGCACTCGAAAAGCCGGCCCACCTCGTCCATGGCCGGCACCAGGCATCCGCTCACGATGGCAAGCGGCGCGGTGCCGGCGGCGATGGCGGCCTCAGTCGCCGCGGCCGCGGCTTTCCAGTTTCCCCCGATCACGGCTTCATGCAGCTTCTCCAGATCAGACATGCGAAACTCCGTTGAATTCATGGACCGCGTCCAGCATGGCGACGATGTTCTCCACCGGCGTGCCGGCCTGCAAGTTGTGAATGGAATTGAACACGAACCCACCGCCCGGCGCGAAGATTTCGCAGCGGCGCAACACCTCTTCGCGCACCTCTTGCGGCGTGCCGAAGGGCAGGGTCTTTTGCGTATCCACACCCCCGCCCCAGAACACCAGGTGGGAGCCGTATTTCCGCTTCAACCCGGCCGGATCCATGCCCGCCGCCGAACACTGCACCGGGTTGATAATGTCGAATCCAGCCTCGATGAAGCTCTCGAAGAACCGCTCCACGCTGCCGCAGGAGTGTTTGAAGCATTTCCAGGTAGTATTGGCATGCACCCAGCCGGTGATGCGCTTGTAGTAGGGGAACCACAGCTCGCGAAAGGTGCCCACGGAGCAGAACGCCGAAGTCTGCGTGCCGAAATCCGTGCCGCAGATATACAGGCAGTCCACCGCGTCGCCGATACGGGCCTGAATGCGAGCATGGATGCGGGCCAGGTTCCGGATGCCGATTTCGCACTGGCGCTCGAAGACCTGATGGATGTAGCCGCGACGGGTGCGGGTCGAAATGTACCACTCCGCGACGTCGCGGATGCCCTTCGGATTTTTCAGAGACGTCCCGGGCACCAGGGCGACGTCGCCGAACCCGGTGCCGCCGAAACCCGCCGCCACACCGTAGCCGGATGCGCAAGCCGCGCGCACGGAGCGCTCGATATGGTCCAGGTCCTCTTCGGAAATCGGGCCGAACTCTTCCAGGTTGTCCGCCGGGTCGAGCTTCCCCTCGTCGATCTCCGGCTGCCGGACGATAGCGTCGAAGAAGGCGCTGCCCATCGGCATGCGCCCGCTCGGAGCCGCCGTTTCATCGCCCTGGGGATAGATCAGGATGTCGCCGTTCGGCTCCGTCGTGGTCCGGAAATCGCCGGGCACCAGCACCTCCAGGCCGCGGAAATCCCACTCCTTCCAGTTGGCGGCGGGAAAGCCGAACTTGGTTTTGCGCGGAAACACGCCGGTGACGTCGATCCCCATCGCCGCGCGCAAGTCATCCTCGACAAGGCCCAGCATCTGGCCGGGTTCGTGCACCTTCACCGGCCCCGGGGCCAGCCCGTAGTAGTCCCGCAACGCCGCCACGCAACTGACGTGCATGCCGGTGACCGAGGTGCTTCCAAAATCCAGCGGAATGCGATCCGGTTCGCGGTGTTCCAGGGCGGTGCGCAACCTGTCGCGCGAAGAAATGCCGGTTTGGCTCAACAGGCAATTTATATCACGAGTGCAACACCACGCGCGCGGGGGGCGTGCGACTTCACCGCGGAGACACGGAGAACACAGAGGAAGCGCGGAGAAAACAATTCTCCTCTTGCCTTTCTCCGCGCTTCCTCTGTGTTCTCCGTGTCTCCTCGGTGAATAGGCTCTGTCACGATCCCTCCGCCTCCCTACGAACCAACCCCCAGAGTGCTTCGACATGCTCCCGCTCGGTCGCTATGGCGCCGATCGAGACGCGTACCATCCAGCGTCCGTCGAGGATCGCCGGCGTCAGATACGCTCCGCCGGAACGGTTCACACGGTCCACCCATCCGAGGGTATGTTTGTCGAGAGCTTCCCCCTCCAGCGCCTCTGGCTGGTGTCGAATGCAGACCGTTTGCAGGGGAACCGGGGCCAAGACACTCCAGCCGGGTGTTTGGCGGACCTGATCGGCCAGCCATTGGGCATTCGCCAAGTCGCGCCGCAGGCGATTTTGCAAAGCCGTCACGCCCTGCTCGCGGATCATGAACCAAAGCTTCAATGCGCGGAAGCGCCGCCCCAGCGGCAGCCCCCAATCGCGGAGGTTCTTCACCTGCGCGTCGGCAGAGGACCGCAAATAGCTGGGGTTGGTCGACATGACCCGGATCAAGTGTTGGGGATCGCGCACGTAGTACAACGAGCAATCGAACGCCACGCCCAGCCATTTGTGAGGATTCAGAACCAGCGAGTCCGCGCCTTCGATGCCCTGCCACATCCAGCGGCATTCGGGAAGAATCATCGCCGAGCCGGCCATCGCGGCGTCCACATGCAACCAGATGCCGTGCCGGTTGGCGACACGCGCCAGGTCTTCCACCGGATCGAGCGCCGTCGAAGTGGTGGTGCCGGTGGTGGCGACTACGGCGCAGGGCCGGAAACCCGCGGCCAGGTCGCGCTCGACGGCCTCTTCCAATGCGGCGGCGCGCATCCCATAGTTTGCATCGTGTTCGACCACCCGCACGTTGTGGCGGCCGAACCCGGCCAGCAGCGCCGCTTTATCCACCGAGCTATGGCTGTGCGCCGAAGTGTAGACCACCAGGGCCTGCTCCTCGGCTTGCAGCCCTCCGCGGCTGAGGCTGTAGTCGGTGGCTTTTTCGCGGGCACACATCAGGGCGACCAGCGTGCAGGTGGACGCCGTGTCGTGGATCACTCCGCTCCACGCATCGGATAGGCCGGTCATCTGGCGCATCCAGTCGGTGGCCACCTCTTCCACTTCAGTAAGCGCCGGGCTGGATTGCCAGGAGAGACCCAGCACGCCGAGGCCGGTCGAGGCGAAGTCGCCGAGCACACTCGCCGGCAGCCCATTCGAGGGGAAGTATCCGAAGAAGCGCGGATGCTGCCAGTGGGACAGTCCCGGCACGATAATCTTGTCGAGATCGCCGAGAATGGCGGCGAAGGGTTCCGGATCGAGCGGGGGTTCGGAAGGAAGCTGTCGCTTGACCTCGCCCGGCGCGGTTCGCGCCATCACGGGCAACTCGGCGACGCGCGTCCGGTAGTCGGCGATCCAATCGATCAACTGGTGCCCCGCCTGGCGAAATTCTTCAGGAGTCATATTTGGTTACCATCCGTTAGTGCACCCATTACAGGGCGATCCAAGCGGTCTTGAAGTCGAGGTATTTCTCCAGAGCGTGCAACGACTTGTCGCGCCCGTGCCCGGATTGCTTGAACCCGCCCATCGGCACGGTAAGATCGGCGCCGCCATAGGTATTCACGTGAACCACGCCGGCGTGGATGGCGCGGATCATGCGGTGCGCCGTACGAAGATTGGAGGTCCACACCGCGGACGCCAGACCATATACCGTGGAATTGGCCAGCTCAGCCGCCTGCTCCTCCGTGTCGAAGCGGAGGATGCCCAGCACCGGGCCGAACACCTCTTCGCGAGCCAGCGTCATCTCCGGAGTAACCTGCTCGAAGATGGCCGGCTCCATGTAATAACCCCCGGTTGCTTCGTGGAGCCGGCCACCGCCGGTAAGGCGCCTGGCGCCCTCCTGTTCCGCAATGGAGACATAGGCCAGGTCCTTCGCAAGTTGATCCGCACTGGCAACCGCGCCGATGTCGTTGTCCAGCAGGAGCGGGTCACCGACCTTCAGCTTCTCGGCCACGGCCAGCAGTTTCTCCATGAAGCGGTCATAAATCGGTGACTGTACCAGCAGGCGCGACGCCGCCACGCAGACCTGTCCGGAGTTGCGGAAAATGCCGAAGACCGAAGCCTTGGCGGCGCGATCGAGGTCCGGGGCGTCGGCGAAGACGATATTGGGCGACTTACCACCAAGTTCCAGATACACGCGTTTCAGGTTGGACCGCGCCGAGTACTCCATCAGACGGCGGCCCACGGCGCCCGAACCGGTGAAGGCCAGCGCGTCGACGTCCGTGTGAAGCCCGAGCGCTTCACCGGCCACCGATCCTTGGCCGGTCACCACGTTGAGCACTCCATCCGGGATGCCCGCCTCGGCCGAGAGTTGCGCCAGCCGGAGAAGCGTGAGCGAGGCGATCTCGGGCGGCTTCAGGACTACGGAGTTTCCCGCGGCTAGAGCCGGCGCGATCTTCCAAGCCCCGATCATCATCGGAAAGTTCCACGGCACGATGACGCCAACCACGCCGAGCGGCTCGCGATGTACCAGTCCGAGGACGTCCGGCGCGGTTGGCGCGATCTCGCCGTAGACCTTGTCGACTGCCTCGGCATAGTACCGGAAGGTGGCGGCGGCGGACAGCGGCTCGGCCTTGTACGCCATTTCGATCTCCGTGCCGTTGTCGCGCACGCCGAGCACGGCCAACTCCAGCGCATGCGTTTCGATGAGATCGGCCAGTTTCAGCAGTTTCTTCTTGCGCTCGGCCGGCGCGATCCGCGACCAGACGCCTTTCTCATGAGCCTGGCGCGCCGCCTTGACGGCCTGGTCGACTTCGTGACGAGTTCCCGCGGCGATGGTCGTAAAGACGCGGCCATCGATGGGACTCAGGACGTCGAGTGCCGCTCCATCCTGGCTCGGAGTGGGCCGGCCGCCGATCCAATGATCCTGGGGCGGCACGGCTTCGAGACGCAATCGGTCGATGAGGGCTTGGTCCACCGATTCCCAGACTTGCAAAGAGCGCGCCCCGCTGTCAAGATGATTAACATATTCATGATCTCGATTCTGCTCATCGGCACATGCGACACCAAGGCCGACGAGATGCTGTTCCTGAAATCCTGCATCGAAAGGGAAGCGGCGCAAGCCCTCGTCATGGATGTAGGCGCGCTCGGCCCACCGCCGTTCCAGCCCGATTATTCGAATGCCGATGTGGCCCGCGCGGCCGGCGTTACGATCGACGCCATCCGGAAGCTGGGCGACGAGAACGGCGTGATGACCAAAATGTCGGAGGGTGCTCGCGAGTTGACCAGCCGCCTTCACCAGCAAGGCAAGGTCCAGGGCATGATCGCACTGGGCGGCACCATGGGCACGGATCTGGCCCTGGAGGCCGCATCCGCCCTGCCGCCGGGCATTCCGAAATTTGTGGTGTCGACGGTCGCTTTCAGCCATCTCATTCCACCGGACCGCATTCCCGCCGACCTGACGATGAGTTTGTGGGCCGGCGGTCTGTATGGGCTCAACGGCATCTGCCGATCGACTCTGAGCCAGGCGGCCGGTGCGGTGACCGGCGCGGCGCGCGCCAGCCTCATATATCATGCACAGCCGAAGCGCCCCCTGATCGGGATCACATCGTTGGGCAAATCGTGTACGCGCTACATGGTGGCGCTGAAGCCGGCGCTGGAGGCGCGGGGCTACGAAGTGGCGGTCTTCCACTCGACCGGCATGGGCGGCCGCGCTTTCGAAGCGCTGGCGGCCGAGCGGCGCTTTGCCGCAGTGCTCGATCTGTGCCTGCAGGAAATCGGCAACCATCTCGCGGGATCGGTGGTGACCGCGGGCAAGACGCGTCTCGAATCGGCCGGACGCGCCGGGATTCCGCAAATCGTCGCGCCCGGCGCCACCGATATGGTCGACTTCCAGGCCTGGAAAGAGGTCCCCAGCCGGTACAGGGATCGGCCGTTTCACGCGCACAACCGGCTGATCGCCTCGGTTACCACGGGCGCCGAAGATCGGGAAAGACTGGCTTATGTCATCGGCGAGAAGCTCTCTTTCGCTAAGGGACCTGTAAAGTTTATTCTTCCTCTGGGCGGCGTCGAGGAATGGGACCGGCCCGGAGAAGCTCTTCACGACCCCGAAGCCCTCGGCGCTTTCATCCGCGCTGCGCGCCAGAGCATTCGGCCGCCCGCGGATCTTGTCGAGATCGACGCGCACATCAACGACGCTGCCTTCACCGATCTCGTGCTTGGGATTTTCGACGCATGGGTAGCGGCAGGCATCGTGGCTCCGGGCGCCCAATGAAACCGCGCGGGCTGATCCTCCCCAGACCGGCGGAGTTCCGCAGTCTCGCGCTTCAAATCCCCGGATTGAGCTTCCATCCCGTTCAGGAGACAAATCATGCGTGATTCGCGTTTTCTTGCCGAGCAAAATGCCAAATCCATCTGGCACCCGATGGCCCACCCAGCCGAAATGCGGAGCCATCCGCCCAAGGTAATCATGAAAGGTGACGGCGTCACGATCACCGACCTGGAAGGCCGCACGGTCCTCGATGCCGTCGGCGGCCTGTGGAACGTCAACCTCGGTTACTCCTCGGAGCCGATCAAGAAAGCCATTGCCGATCAGCTTGCCCTGCTGCCTTACTACTCGGGATTCCGCGGCACGTCGACGGGTCCGGCGATCGAACTCTCCGACGAGTTGTGCCGCTTCTTCGAGCCGGAGGGGATGATCCGCGCGTTCTTTGGTTCGGGCGGCTCCGATTCGGTGGAGACCGCGCTGCGGCTGGCGCGCCAATACTGGAAGGTGCGCGGCCAACTCGACCGCACGAAATTCATCGCGCTGAAGAAGGGATATCACGGCACGCATTTCGGCGGAGCCTCGGTCAACGGCAACCCCAGTTTCCGCCGCAACTACGAGCCCCTGCTGCCGGGCTGTTTCCACATTCCCACGCCGCATGCCTACCGCAATCCCTTCGGCGAGACCGACCCCCGCCGCCTGGCCGAGCTGTGCGCCGCCGCTCTCGAAGACGAGATCGTGTTTCAGGGACCCGACACCGTGGCCGCGTTCATCATGGAGCCGGTGCTGGGCGCTGCCGGCGTGATCGTGCCGCACGAGAGCTTCATGCCGGTGGTCCGCGGGATCTGCGACCAGCACGACGTCCTGCTGATCGCCGATGAAGTCATCACGGGCTTCGGGAGGACCGGCGCCTGGTGCGGATCGCGGCTATGGAGTGTCCGGCCCGACATGATGTGCATCGCCAAAGCCATCACCAGCGGCTACTTTCCGCTGGGAGCGACATTGCTCGGCGAGAAGGTGGCCACGGCAATCGAGAGCAACCAGGATTCCTTCGGCGCGATCGGGCACGGCTACACGTATTCCGGCCATCCGGTGGGCTGCGCCGCGGGCATTGCGGCGTTGGCGGAGACGCAGAGACTGAGGGTCCACGAGAATGCCGCCGCCCGCGGCCATGAGCTGCGCGCGGCGCTCGAGGAGCTGAAAGCCAGGCACGAGCTGGTGGGCGATGTCCGGACGAAGGGCCTGATGGGCGCGCTGGAAATCGTTTCCGATCGCGGCGCGAAAACGCCCGCGCCAAAGGAAACCATGAGCAAGATACAGGAAGGCGCGTACGAGGCGGGGGTCATGATCCGCGTTTCCGGATGCAACATCATCCTGTCGCCGCCGTTGGTGATCGCCGCGGGCGATGTCGCGAAAATCGCCCAGGCGGTGGACGCGGGACTCAACGCGGCATCTTAAGCCCGTGTCCTGGTCAGGTCTTCGAGGATGTCGAGGAGGCGCTCCAGGCGCTTCCTGCCGAACTCCTTTTCCAGCGCTTGATAGATCTTGTTGCTCTCGGGCGCGACTTTGCGAATCAGCGCCAGCGCCTTGGGTGTGGCCTCCAGAACCAGGCGCCTTCCGTCATGGGCATTGCGCTTGCGCGAGACCAGCTTGCGCGCTTCCAGCGTGCGAAGAATCAGGGTCATGCTGGGTCTGAGAATGCAGCATCGGGCCGACAGTTGCGTCGCATCCAGAGGACCGGATTCGGCCAGAACGCGGATCACGCGCCATTGCTGCTCGGTCACGCGATGCGATGCCAGCAGCGGCCGGAAACGGGTCATCACCGCTTCTCGCGCCGCCAGAAGCGCTATGGGAAGCGAGCGGCTGGTGGGGCGAAGTGTGGCTGGCATCTTCATGGCGATTCGCGGATGACGGTGTTGCGCAGCGTGCCCACGCCCTCGACAGTCACTTCGACCACGTCGCCCTCGCGGAGCCATTGCGGCGGATCGAGGCGCGCGCCGGAGCCGGCCGGAGTTCCTGTGGAGATCAGGTCGCCCGGCAGGAGCGTGCAGAATGTCGAGACGTATTCGACGATCCGCCGGAACGAAAAGGCCATGGAGGCGGTGGTGTCGGATTGGCGGAGCTCGCCGTTGACTCGCGTCTCGATGCCCAGGTTGGCGACGTCCAGCGGCGCCGCGCCCGTTGCGATCCCGGTTTCAAGCCAGGGCCCCATGCTTCCCGAGCGGTCGAAATTCTTGCCTGGCGTCACGTTGAACTTGCCGTGCCGGAGCCAGTCGAATACCGACCCTTCGTTCATGATGGTGAGGCCGGCTACATGGTCCATGGCTTCGGCCTGCGAAATGCGCCGTCCCGCTTTGCCGATGACCAGCACGATCTCGCCTTCGTAATCGAGCTGGCAGGATTCGCGCGGGATCACCAGCGGCTCGCCATGCGGCACGAGCGAGAGCGGCGTCCGCATAAACACCGATGGGTATTTCGGCGCGTCGGAACCGTCCTTGTACTCCGCGTTGCGATTCCTGTAGTTCACGCCGATGCAGAGGATCTTGGCCGGATCTTCGATCGGAAGACCGGGACCAACCTCGTCGAGCCGGAAATCGGGAGATGCCGAGGCAGCGATTCGCTCGGCCTCGGGGACGCGGTTTTCCGCGATCAGGCGGCGAACCGAGCGAACGCCCATGCGCGCGCCGAGGTCGACCACGCCGCTGTCGATGACAGCTCCAGCTCTCTTTTCGCCGTCCACTTCAAAAGTGATCAGCCGCATCGCAGGAGTCCATTTCGCTGGAGCACTTCGTCCAGGCGCCGCTCCAGGTCCGGCGCCGCGGGCACCAGCGGCAGCCGATGTTCATTCGAAGGCAGGATGCCGAGGCGTTTCATCATGTACTTCATGGGGATGGGATTGATGTCCCAAAAGATGGCCTTGTTGATCTCCCAGAGTTGCCGGTGCAGCCGCCGCGCCTGGAACAGGTCGCCAGCCCAGACCGCTTCGCACATCGCCGCTAGCGGCTGGGGGTTCAGATTGCCGGCGGCGTTCATCAGCCCGCAGGCGCCGATGGCCATCATCGGAAAAGACAGCTCTTCCAGGCCCACGAAGATGCGCAAATCCTCATTCACTTCCGCCAAAAGATCGGACACGAAGCCGAGGTCCAGCGAGGCGTGCTTCATACCCACGAAGGTGGGACAACATCGATCGATCTCTCTCACCGTGTCGATTTTGACGTCCACCGCCGCGCGGCCGGGGATGTGATAAATCATCCAGGGCTTTTGATGCAAGCAGTTCAACTGGCGGTAGTATTCCACGATGCCACGCTGCGGCGGCCGCGAATAGTAAGGAGTGACGATCAGCAGCGCATCGACGCCTGTGTGCCCGGCGGCATGGCGGGTGAGCGTCTCGGTTTCCGCATAGGACTGGGAGCCGGTTGCGGCGACCACCGCGATCCTGCCTCGCGCCGCTTCCACGGCGACATCCACCAGCCGGTTGCGCTCCTCGACGGTCAGCGAAGACGGCTCGGAGGTGGTTCCGTTGACCAGCACGCCGTGGGAGCCATTGCGGGCCTGAAATTCGACCAGTCCCGCATAGGCTTCGTAATCGACGGAACCGTCCCGGAAGGGGGTCACCAGCGGCGGGATGGAGCCTCTCAGGAATTGCGCGTCAAGCGGGAGCATCGGGACAGCCTCCATGTTCGGCCGGCCAAGATTGACAAACCGGACATTTGTTTAATATGTTAACAAACGAATCGTCTATGCCGCATTTCACCATCGAGTATTCCGCCAACCTCGACGCCGAGGTCGACATGCAATCCTTTTGCGAAGAGATCCGGCGTGCGGCGCTCGCGACAGGCGTCTTCGAAACCGGCGCAGTGCGCGTGCGCGCCATCCGCTGCGAACACTGCGCCATTGCCGACAACGATCCGGGGAACGGCTTCATCGATGTGTCGGCGCGCGTGGCCCGGAGAGACCTGGCCGTGAAGAAGAAGGTCGGCGAGGCGGTTTTCGCGGCCATAACCGCGTTCCTGGGCGGCCTTCTCGAGGGAAGGCATTTTGCTCTCTCCTTTGAGATTCGCGAGATCGACCCCGAGCTGAGCTACCGGAGAAACTCGATTCACGAAAGACTCCGGCAATAGAATCCATGTCGAAACTGGAAGCCAACTTGATCAAAGCCGAAGGTTTTCTGGATCGCTTCCGCGCGACGGGCGTGCTCAACCAGATCGCCGGAGAGGCTTTGCCGGCATTGTCCGGCGACACTTTCGAATCGATTTCGCCGGTGGATCTCAAGCCCATCTGCCGGGTCGCGCGTAGCGGGGCCGAGGACGTCCATCGTGCCGCCATGGCAGCCAAAGCGGCGTTTCCCGCGTGGGCCGCGATGCCCGGCGAGAAGCGCAAAACGCTGTTGCACGGGATCGCGGACGCGATTGAAGCGCGCGCCGAAGAGATTGCCCTGGTCGAGTCGATGGACACCGGACAGACGCTGCGCTTCATGTCCAAGGCAGCCCTGCGCGGCGCCGAAAACTTTCGCTTTTTCGCCGACCGCGCACCCGAAGCGCGCGACGGGAAGGCCATGCAGGCGCCCGATCAATTCAACTACACGACGCGCGTTCCCATAGGTCCGGTGGGGATCATCACGCCGTGGAACACGCCGTTCATGCTGTCCACCTGGAAAATCGCGCCCGCGCTGGCCGCCGGTTGCACGGTGGTTCACAAGCCGGCCGAGTTCTCGCCGCTTTCCGCGCGGCTGCTGGTGGAGATCGCGGAAGAGGCCGGCTTGCCGCAGGGCGCCTGGAACCTGGTGAACGGTTTCGGAGAGGAAGCCGGGAAGGCGCTGACCGAGCATCCGGACATCAAGGCGATCGCATTCGTCGGGGAGACCCGCACCGGTTCCATGATCATGCAACAGGGCGCGGCGACGCTGAAGCGCGTGCATTTCGAGCTGGGCGGGAAGAATCCGGTGATCGTTTTTGCCGACGCCGACCTGGAGCGGGCGGCCGATGCGGCCGTCTTCATGATCTATTCGCTCAACGGCGAGCGTTGTACTTCTTCCAGCCGCCTGCTGGTGGAGGCGGCGATTTATGACCGGTTCACCGCGATGGTTGGCGGGAAAGCCAAAGCGATCAAGGTCGGCCATCCGCTCGATCCGGAAACGGTGGTGGGACCGTTGATCCATCCCACACACGAGAAGAAGGTTCTGGACTATTGCGAACTTGCGAAGAGGGAAGGCGCCACCATCGCCGCGGGCGGCGCCAAAGTGAATGGTCCGGGAGGCGGTTGTTATGTGCCGCCGACGCTCTTCACGCATGCCTCAAACGCCATGCGCATCGCGCAGGAGGAAATTTTCGGTCCCGTATTGACCGCCATTCCCTTCCAGGATGAGCAGGAAGCATTGGCGCTCTCGAACGACGTGCGGTATGGCCTGACCGCCTACGTATGGACCAGCGACGTGACGCGCGCATTCCGTTTCTCTTCGGCGCTGGATGCCGGAATGATCTGGGTGAATTCGGAAAATGTCCGCCATCTTCCGACCCCGTTCGGGGGCATGAAAGCTTCCGGCATCGGCCGGGACGGCGGCGACTGGTCGTTCGAGTTTTATATGGAAACCAAAAATATTGCGTTCGCGACCGCGGCTCGCGCGATTCCGAAGCTCGGCGGTTGAAGGAGAAGGCTCGTGCCCGTACCGAAACCAAATCTCTATCCGCCCTTCCACATCGTGCGGGCTAGCCACCTGGAATTCCAGGTGAAAGACCTGGATCGCTCGCAGGCATTTTACGCCGGCACGCTGGGTCTTCAAGTCACCGGGCAATCCAGCGAGCACATTTTTCTGCGTGGCCTGGAGGAGCGCGGCCATCATTGCCTCGTCCTGAGCAAGGGCCGGGAGGCGGTAACCGGAGCGCTGGGCTTTAAAGTCTATGGTGACTCCGATCTGGACAAGCTGAAGTCCTTTTTCGAGGCGAAGGGCCTGGCGGCCCATTGGGTCGAGCAACCGCACCAGGGCCGCACGCTACGCGCCGTCGATCCGCAAGGCCTGCCGCTCGAATTCTATGCCAGGATGGACCGGCTTCCGCCCGTGCATCAGAAATACGGGCTGTATCGCGGCGCGCGGCCGTTGCGCATCGATCATTTCAATTGCTTCTCGGCGGATGTCGATGCCGCGGCCGCTTTTTACAACGAGATGGGTTTCCGGTTGACCGAATACACGGAGGACGAGGAGTCGGGTTTGCTGTGGGCCGTGTGGTTGCATCGCAAAGGCGGCGTTCACGACATCGCTTTCACCAATGGCGCGGGTCCGCGGCTGCATCATATTGCATTCTGGGTGCAATCGCCGCTACACATCATCGACCTGTTGGATCTCATGTCCACCACGGGGTACGTGGGGAACATCGAGCGCGGCCCGGGCCGGCATGGAATCTCGAATGCGTTTTTTCTGTACGTACGGGACCCCGACGGCAATCGCGTGGAGATTTACTGCTGCGACTACCAGACGGCGGATCCCGATCACGAGCCGATCCGCTGGGACCTGAAAGATCCGCAGCGCCAGACTCTGTGGGGCGCGCCTGCGCCGCGTTCCTGGTTCGAAGAAGGAAGCCTGTTTGAAGGGGCGCTGGTGCGCGAGCCCAAACTCAAGGCGCAGCCGATCGTCGCGCCGTAGGGGCACGCAGTCGAAAAACCGGGCAAGCTGGTGCTGACCCAAGCGCCAGTGCCGGCCCAAGCGCTAATACGTTGGGAGATCCCCGGCTCTGAAGGGGAGACCCTCAGGCGTAATGTACGTGCTCCCTGGCTACCGCTCCCATCGCTTCACGGGTTACGGCATTCGTGTAGGCCAAGGAAGGCAACCCGACGGCCGATCCGGATCTGATGATCGTGCTCGTCTTGCTGGTGGTAGTTCTGCTCGTTCTGCTCGGGCCGCCGGGACCGGGAACGCCGCTGCACGCGCCGGTACCTTCGCGATAGGCCCTCAACGGGCCTGCTGCACCAACTCCCCGATGCCATCGCCCGGACCGGCGTAAACTGAAAGCATCATGCCACTGCCCCTGGATTTCTTACGCGGGCTCATCGGCCTCCTGGGTATCGGCTGCGCGTTCATGCTGTCCCAGTCCCTGGTGGGGTTACGCAAGGGACGCGGCAAGCTGGGGAGCCTCTACGCCTGGCTGATCCGCACCGCCCTGTGCCTCGGCGCCGTGGCGCTGCGCCATTCGGTGGATGCCGAAGACCTGGCGATCTGGGCGCTCGCCGCGGCAGCCTTCGCGGCGGGATATTGGGACGCCTCCCGCGAGAAGAAGCCGGAAGACCTCACGCGCACCATTTTTCCGGAGTAGATGCCGTTGCCCGCCACCCACATTGCGCTCTTACGCGGCATCAACGTCGGCACCGCCAAGCGCGTCCCCATGGCCGACTTGCGGGATCTGTTCGCGGGCCTCGGCTACACCAACGCCGCCACGCTGCTCAATAGCGGCAACGTGGTCTTCACCGGCCGCCGCGAAAGCCCCGCGCGAGCCGAGGTCCGCATCGAGGAAGCGATCGTCGCGCGCTTCGGCTTCCCTTCCCGCGTTACCGTGATCACGGCGGATGAGCTGGCCGCTGTGGTCGACGAAAACTCCCTGCGCGAGGCGGCCCGCGACCCGTCCCGCCTGCTGGTCGCCATTCTCAAAACACCCCCCGATCGGGCCAAGCTCCTGCCCCTGGCCGAGCGGAGTTGGACGCCCGGCCTGCTCGCCCTGGGCGCACGCGCGGCGTATCTTTGGTGCCCGGACGGGATGCTGGAAAGCCCCCTGGCCACGGCCGTGAGTCGCGCCCTCGGCGACGCCGTCACCATGCGCAATTGGGCCACCATCCTGAAGCTGCACGCCCTGGTGGCGCGTTGAGCGCCAGCCTCCCTCCCTCAGCGCCCTCCGCTGTGTTTGCCCTTCTCTCTGTCTTCTCCGCGTCTTCCTCCGCGTCTCCGCGCCTCCGCGGTGAGAACTCCACTCTCACCTCACTCCCTTGCCCGCATTGACCGGTTGCTACAATCGTCAATTGCCATGTCCCTAATCGTGGTGGGTTCCGTTGCTTATGACGGCGTGGAGACGCCGCATGGAAAGATCGACCGTATGCTGGGCGGCGCGGCGACTTACATCTCGCTGGCCGCCGCCTATTTCACGCCAGTGAAGCTGGTGGGGATCGTAGGAGACGATTTCGCCGCCGAAGACGTAGAGTTGCTGGCTTCGCGCCGGATCGACCTCTCGGGACTGGAACGCGTTCCCGGGAAAACGTTTTTCTGGTCGGGCGTCTACTCGGCCGACATGAACGACCGCACTACCCTCCGCACGGACCTCAACGTGTTCGCCGATTTCGATCCCAAGCTGCCGGAGACCTACCGGCCGGAGCCCTACCTGCTGCTCGGCAACATCCAGCCGGCGCTGCAAAGGAGCGTGCGCGCGCAAATGCCGCTACTGAAACTGGCCGGCGGCGACACCATGAATTATTGGATCAAGGACTTCCGCGGCGAGCTGCTGGAGACCATCGCCGAGTGGGATTTCCTGCTGATCAACGACAGCGAGGCGCGCCTGCTTTCGGGCCAGCACAACTTGCGGCGCGCGGCGGCGCGGATCATGGAAATGGGACCGCGCACGCTGGTCGTCAAGCGCGGCGAATACGGCGCGGTGCTGTTCCACGGCGGCTGCCACTTCATGGCGCCCGGGTATCTGCTGGAGGAGGTCTTCGACCCCACCGGCGCGGGCGATTGCTTCGCCGGGGGCTTCATCGGCTACCTGGCCGGAAGGGGCGTCCAGCCGGCCGCCGGGCGCATCGATATAGCCGAGCTGCGTCGGGCGGTGATCTACGGCTCCGTGATGGGCAGCTTCTGCTGCGAGATGTTCGGCGTGGATCGCTTCCGCAGCCTCACGCGCGCGGAAATCGACGCACGGTTTCAGGAGTTCCAATCCTGCACGGCTTTCTGATAACCCGGGCACGGGCGCTGCGTTCGCGCCGCCTTTCGCCCGATCTGGCCGGGGTACGAAGCCAGGGCAACGTGGCGTCGATCACCGGGCTTCTGACCCTGCTCAGCGCGGGCGCAGTTTGGTTTTTCTATTCGCACGGCTGGCTGTTGTGGTACGGGGACGCCGAGGCGCACCTGAATGCCGCGCGGCGGATCGTTGATTCCGAAACCCCGGGCTACGATCAGCTCGGCTCGGTTTGGCTGCCCCTGCTGCATGTGCTGACGCTGCCGTTCGCCGCCGTGGATTCATTGTGGCGCAGCGGCCTGGCGGGGTCCATCGCCCCGGCGGCCGGCTTCGTGGCGGGCGGCGCGTTTCTGTTCGCCGCGGTGAAGCGCATCTTCCGTTCCAACGCCGCGGCGGTAGCGGCCACGGGCCTCGCGGCGCTCAACCCCAACATGCTGTATCTGCAATCCATCCCCATGACCGAAGGAATCTTCTTCGGCTGCCTGATGGCCCTGCTCTATTCGAGCGTGCGGTTCCGCGCCACGCAGGCATGGGGCGCCGCTGCGGGCGCGGGTCTGGCCGCCTGCCTGGGCGCCCTGACGCGTTACGAGGGATGGTTCCTGATCCCCTTCGCGGCGGCATATTTTTTGTGGGCTCCCCAGCCCCGGCGGTGGGCCACCGAGACTTGGTGGGCCGCCGTGCGGCGCCGATGGACGATCGCGCTGCTGTTCACCGCCCTGGCCTCCATCGGCCCGCTCTATTGGCTGGCACACAACTGGTATCTGACCGGCGACCCCCTGGATTTCTATCGCGGCCCCTATTCCGCCGCCGCTATACAGGGCGGCAAACCGTATCCTGGCCACGGTAATTGGGACGCGGCCTTCTACTACTATCAATCCGCCGTGCGGCTGGCCGCCGGACCTGGGCTGCCGCTGATGGGGCTGGCGGGCGTGGTGGTGGCCCTGACACGGCGGGCCTTCTGGCCGGTCGCGCTGCTGGCTCTCCCGCCCGCGTTCTACATTCTCAATATGCACTCCGGATCGAGCCCCATCTTCGTCCCGAATCTGTGGCCGCATTCGTACTACAACACGCGCTACGGCCTGGCCGCGCTGCCTTTGCTGGCGCTGGCTTCGGCGGCCCTGGTGATGGCGGTGCCGCGCAACCTGCGGGCCGTCACGGCGATGCTGATCGTGGCCGCGGGCGGCATCCATTGGGTGGTCTATCCGCAGCCCGAGAACTGGATCGCGTGGGCCGAATCGCGCGCCAATTCCACCGGCCGGCGCGCCTGGATGCACCAGGCCGCCGATTACCTGCGCCCACGCTACGTGCCGGGATCGGGCATGGTTTCCTCGGCGGGAGACGATTTCTTCGGCATCTACCGGGAGATGGGCATCCCCTTGAGCGAAACTTTCAGTGTCTGCAACGGCCTGCCGTTCGTCGCCGCCGAGCAGCGGCCCGAGTTGTGGCTGTGGCAGGAGTGGGTGGTGGCCAAAGAGGGCGATGCCATCGAACGGGCTGCCGCACGGGCCGGTTATCGCAGGGAGTTGAGGATTGTGGAGAAAGACGAGCCGGTCGTGGATATCTACCACCGGACAGGAGGATATCATGGTACCGCATGAAAACGTAACTACGGCTTTCGATCTGCCGGGCTGCCGCGTAAAGCGTAATCTAGGCGTGGTGCGCGGCATCGTCGTGCGCTCGCGCTCGCTGGTCGGCACGCTGGGCGCCAGCCTGCAAACCATCGTGGGCGGCAACATCTCGCTATTCACCAATCTGTGCGAGCAGACCCGCGGTGACGCCTTCGATCTGATGCTGCAGCACGCTTCGGACCTGGGCGCCAATGCCGTGATCGGCGCACGCTACGACGCCACCGAGATCATGCAGGGCGTCACCGAAGTGCTGGCTTATGGCACGGCGGTGGTGGTGGAAGCCGAGCCATGAAGATCCCCTTCACCAAAGCGCACGGGGACAAGAACGATTTTCTGCTGACCTGGGAGGCCGACGCGCCGCCCGATTGGCGGGACGCCGGGCGCGAGGAGGCGGCGCGCGCCATCTGCAACCGCCACACCGGAGTGGGCGCGGATGGCTGGATGGTGGTCTCGCCGCCCGGCGATGCCGATGCGGAGGGCACCATCCAGCTCTACAATTCCGATGGCAGCAAGGCCGAAATCTCAGGCAACGGCACGCGTTGCGCGGCGGCGTTTCTCGTCCGCCATGGCCTGGCCGCGGGCGTAGTGCGGCTACGCACGGGCGCGGGCGTCAAAACGCTACGCCTGTTGGAGCGCAGCGGGCTGGCGTTCGTCTTCGAGATGGATATGGGCCGGCCGGAGATCGCCGCCGAGCGCTTCCTCCTGCCGCTCGCGGGCGGTCCGTGCGACGTAACCCTGGTGGACGTGGGGAATCCGCAGTGCGCCGTGCCGGTGGCGACCTTCGATTTCGACTGGCGGGGGATGGGCGCGGAGATCGAATCGCATCCGCATTTCCCCAACCGGACCAACGTCTCCTTCGTGCGCGCGGTGGACCGGCATACCATCGACGTGCGCTTCTACGAACGCGGCGCGGGCGAGACCATGAGCTCGGGCACCGGATCGGCCGGCGCGGTGGTGGCGGCGGTGGCGCGCGGTATGGCGCAATCTCCGGTGTCCGTACGGACACCCGCCGGCACGCTCGATCTTCGTTGGGAAACCAACCTCTACCTCACCGGCCCGGCCGAGATCGTGGCGGAGGGCCAATTCTTCCTGTGAGAGCTTCCTGTGAGAGAATGACGGGTGCATGCCAGAAACAGCGATAGCAAGCCAAGCCACCGCCCGGATGCTGGAGCACAAGATACGCGAACGCCGTGCGCGCGTGGGCATCGTAGGGCTGGGCTATGTGGGCCTTCCCCTGGCGGTGGAATTCGCCCGCGCCGGCTTCACGGTCACCGGAATCGACATCAGCCCCGACAAGACACGGCGCGTGAACGCGGGCGATTCGTACGTCGGAGACATCTCCAGCGCCACGCTCGGCCCCCTGGTGGAGGCGGGCAAGTTGCGCGCCACCACCGATTTTGAGGCCGTTCTGGAGCTCGATACCATCAACATCTGCGTGCCCACGCCGCTGCGCAAGACCAAGGACCCGGACATGAGCTTTATCGTCTCCGCCTGCCAGGAGATCGCGAGCCACTTTCATGCCGGCATGCTGGTGATTCTGGAATCCACCACCTATCCGGGCACTACCGACGAGCTGGTGCTGCCGATGCTGGCGAAGTCCGGACTGGAAGTGGGCACGGACTTCTTCCTGTGCTTTTCGCCGGAGCGCGTGGACCCCGGCAACCCGCGGTTCCAGACCGCCAACATTCCCAAAGTGGTAGGCGGGGTGACGCCGGCCTGCACGGAGATGGGGCGGCTATTTTACGCGCAGGCGCTGGAGCACGTGGTGCCGGTAAGCTCCACGCAAGTAGCCGAGATGGTGAAGCTGCTCGAGAACACCTTCCGCATGATCAATATCGGGTTGGTAAACGAGATGGCCATGATGTGCGACCGGATGGGCATCAATGTCTGGGAAGTGATCGACGCAGCCGCCACCAAGCCGTTCGGCTTTATGCCGTTCTATCCCGGTCCGGGGTTGGGCGGGCATTGCATTCCGATCGATCCGTTCTACCTTTCCTGGAAGACGCGGCAGGCGGGGATCGAGGCGCGGTTCATCGAACTGGCCGGTTATATCAACGGCCAGATGCCGCACTTCGTAGTAGAGAAAGTGCAGATGGCGCTGAACCAGGCGGGCAAGCCCGTGATGGGATCGCACATTCACGTAATGGGTGTGGCCTACAAGCGGAATATCGAAGACCTGCGCGAATCCCCGGCGCTGGATGTGATGATGCTGCTCCAGCGGCGGGGCGGGCGGATCACTTACAGCGATCCTTTTGTGCCCACCTTGTGCATCGACGGCCTGGACATGGCCGCGGCGCCGGAAGAGACCGCCGGCGAGGCCGATTGCGTGGTGATCGTGACGGACCACTCGACCTTCGACTACGCCGGCCTGGTAGCGCGGTCGCGCCTGATCGTGGATTCGCGGAACGCGCTGAAGGGCTTTCACGATGCCAAGATTGTGCGGCTGTAGGGAGGGATGGAAACGGTTACGTCGCGGGCACGCGAATCTCCCTGAATCTTTCACGCGTTCGGGCGGGGGAGTCTCCTGAGACCCTCTGCCAGAATCTCGAGGTTCTTCACCTCGAAGAGGTTACAGCGCCATCGCATACGACCTGGCGAATCAGGCTGGGGATCAAGAGCGGTGGAGCTGCTTACAAGCTTGTCAGTTCTTGGCGGTTTGCGTATAACTGGAATGTGAACGGCTTCGATCTCGAAATCGAATGGGATTCCGCGAAGGCTGAGGCCAACGTACGGAAGCACGGAGTCTCCTTCAACCTTGCTTCGACCGTATTGCGCGATCCGCTCTCCGTGACGACCTTGGATGAGGTGCACGGAGAGCTCGAGGAACGATGGATTACCGTCGGCCGCGCCGTGACCGGCGAGTGTCTGGTGGTCGCCCACACCTGGATCGAGCTGGACGCCAACACTGCGAAAGCTCGCATTATCTCGGCTCGAAGGGCGGAGAACTCTGAACGACGAGAGTATGAGGAGGGGCTATGAACAACGACGATCCACTCGATCGGGAGATCGATTTCTCAAAGGGCGTGCGCGGCAAGTTTTACCGGCCGGGCATGAAACTTCACATCCCGGTTTACCTGGAGCAAGCCGTATTGGATAGCCTCACGGAAATTGCCGGCCGGAAGGGCGTCCCTCTGGACGACTTGGTGAACGATCTGCTGCGGAGGGAACTCGCTATCGCGGAGACGCTCCGGTAAATGGGCCGGCACAACGGGAGCCGGGGTGTTGTGGTCAACCACGCGTCCGCATGTGCGGGTTCTTGAAGGCTCTCCGCGACGAAATTAAGGACTTCCTCGATTTGGTCCCGTGTCACGCCACCATACCACTCGATGATTTCTTCGATGGTGGCGCCCTTCGCGAGGCATTCAAAAACGATGGAGATGGGCAAGCGCGTATTCCGGAACACCCATGCGCCGTGAACCCTCTGCGGGTCAGACTCGACTACCGGACACCTTGACCAATCCACCCTATATCAACGATACGACTTGCCGTCCGCTGCGAGGCGAGTCGACGGGCTTCCCGCTGAGCGACCTCCTCGGATTCGGGGGTCTAACACGCGGCATGGCGCCGCCCTCACCTCACCAACCGTGCCACGGTCTCCAGGTGAAACGTCTGCGGGAACAGGTCCACGAGGGTCAACTTCTCCAGCCGGTAACCCGCGGCCAATAGGGCGGCCAGATCGCGGGCCAGCGTGGCGGGGTCGCAGGAGACGATGGTGATCCGCAGCGGCTTCAACTCGGACAGGCGCCGTACCACGATCTTGCCCAGCCCGGCGCGCGGCGGATCCAACAGCACGAAATCGGGCGCGCGATCGAGCTTCGTCAGGTACTCCTCGGCGCTCGATTGCTCGGCGCGCAGGTTGGCCAGGCCGGCCCGCTGGGCGTTGAATTCGAGATCGCGCACCGCGCCCACGCCCGATTCCACGGCCTGCAGCTTGCCAAAACGCCGCGCCAGGGCGAGCGAAAACAGGCCCACGCCGGCGTACAGATCGGTGGCGGTGTCGCCTGCGGCCCCGGCGCTGTCGCCGGCACTATCGCCACCTATGGCCGCTTCCACCAGCGCATCCAGCAGAAAGCGGTTCACCTGGAAAAACGAATGGGCGCTCACGCGGAACCGCCCCTCGTAATCGAGCGCGCCCTGCGCCAGACCCGGAGCCAGACCTGGAATGATCTCGCCGCACCAGTCGAAGAAGCGGCGCGCCAGGGGAGCCTCGGTTTCGAGCGCGTTCAACTGCAGCGTCCGCTCGTCGGTGAAAAGCTCCAGCGACCGCAGGAAACGCGGCCAGCGCGGATCGCGCAGCATCCCCGCCAGCGCCGCGATGGCCCGGTTCAATTTGGGCGAAGCGATGGGACACTCGCCAATGCCGCACAGCTTGTGCGAGCGCGCCTCCCAATAGCCGATGCGGCCGCGCTCGACGTGCAACTGCACGCGGTTGCGATACCCGAACGGCTCCCCCGCCACGACCGCGATTTCTTCGGGCGGCTCGATCTTCCCCAAGCGGCGCAATTCCTCGGCCAGAATCGACCGCTTGGCGGCGAGCTGAAATTCGTAGGGCGCGTGCTGATAGTGGCATCCGCCGCAACGGCCGAAATGCGGGCACGGCGGCGCCACGCGCTGGGCCGCGGCCTCGATGATCTCGACCGCGCTGGCGCGCACCAGGCCCGGCTTTTCCCGCTCCGCCCGCGCGCGGATTCGCTCGCCCGGCAGCACGAACGGAACCAGCACCACGCGCCCATCCAGGCGCGCCAGACCGTCGCCGCCGTACACCAGCTTTTCCACGGTGACTTCGAAATTGCTTACGATAAAGAATTATCTCCGTTCCTCTACCATGAAAACACGAGTCTTTTCCGGCATGCAGCCATCCGGAAATCTGCACATCGGCAATTATCTGGGCGCGCTCAAGAACTGGGTGCGCATCCAGCACGATTACGAATGCATTTTCTGCATTGTGGATCTGCACGCCATCACTCTGTACCAGGATCCGGCCGAGCTGCGCGGGAAGATCCGCGAGATCGCGGCGCTCTACCTGGCCGCCGGCATCGACCCCCAGCACTGCTCCATCATGGTGCAATCGGCCGTGCCCGCCCACGCCGAGCTGGCCTGGATGCTCACCTGCGTCACGCCGGTGGGTTGGCTGGAGCGCATGACGCAGTACAAGGCCAAGTCCGCCAGGTACAGGGCGGCCGAGGAGGCCTTCCCGCCGCCCTACCCGCCGGCCTACGGGCCAGCCTACTCGCGGACGGAGAGCGCGGCCGAGGAAGCGAACCCGCCGGCAAGCCCTCCTGCCTACCAGGCGCCGTCCGTGGGCGATGGCATACTGCAGTACCCCGTGCTGATGGCCGCCGACATCCTCCTATACCAGGCGGGCATCGTGCCGGTGGGTGAGGACCAGGCGCAGCACCTGGAGCTTACGCGCGACATCGCCCAGCGCTTCAATTCCCTCTACGGCGACACCTTCGTGGTGCCGGGCACCAGCCTGCCCACGGTGGGGGCGCGCATCATGGGGCTGGACGATCCGTCGCAGAAGATGAGCAAATCGGTCGAGGGCGCCAACCACGCGGTGGCGCTGCTCGATCCGCCCGCCAAGATCCGCAAGACCATCATGCGCGCCACCACCGATTCCAATCCCGCGGTGGATTTCGATACTGCTGGCGCGGGCGTGCTCAACCTGCTGGCGATTTACCAGGCGTTTTCGGGCGCGACCGAGGACGAAATGAAGGCGCGTTTCACCGGCATGCGCTACGGCGATCTGAAAAAGCAAGTCGCCGAGATGGCGATTGCGTACCTGGAGCCGTTCCAGCAGCGCTACCGCGAGATCACCGCCGACCCCTCGTACCTGGCGGGCGTGCTGCGCGCGGGCGCCGAACGCGTGGCGCCCATCGCTAACAGCACGGTGCAGGTTGTGAAGGAACGCATGGGGCTGTACACCTAAGGAATGGCGCGAAAACAACCGCACCCCCGCAACTGGAGCGCGCGCCGGCTGGGGGTGCCCCTTGGGGTGCCCCCTGGGCCCGGTGCCGGACCCGGCGGGGCCCAGCGGGCACCCCAGAGGGCGCCCCAGAGAGCGCCCCAGGATCGGCCGCCCCACGTCAGCCGGCAAAATGTGAAGTTATTGTTGCACGGGGCCTAGGAATGTTGCGCGCCTACCGCCAGTTGCTTCGCTCCAACCGCAACTTTCGCCTGCTATGGACGGCGCAGATCGTCAGCGAGATGGGCGATTGGTTCTATTCGCTGGCGGTGTACCACCTGCTGCTGGAGCTTACCGGCAACAAAGCCGAGTCGGTGGGCCTGGCGGTGGTGCTGCAGGTGCTTCCCACGGCGTTCATTTCGCCCACGGCGGGCGTCATCAACGACCGCATCAGCCGCAAGGCCATCATGATCGGGGCCGACGTGGCGCGCTTCTTCATCGTGCTGGGAATGCTGGCGGTGCGCACCCGCGGCATGGTGTGGCTGGTGTATCCCCTGCTGCTTTTCGAGACCCTGGGCGCGGCGTTCTTCGAGCCGGCCCACAGCGCCGTGGTCCCCAATATCGTCCAGCCGGGCGAGGTGCTGGCGGCCAACGCGCTGGGGTCGATCACGTGGTCCTTCTGCCTGGCCGTGGGAGCATCGCTGGGAGGCATCGTGGCCGTGCTGGCCGGGCGCGACACGGTCTTCCTGCTGAACGCGTTCTCCTTTCTGGCTTCCGCGTGGCTTATCCGCCGGATGCGTTTTGCGGAGCCGCATGCCGCCGGAATGCCGCCGCTGCGCGCCCGGGATTTCGTGGATTTCACGCCCGTTCTGGAAGGCGTGCGCTATATCCGCGCGGACCCGCGCCTCTTCGCGACCGTGTTTGTGAAAGCCGGCGGCGGAATCCTGGGGGCCAACAACGTAATCCTCCCGATGATGGGCCAGCGCGTGTTCCCGGTGCGGCTCGCCGGTATGGACGCGGGCCGCGGCGCCATGCTGGGAATGAGCCTGCTGATGGCCGCGCGCGGGGCCGGCGCGCTGCTTGGCCCGCTGGTCGGCGGACGCTGGGCGCGCGACCGCCAGGCGCGTCTGCGCATCGGCATTCTGCTCGGCTTTCTGCTGTCCGCGGCGGGTTATGTATCGCTGGGCGGCGCCGGCGCGCTGTGGCTGGCGGTACTCGCGGTGGTCTTGGCGCACTCGGGATCGTCCACCAACTGGGTGTTCTCTACCACGCTGCTGCAGGTGTACACCGCCGATCGGTTCCGCGGTCGCGTCTTCGCCGCCGATTTTGGGCTGTGCATGTTGGGGGTCTCGGCCAGCAGTTATCTGGCGGGCGTAGCCATCGATTGGGGGATGCCCGTGCGAACATCCGCCCTGGCCATCGGCTGCGCGATGCTGGTGCCGACGGCGGCTTGGGCGGCGGTGCTTTCAGTGAGCGGGCGGGATCGGCGGCGCGAGTAACGCTACCAAATCCCGTTGTCGTGCAGCGCCTTGACAATCTGCGGCACGGTCTGGTTGGGGGACGCCGAGCTGGCAACGTAGATCACTTTGCCCGCCTTATCCACCACAATCAAGCCGTCTAAACGGTGGGGTATCGTGAAGCCCATCGACTCGGCGGTCATCGATGGCGGCGCCACGGCTGCGGGCATGGTATAGCCGAGGCGGCTTATCTGCGCGCCCAGATCGTCCACATTGCGGCTCACTACGTAGACCACCGCCACTCCGCGATCCTTAAAGGCGCGGTACAGGATTTCCAGAAAAGCGTCCTGTGCGCCGACGCGTTGGCTGAACCCCAGGATCGCCAGTTTGCCTTTGAGCGAGGCCGGCGTGATGCTGTTTCCCTGGGTGTCTTTCAACTCAAAATCCGGCAGGCTCTTGCCCGCGAGCGGAGACAAGGGCCCGTTCGTGAACTCGTCGACCTGGACGGCGCCCGCGGGCGGCTTGAATTCAAAAAGCGCATCGGGCAGTGGCTGGTTGATCACGGCCTTTGTGACCGTCATCGTTTCGACGCTAGTTGTTCATAACCCGGCTGATTATCCACCTGCGTGCGGCGCTGCTGCAGGACGAGATAACGCGCCTTGTCGACCCAATACTGTATCGGGCCAATTTGGAGCCCCGGCTGCATCTGCTGCGGCGGTGTGAGGGACGCTTCGATCGCGTAACATGCGACGGACGCGCCGCCCACCGGAAGATCCTCCTCGCGGAGCACGCGGGCGCTCGCCACACGCCTGGCGAACCGTTGGTAGGGAAGCGGGTTGCGGTCAGACCTTCCCGGCCGCCTGGTGTATTCCTGATTTTGGGGATTGTACCGCCAGACATCCGTGCCGTTGGAAACGGTCACCAGGCCTGGCTGGAATTCCTCGCGCAACTTGCCTCCCGGCGCCATCTGAATGTGCCGGTGAAATTCGTTGGTCGACTGGTGGCTGGAGCTGCGCGTCTCGTTGCGCTCGACATACTCGATGTCGCAACTCTTCAGATTTGTGTAGGTCTCCTCCACTTTCTGAAGGATCTCCATGGCATTCTGTGCCGCCACGTAACTCGGAACGAGCGCCACGGCGATCGCCCAACTGGCCCATCTGCCCATGCCCGATATATACACCTGCCGGATCGCCCTGGGAATGGCCCTTTGTAGGGGCGGAACACGCCGTGCGTGCTATTCATTCCGCAGCGCCATCATGGGATCGAGGAGCGCCGCGCGACAGCACCACCAAGTACTCAAACTTCACATCGCACCGCCGCAGCCAATGCGCCCGCGTGATTGGCTTTCCGCCGTCGCTGTCATTCGCTGAGAATAGAATTGGAACATGGTGCTCAGCGCGCAGGAAGAATCGCTCATCAGTGTTGTCCGGGCACTCGCCGCCGGAAGAGGCTGGGAAGGTCCTGAATTGGGCGCGGCAACTCGCCGATCTTGCAGACAGGCGCATGATCGAGTGGTCCGATTCATGGACTGACCAGGATCAAGCCGATGCAACAGCGGCGGCTGTCGAGCGATTCGAGAACTAGGAAAGGGAAGACCGTTGAAGCCCGGAGACGTCGTCGGAGCGTTTCCCGGCGCGCAGGTGACGAAGACTCGTCCGGCCGTAGTACTCTCGACGGAAGCCTGCCATCGGCATCGGCCCGATCTGGTGGTGGGCCTGATCACGACACGGGCTCCGAAGCCCTTGACTCCGACCGATTGCGAGTTGCGCGATTGGAAGCACGCAGGGCTGCATGCGGCGTCGTACTTCCGGCTCTTTCCAGTCACTCTGCCCCAACGCGAGGTCGGGCTGATCGGAAGACTTTCCGATTCGGATTGGGGGGCGGTGCGTGTGTGTTTTAAGACTGGGCTTGGCGGCGAGTAGTTCAACCCAGAGCGCCACCATGGGATCGAGCAGCGCGGCGCGGCGGTCCGGAATTTCAGGCCGCGCACAGGGCCACGGCCGCCAGCACCTGTGCAGCGGACGCGAGCATGCGCGGGCCGGCGGGCGCATTTCGAATACCAGCCCAGCCACCAACCGGCCGAGCGCCACCGCAGCACCACGATTCCGGGAGCGGCGGCCCACACTTCGCGAAACACCAGCCCGACGCTCGTGGCCGCGTGGCGCGCCGCGGCGGAGCTATCGAATTTTGGAGTCGCTGTGCGCACCTTCGCCCTGGCCATCGGGCGGCGGTGGGAGGAATGACTGCCACCAAACGCCGGCACGCCCGGCCCCTTGAGAGGCGGCCAGGCCGCGCCCGCGCCGCCGACCCCCGGCGTTCCCCGCGCGGGATTACACTGATCTACTATGGATCGCCTCCTGCTTTCCGCCGTAGTTGCCACGCTGTCTCCCCTGTGGGCCCAGGAGCCGGTGGCGCGACCGCGGGCACGCGAGATCGGACTGATCGTCGGGTCGCTCGAGCCTGGCCCGCTGGATGCCATTACCGATGTCGAAGGCGTGCGCGTGGGGCACACCACGCTCATCCAGGGAGATGCCGTCCGCACGGGGGTCACCGTGGTGCTGCCGCACGGCGGCAACCTGTTTCGGGATAAAGTGCCCGGCGCGGTTTATGTGGGCAACGCGTTCGGCAAGCTGGCGGGATCGACGCAGGTGGAGGAGCTGGGCGAGATCGAATCGCCCATCGCGCTGACTTCCACGCTGAACGTGCCGCGGGTGGCCGACGCGCTGATCGATTATCTGCTGGGCCTCCCGGGCAATCAAGCGGTGCGCTCGGTGAATCCTCTGGTCGCCGAAACCAACGACGGCTACCTCAACGATATTCGCGGCCGGCACGTGGGCCGCGAGGAGGTGCTGCGCGCCATCGCCGGAGCGCGCGGGGGATCCGTGGAAGAAGGCGCGGTGGGGGCCGAACGGCTTCCCGCAAGGCCGGGGCGTATACTGTGGGCGTGCTGGTGCAGACCAACTTCGGAGGCACGCTGCAGATGAACGGTGCTCCGGTGGGCCGCGAGCTGCGGGCGCAGGGGCCCAATTCGGGCGACGGCTCCTGCGTGATGCTGGTGGCCACCGACGCGCCGGTGGACGCCCGCAACTTGCGCCGCATGGCCGCCCGCACCATGTTCGGCCTGGCGCGGACGGGATCGAGCGGCGCCAACGGCAGCGGCGATTACGGGATCGCCTTCACCACCGCGCGCGGCGCCTCCGCCAACGCCGCCAAACTCCTCTCGAACGACGATATGTCGACTCTGTTTCTGGCCGTGATCGAGGCCACCGAAGAGGCCATCTACAACTCGCTGCTGCGCGCGGTCACCACCACGGGCAACGGCCACACCGTGGAAGCGCTGCCGATCGAACGGACAGTCGCGATCCTGCGCCGGCACGGAGCGCTGCGTTGAGCAGCCCAAAGGAGGATCGAATGAAGCCAATTGCCAACCGCCGCAATTTTCTGAAATGGACCGCCGGACTGGCCGCCGCCTGTGCCCGGCCTTCGACTGCCGGGGCGCAGGGCAAGGTGGTGCGTACCGCCGGGACGAGGGTCAAACTGGGGCTGAACGCGTACTCGTTCAATCAGCCGCTCATGGCGGGCACGCTGAAACTGGAGGACGTGATCCACTACTGCGCCGAGATCGGCATCGAGGGCGTGGATCCCACCGGCTATTACTTTCCGGGGTATCCCAAGACGCCGCCCGACGATTACATTTACCACCTGAAGCGCGAGGCCTTCCTCAACGGCGTCACGCTCAGCGGCACGGGCGTGCGCAACGATTTCACGGCGGTCGACGCGGCCGCCCGCAAGAAGGACGTGCAACTGGTGAAGGACTGGATCGAGGTGGCGGCCAAGCTGGGCGCGCCGGTGATCCGCGTGTTCACGGGCCCGCGCATGCCCGAAGGACACAGCTTCGACGAGGTGCTGGCGTGGATGACGCCCGATTTCAAAGAGTGCGCCGCGCACGGCAAACGCTTCGGCGTAATCGTGGGCCTGCAGAATCACAACGATTTCGTGAAGACCGCCGGGCAGGCCATCCGCGTAATCCAAGCGGTAGACTCGGAATGGTTCGGATCGATTCTGGACATCGGCAGCCTGCGCACCAACGATCCCTACGAGGAGATCGAAAAGCTGATGCCGTACGCTGTCTCCTGGCAGCTCAAGGAGATGGTCGGTTACGGCACTAAGGAAGTGCCCACGGATCTCGCGAAGGTGAAGGCCATCATCGACAAGGGCGGCTACCGCGGATTCCTGCCGGTGGAGACGCTGGGCGGAGGCGATCCCAAGGTGAAAGTGGCCGCCTACATGGAAAAGGCGCGCAAGGTATTTGGGGGATAGGTCTCCGGCCGCGTGATGTGGTGCGGTCCCTACACCGCCAGCTTCTTAACCCAGATCACCACTCCCGTCACCGCCATCGCCACCAGCAGCAAGCTGGAAACGGACATCAGAATATGTCCCGGCAGTCCCCAAATATCGCCCGTGTGGATCGATCGGTTGAAGCGGATCCAGCGGTAGCCCTCGGAATCCGTCAGGAAATTGCGCACCTGCAGCACCTTGCCGCTGTACTGGTCGATGGCGACGCTGCTGTGCGCGCTGCCCGAAGTCTCCTCCGGCACGCGCAGTACGACATTGAACGCATCCTTGGGATTGCCCGGCAGAATGAGAGTGTCCAATGCCGCCCCCGGCAAGGTCTGCTGCGCCACCGCGATGGCCCGGTCCACGCCGAACGGCGGCGCGCCGGCGTCTGGCGTGGAATTGGGCGGCGTGGCGAAGCTCGGCCGCGAGGAGTGCGTCAGCGCGTAGATGGCCTTCTCGCCGGAATCGAATCCGATGAGGACGCCCGTGAAGGCCGCCACCCACAGAAAGACGGCCGCATAGATGCCGACCCAGCGGTGCGCATCGAAGCACGTGCGAAACCATGAGGCTTTCCATTGCATGGCCGCCCGACGGGTGCGCCACCACAGAATCACGCCCGTGGGCACCAGCAGGCAGAGCGCCAGGCCGGCGTAACTGACGATCGTCTTCCCCACCGGTGCCCACGCGGCGCGGCCATCCCCGGCCAGGCGCAGATGGATCTGGTGGATGTACCCCAGCCAGCGATCCGCGCGGGTCGGGCCGGTGCGGCGTCCGAGAATCGCGCCGTCGTAGGGATTCACCGTCACGGTGGAACGGTCCGACAGCGCCATCGTCTGCGCCAGGTTGTGATAGCGGGCGATCAGGACGGCGCGCACCTTGGCAGGAGCGAATTGCCGCTCGACCCCGGCGATCAGCGCCGATTCGGGTAGCGTGCCGGCGCCCGGCGTGACGTACCAAAGGCTGGGATGCAGCCAGTGGCCGATATCGCCCTCGAAGGCGATGATGCTGCCGGTCACTCCCAGGATGGTCAGGAAGATCGCGGCAGCCACGCCGAGATACAGGTGGATCTGGAGGACGATTTTGCGGGCCGTCATTTCTGCTTTTGCAATGGCTCTTCGGCCTGCTGCAACTGCTCTTCGGCTTGCCGCACCCTCGCTCGCAGGGCGTTGATCTCCGCCACCATCTTGGCATAGACCTGTTCCGCTTCGGCGTTGGCCCCTTCCGGCAAGCTGGGCAGCGGCTCGTAGCTGATGCGCAACCCCTGGTGCTCCCGTTTGAAGGTTGACAGTTGCTGTTCCGCCTTTTGCAGTTCCTCTCGCAGGAATTGGGTGGTGGCCTTAGCCTGCTCGTCCTGGCGCTCCCGCCAATTGGCGGGCACTTGGAACACCACGCTCACCTGCCGCGTGGCGCCGGCGTAATCGCTGACGAAGCGCCAGTTGAGGAGCGACTCCAGCGCCGCCTTGCGCAGCTCCGCCGGGCCGCTGACCACGTGCGCATCGCTCACCTCGCCCTCGCCATCCAGCGTCACTTCCACCACCACCGTGCCCTGGATATTCTTCTCCACCGCGGCGAGCGGATAACGCACTGGCTCGCTTTTCAGCACTTTGGCCCCGCCGGTATCCACCTGGACACCGCGGTCGTTGCGGGGCTCGCCGCGACGGTTAAATACGTAGACCCTGCCCTCCGCGACTCCGATGGTTCCTTGTTGTTCCTGCCCCTCCGGCACCAGCATGCCGCGCTCGCCGGGCTCGCCGTCGAAGGTTGCCGTGGCCGTGCGCCCGGGTTCCGCCGCCATATAGAAAGTTACCGGGTGCGCCTGCTCCTCCGTCTCCTTCACTCCATTGCGAAGGGTCACCACCATGGACTTGCCGTCCTTGGTGACGGTCACGGTGGCCGGCTTCTCCTGCTTCGGCTGCTGCGGCTGCTCCAGCGGCTTTTCCTGCGCCTTGGCCCAATGGACGTTCAAGGCCAGGCAGCCCAGCCCCAGGCACACGGCCAAAATCGCGGGCAGCCGCGACGGACGGTATTCCGGGCCGGCCGCGCCCATCAGCCGCTGGATGCGATAGAGCAGCGGGCCGCCGGCCGACGCCATCGCCATTCCCGGCGCCACCAGACGCAGCCGTTCCAGGCGCGTGAGGGCGCGGGCGTAGCACAAGGCATTGCCGCAGGATTCCACCGCCAGGTCGTCGCAGCACAGCTCGCGCTCGTGGCGCATGCGCGCCGATACCCACCACACCGCCGGATGATAGAACAGCAGCGTCTCGATCAGCATCTGCAACAGGTTGACCGCGTAGTCGAAGCGCTGGATGTGCGCCATCTCGTGCGCCAGCACGGCTTCCAACTGCTCCGGCGTCAGGCCCAGCAGGGTGGCCGAAGGGAGCAGGATCAAGGGGCGAATCCAGCCCACCACCGACGGGCCATCGGCCAGCGCGGAGATCCACACCGCCACCGGCCGCCGGACGCCCATGCGCGCCCCGAGGCGCGCCACCGCCGCCAGCACCGGGCCCGTGGCCGGCTCCCCGCGCCGCCGCAGCCCGTAAAGCTGCCTGGCGCCCCACACCAGCCGGAGCGACAACAACAGAACCCCCAGCGACCAGACCGGCAGCGCCCAACTTTCAACCCGCTCCAACCAGGAAACCGCGGACGCCGGCCACTGCGCGGCGGGAGCCACCGTGGCGAAGAAGTACGCCGCCGTTGCCCGAACCGGGCCGGGTCCAAAGAGCGCCGGGCCGGGACCGAAGGGTAACCCGCGCCCCCCTCCCCCCGCGCCGCGCGCCAGAATCCATGCGGTCGCGGGCGGGAGCGCCGCCAGCATGGCCAGCGCCACGCAGCTCGCCACGTACCGCCAGGCCGCCGGGCGCTTCCGCAATAGGAAGAGCGCCACCGATAAGAGAATCGCCACCACCGACCCCTGCCACACGAAATGCAGTAGAGCCGCGCTAAGAGCTTGTGCCAACGTCATCTTTCCCCTCCTTCCATCCGGTCCAAAAGCTTTTCCATGGCTTCCAACTCTTCCGGCGAGGATTTTTGGGTAGCCAGCGCCTGCAAGACCAGCGCCTTTACCGAACCGCCGAAAACGCGCTGCAACAGATCGCCCACCAGTTGCCGCTGGGTATGCTGCTGGGAATAGCTCGCCCGGTAGATCTGCGGGCGCTGCGATTCGTCGCGCTCCACGAGGCCCTTCACGGTCATGATCTGCAGCAGCTTCAGCACCGTGGTGTACCCGGTTGGCTTGGATGCCGAGAGCACTTTGTGGATCTCGCGCACCGTGCGCGGCCCGCCCTCCCACAACACTCGCAGGATGGTGAGTTCCGCCTCGGTGGGACGCCGTTGTTGGATGCCCATGAAGCTATATTGACGAAGGTCCTCGTGAAAGTCAACGAAAACTTTCGTCAATTTCCGAAAGGTGCCACCGGCGGTGTGCAGGCAGGCCTCCGCGGGTTTTTGGGGCGTAACATCTCGCGGAGTTCGCGTGTTTACGGTTAGGATCTAACACTATCTAAGGTAGGGTCTAAACCCATCCAAAGTACTGTTACGCTTAATACTACCAAAGTGAATCCGTTTGTGATAAAGATAAATCATGGACGCGGCACAGGTGTCGATCTTCTCCATGCTGGCTTTGGAAGCTCTGGCGGCTCTGGCAGCTCTAGGTTACCTTCGGCTGCGCCACAGCCGGAAGAGGCGTACGCGGCTGCGGATGACGCGCAGCCTGCAATCGGCCCTGAGCGAGCAACGGGCAGCGTAAGGGGTACCCGCCTCAAACCCGAAGGCCGAATCGAGCCAGCATTTCGCGCCGCCCCAGACTGGTGACGCCGAGGGCCCGGCTGTCGAGGTCCTGCTTCACCCACTTCCTTTTCAGCGCGGCTTGCAACAAGGCCGCCCCCAGCGCCCCGCCGACATGAGGCCGCCGCTCACTCCAATCCAGGCATGCGCATGCGAACCGGCGCGCAGCGCCCGGGTTGCCTCCAGGTCAATGCCCATGGCCTCAAACGCCTTCGTGCCATCCACGGTGAGGTCATAGGCATTGCCGCGGCCCGTCGAATCGGCCGGCAGCCATCCGAGCGCCTGAAAGTGATCGTGAAGCGAGACGCCCAGTGTGCCCGCCATGTGATCGTAGCAAGTGCGCGCAGCGCGTAGCCGGCAATGACGATAACCTGCGTGATCCGCTATCAGATCGACTCCTTCCAGCGGGACGGATTCAAGAAGTACGCCGAGAATTGGGGCCGCATCATTCCCCGATCGGGCGGCCATCTTGTGGGGCACTTTCTTCCCTATGAAGGCACCAACGATGTGGCCTGGGCTTTGATTGCCTTCGATAGCCTGGCCTCCTATGAGGCCTACAGGACGCGCTTGAAATCGGATTCGGAAGCGCGTGATAATTTCGCCATGGCACAAACCAAACGCCTGATCCTCCGCGAAGAGAGAAACTTCATGGAAGTGGTCGATGGAACGTTCGGCCTTCCCTCGACGCTCGCGGGGCCTCGGTGAGCGGCCCATGTTGACGCAGGCGGCGAAGGGGCAGGCCTTTCGCGCGCTCCATGAGCGTGACCGCGCCTTCCTGATTCCCAATCCCTGGGACGCCGGTACGGCGCGCCTCCTGGCCCACCTGGGCTTTGAGGCACTGGCCACCACCAGCGCGGGCTATGCCTTCTCCGCCGGCCGGCGGGACCACGCGATTGACCGTGACGAGATGATGGCGCACGTGACCATGATCACGTCGGCCACGGACCTGCCGGTCAGCGCCGATCTTGAGAACGGCTATGGAGACGCGCCGGAAATCGTCGCGGAAACCATCCGGTTGGCGGCCGCCGCGGGACTTGCCGGCGGATCCATCGAAGACTCCTCAGGCCAGCGCATCTACGAGCGCGAGCATGCGGTTGAGCGAATCCGCGCCGCAGCCGAGGCGGCGCGCGATCTTCCCTTTGCCTTCACTCTGACGGCGCGTGCCGAGAACTATTTGACCGGCCGGCCCGACCTCAGAGACACGATCGAGCGCTTGCAAGCCTACCAGGAGGCGGGTGCCGATGTTCTGTATGCCCCGGGCCTCACCAGCATGGACGATATTGCCGCCGTGGTCCGATCCGTAGATCGCCCGGTCAACGTCCTTGTGGGACTGCCTGGCGTTCCACTGAGCCTGGCCGATCTCTCCGCGATGGGAGTGAAGCGCCTCAGCGTCGGCAGCGGCCTCGCGCGCGCGGCCCTGGGCGCCTTTCTGCGCGCCGCCCGGGAGATGCGGGAGCACGGGACTTTCACCTTCGGAGAGGAGGCCGTGAGCTATCGGGATCTCAACGCCAGGTTCCAGGGATGAGGCGATCCGGCCGTGTTCCTTATGGCCAATCCTGTGCGCCATGGAGAATACGCGAGATTTCAACAGCCTCGTCCGTGACCTGATAGACCGCAATGTAGGGCAGGGCGGAAAGATCAACTCCCGCCCTCCGGTCATACGGCTGCTGGCTCGCCCAACACGGGGAAAATCCTTCAATCGGGCGCAGCCGTCATAAATGGTTCGGGCGACTCGTCTTGCAGCTTCCGGGTTGACGCGCTCAATCCGCTCGCAAATGCGCTTCAGATCCTCCGCCGCGGGCAACCACCAACGGATTTGCATCAGGGCTGTAGGAACCGCTGAAGGCGCTGGCCGGCTTGCTCATGGGTGAGGTATTCTCCCCGCTCGAAGGCCTCCTCGCCGCACGTCACGGCGTCGACGAAGCGTGCTTCTTCCTCGAAATAGCGCGTAAGCGCGTCCTGCACCAAGTCGTCAGGATTGCGGCCCTGCCGCGCGGCAATATGGTTCACGAGGGATCGCCTCGCCACCTGCCCCAGCATTGGTCACACTGGCCCCCCTTCCCAACCCTACCTGAGCTGCTCCAGCTCCCCTTCCAGCATAGCCACGTGCTCTTCTTCTTCGGCGGCCAACTCCTGGCACAGGTCGCGCTCCAGGCCCTCGGGCAGCTCGCGCGAGAGCTTCTGGAAATGGTCGCGCGTGCGGCGCTCCATTTCCAGCGCGGCCTGGTACAGGCCGGCAATCCCCGACTCCTGGTCCAACTGGATGCCGCGGAAGAGCCAGTTGGCCAACAGGTGCTCCTCGTTGGCGGATAACTCCACCACTTCGCGCTCGAGGTGCGCGTGGTACTTCTCCTCCAGCTCGTGCAGGTGGTCCAGCTCGGCTTCGTAGAGCCGTTCCAGCACCGCGCGCTGCTCGGTCGTGCGGGCTCTTTCCCGGGCCAGCTTATAAAAGTGGAAGGAGTCGAGCTCGAACTGCACGGCGTCGCGGATGGCCCGGAAGCGCATCGAATCGCCCAGCTCGCGGCCCGGAATCACCTCCAGCTCGCCGCCGCATAGGAAGCATTTGCCATACGGCACCGCGAACCCGCGCGTCAGCTTGAAACATTTCCGGCAGCGCCAGGCATAGTGGATCTGCGCACAGCAGATTTCGTCCTCTTCCAAAACCCGGTGGCACTTGGGACAAGAGGATGGCATATCACACGCTCCTTTCGGCGGTCTCCCGCGAGCGATCGGGCGCCAGCGCGCCCATATATTCCAGCATTCCGCCCGCGGCTTTGCGGCCGGCGCCCATGGCCAGGATCACCGTGGCGGCGCCCGTCACGATGTCGCCCCCGGCGAACACCCCCGGAATCGAGGTCATCCCGGTCTGCTCGTCGGTTTGGATATAGCCCCATTGGTTGACCTTCAACCCCGGGGTGGTCTGGGCGATGATGGGGTTGGCGGTAGTGCCCAGCGCGTAGATCACCGTATCCACGTCCAGCAGGGATTCGGAGCCTGCCACGGGCACCGGCCGGCGGCGGCCCGAAGCGTCCGGCTCGCCCAGCTCCATCTTTTGCACTCGCATGCCGGTGACCCATCCGGCGGAATCGCCTACGATCTCCACGGGGTTGGTCAGCCACAGGAATTCGATGCCCTCTTCGATGGCGTGCTCCAGCTCCTCGATGCGGGCGGGCGATTCGCGGCGCGACCGGCGGTACACCACGGTCACCTTTTCGGCGCCCATGCGCTTGGATACCCGGCAGGAATCCATGGCGGTGTTGCCGGCGCCCACCACGGCCACGCGCTTGCCCATGCCCACCGGGGTATCGTAGATCGGCTGGCGGTGCCCGCGCATGAGGTTGACGCGGGTCAGGAATTCGTTGGCCGAGAAGACCCCGTTGAAGGCCTCCCCCGGAATGCCCGCGAACTTGGGCGACCCCGCGCCCGTGCCCACGAACGCCGCGTGGTAGCCCTTCTCGGTCAACAACTGTGGGATGGTGAACAACTTGCCGATGATGGTATCGAGGCGTATCTGGACCCCCATGCGCTTCAGGCCGTCGATCTCCGCGTCGATGATCATATCCGGCAGGCGGAACTCGGGGATGCCGTATTTCAGCACGCCGCCGGCGACATGGAGCGCCTCGAAGATGGTGACCGCCACGCCGTGGCGGGCCAGTTCGCCCGCGCAGGCCAGGCCGGAGGGTCCCGAACCGATGATGGCTGCGCGTTTGGCGCCATTATGAGCGCCCTCTGGGCCCGCGGGCGCATCGAAAGCCGGCGGCGTATCCCAGCCGCGGCCCAGGGCGCAATCCGCCACGAACCGCTCCAGGCGTCCTATGGCCACCGGTTGGAACTTGGCGCCTACCACGCAGGTGGCCTCGCATTGCGATTCCTGCGGGCAAACCCGGCCGCACACCGCCGGCAGCGCATTGGTGGTTTTCAGAATCTGGTAGGAGCGCCGGATATCCTTGTGCGCCAGCGCCGAGATGAAGCCCGGAATATCGATCCCCACCGGGCAGCCCGGCACGCACCGCGGCTTCTTGCAGCGCAGGCAGCGCTCGGCTTCGTGCAGGGCCCCTTCCAGGTCGAGCCCCAGCGTCACTTCGTTGAAATTGTGGATGCGCTCCGCGGCTGGCTGGTGGGGCATGGGTGAGCGCTCGGGCGGGATGGTCTTGATGTTTTTGGGCACGCGCGCGCCGGGCAGTTCGGCGATGGGCGCCGGCAGCTCGCAGGTGGAGACCGGCCGGCCATCCGATTCGGCCGCGCCCTTCAGGCTGGCCAGCATGGCCGATTCGCCGCGAAACCGCTCCAGCGCGGCCTTCTCCTCGCGCGCGAAGCGCTTCCCGCGCAACGCCAGCTCGTCGAAATTCACCAGGTGACCGTCGAAATCGGCGCCGTCCACGCAGGCGAACTTCATCTTCCCGCCCACCGTGACGCGGCAGGAGCCGCACATGCCGGTGCCATCCACCATGATGGAATTCAGGCTCACGATGGTGGGGATCCCGAACGGCCTGGTGACCTCGCAGCACGCCTTCATCATCGGGATAGGCCCTATGGCCACCACTTCGCGCACCCCCGGATTGCGGCTCAGCACGTCGGCCAGCGCATGCGTCACGAAGCCTTGCCGGCCGTAACTTCCATCGTCCGTAGTGACGACTAACTCATCCGAAAACTCACGGAACCGGTCCTCCCAAAAGATCAGGTCCTTGTTGCGAAATCCAACCACTGAGACCGTGCGGTTGCCCTGCAGCTTGTACTCGCGCAACTGCGGAAACACCGGCGCGACGCCCAAACCGCCGCCCACCAGGACCACGGTTCCATCCAATTGGCGGATATGGCTGGGCAGGCCGAGCGGCCCTATGAAATCCAGTATGGTGTCGCCTTCGGCCAACCCGAGCATCTCAAAGGTAGTCTTTCCAACGGCTTGGATGACGACGGTGACGGTGCCGCGCTGGTGGTCGAAGTCGGCGACAGTGAGCGGAATCCGTTCCCCATGCTCGTCGATGCGAGCCATGACGAAATGTCCGGGACGCGCCGCTCGCGCCACATCCGGCGCTTCCACGTCCCAGAGGAAGGTGGTGGGACCGAACTGCTGCCTGCGACTGATGCGAAACACTACACCCCCTGGAAGCCATATGGTAGCAGAATTCAGGACAATTAGGTCTGCTTATAGCAAAATTCTGCCGATTTTTACCACAATGGTGTTGGGTGGGGCAGGCGATTCGCCTACCAAGTCTCCCCCTGGCAGGCGGGGTGCCCTCCAGGGCCCGCCTGCCCTACCTCGCGCTTTCAGAGCCGCGACCGGAGGGAGCGGGCGCCGCTGGCCCGCGCCGGCCGGGTCAAGCGTCTTGATCAAATCGAAGCGGCCTCACTCGAATCCCTCCAGCATCCACAGGCTGCCGCTGGTTCGCACCGCCGGATACAGGATGCTCTTGCCATCGGGCGACAGGCTCAGCCGGATGCCGGGAGTGAGATAACTGGACGGCAGGAAGTCCTTAGCGAGATCGCCGATATTCTTCATCTCCTTTGTTTCGATATCGAGTGAAAACAGACGCACCCGATCCTGCTCGCTCCGGATTCCATAGAGCAAACGGGAATCCTTGGAAAACGTCATTTCGATCGCATCCTCGATACCAAGAGCGCGAACCGTTTTGCCGTCCGGCGAAATCAACGTCCAGCCCCCGCCGCCTGCATGGTCGAGGAATTTGATCCATCGTCCATCGGGCGACCACTGGGGAACCCTGCTAGCGACATTGGCCCGCAGCAGGGCGGGTACCGCCTGCCCGCTGGTCCTGACGATCATGATGCTGCGCTCGCCACTACGGCGCCGGAGATAGGTAAAACTGTTTCCATCCGGCGACCAGGAGCCGCCATACTCGGTGACATCGGATTCATTGGTCAGGCGTACGGGTGGCCCTCCGGAGACGGAGGAGACCCAGTTGAAGTTGTGCCCGGTCGCGTCGACACGTGTGTACACCAACCGCTCGGCGCCTGGCGACAGCGCGGGGGTCATGAACCAGTTCGTGGTCCCAGCCGGAAACGACGCGGGTGTCACAAGCGGCCGGTCCCATCCCTCGCCGCGCATCCAGATTTCCGGCGGGCCATTGCGAGCGGTCACGTAGGCAAACTTTTCCTGGCGCATCGCCCACGCGGGCATGCCGGCCGCCAACTCCGAAGCGAACACCCGGTCGGCCGCTCCGTTTTCCAACGAAACCGATACGAACGCAAAGTCGGCTCCGGACTTTCCAAAGAGAAGCTTCCTTCCATCCGGTGAGACCGATGAGAACCACTCCGAGGACGTGCCGCTGGTAATCTGTCGCCGCGTCCCGGAGTCTACGTCCGCGATCCATAGATGGACGTGTTCGTCGTCGTGCTTTTCCTGGAGCGAGAGGACGATGTGGCGGCTGTCGGGGAGCCATGAGAATTGGGGAGTGCCGCCATAGCCGGGCAGCCATCGCAGAACCTGCCGGGGAGCCGTACGCCCCGCCGGCCAGGGCAAACTCCATGCCTGCCGTTCCTGGGCTAAGTCCATAAAGAGCAGAATCCTCCGCCCGTCCGGCGAAAACTTGAGATTCGGATTATTGAAGACGACCTTCGCCTCAAAAAACGCCGGTGCATATACCTGGAGGGGAGAGCCGACCGGCGAAGCCGTTTTGACCACGAGCTTGCCATCGTCTCTCCTGGCGATCACCGCGAGAGCCTTGCCATCGGGCGAGATAGTCGCGTAGGAGGCTCCAAAGCTGTAGAAGGCATCCAAAGGCATGACGAGTTCCGGTTCCCCGCCGAATACCGGCACGGAAAAAAGTGCCTGTGGCGGCTTCTTGGCCTGCGGGTTGTCCCCCACCGTAATGACGCGTTTGCTATCCGGAGACCAGCCCACGACGCCCGCTGCCGTGCTGCCATGGGTGAGCTGAACGGGGGTTGGAGAATTCAGATAGCGCAGGAAGACCTGGCGCACTCCAGCGACCTCCGCGCTGTAGGCGAATGCCTGGCCGTCTGGCGACCAGACCGAGACCGCCCCGAGCGGGATGGCCCAAGACACTTCCATGGGAGTGAACCGGTAATGACCGGCGCCAGCGGCGCTGTGACGGCGTTCCCACCAGGCGCCACCCGCCGCGGCCAGCAAGATCGCTGCGGCGATCGCGGCTCGCAACCACCACTGGCGCAGCATCGAACCGGTGGCAGGAGCGCCCGCTGGGCCCGGCGCGCTCGGAACCGCTTCCGCCGCCGTGAGCACATCCGAAAGATGTTCCTGCTGCCCGCCCAGATCGCGGTAGAGATCGCGCGACGAATCGTAGCGCGCGGTCACGTCCTTCTCCAGGCACCGGCCGATGGTCCAGCGGAGCGGCGCGGGAATCTTCGCGTCGATAGGCTTGGGCTCCTCGGTCAGGATCGCCGACATGGTCTGGACGTGGGTCTCGCTCGCGAACGGCCGCTTGCCCGTGGCCATTTCGTAAAGCACCACGCCAAACGAGAACTGATCGGAACGGTGATCCACCGCCAGCCCGCGCACCTGCTCCGGACTCATATAGACCACCGTGCCGAGAACCGTTCCGGGCTGCGTATCAAGCTGCGTCGCGGTGGAGTCGCTCTGCGCCACCGGCGCGTCCGCTTTCGCAGCCTGCCGCGCCAGTCCGAAATCGAGGATCTTGACGCGCCCCTCGGTAGTCACCATGATGTTTTCGGGCTTCAGGTCGCGGTGCGTGATGCTCGCCGCGTGCGCCGCCGCCATGCCATCGGCAAGCTGCACCGCGATGCGGTAGAATTCGCGCACCGGGATCTGCCCGCGCTCGATGCGGCTGCGCAGGGATTCGCCTTCCACCAGCTCGCTGACGATATAGAACCGGCCGTCTTCGGCGCCGAAATCATAAAGCGCCACGATGTTGGGATGGTTCAGCGCCGCTGCCGCCCGCGCCTCGCGCTCGAAGCGCGCCCGCCGGTCGGCCATCCCGAACGCCTCGTCGTTCAGGACCTTGACAGCGACATCGCGGCCCAGGCGCGTATCGCGGGCGCGGTACACCTCGCCCATACCGCCCGCGCCCAGCAGCGCAACGATCTCGTAGGGACCGAGTTTGTCGCCCGCCGTGAGAGGCATGTTGCCCACGATTCTACCCCAGGCTCATGGTTCCGCGCGGCTTTTCACAGCCGGTACAGCTCTCCCGCCGGATGATGTTGTGTTGTTGTGGGGGATGCCCTCAGGGCCCGGTGCCCTCTGGGCCTGGTTCTGAAAGCGCGTCGGATCCGTCCGTCAGCGCGTGACGGGTCGAGCGTCTTGATTCCAAAGAGGCCTCACTCGAAGACCGACCTGGAGCGCTCGTGCCGGTTCTATCGCGAGATCCTGGGCCTCGAAGAGATCGCGCGGCCCCCCTTTCTCTTTCCGGGCGCCTGGTTCAGCGTGGGAGGCGAGCAGCAGTTGCACCCGATCGTGCACGCGGGCGCGACCTTCCGGGGCGAGAAGGGGATCGACACGCGCGACAACCATTGCGCCGTGCGGGTGGAGGATTATCTTGCCGCGGTCGAGTTTCTGCGCGGCAAGGGTTATCGCGAGGACGCCGCCGATCCGGATCCGCTGAAAATGAGGACCCAGCCACATGCCACAGCGGGATTCCCGCAGATCTACATCTGCGATCCGGATTGGCACGTCATCGAGATCAACGCGGCGCAATTACCCCCCGGGGCCTGAACGCCGGCATACCGATGACGGCGGGTCAGCGCACTTCCTCGAACTGGACGGTGGGGGGCCGGTAGGGCGTCAAGCGGGGCGGGTGGGCGTCAGGCTCCAGGAGCCAGGTTGTACGGTCGCGATAATAGTGGACCAGGTCGTCGTCCCGGCCGGCGCCGAGGTCCTGCGCCCACACCACCGGGGCCTGGTCGATATCGGCGGCGTTGTGGATCCACTCGTGATAGCCGTGCCGGGGCCAGTAGCGTACAAATACGAGTTGCTTGCCGGGCTGTCCGGCCAGCGCGGCGTTGATAGCGACCCGCCCCTCGGGATCTTCCGGGGCGATCGCATCCCAGGTCTGATAGCGGTCCATCGCCCGCAGAACGTCGGCGTCCCCCATCGCGTGCAGGCCGTACCAGAACAGGAAATGCGCGCCGCAGAGGAGCAGGAGCCATCGCGCTGCCTCGCGGCCGGCGGCCAGTCCGCGCACGTTCCACCGGCTGAGCCGCACCATTCCCTCAATGGCGGCCAGCACCAACAGGCAGGCGATTGCCGCCAGATAGTGCGGGAAAAAGTAGGGATAGAAGTTGGACCCGAGGGCGAACAGCGCCACGGTGATCCCGAGCCAGGCAAAGGGGAATTGGAGCAAAGCCGGGAGAAAGGCCGGCAGCGCCAGAAGCAGGGGCGGCAGCAGGAAGAACCGGTAGAATCCGATGCGGCCTGCCAGACGACTTAAGTAAGTCCCGACCGTTTCGGGAGTATCTCCGTGCGCCGCCGCCTGACCTTGATAGTACAGCCATTGGTTCGGCGCGAGATCGCCGTGCGGTTGCGGATTGGGCTGGAAGGTGAACGTAGTGGGCACACCGTACCGATAGCGGCTGAGCATATAAGGCAGAGTGGTCCAGCTTCCGGTGACGGCGTGATTGTGCAGCAGAATCAGCGCCAGGGCGGGAACCACGGCCAGCGCCGCGGGCTTGGCCATGCGGGCCAGTTTGCGCCGCTCCTCGGCCGGCCGAAGCAGGGGCAGAAGGAACAGCGCCACGCTGAGGTCGAGGAACAGGGATTCGTAGGGGCGCGAGAGCATTTGAAGGCCCAGCCCGGCGCCCAGCAGGATGGCATCGCGGGTGCGCCCGTGGTCGCGCAGGCGGGGCAGGGATCCGAACACCAGGCAGCCGGCGATGGCGGAAACGGCGCCGCCCCAGTAGGTGTTCATCCAGGAGCTGAGTGGGCCGAACATACAGACCGCCAACAGCCCGCCGGCCAGAGACCAGCCCGGCGTGGTCCAGCCGCGCAGCATCCAGTAGCACAGCGCGGAGACGGCCGCCGCGGAAAGCAGGATGCCGGCCCATGGCGAACCGAACGCGATTTGGCCGAGCGCCAGGGCGAGCGCGGGACCCAAGGGATAGATGGAACTGTACGAGGGCGCCTGCAGCACGAAGTTGGTTTCGAAAAACTGGTGCATGGGGTGAACCGGATTGGCCAGCCGGAAATGCGCCAGGGTGTCGGCCAGCAGGAGATAGCTGAAATCGTCGGCCCCCGCCGGGGTGGGCACCGGAAAATGGGGCAGGAGGGCCAGGCGAAGCGCCGCCGCCAGGCCGCCGAGCAGCAGCATGCTCCAGCCGGTTCTTTGGGCGATCCGGAGCGCGGCAGGCTCGATCGCCGCCCGGCCTAGAACCAGCGCCACCAGCAACGCCGCCACAGCCAATTCCAAAAAGTCGCTCGCGCCGAAGCCGATCGGATTGTGCAGTGGCAGAAACGAGCGAAACAGGTGGAACAGATACATAGCCTATGCCTCATTCTCACAGAAGAGCGGGGCTGTCCGGCGTGCCGCGCAAGCCGGTTCTTCGCCGCCAACTGGCGGGTGCCAGCTCGCGGGCGCCAACTGGCGGGCGCCGGGTCTTTATAGGCTCGAGCGGAAACTGTAGGATCCCGATTCCACCTCGAACAGCGCGCCATCGTTCTCCGCGCGCACAAACTTGACGCCGCGCGAGGCGGCGGCCTTGTGCCCCGATTCGGTCACCGCGGAAGCGTCCCTGGCCGGCAGCCACACTGCGGCGGTGGTATTGGCCGGCACTGTCACCTCCAGACTGAAGGCGCCCCCGGCGCGCTTCCACGAGCAGGCAATGGTCCCATACATGGATTGATGGGACGCCTTCACGAACGTCAGATCGCCGGCCGGATACGGGTGGATGAGGACGTGCCGGAAGGCCGGCTTTTCGGGGTCGGACCGGATCCCGGCCAGGTATTCGTACATCCACACCGCCAGATCGCCGATCTGCATGACGTGGTTGCCGGAATTCATGGCCGGATCGGCCGTGTCGCCGTTCCAGAGCTCCCAAATCGTAGTGGCGCCCTTCTCCACCATGTAGCCCCAGCCGGGATATGTCTTTTGCGTAGCGATCTGGTAGGCCGTGTCGGCGTGGCCGCTGTCGGTCAGCGTGCGCATCAGCCATTGGGCCCCCACCAGGCCCGTGCCCACGTGCCCGTGGCTTTCCTCCTCAATCCGGCGCGTCAGGGTGTCGATCACCGCCGCGCGGCTCTCGGGGGGCACCATCCCGAAATACAGCGGCAGCACACTGGAGGTCTGCGTGCCGTTGTCGTACATCGCAGTCAGGGGTTTGAAGAAGTGTTTCTGAAATGCCTCATTGACCTGTTCGGCCTGGGTTTCGAAATTCGCCGCGTCGGGCGGTTTGTCGATCAGCCGGGCGTAGCGGGCCATGGTGCGGAGCAGATAGTAATAATAGGCCGTCCCTAACAGTGTCTTATCGGTGATGCGGGCCGGGTCCTGGGAGTGGATCAGTTTAGGGTCCTCGGGCGGCACGCACCAATCGCCGTACTGGTCTTTGGGCATGAGTCCGTTCTGAAGATAGGTCCGCTCGTGTTCGATCCACTTCTTCATGGCGGGATAGTCGCGCTCGATCACGCGTTGGTCGCCATACTGGTCGTAGAGCATGCCGTGGACGAAGATGAACGTGCTCGGCCAGGTAAGGTCGTCATAGTAGTGAGGCCAGTAATTCGGAGATACCACCGGGATGCTGCCGTCGGGCTTCTGAGAATCGGCCAGGTCGGTCATCCACTTGGAGTAAAAGGCCGCCACGTCGAACATGTAACTCTCGCTGCGGCTCACCTGCGAGCGGTCTCCCAGCCAGCCCTGGCGCTCGTCGCGCTGCGGGCAATCGGTGGGGATGCTGCGATAGTTGCCGCGCACGCCCCAAAACACGTTGTGGTGGATCTGGTTGAGCAGCTCGTTGGAGCTGGTGAAGTCCGCGGTTCTCTCCATATCGTCGTGCACTACGCGGCCTTCGAGAGCCGGCGCCCCCGGTTCGCCGGGGAATCCGGTGACTTCGACGAAGCGGAAGCCGTGGTAAGTCAATCGCGGCTCCCAAACTTCCGTACCTTCGCCCTTGAGGGTGTAGAGGTCGGTGGCGCGGGCGGTGCGCAGGTTGGCGACGTACAACGATCCATCCGGGTTGAGAGTCTCGGCGTGCCGCAACCGGACCTGCGCGCCCTTGGGGCCGGAGACCTGCAAGCGGCACCAGCCGACCATGTTTTGGCCCATGTCGAAAATATAGACATCCGGCCGCAGTTGCTTGACGCCGACGGGCCGAATGGTCTCGGTAACCCGCAGAGGCTCGGCCATTTGCGCGGCCGGAACGCCGGATGGCGCGAGCACGGCGTCGGCCGGTCCCCAGTTGGCGTCGTCGAATCCCGCCTGGCTCCAGCCGGCCAGTTCCATGCGGGCGTCGTACTCCTCGCCATCGTACTCATTGTTGGCGCGGATGGGCCCCTGGGTGGTCAATTTCCAGGTGGTGTCGGAGACCACACTGGCGTGGCTGCCGTCCTCAAATTCCAGGTTGAGCTGCACTAATGCCTTGGGATAGCCGAAGTTACGCGCTGAGCCGTCGCCCCGCGGGGCATAAAACCGTCCATTGCCCAGGATCAGGCCGATGGCGTTGCGGCCCTGGGCCACCTGCCCGGTCACGTCGAAGGTTTCGTAAAGGATGTGCTTGTCATAATCGGTGAGGCCGGGCGATAAGACGTGATCGCCCACCTTGTTGCCGTTGAGATACAGCTCCGAAAGGCCCAATCCGGAGTAGTAGATTACCGCGCGGCGCAGCTTCTTTTCCACCGTGAATTCCTTGCGCAGCATGCGCGCCGGCAGGCGGTGCTCCGCCGTGAAGGCGGCCGGACCCCAGGGGGCCATCCCGTAGCTGCCCAACTCCTTGGCGGCCGGCCAGGCGACGTCGAGAAAATCGGGCATTTCCCAGCCACTTTCCGGCTTGGCGGTAGCCTTCCAATGGCTGCCCGAGAGGACCACCAGGGGATCGCCGGACTCGAACTCCACCCGCACCGCGGCGATCAAACCGGCCGGACGGTCCGGCCGCGTGTGCGATGCTCGCACGGCCACCACGTTGTCTCCGGGACGCACCAGGTGGGTGACGTCGGCGGGAAATGGCAAACTGGCGTTGGACGCGGCGGCGATCTCCCGGCCATTGAAAAAGACTTGCGCCTGGTCGTCGGCGCCGGCAATGCAAATGGCGCGCTTGACCTTAAGGCCGTCCGGGACGGTAAACGTCTCTCGGAAATAACGTTCGCCTACGGGTGCGCTGGTTTGGGCCTGCGGAATGTCCCACACCCAGCGGGCCTGTTCCAGGTCGCGATACGGGCTGGCCGGGTCGCGCACCAACCCCTGCTCGTCGCGGCCAATCCATTGGCCCTCCCAATCTTCCGCGCGCAACAGCCCCATGGACCACCCGGCCGCGGCGCTCCAGTCGCTGGCGTGGCCGTCCTGGTCCCAAACCTGCACTTCCCAGAAGGCCGCGACGCCAGAAGTAAGTGGCTTCCCCCGATACACCACCTGAATGGATTGATCCGACTCCACTTTGCCCGAATCCCAGAGATCGCCGGTGTTGCCGCGCAACGCCTGGCCGGTCGAAGCCACCAGCACGCGGTAGGCGGTCTGGCGCAGGCCGCGCGCCTTGGGATTGGCCGGGGCCAGCACCCAACTCAGCCTCGGTTCCGCGGCGTCGATGCCCGCCGGGTTGACGCGGTACTCGCAGCGGAGCCGTTCCGGGCGCACCGAGGAGGCGCCCCACAGCGTCACAGCAGCCGAAAGGATCAAGAGAGCCTGCTTCATAGCGTTTACAAAGTACCACACGGCGGACTGCGTTGAGGAGATCGGCATAAACGGGGCCTTCCAACAGATCTTCATCCCAAAAAAACTTGCGTACACCCCTACAGGAAATTGGTATACCGCCGATAGTCTTGTTTGAGACCAAGCCGCCAGGCACTGGGAAGGGCCGAAATCAAGAGGACCTCATCCACCCCGACCCGGCGCGGGGTCCACGAATCGCGAAGAATTGCCATGAGACTAGTCACACTCGTTCTGTTGTTGGTTGCCCTGGCCGAAGCCCAGGTACACGGATTGCCCACGGAGACGACCGCCAATCTTCCCGTCCAGAAGATCGGACCGCAAGACTTGATTGCCATTCAAGTTTATGATTCTCCTGAGTTTACCCGCACGGTTCGGGTTGGAGCCGACGGTCAGATGCGGCTGCCCATGCTGCAAGAGAAGATCCGGGCGGAAGGCTTAATGCCCAATGAACTGGAAGCCTCCGTGGCGGAGGCGCTGGCGCGCGAGGGCCTGCTTGTAGACCCGTTCGTTACCATCACGGTCGCCGAATACAGCAGCCGGCCCGTCAGCGTGGCGGGTGCGGTCAAGACCCCGCTGACCTTTCAGGCCAGTGCGCCGGTTACTTTGCTGGAGGCCCTCACCCGGGCAGGCGGGTTGACCGCCGAAGCCGGCCCGGAGATCCTCATCAGCAAAACGCAGCCAGGTCCGGATGGCGAGCCCGCCGCGCTGATTCAGCGTGTTCCGGTGAAGGCGCTGATCGACTCGGCCGACCCGGAAGCCAATTTGAAGCTGACTGGCGGCGAAGAGGTCCGGGTGCCCGAAGCCGGCAAGGTCTTCGTGGTTGGGAACGTAAAGAAGCCGGGAGCCTTCGCGGTGCAGGATGGGTCGGAGACCAGCGTGCTCAAGATGCTGGCTCTGGCGGAAGGACTGGCGCCGTATGCCGGGAAACTGGCCTATATCTACCGGCGCGAGGCTTCCGGGTCCAAGAATGAAATTCCCATCGAGCTGAGCAAGATCATGGACCGCAAGGCGCCCGATGCGCCACTGTTGCCGAACGACGTTCTCTATGTCACGGACAACCACGGCAAACGGATCGGCATGGCGGCGATCGAGAAATTGCTTCTGTTCGGCTCGACAGCGGGCGCTACGGCGCTCATTTACGGTCGGTGAAAAACATGGCGGACAACGAATTCCTTTCTAAACTACCGGTGCTGGTCGAGGACTCACTCGGGCGCAACCTTCCGGTGAGCATGGGGGTCTATCACACACCCAATCTCGTGCCGGAGATCGAAGCCGGGCCTGAGGCGGTGCCGCTTTCACATTACCTCTGGATCCTCAAGCGGAACTGGTGGAAGATCATGCTGTTCGTGGTGTGCTCGGTAGCCGGCACCCTGGCGCTGTCCAGCCGCCTGGTGCCGATGTATGAATCCACCGCGACTGTGGACATCGATCGGCAAATGCCCAGCGGCGTCATCGGACAGGAATCGATGCGCACCATGGCTAACGACTCCGATCAGTTTCTGGCCACCCAGGCGAAGCTCATCCAGTCGGATTCCGTGCTGCGGCCCGTCGCGGAGCAGTACCAGTTGACGCGCTTCGATTCCGACCTGAAGGACGCCAATCAGGGGAAGACTGGCCTGGAAGATGCGCCCGTCTTGCTGACCAAACTGAAGATCACGCGCCCCCCCAATACATACCTGCTGTTGATCGGCTATCGCTCAACCAATCCGCGGCTGGCAGCCGACGTCGCCAATGCCATCGCCCGATCCTACCTGGAACATGCCTATACCATCCGCTTCAAGTCGTCCGCCAGTTTGTCGGCATTCATGGAAAAACAACTGGAAGAACTGAAGGCCAAAATGGAGCAGTCCAGCGCGGCGCTGGCGCAGTTTGAACGCGAACTCAACGTGATCAGCCCCGAAGAGAAGACCAGCATCCTTACCGCACGCCTGCTCCAGTTGAACACGGAGTACACCAACGCCCAGGCCGATCGGGTCCGCAAAGAAGCGGCTTACCGGTCCGTGTCCGGTGGTTCTCTCGAAGCTGCCCAGGTATCCAGCCAGGGGGAGTCTCTCAAGAAGCTATCGGACCGCATCGACGAGGAGCAGCAGAAGTTCGCCGAGGTCAAGGCTCACTTTGGCCCCAATCACCCGGAGTACCGGAAAGCCGCCGTGCAAGTCGCGGAACTGCAGCGGGAGCTGACTATGGCCGAGGAAAACATCCGGAACCGGGTGGAAGTGGAATTCCGCGAGGCGGGCAATCGGGAGTCGATGCTGTCCAAAGCCGTGACCGAAACGAAAGCGGAGTTTGACCGGCTGAATGCTCGCTCCTTCGAATACCAGTCGCTAAAACGGGAAGCCGAGGCCGACAAGGGCCTCTACGAGGAATTGGTTCGGAAGATCAAAGAAGCCACCATCAATGCCGGATTTCAGAATAGCTCGATCCGCATCGCCGACCTGGCCCGCCCGGCCAGTAAGCCTGTATTTCCGAACGTCAAGCTGAATGCTCTGCTTGCGTTGCTCTTCTCGATGTTGCTGTCGGTGGCGGTTGCCATCGTGGCGGACATTCTGAACAATGCCGTGCGCGATCCGGAGCAGATTGCGCGCACGCTTTCGACCGAAGTAATCGGGTCGCTGCCGGCGGTGAAAGAGTGGCAGGGCCGGGCGATCGCGGCCGGCGCGCCGAACACTGCGCTGGTCCCCAGGAATTCTTCCACGCATTCCGGCATGAGCACGTTCCAGGAAGCCATCCGGACCTTGCGAAACTCCATCTTGCTGACCGACTTCGACCGCCGCATTCGCACTCTGATGGTCACCAGCGCCGGGCCTGCGGAAGGCAAGTCCACCACCGCCGCGCATCTGGCCCTGGCGCATGCCCAGCAGGGGCGCCGCACTCTTCTCATCGACGGCGACTTGCGGCGGCCCAGCATTCACCGGCGGTTCGAGGTTGCCAGCACTCCGGGCCTGTCGAACGTGCTCACCTCGGGCACCCCGTGGCGCAGCGTGATCGTTCGCCGGGAAGGCTTGCCCACCTTGGACATTCTACCGGCCGGCCCGCCTTCCCGCCGCGCAGCCGACCTGGTAGGAGCGGAACTGACTGCGCTGCTCGAAAGCGCCTCCGCCGAATATGACCTAGTAGTTCTGGATTCTCCGCCGCTGTTGGGCTTCCCGGAACCCTTGCAAATGGCTGCCTCGGTAGATGGCGTGCTGGTGGTCGCGGTCGCAGGCCGTACCAATCGCAAGGCGCTCAGCTCGGCCGTGAGCACTCTCAAGAGGTTGAGAGCCACCATCGTGGGCGTGGTCCTCAACGAAGTCCGCGCCGACAGCAGCGAAAGTTATTACTACTACCACTATCATCCCAAGTACTACAGACACTACCGCACCGAAGTGGAGACGGAAGGATGATGCGGCTGCTCTGCGGGCAAATCGGCTGGGGCTAAATCCATGGAGCACGCCATCCCATTCCACGATTCCGGCTCGGCGGCCGCTATCCCTGTGGGTGCCACAAACGCCCACGGGGAGCTGCGGGCCCACCTTCTCAGACTGCGCCGATCCCGCCTCGCGCGCAGCGTTGCCTGGAGCGTGATCGGCAGCGGCTTCGCACAGGGCGGGTCTTTTCTCAGCTCCCTTGTCCTGGCCCGCGTCCTCGGCAGAGAGTCCTTCGGACAATTCGCGCTGATCCAAAGCACGGTGGCCGCTTTCACTTGCCTGGCCAGCCTGGGTCTCGGGCTGACCGCCACGAAGTACATCTCCGAGTATCGCGTCAGCCAGCCGGAGAAGATCGGCAAGCTGCTGGGCCTCTCCTCGATGTTGGTGGTGCTGGCCGGCGTGTGTTTCTCCATCGCCCTGGCCGTGTGCGCCCCGATGCTGGCAGTGCGAGCGGACCATGCCGGCCTCACCGCTGGTCTCCGGCTCGGCACGATTTGTGTTTTCTTCCTGACTCTGACTGGTTACCAGCTCGGCATACTTGCCGGCTTCGAGAATTTCCGGAGTATTGCCCGGATCGGCATCGTCTGCGGCTTGGCCAGCCCGCTTCTGAGCTGGTGGGGCGCGGTCAGGTTCGGGATGCCGGGCGCGGTGGTGGCGCAGTGTGCCGGCGCGCTTCTGCTCTGGTCCCTGTACGAGATTGCGGTGAGGACCGAATGCCGCGAGAGGGGTCTCGCCGTCGAATACCGCGGCGCCTGGGAGCAGCGTTCGATGTTGACCCGCGTTTCCATCCCCGCGGCCGTCTGCGGAATGGTAGGCTCCCTGGCGATCTGGGGATCGAACGCCATCCTCGTCAGAGCTTGCGGGTATGGCGAACTGGCCCTTTTTACGGCGGCTGGCAATCTGCGTTCCGTAGTCATGTTCCTGCCTGCGCTGATCTTCAAGGTCGCTTCGCCGCGCTTGAATCATATGTTGGCCGCGGGCGATCTCCTCCGATACAGCCGCGCCCTCTGGGGGGCGGTGGCCGTGAACGGCGGTTTGGCACTCTTCGGCGCGTCGCTGGCTTTCCTCGGAGGGCACCGTTTTGTGCGTTTGTTTGGAAAGGAGTTCACCGGCTCGAACGTACTGCTCGCGTTGATTCTCAGCTCGGTTGCAATTGAAGTGATTGCCAATAATCTCTACCTGGCGCTTTTCGCGGGCAGCCGGTTCTGGCGGCAGCTCGCCATTATGAGCCTGTGGACGGCTCTTCTGCTGGCCGGTTCGGCTTTCGCCGCTCCGCGTTATGGCGCCGCCGGCCTCGCGAGCGCTTACCTGGGCGCTTGGTCGGTAGCGGCGGCGATCTATGCGGCCGACGCGTACAGGCAAACTCGCGCACGGGAGCGCTCATGACCACCACACCTTACTTCAGCATCGTGATGCCCGTTTTCAATCGTCCCGTAGCCGTACACCGCGCCATCGATAGCTGCCTGGAGCAGGATTTCGACGCCTTCGAGGTTGTGGTGGTTGACGACGGCTCTCGCGATAGGACGGTAGAAGCCATCGCCGAATACTCAGATCCCCGCGTCCGCCTGATCCTCCACCCCACCAACCGGGGCCTCTGTGCTGCTCGTAAGAGCGGAGTGCGCGCGTCCCGGGGCGAGTGGGTCATCTTTCTCGACAGCGACGATGAAATGCTGCCGGGCTGCCTCTCGCGTATCTACCAGCATCTCGTGGCGGCCGGCGATCGAGTGGACCGTTTCGGATTCCAATACGTTTACGACGACGGCCGGGTGACCCCTTCTCCGATGCCCCCCGAACCAGTCGTCGGATATGCCGAGTGGGTGCGCTGGATCGATCGGGCCTTATTGACCGACGCCCTGTGGGTAACGCGCCGCGGTTGCTTCGTCGGCTGCCCTCTGCCCGAAAGTTTCGCGCCGGATTTTTCCTATTTCCTGGATTTCGCCAAACGCTTCACATCCCGCATGGTCCCGGTCACCCTGGCGCTTATTCACACCGATTGCCTGGACCGTCTAAGCTACCTGATTCCCCCCGCCGACCCCGAAATGGTGAAACGCAAGGCTCGCGACGAGGCGGCCGACTGGCGGTACGTGTTGGCCGAGCACGGAGACGCTCTGCGGAGGCTGGCGCCTGGGCGGTATGAGGCGGTCCTGCGCAACGCGGCTCTCTCGAACCTGTTGGCGGGGGATCGGGGCCGTGCAGTTGAAGCCAGTCTGTCGGGTTTGCGGCTCCGCCCATCGTCGCTATACGCCTGGATAACGTTTTTGCTCGTCCTGGCGGGACCTCGCGCAGCACTTCTTCTCACCCGGATTCGCTCCGAACGCCGCCGCGGGTCGAACCGCGCCGGAGCATCGCGCCTACCCCGGGCGGACCTTTCCCAATCGGCGGTCCACACGTGAAGCGTTCGACAAGGAGAATGCTCTATGTGGCAAGTTAAGGAATTCGGTCTGGCAGGTTTGAAGAACTACCCGCGCCTGGTGACCGCGAAGGTGCGTCGCCCGAGTTGCTTTGTCGGCTCTCCTCCAGTAGGCGACAGAGTCATTTTGGGACACGGCCACTATGTCGTGCGGGGCGGGCAATTCTCGAACGGAGTGCGGCTCGGCGACTTCTGCTACGTCAATTGCGGCGTCATCCTCTGTTCGCGAGAACTTGTCCGATTCCTATCCACTGGCCCTCACGCCACCATGGGACCGCAGGAGCATCCCACCAGCTCTCTTTCTACTTTGACCAAGTTGAATGCGCCGGACAATCCGTTCGGCCAGCCATCCCAATGGAATTATTGTCCCGATCTACCACGGATCGGGAGCAGCGTCCGGATCGGCGCCTTTGCGTTGGTACGGCAGGGAGTGCGAATCGGGCACGGCGCGGTCATGGACGACGGCGCCATCGTCACCCACGACGTTCCGCCTTACGGAATCGTCGCCGGGGTTCCCGCCAAGGTGATCCGGTTTCGATTCGCAGCGGATCTCGTGGCCGAGCTTCCGGAACTTCGCTGGTGGGAGCGGACCACAGACGAATTGGCGGCAGATCCGCGGCGCCTCCAGATGCCTTGGAAGGGCGCGGCCTGCCGTGAGGTGGGGCGATGAGCGGGCGGCCCAGACGCGTGGTGCATGTGGTCCGCGCGATGAATCGCGGTGGAGTCGAAACCTGGCTCATGCACGTCTTGCGCACCCTCGACCCGCGTGTGTTGCAAATGGACTTTCTGGTCCATACAGACAATCCGTCGGCTTATGACCAGGAGATCCTTGGCCGCGGGTCCCGCTTGATCCCGTGCACCGTCTCCCACCGCTCGCCGGCTTATGGACCAGTCGTGCGATCCCTGCTGCGGCAGTTTGGCCCATACGATGCCATACACAGTCACGTCCAGCACTTCAGCGGATATCTGCTGAGGCTGACCCGCAGCTTGGACGTGCCGGTGCGAATTGCCCATAGTCACTGCGACTATTCCGACCGGGATTCCAGCGCGGGCTGGCTGCGGCGCCGGTACATTCAGTTCTCGAGAACCTGGTTCGACCGCTACGCGACCCACTGGCTCGCCGCCAGCCAAGTCGCCGGACGTGCGCTTTTCGGCGCCCGGTGGGGAGTGGACCCGCGATCCCAAGTGCTGCACTGCGGCATCGATCTTCAACCCTTCCGCCGGCTGGAGGCGCGGGAGGAGGTTCGAACCAGCCTGGCGATTGGCGCCGATGAAGTGGTCATCGGCCACGTGGGCCGATTGGACGCCCCCAAGAATCACGCCTTCCTTGTGGAAGTCGCCGCCGAAGCCGCCCGCCGGTTGCCCCGTCTGCGGCTGCTTCTTGTCGGCGAAGGCCCCGCCCGGCCGTTCGTCGAGGAGCGGGTGCGCGCGCTCGGCATGGCCTCGCGGACGATGTTCCTGGGCTCCCGCGCGGATGTCCCGCGCCTGCTTTCGGCGATGGATGCGTTTTTGTTTCCTTCCCTTTGGGAGGGTCTGGGTCTCGCCGTGATCGAAGCGCAGGCCGCCGGCCTGCCTTGCCTGATTTCCGATTGCGTCCCGGCCGAAGCGGACGTGGCGCCGGAACTCGTCGATCGCCTGCCGTTGGCAGCCGGCGCGCCGGCCTGGGCGGAGGCGCTGGCTGCCGTCGTCGGCAGACCGCATGCCAGCCAAGCCGGCGCTCTGGCGTCCGTGGAGAATAGCGATTTCAACATCGAAAGGTCTTTGGGAGGACTCTATGCGCTCTATCGCGCTTGATCCCGTTCTGCCGGGCCCGGTCGAAAGCTTCGTGATGTCCGGCCAGATCAGCCGTTCCAAGGCCATCCTGATACTGCATATCATCTTGACTAGCATCGTCGCCGGGGCCGGCGTACTTTTTCCAGTGGTGCAACTCGATCCGGAGCGGCTGGTGTATCCGGCGTGCCTCCTGGTCACGGGGTCCTTCGTCTGGATTCTCTGGAGTTGGTACGCCCTTCGCAAGACCCTGTTCGAGCCGTACTCGTTATTCGTCATCGCGGCCGGTCTGTTCAATGCAGGCCAGGCGCTGCTCGAGCTCTTTGGGATGAACTCTGGCGGAATTCTGCAAGGCGAAGTGCAGACGGATATTCTGACCAAGGCGCTGTTCCTGGTGGCCGTCAGCATGTTGTGTCTTCACACTGGCGCGTTGCTCGCGTTGAGCCGCAAATCGCGGGGCAAACCGATCGAGGACTCCAGCCCCACCCGGGACAGGGCGGCGCGGTTGGTGGGATGGCTGCTTCTGGCGATTGCCTTTGTCCCCACGCTGAACCTTTTGAGGGGATCCTTTGACCTGGTCCTGGATTACGGATACATGGGTCTTTACACGCACCGTATCGCAGCGCTAGTGTCGTTTGCCCTTTCCGGCTTTCTGATGCCAGGCACGATCTTCCTGCTGGCCGGCTCCAAAAGGAGCCGGTGGACCCAGTTGTTCTGCGTGGCCTTCACGGCCCTGTATGCCGGCGCCTATCTCTTCCTGGGTTCGCGGGGTGCCGCCGCCATCACCTGCGTGGCCGTCGTCTGGGTGTTTGAGAGCGGCATCCGCCGCATTCCAAGATCCCTGATTTGGATTTTCACCGTCGCGGCGGTCCTGGTTTTCCCTCTTGTCCGGGAAACTCGCAACATCAGTGGGAAATACAGGCTGTCTTGGGAGAGCCAGATCGAGAGCCTGAGCAACCTGGAAAATCCAGTCTCCTCTTCCATCTCGGAGATGGGGCATTCGTTGGTGACCGTGACGCATACCCTGGCTCTAGTGCCGGACATCCGCCCTTTCGATCTCGGCGCCAGCTATTTTTACGCGGCCACGGCGGTGATTCCCAACCTGGGTTGGGAAGTGCATCCCAGCGTGGCCCACGGCCTTCTGAGCGATTGGCTGACCTCCACCGTCGATCCGTCGATCTTCTCTTCGGGAGGCGGTCTGGGATTCTCGTTTATCGCCGAATCCTACTTGAACTTCGGATGGTTCGGCGGCCCGCTGTGGCTGGGTTTCGTGGGGTTCTGCGTAACCTCTTTGTTTCTTACCGCCGATGCGACCGATCCCGCCAAACACGCGCTAGTCGGCAGTTTTCTCTCCTTCTTCTTCCTGTTCGCGCGCGGGGAGTCGGCGGGCGTTACCCGAGGCCTCGTTTGGTACGCCGTTGTGCCGTACCTGCTGGTGACCGCCCTGGCAATGCGCGGCCGCCCTAGAAAGGCTCGTTTATGAATGTCGTTGTCACCGTTGAGCATCGCTTCTTCCGCACCCCGGATGGCGCCGTTTGGACCCAGGGACTGCATGCATACCCCTTCTGGAACCACTACCTTTCCGTCTTCGAGGGGGTCAAAGTAGTGGCACGAGTCCGGGATGTACTCCGGCCCGAACCCGATTGGTGCCAGGCCTCCGGAACCGCAGTAAGGTTCCTGGCGGTGCCTGACTATCTGGGGCCCTGGCAGTATCTGGCAAAGTCCGTTTCCATCCGCCGCGCGATTCGCGAGTCGGTCGACCCCCGGGACGCCGTCATCATGCGGGTCAGTTCCCATATCGCCGGATGCCTGGAACCGGTTCTGTTTCGCCGCGGCCAGCCCTATGGGCTGCAAGTGGTAAGCGATCCTTTCGAAATGTACGCGCCGGGGGCGGTGGACTACCGCTTGCGCCCTCTTTTCCGATGGCGCCTGACGCGGCAGTTGCGCCGCCAGTGCCAACGTGCCGCGGCCGCGGCTTACGTCACCGAGCAGGCTCTACAGTCGCGATATCCGTGCGCCGGCTTCACGGTGGGCTTTTCGGACGTCGAGATCCCCCCCGAGGCCCTCCGGGACACGCCCAGAGCATTCTCTCGCGCCGCGGACCCGCGGCGGGAATTCCGGCTGGTCACGCTGGCTTCGCTGGCGCAAATGTACAAGGCCCCGGATGTGTTAATTCGCGCCGTTGCGGAGGGTGTTCAAGCCGGCCTTAATCTCCAACTCCGCATTGCGGGCGACGGTAAGCACCGCGCCGCCATGGAGCGCTTGACTGCCGCTCTGGGGCTGGCGGACCGGGTGCATTTCCTTGGGCAGGTGCCGGCCGGTGCGCGGGTGCGTGAAGAGCTGGATTCCTCCGATCTGTTTCTGCTGCCCTCGCGCGCCGAGGGGCTGCCCCGCGCACTCGTAGAGGCCATGGCACGCTCGCTGCCCTGCATTGGCTCCACCGTAGGCGGAATTCCGGAATTGCTGGTGTCCGAGGACCTGGTGCCTCCGGGCGACACAGTCAGCCTGGCCCGCAAGCTGATCGAGGTGCTCCGGGAGCCCAACCGCATGGACGCCATGGCAGCGCGGAATCTCCTCAGAGCCACCGATTTCCGGGACGATCTCCTGGAAGCCCGCCGCCGCGCGTTCTTTCACGAGGTGCGCCGGGTCACCGCCCGTTGGATCGGAGCATCCGCCAGCGGCCAACGGCTGAAACCGGCGGAAACGGAGGGGTATTGATATGGGAACTTCACCAGTCAATGCTTCCGCCTCCGGTTTCTGGACGTCGCAGCCCCACCGGTCATGGCTGCGCAAATTGATCGACTGGCAGGTGCGCCTGACGCGCCGGTTTGACCGGCTGCTTCCGGCCGAGTTTCATGTCGACTGCGACCGCGATTTTCTGGACGATTTGTTGCCGCGCTATCTGCAGCCAGGGGCGCTCCTCTACGACGTGGGGGGCGGCAAGAACCCGGCGATTGGCCGCCAGCTCAAAGCCGAACTGGGACTGAGAACCGTCGGGCTGGACATCGACAGCGCAGAGTTGGCAGCCGCCCCGCCGGGCCATTACGACGAAACCGTCTGCGCCGATATCGCTTGCTACCGGGGGCGCGGCGACGCTGATCTGGTGATCTGCCAATACCTCCTGGAGCACGTCCGGGACACCGATCGGGCGATCGCCGTCATATCCGGCATTCTCAAACCCGGCGGACGGGCCCTGATCTACGTACCCTCTCGAAACGCCGTTTACGCGAGGATGAATCTGATTCTGCCGGAAGGGATGAAACGCCGGATTCTTTTCGGGGTGTTCCCCAAGACGCGAGGGGATCACGGCTTTCCGGCCTACTACGATTGGTGCACGCCCGCCGGTTTCGACCGCCTCGGGCGCCGCCATGGCTTGATTCCCGAATTGCGCCGGTTGTACTTCACCAGCGGCTACTTCCGGTTTTGCCTGCCGCTGCACGCGCTGTGGCGCGTGTGGCTTCTGCTGTTCCGGTGGTGGGCCGGGGCGGAGGCGGCCGAGACCTTCGCGGTGGTTTTCCGAAAGGAGCAATGCGCGTCATGGAAACGCCGGCCATCGTGTTTGGGATGAACAGCATCTTTGCCGTCCGGCACTTTCTCCCGGAAATCCTGTCGATGACTCGGGATCTGGGCATGGATGCGACGGTCGTCGCCCCAGCCGTAGCGGGCGAAGATCCGGCGCTGATCCCTGGCGTCCGCTTTCGCTCCGTGTCCATGAAGCGTGAGATTTCACCCGGCAGGGACATTTGGACCTTGTGGCAGCTCTGGCGCATGTTTCGCTCCATCCGACCGGCGATCACCAGCATGAGCACACCGAAGATGGGCCTTCTGGGCGGGATCGCAGCGCTCGTGGCGGGCGTGCCGCACCGCCTCTACACGCTGCGCGGACTGCGCTATGAGACCACGCGCTCGTGGAAGCGCGACTTGCTGATGGCATGTGAGAGAATCGCCTGCCTCTCGGCGCATCGGGTCATTTGTATCAGCCGCAGCGTGATGGACGCCGTCTTACGCGACGGAATCGCAGATCCTGGCAAAGTGGTGTTATTAGGTGATCGCGCCAGCGAAGGCATCCAATTCCCCGGCCGCCCGGTCCCCGACGCCAACGCCGAACTCGCTATGCGCCGCCTTCTGGGCATCCCGGAAGAAAGCCAGGTCCTCGGTTTCGTAGGCCGGCTCACCAGGGACAAAGGCATTCAACAATTAGTGGAGTGTTTCCAGATCCTGCGCGGCGAGGGACGGGACGTACATCTGTTGCTGCTCGGAGCATTTGAGCCGGGCGATCCGGTGGACCCGGCGACAGCCGCCTGGATCCGAAGCTGCCCACAAGTTCACTGGCGCGGTTACATCGCGGATCCAGCGCCCTATTATCCGCTGATGGACCTGTTTGTTTTCCCAACGCACCGCGAGGGACTCGGGAAGGTGCTGCTGGAGGCGGCGGCCGCCGGCAAGCCGGTGGTGTCCACCCGGACGACCGGAGTCGTCGACGTGGTTCTGGACGGTGTCACGGGAATCCTGGTCCCGCCGGGGGACTCGCAAGCGCTCGCTCAGGCCGCCCGCCGCATTCTGGACGATCACGCCATAGCCACCCGCATGGGAGCGGCAGCCCGCACGTTGGTCTGCCAACATTTCGACAACACGGTCTATCTGAGCCGGCTGGGAAGCATGCTGCAGTCTTTGGTGTCGACCGAGCCGGCCCCAGCGGGCCGCGGGAAATAGGAAGGCTTCATGTATTCACTGTGCCTGCTCAGCCTGGTCTCACTGGTCCTAAGCCTGATTCTGACGCCGGTCATACGGGATTGGTCGATTCGCCTTGGCCTGGTGGACCGGCCGGATCACCGCCGTAAGATCCACCAGGTTGCCACGCCACGCACCGGGGGAGTCGCCATCATGGCCTCGTACGCCGGCGCCTATGGCCTGTTGTTGTTGCTCCCGCTCAAAGCCGGCGGAGTGATTCAACAGAATTTCGGGACGGTTTGGAGGCTTCTGCCGGCGGTCGCGATCGTATTTTGCACGGGCCTGCTGGACGATTGGCTCAATCTCAAGCCGTGGCAGAAACTCCTCGGCGAGCTGGCCGCCGCCGTGTGGGCGTATGCGGCCGGAGTCCGCATCCTGGGAGTAACCGGGCATGCCACCTCTCCCTGGATAGGCTTTGCTCTCACTGTGACCTGGCTCATTCTATGTGCCAACGCCTTCAATCTGATAGACGGTATTGATGGTCTGGCCACGGGGGTCGGGGTCACCGCCACCCTGACAATTCTTGTCGCCGGAATGCTTCATGGAGACGTCACGCTTGGGTTAGCCACCGCTCCCCTGGCAGGCTGCCTGCTCGGGTTCCTGCGTTACAACTTCAACCCCGCTTCCATCTTTCTGGGGGACTCGGGCAGCTTGGTGCTCGGATTCCTGCTCGGCGCGTATGGCGTCATTTGGACTCAAAAGGCCGCCACCATGCTGGGGCTGGCCGCTCCGGTCATGGCGCTGGCGCTTCCTCTCCTCGAAGTGGCGCTTTCCATCGTGCGGCGCTTCCTGCGAAACGAACCCATTTTTCTTGCCGACCGGGGACACATCCATCACCGCCTCCTGGATCGCGGACTTACTCCCCGGCGCGCGGCGTTGCTGCTCTATGGCGCCGGGACCGTGGGCGCCGTCCTTTCCCTGCTGGAGAGCGTCATCCAGAACCGCTACGCCGGCCTGGTGATTTTGCTGTTTGCCGCGGTCGCGTGGGTAGGCGTTCATCATTTGGGCTACGTGGAGTTTGAGGTCACGCGGCGCTTTCTTTGGGCCGGTCTTCGTCCCATGCTGAGCGCCCATGTCAAACTGCGGGCGCTGGAGCGCTCCCTCAGATTGGCGGGCAGTGTGGAACAGTGCTGGCATGCACTCGATCACGGCGCGCGGTCGCTGGGATACAGCAGCATCACTGCCCGGCTGAAAGGTGTCCGCTTCTTCGGCGCGGCCGATCGCGCTTCGTCTGCTGCGCACTGGCAAATACGTCTCAACTTGCCGGAGCGCGATTTTGTAAACATCGCGCAGCGGGATGCCGGCGGGCCCGGAGGTACCCCGCAGCCGGTGCTGTTGGTCCCGTTTATCGAAGTGGTGCGGCGGGTCTTGCCTGCGAAACTGGCCGAACTCGACGTCCCCGTACCCCGCGCCGGCGCCATGGAAGCCGACCTGGCCAACCTGGCTGCGGCAGTCGAGCGGAGCGATCCCGCCGGGCCGCGGAACTCCAGCCACGGCGCGGTGACGCCGTCCGATTGCGGATCCCCTTCGCGGGAAGGCCGCCGCTGCGTGGTGAATGGCTGAACACCATCTCCGCAGTCCTCTAAACAGATCTGAATATTCTATGACGACGCTTGGAAGTATGTGCTGTCCGACTCCGCACCAGCAGCATGGGGCTCTCGTGATCTCCCTGGATTTCGAGTTGCACTGGGGCGTCCGGGATTGGGGGCCGGTCGATGGACCCTATCGCCTGAATCTCCTAGGTGCGCGATCCGCGGCGCCCCGAATTCTCGCTCTCTTCGCGGAATCCCGCGTGGCGGCCACCTGGGCCACGGTGGGATTTCTCTTCGCCCGCGACCGCGGCGAGTTGACCGATTTCTTCCCGATCGAGAGGCCGCGCTACCGGCAGCCGCGATTCGATCCGTACGGTGAGAGAATCGGCCGCAATGAGAACGACGATCCGCTGCACTTCGCAAGGTCCTTGTTGGAGCGCATTCGGCAGACGCCGCGGCAGGAGATCGGCTCGCACACTTTTTCCCACTACTTCTGCCTGGAGGACGGGCAGGACGTTGGTTCCTTCCGGGCCGACCTGACTTCCGCCCAACGCATCGCCTCCGCCACCATGGGCCTCACCTTGCGATCGCTGGTCCTGCCGCGCAATCAGTTCAATCCTGAGTATTCCGCCGCCATCCGCGAGGCCGGATTCCTTTGCTACCGCGGCAACCAGCGCGGCAGAATCTACCAGGCTGCCGGCCGCGATGCCGATTCCGCCGGGCGGCGCGCCCTCCGTCTTTCGGACACGTATATCCCGGTCTTGCGGGACCGCTTGCAGTCCTGGCACGAGGTCCCCACCGCAGCCGGCTTGGGCGATGTTCGCGCCAGCCGCTTTCTGCGTCCGTGCAGCCCGCTTTTCAAGGCGCTTGACCCGTGGCGGGCCGGCCGGATCTTAACCGGCATGCGGGCGGCTGCGCGCAACGCGCAAATTTATCATTTGTGGTGGCATCCCCACAATTTTGGCGCCCATATCGACGAATCCATTCAATTTCTCTCCAGGATCCTCACTGAATTTCGAGATCTCCGCAACGAGTTTGGGTTCCAATCCATGTCCATGGCGGAGGCCGCCGGGCAGGCGGCCAGCCTGGAGTCGCCAGCCGCCGTGGAAGTCGGGCAGATATGAGGCCGCGTTTGCTCATGCTCGCCGGCGAGGGAGATTCCACCCACATGGTGGCCAATGAACTCAGGAAGCGGTTTGGCGATTTTCCTTTACTGATCGAAAAAGCGCCGCCTCGCTGGCGGACTGCCCACCGGCGGGCCCGCAGGCTCGGTTATGGGGCTGCTGCCGGGCAGGTACTCTTCGTAATCACCGCCGCCCGCTGGCTGCGCCTGCGGAGCCGCGCCAGAATTGAAGCCATCAAGCGGGAATCCGGACTGGATTCCACTCCGGTCGCTTCCAACGTAATTCGAATCGAATCGGCCAACGGCGACGAGGCGATTTCACGGCTCCAGTCCGCCGATCCCCAGTTGGTGGTGGTCAATGGAACTCGAATTCTGAGCCGTAAAGTACTGGGATCGATTTCCGGCCGGTTCGTGAACATGCACGCCGGCATCACGCCGGCTTTTCGGGGCACCCATGGAGGTTACTGGGCCGTAGCAACCGGCCGCCCTCACCTGGCCGGCACTACGGTCCACTGGATCGATCCCGGAGTGGACACCGGTCCCGTGCTGAAACAGGTGCTGATCCAACCTGGACCGAAGGACAATTTCGCCACCTACCCCTATCTGCAGCTCGCCGCCGGGCTGCCCCTGCTGGTCGGGACGATTCAGGAGTTCTTCCAAGGCCGCGTGACGGAGCGCGCCCTGACCGGCCGCGAGGCGACCCCCTCCTGCCTGTATCACCATCCGACCCTATGGTCATATCTTGCAGGCTGCCTCCGTGGAGTGAAATAGCGCCTTGCTCTCGGACCCCTATCCCGCCGGGCCGCGGAACTCCAGCACCAGCACGGTGATGTCGTCCGATTGCGGAGCCCCTTCCGTGAAAGCCGCCACCGCGTCTTGAATGGCGTCGTGAATGGCGGAACAGGAGTTCGCCACGTGAGCGGCGACAATTTCCCGCAGGCGTCCTTTTTCGAAAAATTCGGACCGCCCGTTCTGCGCTTCGGTCACGCCGTCGCTATAAATCACCACCTTATCTCCCGGCGCCAGACGCTGCTCCAACACGGTAAACTCGGCCGATTCCAGCAGCCCGACCGGCACGCTCGTCGCCGGCAAAGTCTGCAGCTCGCCGCCCGATCGCACCACGATCGGCGGACAGTGCGCCGCGTTCACATAGCTGAACCGGCCATCCATGTCGAGCAGGCAAAAGAACACCGTGGCATACTTCTCCCCGCCCGTGCGGTCGAAGAGGAAGCGGTTCAGCCGCTCCAGGCGCTGCCCCAGCGCCTCCGGGCGATCGGTAGCCGCGATCAGCGCTCCTTGCAACAGCGAAGCCAGCAGCGCGGAACTTACGCCTTTCCCGGACACATCGGCCACCACTGCCGACCAGCACCGCGGATTCACCGGGTTCACATCGAAATAATCGCCCCCCACTTCGTGCGATGCCACGCTGCTGCCGCGCGCCGCCATCCACCCGGCCGACGGCAGTTCTCCCGGCAGAAGACTCTGCTGAATGGCGCGCGCCAGTTTCAGCTCCTCTTCCATCTGGTGCTTGGTGCGTTCTTCCTCCAACAGGCGCGCGTTCTCGAGCACTGTGGAAGCCTCTATGGCCAGCGTCTGCAGCAGTTCGCGGTTGCCGCCGGCCATATCCGCCGCGGTCAGCCGGGAATCCATGTACAACACCCCCACGGTCTCGCTCCCGGCCGTGAGCACGCTGGTGGCGTCCCCCTGCCCGGTGCGGATGCGCACCAGGGGAACGCAGATGGCGCTCCGCAATTCCAGATCGGCAATGCTGTTCTGCGGCTTGGTCTCGTCCGCGCCCGCCGGATCGAAGTTCATGAACAGCAGCTCCCGGCGGTGGCGCAGCGCCCGGTGGATCATTTCGCGTGGAACCCGCAGGTCGCTATCCAGCAGATGGCGCCCCTGGCGGTGGCGGGCGACCCGCGTATGCAAACCTTCGTCCGCTCGAAGCAGCAGGAAGCCCCGCTCGGCGCCGGTGATCGCCAGCCCCGTGTCCACCACCGAGGTCAGCACATCGTCCACCGAGAACGAACTCTGCACCGTGCGCGCCAGGTCTAAGATGGCTCTCAGCTTGGCCAGGTTCCCGCCGGTCCCCAGCCCCGGGGCCATCTCGGAGGCGGCCATCTGTTCCATCAGTTTCTTCAGCTCGCTTCCGTCCAGTAGAAAGATCAGGTGATAGGAGTCCTGCGTTCCGAACTCGATTTTGTCGGAGCCGCGCAGCTCGTGCCTGGAAATGCGCTTCCCGTTGACGTAGGTGCCGTGCCGGCTGCCGCAGTCTTCCAACAGATATTGCGCATCCTCCACCAGGATCCGGGCGTGCGTGCGGGAGACCCGGCTGTCGCGGACGATCAGCTCGTTTTCCGGCTGCCGGCCGATGCGAAAGGGCACCGGCTCAATCGGCACCCGCGTGCGGTGGCCGTGTGGATCGACCACTAGCAGAGAGGCCGCACCCGCCTCGGCGGCGGCAACCGGGTTGGTATCCATTGACTTTGGCCCTCAACTGCGTCCCGCGCGGGGTTGGCGTACCCGCGCCGCGGCACTCGCCGGACGGCGTTTGGGCGGTTCCACCGGACGGTTGCGCGCCTCCTCCACCTCCCGCGCCCGCAAGGTCTGACAGTGAGCGCAGTAGCCGCCCACCTCGGTTCGGGCCAGCAGCACTTGAAAACCGAAATGGCTTTCGATCTGCTTCCGCAACCGCTGCAGCGGCTCGCCGAAAAACTCTTCGACCTTGCCGCACCGCAGGCAGATCACGTGCGCGTGTTCCTGTTTGAGACGCGTCTCGTAGTAGTGCTGGTCGCCCCCATAGTGCATCAGGTCCAGTTCGTCCACCAGCCCGCCGGCCTTTAGCATTTTGAGCGTGCGATACACCGTGACCCGGTTGAGCTTCGGATCTTTTTCTTTTGCCAACTGGAAGAGCCGCTCGGCATCCAGATGATCGCCGGTCTTGTCGATCAGCTCGAGCAGGATTTGCCGCTGGCGGGTAAGGCGGACGCCCCGCTCTTTCAGCGATCCTTCAATCGAGTCGAGAGCCATGGTGAGTCCTTTCAATTCTACCAGCACTTTCCGTGCCCAGCCGCTGAAAAGCGTTCGTGCGGCGCGTGGGGGCCCTGGCGGCCGAGAGACGGCGCGGTCCTCAGCCACCCATGCTGGCGGAGGCGGGTGCCGCACGAGCGCCGGGCGGCTGAGAGCCGGTGCGGTCCTCGGCCGCCGCATGTTGGCCGCCGCGCGCCGGTGGGGTTTTCCTGGCAAGGTGCGCAAGCGCTTGATTCTGTATTACAAGCGCCTCAACTCCTGCCGCGCCGCGACGCTTTTGGTAGGGCAGGCGATTCGCCTGGCGATTCGCCTGCCAAGGGTGCGAAGCACCGCCTTGATTGTGGCTACGCTGCTCCGCGGGGCCGCCAATCTTGGGGTGCCCCCTGGGCCCAGCCGGCTTCCCCCGGCCGGGCGGAGGCCGGCGGCGCGCGAGGGCTGCGGGCGGCTGAGAGCCGGCGCGGTCTTCAACCGCCCCATGCTGGCGGAGGCGGGCGGCGTCGGCGAGCCAGCGTTTCGGAGACCCGCCGGCCCCTCAAGCCCCGTGCTCTGGCGCCCTGGTGCGCGCTGGGCCGCCCCCGCCCGGCGAAGGGCGCTTTCCTCCGCCCTCTCTCGCAGGAGTGCCACAGGCGGCCGCGCCCCACGCCCGCCGACTGCTGCTACAATTCTGGCTGCCATGTTCCGCAAGGTCTTGATCGCCAACCGCGGCGAGATCGCCGTCCGGATCATCCGCACTCTGCGGGAAATGGGAATCGCCAGCGTAGCGGTCTATTCCGAAGCCGACCGCACCTCTTTGCACGTCCGCATGGCCGACGAGGCCGTCGCGGTGGGGCCGCCGCCTTCTTCGGAAAGCTACCTTCGCACCGATCGCATTCTCGCGGCCGCCCGCGGCCGCGGCGCCGACGCCATCCATCCTGGCTACGGTTTTCTCAGCGAGAACGCCGATTTCGCGGCCGCCTGCGAGGACGCCGGCCTCGTCTTCATCGGCCCTTCGCCCGGCTCCATCCGCATGATGGGATCGAAAACCGCCGCCCGCCGGACCGCTCTCGCCGGCGGTACTCCGGTGGTGCCGGGCACCGATCATAGCGTCACCATCCAGGAGGCCCGCGCCTTCACCGCCGCCCACGGCTATCCCGTCCTGCTCAAGGCGGTGGCCGGCGGCGGAGGCAAGGGTATGCGCCGGGTGGACCGCGAGGCCGATCTGGAATCCGCTTTTCGCAACGCCTCCAGCGAGGCCAGCCGCTCCTTCCGCAATTCCGAGATCTACGTCGAGCGTTTTGTGGAGCACCCGCGCCACATCGAAATTCAATTGCTCGGCGACCGCCATGGCAACATGGTCCACTTGGGCGAGCGCGAATGCTCCCTCCAGCGCCGCCACCAGAAGGTCATCGAAGAGTGCCCATCGCCGCTCGTCGCGCTCCATCCGGAGATGCGCGAGGCCATGGGCGCCGCGGCCATCGGCGCCGCCCGCGCAGCCGGTTACTACAACGCCGGCACGGTGGAGTTCCTGGTGGACCCGGACCACCGCTTCTATTTCCTGGAAATGAATACGCGGCTGCAGGTGGAACATCCCGTCACCGAGCTGGTGACCGGCCTCGACCTGGTACGCCTCCAGATCGAAATCGCCGACGGCGCCCCGCTGCCGTTTCGCCAGGAGGATGTTTCCTGGCGCGGCGCCGCCATCGAGGCCCGCATCTACGCCGAAGACCCCTACAACGATTTCCTGCCCTTCCCCGGCACCCTGACCCGCCTAGACCGCCCCATGGGACCAGGCGTCCGGCTGGACGGCTGCGTCTACCATGGCTGGACCGTCCCCATGGAGTACGACCCGCTGCTCGCCAAGCTGGCCGTCTGGGGCGCCACCCGTGAACAAGCCATCCAGCGCATGATCCGCGCCTTGCGCGAATACGACGTGGGCGGCATCCGCACCAACATCGGCTTCTTCCGCCAAATCCTGGAGGACCCGGAATTGCGCGCCGGCCACCTGCACACTGGTTTCATCGACGAGTTCTTCGAGCGCCACCACGCGCCGCAGCCTCCCGCCGATCTGGCCGCCGTCGCCGCGCTGGCGGCGGGTCTGCACACAGCCTCCCGCACCGGGGTGCCCCCTGGGGTGCCCTCTGGGCCCGGAGGGGACCCAGCGACAGCCGATTCGCGAGCCCCCCGCGCCTCCGCCTGGCTCGCCTCCGGCCGCAACGAATTGCTGCGATGAAACTCCCCCTCACCATCAACGGCAGCGAGGATCTCGTTGAGATTCTGGCGCCCGCGCCGGCCTGCCGCTTCCGCCTGGGAGACGGTCCCGAGCGCTCGGCCGATGTCCGTACGCCCGAGCCCGGTGTCTACTCCATTCTGCTGGACGGCCGCTCCTATGATGCGCGCATCGAGGAGGCGCCTCCCGGGTTGGTGGTGGTCATCGACGGCTACCGCTTCGAAATTGCGGTACGCGACCCGCGGCGCTGGAGCCGGAAATCCGCCGGCGGCGCCGGCGAAGGCGTCCTGACTGTCACCGCCCCCATGCCCGGAAAAGTGGTGCGCGTGCTGGTGGCCCCCGGCGATGCCGTGGAGCCGGGCCAGGGCTTGGTGGTGGTGGAAGCCATGAAGATGCAAAACGAGATGCGGGCCGCGCGCGCCGCCCGCGTGCTCTCGGTGTCCGCCGTGGAGGGCGCCACGGTGACCGCCGGAGAAGTGCTGGTTACGCTGGAGTAGTGTCTTTCCGTAGGGCAGCAGCCGCCTTTCAGGCGGCTCTTCCGCTCTTGCGCGTCGGCCACTACGCCAGAATAATCCGCCCCGCCCGCTTCGAAAACGCCATTCCGGCGAAACTCACCACGCTGGCCTCGTCGATGTTCCACTGCTCGTATTCCAGCAGTTCGCCGCGCAGGCCGCCCTCCGGGCCCCCATGGCCCTGGACCGTCTTCAGGAAGGTATAAAAGGGCGCCGATCCGCACCACTTCAAATCGTCGCGATTCTCGCGCACCAGGTCCCAGAAACCCTCCGGGTCGCCGGTAGTGATCCGGGCGATGCGCTGTTCGTCGCGCGCGCCGACTTCGCTCATCGCGCCCTCGCCGGCCAGCGCCGCGAATTCGTCGCCATACCGCGCGCCCATATGCGCCATATCCACGCCCAGAATCCAGAAGAGCCTGTCGCCCTCCCGCTCGCGCAGTTCCCCCAATGCTTCCAGAAACTGCTTCACGGGGCCATCGTCTTCCGGCTGCCCGCCGCGGTACAAGCTCCGCGCGTACGGCCCGCAGAGGATCGGCAGAATGCGCACTCCCGGCCCCAGCACGTGCTGCAAAAAAATCACCTGCAGCTCGACCGTATGCTCAAACGAGTGGCAGTAGTCCTCCATCCGCACGGCGCTGCCTCCGCGCTCCGCCAGCCAGTCCACCAGCCGGAGATCCGTGGCGGTTTCTCCCAGCGGCGTCACGAAGGTCTTGCGCGTGAGCCCGAATTTCTCCGGCTCGCCGTAGTGCGAGGTCGCCAGAATCACGAAGGTCCGCTGGCGGTGCTCCGGCCGCAGCATGCGGTACGCGGCCCGATAGCTGCGCCAGCCGCCCGCGGGACTCACGTGCGGCGCCGCGATCGCAAACAAGTCTCCATCCGGGCCCAGGGGGCGCCCCGCCGGGCCCAGGGGGCGCCCCGCCGGGTCCAGAAGGCCCCCCGCCGCTCCGTCCATGTATTCCCGCAGCACTTCGCGCGCCTCCCCGGCATCCGCCGGATAGGCCGATCCCGCATGCGCCGGCAGGCGCACCGGGCTCTCCGCGAATTCCCGCTGCCGTTGGGCCCGCATCTGCTCGAACGCCTCGTTCTCCAGAAAGCCGGCATCGCTGAGCGTCCGGATCAGGTGCTGTCCGATCTCGCCCACTTCCAGGTCGTTGGTCAGCCGCACTAGGGCCGCGCGCAAATCCAGGTCGGTCTGCCGGCCATCGAAGCATCGCAAACACTCCACCAGCACCGGGGGAATGATCAACATGGCGTCGGAAAACCGGTAGGGATCGCGAATGAACAGGCCGGGATGGTCCGGCGCGGGCGAGGGCATGAAATCCAGATTCATGCGCAGGCGGGGCAGTGGTCGGGACAAATCCTATCCTAGCGCAGGCGTCTCCCAGTCGCGGTACTTGCGCAACAGTTCGTAGATCGCCACTCCGCCCGCCGTGGCGACGTTCAGCGAATGCTTGGCGCCCAGCATGGGGATGCGCACGTGGGTGTCGCAGAACGACGAAATCTCCGCCCGGATGCCCTCCACTTCGTGTCCGAACACCAGGCAGACGGGGAAACGCGGCCTCCAGTCGAACAGATCCACCGCGTGCACGCTGGTTTCGATGGCCGCGATTTCGTATCCGCGCTCGCGCAAGCCATCGAGTGCCGGCCGCGCGTCCCAGGCGTGTTCCCAAGCCACCGACTCCTCGGCGCCCAGGGCCGTCTTGGCGATGGCGCGCTTGGGCGGGCGCCCGGTGATGCCGCACAGGTACAGCTTCTCCACGCCCGCCGCATCGGCTGTCCGGAAGAACGCGCCCACATTGTAGAGGCTGCGTACGTTGTCCAGCAGGACGGAGACCGGCAGCCTGCGAATGCCGTCGTAGCGCGTGCCTGCCGTGGTGGCTTGAAAGGGGATTCGGTCCGGCGTGAGCGCCATCTTTGCAATGCTACACTGAAACTTCGAGCGCCATGCTGTCCATCGTCATCCCCATACACAACGAGGAGCCCTCCATACTCCCTCTGTATGACCGGCTCACCGTGGTTCTGGAACAGTTGCAGCGCCCCTACGAAATCCTCTTCGTGGATGACGCCTCTACCGACCGCAGTTTCGAGCTTCTGGCCAATCTGGTGGAAACCGACGGCCATCTGAAGATCATCCGCTTGCGCCGCAACTTCGGCCAGACCGCGGCCCTTTCGGCCGGTTTTCACGAATCCAAGGGCGATGTCGTCATCGCCATGGACGGCGATTTGCAGCACGCCCCCGAGGACATCCCGGCGCTGCTCCGGAAGATCGACGAAGGTTACGACATCTCGAGCGGCTGGCGCCAGCATCGCGTGGACAACGCCATCCTGCGCAAGCTCCCCTCCCGCGCCGCCAACTGGCTGATGGCCAAGGCCTCCGGGATGGCCCTGCGGGATTTCGGCACCACCTTCAAAGCCTACCGCGCCGAGATTCTGAAGGACGTGAATCTCTATGGCGAGCTGCACCGCTTCATCCCCGCGCTGGCCAGTTTCTACGGCGCGCGCGTGGCCGAAGTGCCCATCCGCAACACCCCGCGCGCGGCGGGCGATTCGCACTACGGGATCGGCCGCACCTTCCGCGTGCTGTTCGACATCCTCACCATCAAGTTCCTGCTGAAGTACTTTACGCGCCCCATGCATTTCTTCGGTTCGCTGGGCCTCGCCGGCACCACGCTCGGCGGCGGCATCATGGTCTGGCTGGCGATTGAAAAGCTGCTCGGTCAGGACATCATCGCCGAGCACGGCCCGCTGATGATGGCCGGCGGCCTCTTGCTGCTGGCTGGAATCATGATGTTCTCCACCGGCCTGATCGGCGAAATGATGATGCGCACCTACTTCGAAAGCCAGGACCGCCGCATTTACGCCGTGCGCGAGATCCTGACGCGCAAACAGCGCGGCGTCCCGGGCGGCGCGCGGTAGCCCTCCGCAGACTCCTGCTGTCCACTCTGACGCGGCCGGTGCCCCCGTGGGACCAGCGTGGGCGTCAAAACGACGAGACCCCTTGTTCTCGCGGGATCACAGCGCATTCCTCACAGTCGAGCCGCCGTTCCGGGCCGTCGGCATTTCTCCGATAAGGCAGTTCGTCCGAATGGATGGATCGCGCCTACACGAAGGTGCTTCCGCTAACGGCGCAGCGCTTATACGTAAACGCTTTGGCGTCAGCCAGGGTTTGTGGAGACTATGCACCTTCGGCTTTCATCCCTGACCGGCCGCGATTACGACGACATCCTCTACCCCGGAGCGCTCGCCGCCGCGGCCGATTTCTTCGCGCGGCGCCCGGAGCGGCCCGGCCACTTTGCAGGTAACCTTTTGCGATCCGGGAAGTATCATTAACCGGAGGAGTGCGGCTATGAACGTAGCGGTGGGTATTACGGGAGTGGCGCTATTCTTCGCGGCGACTTGCGGCGCGCAGGCGCCGGCCTTCGACGTGGCGTCAGTCAAACCGGCCCGGCCTGACGCCACAACAAGGTCGCTCACCCAAAACCCTGGCGCAAGGCTTACGACTTCGAATGCCACGGTGAAAATGCTCATCATGCTCGCATACCAGGTCATGCCCGACCAGATTTCGGGAGGCCCCAACTGGTTGGAATCGGACGGATTTGACATTGATGCGAAGGGGGCGGACCCGAGGGTCACTAAAGCGCAATTCCGCCACATGATTCAGAGCCTGCTGGCCGATCGGTTCCAATTGAAGGTGCATCGCTCGACCAAAGAGCTTCCCGTCTATGCGCTTGTGCTGGCTAAGAGCGGCCCAAAATTCGTTGAAGCGAAAAATGACGACCCCGAGGTCAGCATGAGAATTGAGGGACCGGGCCAGATGACAGGCGTGAAAGCTACCATGTCCATGTTCGCGTCGGCGTTGTCGCGGCCTTTGCAGCGTCAAGTTATCGACGAGACCGGGCTTAAAGGGGCCTACAATTTCAAGCTCCAATTCGTGCCCGATCGGAACCCGTCCAAGCCAGGCGAGGACGGTGTGATTCCCACTGGCGACGGCCCTTCCATCTTCACCGCATTACAAGAGCAACTCGGTCTGAATCTGAAGGCCAGTAAAGGACCCGTCGAGATTTTGGTGATTGACCACGCTGAGAAGCCAACTCCGAACTAATCCAGCGAGCCAAACAGCGTCGGCGGCGGCCCGCGCGGGATCCTGGCGCGCAAACAGCAGCGCAAGAACCTGCTCCGGCGCTCCGATCTTTCGAGATTTCGACATGACCGGCGTCCTCCTCGGCCGTCGCCCCAGAATTTGCGATCGGCGCTAAAATGGTTATCGAAATGGATCGTGTGCCTTCAAAACCTGTCCAAGATCCGCCTAACCTGGTCCGGGCGAGATCCTTCTCGCTGGATCGACTTCTGAGCCACATCGACCCCGGAACGGCGGAGGAATCCGAAGACTTCGTACGCCTCATCTATGACCAGCGCCACATTGACCTCTCCTCCGATCGCAACGGCAAGACTGGTCGTTGATACAGACGTCGCCAGCTTTATCTTCAAGTGGCATCCTGAATTCGCGCCGCGCTACGTCACAATCGTGCGCGGTTCTGAGTTGGTCGTGTCATTTATGACGCTGGCCGAGATGCGCCAGGGCGCCCTGGATGCGAACTGGGGACAGCGCAAATGCGACATGCTGGAAGCCTATCTGGCCGACTTCTCCGTTTTTCATTCCGACAGCCTCCTGTGCTCCACGTGGGCCACCGTTCGGAACGAGAGCACGCACAAGGGACGTCCAATTGGCTCGGCCGACGCGTGGGTTGCAGCCACGGCGCTTGTCCTCTCGGCGCCGCTAGTGACGAACAATCCCAAGGACTACCGCCACTTGGACAAGCTTCAGCTTGTTTCTGCGGCCGCCGTGTGAATATCCGACAGCGCAGATATTTGGGTGCCCTTTCTCGGATTCCTCCCCGAAAGCCGCCCAGCAGCGCGTGATCCTCTGACAACCTTTTTTCCTGGGGCACCGGGCATGCGGCCAGATCGCCCCCACGCCGTCAGCGAGGATCTACTTCTCAACGTCCGACCAGCGGCAAAATCGACCATGTGCGCCTCCCCTGGTTGATTACTCCCGGATGGCCCGCTTGATCGTAACCCTGACAGACGGTGGGTGCAGCCTGTCGCCCAAGACTGCGCGCCTCACTTGTCCACCCGCTCCAAGCATTGAACAAATTGTTCTCCTCCCCCGAAGGCGAGATTCCTCTTGCGTGCCCGCGCTCAGGCCTCGCGTGCCCTTGCCCAGTCAAGGCGTATCTTCAGTTCGGGCAACCGTTATGACACAATAAGCACAAATGCTGGGCCGTACGCTGTCTCATTACGAAATCCTGGAGAAACTGGGACAGGGCGGAATGGGCGCGGTCTACAAGGCCCGCGACACCCGGTTGGGGCGTTTAGTCGCCATCAAGGTCCTGCTTCCCGGCAAGGCGTCCGACCCGGAACGCCGGCAGCGCTTCATGCAGGAAGCCAAGGCGGCCTCGGCCCTGAATCATCCGAACATTGTCACAGTTCACGACATCGGATCGGAAGATGACGTCGACTTCATCGTCATGGAGTACATTGCCGGGAAGCCTCTCAATCGGGTGATCCCGCGCCAGGGGATGAAGCTGGTGGAGGCGCTGGAGTGCGCCATTCCTATTGCTGACGGGCTCGCCAAGGCGCACGCCGCCGGCATCGTTCACCGGGACCTGAAGCCTGGAAACGTCATGGTAGGTGAGGACGGTACGGTCAAGTTGCTGGACTTCGGCCTGGCCAAGCTCGTGGAAGACGTCGCTCCCGGCGATCTGATCGAAACCCATGCCATGAATGCCGGCGCGCCGATTACCAAGGATGGCGCCATCCTCGGCACGGTTGCCTACATGTCGCCCGAGCAGGCCGAAGGAAAGACCGTGGACGGGCGCTCGGACATCTTCTCCTTCGGCGCGATGCTGTATGAAATGGTGAGCGGCCGGAGCCCGTTTCACGGTAGCTCCGCGATCTCGACGCTGGCTGCGATTTTGCACGAGGACCCCAAGCCGGTCAGCGAATTGACTCCCGGCTTGCCGCGCGAGATCGACCGTATCGTCGCGCGCTGCCTCCGCAAGGACCCGGCCAGGCGCTGGCAATCGATGGTGGACCTGCGCACATCGCTCCAGGAGTGTAAGGAGGATTCGGATTCGGGAGTTCTGCACAGCGGAACCGCCTCGCGGCCCGCCGAGCTACGCGCCGCAGCGGGCCGGCGCTGGGTGTGGGGCGCCGCCGCGCTGCTCGGACTGTTGCTCATCGCCGCTGTCTGGTTCTTCCGCCCGCAGCCGCCCGCCGAAACAACTCTGACCGCGGTGCCTTTGACGTCCCACAACGGTTTTGAGGGGTCTCCTAGTTTCGCCCCCGATGGCAACCACGTGGCGTACTCCTGGAACGGGCCGAATCAAAATAACACAGACATCTACATCAAGCTGATCGGTCCCGGCGATCCCCTGCGCCTCACCACCAATCCCGCGCCGGATATAAGCCCCACCTGGTCGCCCGACGGCCGTTGGATCGCGTTTGTGCGTTTCCTGCCTGGCGCCCGAGCGGGCTATTTCCTGATCCCCGCCCTGGGAGGCCCCGAGCGAAAGGTGAGCGAGACCTGGTCGGAGCCCTTTCTGAACTCGGTTCCCAAACCTCTGATCGCCTGGTCTCCCGATGGCAAGTGGCTGGCCGTGCCGGACAAGGACACGCCGAATGGGGATTTCGGTCTGTTCCTGGTTTCGGTGGCCACCGGAGAGAAGCGCCGGCTCACCACGCCTGTGCCCGCAGGCAGCGATAGCGGAGCCGCTTTCTCTCCCGATGGCCGCACATTGGCTTTTGTCCGGCGGGAACAGTGGGGCTTGACCAAAATCTCCTTGCTCAGCCTTTTCGGCAAATCTGGATCCGCAGGGGCAGCCCAAGGCTCTACGGTCTCCAGAACCTGACAACTCCGGCCCTGCCTGGACTCCCGACGGTAAGGAAATCGTGTTCTCCTCGGGGACCTCTCGCGGCACGTACAATTTGTGGCGGATCGCGGTCTCCGGATCGGCCGAGGAGCGCCGCCTGGCGGGTGTTGGTGAGAGGAGCGGCCCGGTGGTATCGATATGGCGTCCCACTGCCGGTCAGGCTGCGCGAATGGTGTACCAGCAAGTGAATCTCGACACCGATGTGTGGCGCATCGAGTTATCCCGGACCGGCAGTTCCGTGGGATCTCCCTCCCGCTTCCTGTCCTCTAGCCGGCAGGATTTCTATGCGGCGTATTCGCCGGATGGCGGAAGAATCGCTTTTCTGTCGGATCGGTCGGGCCGTTTTGAAGTCTGGGTCGCCAATAGCGACGGTTCTGGCATCTCCCAGTTGACCTCGGTCGGCGTTTCGTCGATGTGGTTCCCCCCGCTATGGTCTCCCGACGGCAGTGCGATTGCGTTTACGGCGCCCATCAATGGACAGGACGAAGTCTTTTCGATCCGGTCCAGCGGCGGCGAAGCCCGGCAGTTGACCAGCGGTCCGGAGCCGAAAGTCGCACTGACATGGTCGCTGGACGGCAAGTGGGTCTACTTTTTCACGCCCACGCGGGCGATGAAAGTTCCCTCGAATGGAGGAATGCCGGTTGCCGCGGATCCAAAGGAATACATCCCGCAGACAATCTCGGGGAGAGGGAACTCCGCCGGAGGATTCGTGTACATACCCCGGGGGAACGAGCCGATGGAGTTGTGGAAATATCCGCTTCAGTCCGAGCCGGATCTCCTGCGCCGCCTCTTTTCTGGATTGGACACTTCCGGTCAGCAAGCCGGTGGCGTTCAAGTGCTGCCGGCGATCTTTCACGGCTCCGCGTATTGGGTTACCGAACAGGGTGTGTATTTCGTTCCCCGTGCGAATCGGAATACCATCCAGTTTCTGCGCTTCTCCACGGGAAAGATCGAGAAAATCGTGGATCTCGGCAAGGATGCTTATTACGGGCTCACGGTTTCCCCGGATGGCCGTTGGCTGGTGTACTCCGAAATCGAGCAGACGGGCTCGAATCTGATGCTGGTGGATAAGTTTCGTTAGCCTGGTGCGCACCGGTCATGGTGCGGACCTGCCCACCCGGCCAGTCCAAGGCCCAAAACCTCAGAACGCTGGCTCCGCCGATTCGGCCTCGGGACGGCCGCGACGTCTGGGCTATCCCGCAGCGCCGCGGAAATCGCCCTGCCTCGGCAAGCACCCCGAACGCCGCCGATCGGCACGCGCCGGCCAAAATCCAACCCGGCCCCGCCGCCGGAGAAAACCAGCCGCCTTAGCGCCCCGACCGCCCCGTTCACAAAGTTCGCCAACAATTCTGATCCACTCCAACCGCCGCCATTCCAACCATTTACCTCCCTGCGCCGCTTTCTTCCCCGCCGCCCTCTGCCTGCCCGCCGGATACAATGTGGCTTCGGGAGGGCTTCGCGAGAGCGAATTTGCCCCGAAGAAAGGGCTTCCGGACGCATCTGTCCGGTTCACCCTCGGTTAACTCTTTTGGTTTCAATAAAGCCCTCCGAAATTCCCGGACATGCATGTCCGGAATGGGTTCGTTACGGAAAGAATCGCGCCGGCCTCCCCCGATTGGATCGCCATGGGCGCCTGGGTCGGACGCCAGCAAGCCTTCGCCATGATCGCCAACCAGCGCTCCGCCGGTATCAATCACGTCCATGCCGGTCGCACCATGGCCAAAGAGCCGCGCCTTCCCGCCGTCAAAAGCCGAAGCCTACAGCCCCTTCCCTCTCTGCCAGTGCCCGTCGAACAGCCCCTTCATGGCTTCGCCCATGCCTTCGTGGTGAAACACCACGGCCGTCCAGGTGGGCCGCGTGATCACCGGGTCCAGCAGGGCGATCATGCCGTGGGCGCCGTCGAACAGCGCCAGTTTCATGGGCAGCGCATCGGCGATCCGCACTTCCACTCCCGCCGCCATGTACTCGCTCAGCCGCTGGCGATGCTCCTCATCCAGCGAGCCGGCCTCCAACAGCAGCCGGCACGCCACCCCGCCCGATCCGGCCTGCTTCACCAGTTTCTCGTGCAGAGGGTCCACCGCGTAGGGCGGCCGGGAGAATTCCAGGTACTCGCTATGCACCTCGGAGAGCATTCTGCGGTACTCGGCCGCGGTCTGCAACGGCTCGGTGACGATCCGCAGGAAATCGAGGGTCCCGCGTCCGCCCTGCCCTTCCGAGTACAGGCTGCTCAGGTCGTCGATCATGGCCGCGCCGGCCCGGCCGTTATCCGTCAGCTCCTGCTCGAGCATCAGCCGCTTGCGCCCCAGGTAGCCCGGGATGGCCAGGCTCGGTTCTACGGCCGAGAAGAGCTTCGTCTTCTCCTGCACCACCTGGGCGAATCCTTTCTCCACCAGGCTGTCAAGCACCTCGTAGATCTTCTGCCGCGGCACGTGCGACCGCGCCGCCAGCTCCAGCGCTTTGAACTTGGGGTGGCCGAGCAAGACCAGGTACGAACGCGATTCGTAAGCATTCAGCCCCAATTGTTGCAGCCGGCGCCAGAAGCGTTGAAAGTCCACTTCGGCCAATTCTTCGCTCATTCCATCAACCTTAGCAGAATGCCGGCTGGCTGTCCCACAATCGTGTGGCAGGCGTGGCAGGCGCTTACTTTGCATCCCGTGACCCTTCTGCACAGGTCGTGGGGCAGCCAATCCTGGGGTGCCCTCTGGGCCCCGCCGGCTTTTAGCCGGCGCTTGCCGGTTGCGCACCGTCGAAAACCCAGGACTGGAAGCGCCTGCTTAGTTGGATGCACTGGGGTGCAAAGCTTGCCATGCCGCGGGTTTTCACGATCTTTGGTGGCCCGCAGGGCCATCCGCGCAGACTCGGGCGTGGCCCGGAAGAGCCGCCTGAAAGGCGGCTGCGGGCAGGATTGCCGGCGGGATTGCCCGCCCCACAACTAACGCAGAGTGGTGGTACGGGCGATGTAAGCGCGTTGGGCGGTTTCGACGGCCAGGCCCGGAGGGGCCGACGCCGTTCGATTCCTCCTGCAACCGTACAACCCGTCGAAATCGCAGTTGGCAGTCCGGTCGTGGCGGCCCCGAGACGCGCGCCCTACAATAGCGCTCTATGGCAATTCTTCAGGTATTACCATCTGAAACTACTTATTCCGGCTCGCCCATCGCTCCGCTCCTCAAGGGCCTTCCCAAGACCACTCAGTCGCTCTGCCCGGAGTGCTCCGAACTCATCGCCGCCACCATTTTCGAACAGGACGGCAAAGTGGTCATGGAAAAAAGCTGTCCCGCGCATGGTGGGTTTCGCGACATCGTCTACTCCGACGCCCGGCTGTACCTGAAAATGGAGGAATGGACCTTCGCCGACAACCGCGGCATCGAAAACCCCGCGGTCGCCGGAGCCACGCGCTGCCCCGAGGATTGCGGTCTGTGCAATCTGCACACCAGCCACACCGGCCTGGCCAACGTCGACCTCACCAACCGCTGCAACCTCACCTGCCCGGTCTGTTTCGCCAACGCCAACGCCGCCGGGTACGTCTACGAGCCGGATTTCGAGACCGTGCGCAAAATGCTCCAGGCCCTCCGCGACGAGCGCCCCGTGGCTGGCCGGATCGTGCAGTTCTCGGGCGGCGAGCCGACCATCTACCCGCGGTTTTTCGACGTTCTGCGGTTGGCCCGCGAGATGGGCTTCTCGCATAGCCAGGTGGCCACCAACGGGATCAAATTCACCAGCCTGGAATTCGCCGAGCAGGCCAAGGAGGCCGGTCTGCACACGCTGTACCTGCAGTTCGATGGCGTGTGCGACGACATCTACCGGCGCACGCGCGGCCGGGCGCTGTGGGAACAAAAGCTGCAGTGCATCGAAAACGTGCGCAGGGCCGGGCTGAAGATCGTCTTCGTGCCCACCATCGTCAAGGGCCTGAACGACCATCAGATCGGCGATATCATACGGCTGGCGCTCGAGAACATCGAATGCACCAGCGGCATCAGCTTCCAGCCGGTGGCGTTCACCGGGCGGATCGCGCGCCGCGAGTTGGAGTCCAAACGCTTCACCCTTTCGGACTTCGCCCACGCCGTCCATCAACAGACCGGCATCGCCGACCCTTACGAGGACTGGTTCCCGCTTTCCTGCGTGACCCCGTTCTCCAAGCTCCTCTCGGCGCTGCGCGGCGAGGAGACCACCACCCTGAGCTGCCATCCGCACTGCGCGCTGGGCACCTACCTGTTCGTGGACCAGAACCGCAAGGCCACGCCGGTTACGCATTTCGTCGACGTCGGTCCCATGCTGAAGGAAATGGACGTGCTGGCGCGCAAGGCCGGCAAGCGCCGCATGCAGTTCTACACCAAGCTGGAAGCCTGGAACAGCCTGCGCAAGTTCTTCCATGAGGAGAAAGCGCCCGAGGGCCTGAACTTTACCAAGTTCCTGCAAACCCTCCAAGGCTTTACCGACAAGCGTTACGGCCGCGGCGAAAGCGAGCAGAAGGGCTTCACCTACCGCACCCTGATGGTGGCCGGCATGCACTTCATGGACTCGTACAATTACGATGTGGAGCGCGTAAAGCGCTGCGTGATCCACTATGCCGCGCCCAACGGCAAGGTGTATCCGTTCTGCGCGTACAACTCCGGCCCGGTCTACCGCGAGCGCATCGAGAGGGAATTCTCCGTGCCGTTCGAGGAGCAGGAGGAGATGCGGCGGCTCACCCTGAAGGGGAAGAAGGGCTGCGGGACGTGCGTGAGCGAGCCGGAGCTGGTGGGGTAAGGGTCAGGGCGAGAGCCGCGTCTGCGGTTACGCCGCAAACCGCAGGATTTCCAACTCAGCTCCGCTCTTGACCGCTGCTTCGGCGCGCTCCAGTACTTGCCCTGTCACCTCGTCCGACAGGTAGTATTCGCCGCAGTTCTCACAGATCGCTGCCGGTACGCCCTTGAGGATGACCGTGGTCGCCCCGCGCTGGAGGGTCACAGTCGCGTGTCCCGGGTGTGTCTCATCGTGCTTGCATAATGCGCACTTCATTCTGCCCTCCGTGTCCGAAAATCATTCTTCCACCAATCGGGTTGCGGCTCGTAAACGGTTATCACGATGCA
>JBKQPR010000340.1:0-9960 GCA_052144935.1 Bryobacteraceae bacterium
ACTTATAATCAAACAGTTTGGCCGGTTTTTGTGGGCTTATCCGGTCCAATCTGTGCACGCGCCCCTAATTCATAGAGTCGATTTGGGTTAGCGGTGCGCGGGCATCAGGATTGGCCGGATAAGCCCGTTTTCTTGCCGTTATCGGCTCTGCGCCGGTCGAAACGTCGGTAAACACTTCGCGACCACGCAGGATCGAGCTGGCTCAGAGTGCTGTGTTCAGGCCCCCCGGGCCAGACTCCGAGACGGCGACAAACCAACCAGTTGGTAACGCTAGGCCGTCAGGGGCATTCATGGGCACCACTTACCAGCATGGGCGTGACCGTCAATGTGATGTCCCCTTGTCTCACCCCGATTGGCCACAAGGTTTCGCGCCGGGGCTTCCCGTGAGCTGCCCTACACCCGCTCCTCCAGCGAGAGTTGACGCTGTACGTCCAGACGGAATTGCCCTCGACCAATCTGGGTCAGATTGACAAAGTCACAGCGGTCCTGCAAACGGCGGCGCAGCAAGATCAATCGCGCTTCCAGGTTGTCTTTGAAGTCGGGCAACTGCAAGCTGGCATCCAGACGGATTTCCTTGTTCGTAAAGTCCACCCGCCCACTTTGGGCGTAGCTCTGGACGAGCTTCCAAAAGATACGGCCAGCGATGCCCTTGATCAGATACGCGTCATCGATAAAGATGCTGTCGTCCGCTTTGTAGTGCTTGACCGTTGAAGTGGCCGTCGGCTGCACCGTATGTGGCCGGCGTGGGATCTCTTGCCGTTTGGTACTTTCCACGCGCTCCAGCAGGGCCACTGAGGCAGCCATTTGGCGCGCGGCGATTCGTACCACGCGCTCATCGTCGGAAAGAAACCGCCCCGCAGTCGCGCTCTGGAGACAGAGTATCCAGAGGAGTCTGTCGTAAGCCACCAAAGGCACTACGAGCTGGCTCCGGACTTCCGGGAGCCCAGGCAAAGCGATCTCCCGTTCGAGCAGGCTGTCGTCGCCGCGACGCTCCACTGCGGATCGCACGGCATTCGAGTACAGGACATCACGGCTGAAGTTCGTAGTTCGCACCACTTCCCGACGCTCGGCCGCAACGCCGAGGATTCCTTCACCGATCCACGCTTCCGACCCGATTCCGGACTCACCAAACCCGCGGCTGCCCAGGGTGAACAGGCGCTTGCCATCCTCATCCGGCACCATGAGGAACGAGTGATCATAGCCAAAGAGCGTGGCCAGGGCATCGAGCGAGACGTTGATCACTGATTCGAGCCCGTTGCAGGCAGCTAGCCGTGCCGAGAACTCTTCGATCTGCGGAAGGTAGTCAACCCTGGAGAGTCCTTCCCCACTAGCTTCCGCGTTCATCGGCCGGCAGTCCACGACGTGGAAGATCTCCACGGCGCGCAGCTTGAAAATATGGCTCATGCCGGTTTGCGACGCTACGGCGTCGAGCCTCGTCCTCACGCGTTCGAAGACCGCGCCTTCGGTTTCGGTTCGCTCGTAACGCAAGTCCAGCCGGTACTGACGCATGTTGCTTGGTGAGACCACGACCACCTGCACGAAAGGGTTCTGCAAGATGTTTTCGCGGGTCTTGTTGAAGAACTGATGGGACAGGCCGACATTTTGGCTATCGACGCGGTGGACAATCGAAAGGTATGTCAAGTTCGGCGTCCCGTCTCGGGAGCTCGAGCAGATGGATGCTGGAATGATCCCCTCAAAGCACGATGCAATGCTTTCGAGCGCAACCGCGAAAGGTGAGGCCTCACTCATAGGCTTCTGCCCGCGACGGGCCCGGGGGTCTGATCGAAGACCTGCTCGGGCACAAAGAGGATTTTGACCAGCACCGCTGACGTTTCGATTTCGGCTCGCCAAAAAGCTTCGACATGCTGGCGGGGTTGTCCCAGAGGCTCATTCACCATCGCAAACGCTTCGCGATGCCGTTCGACGACGGCCAGGTCCGTACTGTCTGGTTCGGCGGTCATGGCGTACCGGCCTTTCAACTGAAACGTGCGGTAATTCGCGGGGTGCGAAGAGGTGACGGCGATCTCCCCATTTCCTTCGAGGTTGTCAAGCGTCTTGCGGCTGGTGGCGAGCGGCACGCACAGGCTGACGCGCTGGCGGTCTTCAGAAACGCGCGGGCCCCAAGCTCGCGTGATTTCCGGGACGAGACGCGAGTCGCGCGTTCCGACCAAAACCGACACTGGGCCTTCGAGGAAGGTCTTCAGCTCGTCGCCGATCGAGACCGGATGCCCGCTCGCCATCTCACATTCAGGGTATCGCACGCCCGCGCGGCGCGGTGCAGCGGCTGCTTAGCAAATATTTAGGAATCTTCTAAGGATCATTTAGGAACGCGAGCGCTCGATCCCCGATATTCTGAAACTGGCCTTAGAAAGGAGGCTCACAACATCATGTCGAATCAAAGCAACTCGAATCAGAATCGGTCAAACCAAAACCAGGTCAAGCATGTGCCGGCCGGAACGGGACCCGCCTATTGCGGCCCTGGAGACCGGATTACCTTCTTGATCACCGGCGCGGAGACCGGCGGAGCGTTTTTTATGGCCGAGGTAAGTGTAGTCCCCGGAGGAGGTCCGCCACCGCACGTTCACTCTCGGGAGGATGAATCGTTCTATCTGCAGCACGGAACGCTGGTCGTGCAGGTGGGCGACAAGGCACTGAACGTGTCGACCGGAGATTTCGTTCACATGCCTCGCGGCGTGATGCATTCCTTCAAGAATGTCGGCGAGGAAACCGCGAAACTGCTGATGGTGGCCACGCCGGCGGGACTTGAGAACTACTTCGCGGAGACTTTCTTCCCGGCCGCCGACATCGCCGACATTCCCCAAATCGGTCCGGCGGTAATTGCTCGTGCGATGAAGACTGCTCCCAAATACGGTTTGGAATTGCTTCTCCCCGCGGAAAAACGACGGTGAGCGGCATTTGCGAAAAGGAGCCATATGACACCGCAGATCCTAACTCACAATAGTGCCGTGGGCGCCCTTACCGGCAAGTCGGCCATCGTTACGGGCGGCTCCCGCGGCATCGGACGGGCCATCTGTAGCGCCCTGGCCGCGGAAGGCGCACGAGTGGTGGTGAACTACAGCAAGTCAGCAGAGGAGGCCGAGGCCCTGGCTGCGCGCATTGGGGGACTTGCTTTCCAGGCGGATGTCGCCGATGGGGCGCAGGTCCGAAGCCTGTTCGATGCCACCGAACGAGCTTTCCAGGGCATCGACATCCTGGTGAGCAATGCGGGTGTCGCGCTGTTCAAGCCCGTCGCCGAGATCGAGGACGAGGAATACGACCGCACCTTCGCCGTCAATGCCGGCGGCACCTTCTTGTGTTGCCGGGAGGCCGCCCGGCGGATGCGCGACGGAGGCCGGATTGTTTCCATCTCGAGCGGCGCCACCCTGGGCGGATCGCCCGGCGGCGCCGCTTATTGCGGCTCCAAGGCCGCGATCGAGCAGTTCACGCGCGCCTTGGCCCGCGAGTTGGGAGCACGCCAGATCACGGTGAATACTGTGTCGCCAGGCTTCACCGATACGGAGAAGTTCGCCGGTTTGCCGCAACCCGTCATCAGCACCGCCGCGGCGCGCACGCCGCTCGGGCGCCTCGGCCGGCCAGAGGATGTGGCCAGTGTCGTGGCCTGGCTCTGCACCGGCGCCGCCGGATGGATCACCGGACAGAACACTCAGGCCGGCGGCGGCCTGAACATGGTGTAGCCTCTCGGCCAGGCATAGTAAAATAACACTTACCTAATCAGGGGAAAACACACATGACAAAGCAAACCATCGACCTCCGGGTCGATCCTTCCGACGAAACCATCCATCTCGGACTGCTCGCGGTCCGTTTCCTGCTCACCAGGGACGACTCGGCCGGCACCATCGCGGCCCATTGAGGTCATGGTCCCGTACGGGCAGCGGCTGGCGGCTCCAGCGCACAGCCACGACCATTACGAGGAGACGATCTACGGCGTCTCCGGAGTGTTGACCTGGACGGTCGACGGAAAACCAATCGACGTCGGGCCGGGACAGGCACTCTGCATTCCGCGCGGCGCCGTTCACCGGTTCGACAACAATGGCCGCCAGGACGCGAAAGCGTTCTGCGTAATCACGCCGGCCGCAATCGGTCCGCAGTATTTCCGCGAGGCGGCCGAGGTGATCAACGCGGCGGCCGGCGGACCGCCAGATCGAACAAGGATGGCGGAGGTCATGCGCCGCCACGGCCTCACGCCGGCTCCGCCTCTGTCATAGCGCCTCGGGCGCTTAAGCGCCCCCAGCCCCAGGGGCGGAGATTTCTGACGGGTGCCCTTGGAACGGCGCATACCGAGCGGCAAACCGGAAGTTAACGTCTGTGTCCGGAGCGCTGGTCGCGCTCCGGGGCCGCCCCGCCTAGATAAGGGGGTGCAGCAGACGGTCCGGCAGGTGCCCATCGTTACCGCGCGGTGGGCTTTCCAAGGGGTGGATGCGGAATGAGTCCTGATAAGTTAGTCAGCTTGACGGGAAACGCCTGTTGCTGACATTTGCTGGGCGCCGCGCGGATAGATCCTCGCTGACGCCGTAGTGTTTACAAGATCCGGTCCCCACTTGGACAAAAGTTATCGTACTTTGAGCCGCGGCCTGGTAATCGAGGCAGAGGGCAGGCGCACCACTCTCGAAAAGCACTGCTCGCCGGATGGCCGCGCGCGCACGACGCATTCCGGCGCCGCCGCGCGGATGGCCGCTCCCGGCCCGCGGTCGCGTGGCAACCGCCCGCCGCGCAGCAGCGGGCTGCCGGGCCGAAACGGCGAAGGCTGGTCTGGACTGAATCGGGACTGTTCCGGGACTCCCGCCCTCGGCCTGGCGCCGCGCATCGGCAAAGACAGTGGTGGCGCCCGACCTGGGCGCGGGCTAGAGGTGGTCTCTGATTCCGCGATGATCTCCCACAGATGAGAGCCTGGAGGATTGCCATTACGGTCGCGTTTGGCCCGCGCGGATGATGGCGGCGCGCAGCGCGGAGTGGCGCTGCATCTCTTTCAGATAGCGGCTTTCCTCGAATTCCCGCTTGGCTTGCAGGATGCCGGCGGCGGCGCGTTCTTCTTCTTCCGTCCAACGGGCGCGGACTGGAAGCATCTCCAGGACTTGAGCCAGCGGGCTCAGTTTGGGATTCGCGCCGGCGCGCTGCGCGGCCAGGGTGAGGTTGCGAATGCGGAACTTGTCCCAGCCGCCCGGCTCCGCCCCGGGCCCCTCAAAGATCAGGTAGGTTCCGGCAATCCGCTCCAGGGTGCGCCTGGAGCTGCGGTATCCGGGAGTGCGCTCGATCCGGCGTTCTTCTCGGGCGACCAGCGCCGCGGCCTCGGGATCAATGGGACGGAAGCCCAGTTTGCGATAGAACCAGAAGGCGCCGGAATCAATCGCCTCGGGGTTTTCCAGGCCGACCTGATACGGATCGACGGAGAAGCAATTGACGCCGAGCACCTGGTGGAAGAGGCGGAGCAGGCGCGCATAAAGCCAGGCGGATTCGCCTTCGCGGAACGTGTAGTACAGGTTGAAGCCCACTTCGGCGCGTTCGAATAGAGAAAGCAGCTCCACGTACCCGGCGGGAACGCCGTTCTTGAAGAACATGCCGGCGTGGTAGGCCCGCAACGGCAGGCGCCACGCGGGCGGAACGCCGAAGAAAAATATCTCGACGCCGCGGCCGAGATCTGCGTGATCCACCGCGCGCTCGTCGGGGTGGCTGAAACCGTACAACTCGCGATAGCGCATGGCAGAGGTGTCCAGGATGAGATCGAGCATGCGGCGCGCTTCCTGCGGCGGGACACGGCGCAGCGCCAGAGCCGGACTTTGCAGTTCCCGTTCGAGGGAGACATCGCCGCGGCGGATGAGCGGTTCGCGGTGCACGAAGAGCTTTCTTCCAGGCAGGCGCAGGCGCGACCTCGAAACCGCTGAGTCGCCGATCTTCCAGGTGAGCGGCAGATCGAGAGAGCCGTAGACCTTGGAGCGCTCGCCGGGAGACAGCGGAAGCGCGTCGAGCTGTTGCAGCAGCCAGACGAGATCGGTGGTGCGGGGCGGGCGCGCGGCGGCGATCCAGTCGCGGAAAGGAACGTGGGCTTCGACCGGCCAATCTTCGGCCAGCAGGGGGAGAATGCGGGCCAGGACAGGGCCGAATTTTTCGATCTCATCGCAGCGGTCCCAGCCGATATCGATGCGGCGGGGACGGCGCGCGGTGAGGCTGGAGGCGACTTCGTAGCTGAAAACGGCGCCGAGCGAGGTGCCGGCGATGCCCGAGACTTGGGGAGCTTCGAACGGTTCGGCGTCCGCACCGGCGGATTCGAGCCGCGCGATGCGGTCCGCGAAGTGGAAGAGAAGCCGGTCGGCGAGGTGGGCGACCCGCGAGCTTCGCGGATAGGCGCGCAGGAAGAGGAGGGTCTCGTGGAAGCGGATGGCTTCGGCCGGGGTGCGGAGCCGCCACCTAGCTGCAGCGGTCAGGAGTTTTTCGACTTGCCGGGTGTCGCCCTGGCCGAAGTTGGTTTTCCAGGCGTCCAGGCGGTCCAGCAGGCGCATCAACACGATTCGATCACGGCTTCGACCATTCCGGCTTGGCGATTCAGCCGTTGGGCGATGGTGGCTGGCGGGACCATGCTGCTGAATGATCGCATGGTACCATGCTGACGGTGATGCCACTTGAGCGATACGGGAGCGGCCCCCCAGCAGCCGCAGGAAACCGAGGAGCCGTCCACCAGCTTGCTGCCGCGCGGACGGACGCTCCTGGCCGCGGTCGCAGATTCGCCGCCGACCGCGCAGCCGGCATCGTGATGCGCGCCCCCTGGCGCACGTCGCGAATCGGCCCGCCAGCAGTAGCCGCAGGAGCCGTCCACCGGCTTGCCGCTTGTCGCTCGCGGCCCGCGGTCGCAGGGCCGCCCCGCCCACCGCCCGCGGGATCTCCACGCCCTGCAAAAACGCAACTCTCCGCTGCGCGTCGACCCAGCCACCGGGTTCGGGTGGAAGCCGGTCGCGGGATTTGCGAAATTTTCCAACGAAACCTCTTGACGGAGTAACTCAGAAGACTCCGCGTCTCCGACGTCAATCTTGTTCGGGTGCGAAAGACTACGTGCCCTCACGCACCTTGGACTGCGCCATGCTCGCCTGCCGCAGCAGAATGAATTCCGAAAGATGCTCCGAGGTGAGCATCCCGCGCAGATGGTCTTCCGCATCCATCACCAGCGCGCAGGCGCCCGGCCCCGCCACCGTTGGCAGCGCTTCGGCGAGCGGCGCGTCCGGCGCCACGCGTTGGTAATTGCGGTCCATGGCGCCGGCCACATACGCCTCCGGCCCCTGGCTGAGCATGGCCCGCACCAGCGCCGACCGGCTCAGCAGCCCCACCACGCTGTCGCCGTGCATCACCGGGAAATCGTGCTGGGACGTGGCCAGCAGCAAGTTGCCGGCATCGCGAATGGTGTCGCCATGGCCGAGGGTGCGAAAGTCGGTAATCATGGCCGCCTCCACCTTGAAGCCCGCGGTGACCATGCGGCCCTTGGCCGCGGCGCCTTCTTGAAACGCGCCCAAGTACACGAACAGGGCCACGAACACGAGCATGAAGTTGCCCCATAACAGGCCGGCCATGCCCAGCAGGATGGCGAGCGCCTGGCCAGCTCCAGCGGCGATCCGGGTGGCGTCTTCCATCGGCCGGCTCAGGGCCAGCACGGATCGCAGAATGCGTCCCCCATCCATGGGATAGGCCGGCAGCAGATTGAACAGGCACAGCACCAGGTTACCGAGCGCGATGCGCTCCGCCAGGTTGGCGTCGGTCGGCTCGCGCAATTGTTCCAGCGCCACAAAGCCCTGCTGCGCGGCCATCCAACCCAGCAGGGCGGCGGCGATCAGCAGGTTGACCAGGGGGCCGGCCAGCGCGATCCATAACTCCTCGCGCGCTTTGGGCTGCCGCTCCGGCCGCGACACGCCGCCGATCGGGAACATCACGATTTCGATGGTCCGTATGCCGTACCGCCGCGCTACCAGCGCATGCCCCACTTCGTGCAACAGCACGGAAGCGAACAGCGCCACAACGTAGAGCGCAGTGCTCGCGCCGGATTGCTTTTCGCCCACCCCGGCAACCAGCAGAAACACCAGCAGCAGGACGAAGGTAAAGTGCAGGCGCACCGGCACCCCGAACAGGTGCAGGGCCGGTAGGCTGCCGGGGATGAAATCCTGTTTGGGCTTATCTTCTTGGGGCACCCGGAGATTCGATGCGCGGACGCTTGAGGAAGATTCCCGCCAGGCGCGGGTCCCGCCCCAAGACCATCGGTCCTGCCGATGGATTCCGGCGAATGGGAGGCTTGTGGCAAGGGCGCCCTCGGGCGCAAGCGGCCCGGCGGACGTTGGGTGTCCGACGCAGGCGAGGGCGCCCCATGCCGCTTACCTTGCATCGTGGGGCAAGCTGCTCGCCAAACAGCCGCGGGAGATTGAGGAGCCGTCCACCAGCTTGCTGGCGCGCTCAACGCGGGGGACGCGTCGATCACGAGGTCAAGGCGCTGCCCGCCAGTGCCAGGAGCACGCGACCCAACGCGTCGCGGCCGTCGGCACCGACGTGCGGAGGGACGTCCAGGCCGGCCAGCGACCTCCTGGGAGCAGCAGGCGAGCAGGAGGACCTTCGCCCAATATTCGCCAGCACTTCCCAGGCTTGGTTCAGAGGGCGATGGGCAGCCACAAGGACCGCAGAGGAACAGCGGAGGTCGCCGTGGGCAGGAACCTCGCTCGGGAGCGAAGAACGGGCGAAAATCCTCCTGCTCGCCTGCTGCTCGCAGGAGGCGATGGCGGGTTCCTGTTGCGCATGTAGCGCCTGGCGATGCGCCGCAACTCGTCGTAAACCACCGGCGCCAGCCGGTCGAGCGCCGCTTGATCTCCACCGCCCCAAGCCTTCAGCAAAACAGTGACTTCCGCCGGATCGGGGGTCGCCATAGCGGCTCCTCAAAAGAATCTATCACGCCTTGTCGGGTTTTGCCCGCTCCTTCCGCCTGCACCGGCGGAGGGGAGAGACATGAGACTGGCGGCGTTGATAACGATGGCGGCGGTGGGAACAGGCGCGTGGGCGGCGGAAGCCGCTGGGGCGAAGGCGCGGAGGGTTACGGTTTGTATGAAGGGCGACCCCGGGGTCCCGGCGACCTGGCCGGCCGAAAACATGGTATGGCCGGGTTTCATCCCGATGAACACTTCCACGGCAATGATGTACTTGCATCGTCAACGTAACGGCAGTGGTTCTTCCAACTGGCATACTTCTTGGGCATTCTCGGCATTAAAGCTGGCCATCGCCACTATCGGTATTTTCAAGACTTCATGAAACGAACGGCGAACAGGTCGTCCGGTGCGGTTGGCGAATTCTTTGCGATGTTTCCTGAGTTCGTATGCCAAGAGGTCGGCTGACTGTAGCTGAACTGCTCCCTTTCTGACATTTCCTTCTTTATCTCTCATATCCCTACCCGGCTTAAAGACTTCGGCACTCGCGAGAATTTACCCGCATTTGCTCGCCAAGAGTTGCCCACCATTCCAGCAGGGCTCGGGCAATTCGGTCCGCGTGGCCCGCGGCGGCGAGGGAGCAACGGACCAAAATCAAGACGGGCAATAGGAAAAGAAACTGGTTCGGAAGAAAGAACTAGACCGCGCGACCTTCCCTCCCCACTCGGGGCAGATGGCGTACCTGAGCGATTCTTGCCCGGCGGCAAACCGCGTTCTTCGTGTGGATCACTTTTGGCGAGCACAAATGGGTCATTCTTGGCGAGCGCCGAAGCTTAAAGATTGGGACCGGGAGTTTTCTCGCAACGTCCATCGCCATCACCAGACCACTCTTATCGGGTCCGCCGTCTTCAAAAACGAATTCAATGTCATCCTTGAGAGTACCGATATGTGAGGGTTGGTGTCTCATGCCGCCAAGGTGGTTCCTTCGGTTCTGGACAGGTCAAGCCGGTCGCGGATGAATTTCACGAGGATTGAGATTTTGGCGGCAGTCGCGAGA
>JBKQPR010000341.1:0-3967 GCA_052144935.1 Bryobacteraceae bacterium
CTCGCGACTGCCGCCAAAATCTCAATCCTCGTGAAATTCATCCGCGACCGGCTTGACCTGTCCAGAACCGAAGGAACCACCTTGGCGGCATGAGACACCAACCCTCACATATCGGTACTCTCAAGGTCTTAATTCAGCATGCTAAAATCGGGATTCTCCCCATATGAGAATTGCCATAGGCGCGGACCATGCCGGATTTGCCCTCAAGGAGCAGCTTCGGCAGCGGCTGGCCGCCGAGGGCCACGAGGTGGTGGACTTCGGCGCCGATTCGGGGGAATCCTGCGATTACCCGGACTTCGCCCAGCCGGTGGCGCGCGAGGTGGGGCAGGGGCGCGCCGATCGAGGCATTCTGGTGTGCTCCACCGGAATCGGCATGGCCATCGCGGCCAACAAAGTGGCGGGCGTGCGGGCCGCCCCGGCGCAGTCGGAAGACGAAGTCCGTATCACCCGCCAGCACAACGACGCCAATGTGCTCACGCTGGGCGCCCGGTATCTGGACGAGCGGCGCGCCGCCGGGCTCGTGGACCTGTTCCTGAATACGGAGTTTGCGGGAGGGCGCCACGCCCGGCGGGTCGCCAAAATCGCGCAGTTGGAACGAAGCTGAGGAGCGATCGTCATGACGGAAACACAACGTATGTCGCGGCCATTGGCCGAGGTGGATCCCGAAGTCTTCCAGGCCATCCAGCACGAGGTGGAACGGCAGGATGGGCAACTGGAGCTGATCGCCAGCGAGAATTTCACCAGCGAAGCGGTTCTGGAAGCCACCGGCAGCGTCTTCACCAATAAGTACGCCGAAGGCTATCCCGGCCGGCGCTACTATGGCGGGTGCGAATTCACCGACGTGGTGGAGAACCTGGCGCGCGAGCGGGCCCGCAAACTGTTTGGCGCCGAGTACGCCAACGTGCAGCCGCACTCGGGGTCGCAGGCCAACCAGGCGGCCTACGCGGCGGTACTCGCGCCGGGTGACACCATCATGGGACTGAACCTGGCGCACGGCGGGCACCTCACCCACGGGCACCCGCTCAACTTTTCGGGCAAGACCTACAAGGTGGTTCCGTACAGCGTGCGCAAGGAGGACGAGCGCATCGACTACGACGACGTGGAACGGCTGGCGCACGAGCACACCCCCAAGATGATCGTCGCCGGCGCGAGCGCCTATCCCCGCATCCTGGACTTCGAGCGTTTCCGCCGGATTGCCGATGCGGTGGGCGCCATCTTCCTGGTGGACATGGCGCACATCTCGGGCCTGGTGGCGGCAGGGCTGCATCCGAACCCCTGTCAGTACGCCGACATCGTCACTTCCACCACCCACAAGACGCTGCGCGGGCCGCGCGCGGGCCTGATCCTGGCGCGCGAAAAATACGCCAAGGAGATCGATAAGACGGTCTTCCCCGGCATACAGGGCGGGCCTTTGGTGCACGTGATCGCCGCCAAAGCGGTGTGCTTCCTGGAGGCCATGCAGCCGGAGTTCGTGGACTACCAGAGGCAGGTGGTGGCCAATGCGCAGGCGCTGGCCGGGAGCCTGATGGACGCCGGCTTCCGCGTGGTTTCGGGCGGCACCGACACGCACCTGATGCTGGTGGACGTGTTCTCGAAAGGGCTGCGCGGCAAGGAGGCCGAGCAGGCCCTGGACCGCGCCCGCATCACCGTGAACAAGAACGCCATCCCCTTCGACACCAACCCGCCGATGAACCCCAGCGGCATCCGCTTGGGATCGCCGGCGGTGACCACGCGCGGGTTCCGGGAGGCCGAGATGCGCGAGGTGGGCGAGTTGATCGCCGAGGTCCTGGAGCACATCCATGACGAAGCCGCCATTGCCGGCGTAGCCGCGCGTGTGGCGGCGCTCACCCGGCGCTTCCCCTTGTATCGTTGGAAGCTCGATCCGGTTCGCGCATAGATGCCGCTGCACATCGCCATTGACGCCCGGCGCATCCGGGACTTCGGAATCGGTACGTACATCCGGAGCCTGTTGCATGCGCTGGGCACCGTCGACACGGTCAACCGGTATACCGTGGTGAGCGGACCGGCGGAAGTGCGCACGCTGGCCGGGCTGCCGGTGAACTTCCGCTGGGCCATTTACCAGCGCGGCGATCACGATTTCCTGGGCCACCTGGCCTTCCCGATGTACCTGCGCAGCCTGTCTCCCGACCTGGTGCACATTCCGCTCAACCGCGTGCCGCTGCTGATGATCCGGCCCTACGTGGTGACGATTCACGACATGGCCAACCTTTTCTACGAGGAGCCGACCGACGCCCGCATGTGGTTGCGCACCTTCCGGTTCCGGCGCGGCCTGGCGCGGGCCAGCCGCGTGATCGCGGTTTCCGAGGCTACCAAGCGCGACGTGGAGCGGCTGATGGGCGTGCCTCCGAGCCGCATCCGGCGGGTCTACAACGCGCCCGATCCGGGTTTTGTGGGGGCGGAATCGCAGACCGGCTCCGAGGAGCACCGGCGCATTCTGGAGCGCTACCAGATCGAGTATCCGTTTCTGCTATATGCCGGCGCCATCCGGCGCCACAAGAACGTGCCGCGCCTGGTGGAAGCCTTTGCGGTGGTGCGCGCGCAGCTTGCGGAGCACCCGGTTTACAAGGACCTGCGCCTGGTGATCATCGGCGACACGATTTCGCAATACCCCGGCGTGCGGCAGGCGGTCATCAAGAGCCGCGTGGAGCACGTGGTGCGGTTCCTGGGGTTTGTCCCGTTCGATACGCTGCGCTGCTTTTACGCTTCGGCCGCGGCCTTCGTATTTCCCTCGCAGTACGAGGGCTTCGGGCTGCCGCCGCTGGAAGCCATGGCCTGCGGCACGCCGGTGGTGACCTCCAACGTGAGTTCGCTGCCGGAAGTGGTGGGCGACGCGGCCGTGCTGGTGAAGCCGGATAATGTGTTCGACATCGCCCGCGGGATTCAGGAAGTGCTGCTGGACGAGGGACTGCGCGCGGAGTTGATCCGGCGGGGCCACGAACAGGCCGGGCGCTTCAGTTGGGAGAGGACCGCCAGGCAGGTGCTGGAGATCTATCGAGAGGCGGCGGCGGAGCGGTGAAAGCCGGCGGCGCGCCGCGTATATGAGCTAAAATGTAGACGGTATACTTGGATGCAAACCGTCGAGCTAAAGCTCAAACAGGCCAGCGCAGTCCTGGGCGTGAACCCAAAAGATCTGCAGAATTTTGTGCAGTTCAAGGTTTTGCGCCCACCGCGCCGTGACAACGCCTACTGGTTCGACAACCGGCTGCTTCTGGAAGCGAAGGTCGCTTTCTATTTGAGGGAGTCGCTCGGCACGTCCACTGAAGTGCTCGCTCGCTTCACACAAGCTCTATCCGACAGCCAGAAGCAAGAAGGCCGCCTTCGGGGACGCGCTCTGGGGTGCCCTCTGGGCCCGGCTAGATCCCGGTATGTGTGGCTTCGGTCCAGCCCGGCGAAAGGCATCGAGCCGATCGAGGTTCGTATCCCCCTCAGAAGCCTGGCAAAGGAACTCGAAGAGCAGCTTCCTCGCGCTGCCGTGCATGCGGATTTGCCCCGCGGAAGAAAGAGGCCGGGATGGAAGCGCGAGTTTGCACGCAGTTTGGAGGCGGCCGCGCGCGGTCTATCCGGCATTACGGAATCCCAGATCAAAGAAGCGATTCGCGGCTATCGAGCCGGGAAGAAGCGGTTGCCGGAGATCACCGTTGGCGGGTCGAGAAGATCGGCGTAGAGGGGTGATCGACACCTCGGTGCTCGTGGCTGGTATCGCAGGATTCAAGTCGTGGCGGGCCGTACCCAATGCCAGTGCCTCGCTTCTTCGTGACTGGATTGAGAAAGAAACCTTCACATGGCTCGTTACCGAAGACATTCTTACGGAATACAAGGAACTTGAGAGTACCGATATGTGAGGGTTGGTGTCTCATGCCGCCAAGGTGGTTCCTTCGGTTCTGGACAGGTCAAGCCGGTCGCGGATGAATTTCACGAAGATTGAGATTTTGGCGGCAGTCGCGAG
>JBKQPR010000342.1:0-31658 GCA_052144935.1 Bryobacteraceae bacterium
CTCGCGACTGCCGCCAAAATCTCAATCCTCGTGAAATTCATCCGCGACCGGCTTGACCTGTCCAGAACCGAAGGAACCACCTTGGCGGCATGAGACACCAACCCTCACATATCGGTACTCTCAAGTAAGAAAGACATCAAACGAAAGCGGTACCTGGACTGATGCGAGAAAGGCGAAACAAGGATTCAGCTCCCCGGTTTGTGGTCTGCATCGATAATTCCGATTACGAGGCGTCCCTGGAACTGCATAAAATCTATCCCGTTGTTCCCGATCCGGATGCCGCCAAGGATGGCGATCTTCGAATTGTCGACGAGAGCGGCGAAGACTATTTGTATTCCGCCGGGCGATTCGTGAGGATCGACGTCCCCAAAGCGCTGGAGCGGGCCATGCTGAAGGAAGCCTCTTGATCCGCGGAGGGACCTAGACACGACTGAGACTCCTCGCTCGACCCTCGTCTTCGCCCCGCGATTATGGGCCGGAACGAGTGCCCGCCCCAGCGGCCAGCAGATACCTTCGGCAACCCCCCAGAACTTGTTATACTCGACATTCCCCTATGGCGAATCCGAAATACGCAGTTTCCGATAAGCCGGTCCCGGTGGCGGAACTGGTGGCCACCTTGAGCGACGGCACCAAGGTAAAGCGCCGCACCCTACGCATGCGCGCCTGCAACGAAAAGGATGAAAAAGGGAAGCTCTGCGCGGGCCATCTGAAGCGGTGGTATTTCTTCGGCGACGAGGTCAAAAAGAAGTTCGGCGCGGATGCCGAAGTCTACCGCTGCGAGCACTGCAAGACCTTGTACCTGCCGAATCCCGAAGAGCCTCACCGCACCGGCACGTTGAGCTACTGAGTAGCCGCCGTTTTCACCGCGGAGACACGGAGATCGCTGAGGAAGCGCGGAGAAGAACATTATGGGGGTTCTCTGCGTAGTCTGCGTGTTCTCCGCGCCTCAGCGGTGAAACGGGCGCTCCCCCAAAAGAAAAACCGCACCGGACGTGCCCCTGAGACCTTTGGGACTCCGTCCGATGCGGCTCGCCCAGGTTTGGGCTGGGATCCGGCGTCGGGCTGTCTGGTGATTCAGCTTAACCGGCCCATTTCCGGTCAGGTCCGCGTCCTATTTTTTCCTTTCCGGAAATGCCAGACAACTACCGCTACCTGTGATCCCCCGGAGAGATCGTATGAGACCGCATGAAAAAACCCCTCTGCTCCAACCAACAAGGGAAGCATAGTGAGCTAAAACTCTTGCAAACATCGGCTCCCGCAAGCACGCTGTCTCTTCGGCTCACTCTTCTTCCGCCTGCCTGTTGCAGCAGAGGGCAGGTTTGAAAGGTTACTTCGCCAATTCACCACTACAAATAGCAATCCTCCAACCACCTGTCAATCGGTTCAACCCATTTTGAATCAAATATTTTGTGTTTCGGGCAACCAACTTCGTGTGGTCGGGCGGGCAGGGCGTGTGTCGCTATGACACAATCGGAAGGAATGTGTCCGAAGATCCTGGCTGCAGCCATCCTGGCGCTCGCCGCGCGAGTGCCCGCCTCCGCGCAGATCTCCGCGGACGACCCGGTGACCGTGGCGACCGGGCATCCGCGCCTGCTGCTCGGTCCCGCGCGGCTCCGCTTGCTGACGCGCGAGCGCCAACGCGTGTCGCCTCGCTGGCAGCAGTTGGAGACGCTCATTTCCAGCGGCGCCGCGATGCCCGAGGCGGCCTTCGCCCAGGCGCTCTACTATCGCATCTCCGGCGATAGGGCGGCCGGCAAACAGGCCGTCCAGTGGGCGCTGGGCGCGGGCGACGATCTGCGCCAGCTCGCGCTGGTCTTCGATTGGTGTCAGGACCTGCTCAGCGAGACACAGAACCGCGATCTGGCCGCCCGCATCCGGAAGCGTATGGCGGAAACGGCCGCCGATGAAAGCGTCGCCGCCACGCGTTCCCGCGTGCTGGCCGCCATCGCGCTGTTCGATCACGTACCGGATGCGCCCCAGCGCGAACTCGAGCGCGTGGTGCGGCAATGGTGGCTTGGCAAGCTGGTTCCCGCGCTCAAACAGGGACGCGCTGTGATCGCCCGCGACGACGCCTACCCCCTCTTCGAGCTCCTCCACGCCCTGCGCGACAACACCATGCTCGACCTGCGCGAGCCGGTGGGGGAGTTTTTCAAGGATCTCCCCGTCGAACACCTCATCAGCTACTACCCCGCCCCTTTCCAAGGGCCGGACGCCGATTACTTCATCGGCGCCGAACCGCAAATGGGCGAACCCGATCTGCGGGTGGCCGCGCTCTCCCGCGTCGCCGAGATGGCCATGGTGGCCTACGATCCCAATTCGTCGGAGGCCCAGGTGCTACAGGGATTCCTGATGCACGACCACTACATGCTGCGCGGCCCGTTCGGCGCGCCCTACGAGTTCCTGTGGGCCAATCCCTACCAGCCGGGCCTCAGCTATTACCTGGTCCCGCTGGTCTACCACAACGCGGAGTTCGGGACGCTGTTCGTGCGCTCCAGTTGGGAAGACACGGCCACTTGGTTCGGCCGCTTCCATGGCGTCATGCAACTCTTCCAGGATGGCAGTCTGGCGCCCGTGAACCTGCAGCACACCCCGGTGGCGATTTCGCTGAAGGAGGCGATCGTGTGGTTCGCTCCGGCCGGCGAACGGATCACCGTGAAGCTGGACGAAGAGCAGGCCGTCTACATCGTGGGTCTGGAGCCGCACCGGACGTACCTGGTGGAGGTGGACGACGAAGAGATGCAGGAGGCCGAAGCGGATTCCGGAGGCATCGTGGAGCTGCTGGATGTGCCGCGCGGGTATGAATTGGGCATCCGGTTTCGGGAGGCGAAATGGCAGTAGGAGGGGCGCCGTGGGATAATTCGGCTATGTTTCGCCGCCGATTGAGAGTCGTCGTCACTCTCACCCTGTTCGCCGGCCCAGCAGCCGGGGCAACCTCCTGCAACCCGTGCCGATGTGGTAACCGACGTGCTTCATGGCACGGCGATCGTCGACCCTTACCGCTGGCTCGAAGATCAGAACAGCCCCGAGACACGCGCCTGGATCGACGCTCAGAACCGCTACACCCAAGCCTTCTTCACACGCATCGACGGCCGCGAGAGACTCCACCAGACTGTGGAAGCGTTGATGCGGCACGACCAGTACGGAGTTCCCGTGGCGCGCGGTGGCCGGTATTTCTTCTCGCGCCGGAAGGCCGCCGAGAACCGCGCCTCCATTTGCATGCGCACTTCGCTCACTGGGCCGGAGGAAGTGATCCTCAACCCGGCCGATATCGACAAAGACACGTCGACCACCGTCAGCTTCTTTGGGATTCCTCCCGACGCGCAGTTTCTGCCGTTCAGAGTCCGGCGCGGGGGCGCTGACGAATTCGAAGCGCGCATCCTCGATCTCAAAGCCCGCACCCAGTTGCCCGACCGGCTGGTCACCGCGCGCTACTTTGGCATCTACGTGAAGCCCGACCGCAGCGGAATTTTTTATGCGCGCTACAACCCAACCGAAGGCGGCGGCATCTTCTATCACGCCATGGGCACGGCCCAGTCGGCCGACCGGCAGGTCTTCGGCAAGGGCTATACGCCCAAGCAGATCATCGAAATGGAAGCGACCGAGGATCAACGCTACTTGATCGCGCAAGTCAGCACCGGGGTCCCGCCGACAAAGGTGGAGGTCTGGTTCCGCGAGATTGCGAGCGATGCCCTCTTCCGGCCGATCGTGCAGGACGTGGAGGCGGAGTTCAATGCCTCCTATGGCGGAGGGCATCTCTATCTGCACACCAACTGGAAGGCGCCTAACTGGCGGGTTCTGGATGTCGATCTGAAGAACCCCGAGCGCGAGAACTGGCGCGAGATCGTACCGGAGACGGAGTGGCCGATCGAGGGCTTGAGTGTCGCGGGCGGGAGGTTGTTCGTCAGATCTCTGGAAAATGTCAAGACGCGCATCCGGCAATTCGACGCCGCGGGCCGTCCGTTGGGCGATTTCAAACTGCCCGGCCTGGGGACGGTGTTCGGGATCGCGGGCCGTTGGGACAGCGATGAGGCCTTTTATTACTACACTTCATTTACCGAGCCAGGCGTCATCCACCGGGCGTCGGTGGCGTCCGGCCGCAGCGACGTCTGGTATCGGATGCCCACCCCTGTCCGCGGCGATGAAATCGAAGCGGAGCAGGTGTGGTACGAGTCCAAGGATAAGACGCGCGTTCCTATGTTCCTGGTGCACAAGAAAGGATTGGTGCGCGACGGCAACCGGCCAGTCTTCCTTACCGGGTATGGAGGGTTCAACTACAGTTCCAACGCCGCCTTCGACCCGGCGGCGGTAATCTGGTCGCAGTACGACGGGGTCTTCGCGCTGCCCAACCTGCGCGGGGGCGGGGAGTTCGGCGAGAAGTGGCACCGCGCCGGAATGTTCGAGAAGAAGCAGAACGTGTTCGACGATTTCATCGCGGCCGCCGAATGGCTGATCGCCAACAAGTACACCAGGCCCGCGCGCATCGCCATAGAAGGCGGCTCAAATGGCGGTCTGCTGGTAGGGGCGTCCTTCACCTTGCGCCCCGACCTCTTCGGCGCGGTGGAGTGCGATATACCGCTCCTCGACATGCTGCGTTACCAGAAATTCAAAGTGGGATCGTATTGGACCACCGAGTATGGGTCGGCCGACGATCCGGCGCAGTTCCCCTACATTTTCAAGTACTCGCCTTACCATCACGTCGATAAGGGGGCGAACTATCCGGCGATTCTGTTTACCACGGGAGATGCCGACACTCGCGTGGATCCGCTGCACGCGCGCAAGATGACGGCTTTGGTGCAAGCCTCGACGGCGTCGGGCAAGCCGGTGCTGCTGGACTACGACACCAAGGCCGGCCACTCGGGAGGCAAGCCGCTCGACCGTGCGATCGACGACTTCACCAATGACGTATCCTTCCTCCTGGCCGAGACGGGCGTCCTGACGGTGCGCGACCCTCCCGCCCGCCAGTAGCTGCCGGCGCGACGCGCCACTATGTGACCGCGGGCGCCGGTTGACTGGCGCAGGACCCGCAGACCACACCCTTCAGTAGGCCCACCGCCACAGGCTGGCGCCGACGGTGAAGCCCGCGCCTACCGCCGCGAACAGCACGATGTCGCCCTTCTTCAGGCGGCCTTGCTGGATGGCGTCGCGGGTCCCCAGAGGGATGGTGCCCGCGGTGGTGTTGCCGTAGCGGTCGATGTTGATCAGCACCTTCTCCGGCGGCATTCCCAGGCGCGTGGCGGCCGCGTCGATGATCCGTTTGTTGGCCTGGTGCGGCACCATCAGAGCCAGGTCGTCTATCGTCAAATGGTTGCGCTCGAGCAGATCGCGGCACACCTCGTACATCTTGCGGACCGCGTATTTGAAAACCGCCGCGCCGTCCTGATGCACGTAGTGCAAGCGCTGGTCGATGGTCTCGTGCGAGGAGGGCAGGCGGCTGCCGCCCGCGGGCATTTTCAGCGCGTCGCCGCCCGAGCCATCCACTTCGCCCAGGAAGTCGATGAAGCCCAGATCGCCGTCGCCATCCGCGGCCGGCTCCAGCAGCATGGCGCCGGCGCCGTCCCCGAACAGCACGCAGGTGGCCCGGTCGGTGTAATCGATGATGCTGCTCATCTTGTCGGAGCCGATCACCAGGACCTTGGCATGCGTGCCCGCGGCCACCAGGTGGGCTCCCACGGTAAGCCCGTAGACGAAGCCGGAGCAGGCCGCGATCAGGTCGAATCCCCACGCGCCGCGAGCGCCCAGGGCATTCTGCACCAGGCAGGCCGTGGAGGGGAAGAACATGTCCGGGGTCACGGTGCAGAGGATGATCGCGTTCACTTCGGACGCGTTCACGCCGCGCCCGGCCAGCGCGCAACGGGCCGCTTCAATGGCCATATCGGAGGTGGCCATTTCGGGTCCCGCGATGTGCCGCTCGCGAATGCCGACGCGCTCCAGAATCCACTGATCGTTGGTCTCGACCATCTTTTCCAGGTCCTGGTTGGTGAGCACACGGGGAGGGACATAGCACCCGAGTGCCGTAATTTTCGCCTTTGCCATTAAGAATTCAGAGTAACGCAACGAGTCCCGGAAGTGCGCGCGAGTTTGGCGCGCCGCCGGGGACCGGAAAGCCGTGGAAATCGGAGGGGTCCAAACCGCCCAGCGTCGCTCACCTTTTTTCCTGTTCGGACCGCCCGGCATCCAAACCCCAGCGCCAGTCTGTACTACGAAGTGAGGATTTTGCTACGGGAGGGGGGAATCCGCTACGCTCCTCGGCGCCGGATTTAAGCAGAGGGCCGTACCGACCGGCATGGCGACACGATCTTTCAGGGCGGCATTTCAGTTCTGCGGCGGCTTCCGGATTTCCTTGCACGTGCCTTAGATTGCAACTGGTTTGCAATCCTCGCGGCAGCCGGCGAGGAGTGGCGATAGCCGGAACTCCCTGACGGTTTGGCTCCGAACCCCATAAATTCAATCTCCTATAGACAATTTTCAGACCTTTTTATAATTATTTATCGATTTCTAGTTGACAATCAGTTGCAAGCAAGCTTAAATGTGCTTTTAAGGGCCGCCATTATGACGAAGCTCATCGCGCTGGTTCTCGTTCCGGTCGCCTGCGTCTGGGCATTCACTGCAGGCAGTGTTGCCGGGGTGGTCAAGGACCAGAGCGGCGCCGCGATCCCTGGCGCCAAACTCACGTTGATCAACGCTGCTCTGCAGACCAAATTCAAAACGGCCTCCGACGGGCAGGGCTTCTACTCTTTCCCGGCGCTCCCCGTGGGCCATTACGATCTGACCCTGGAAGCGGCCGGATTCCGGACGCAGCAGAAGGCCAACCTGGCCGTCGACACCGACGCGGCGCTCCGCGTCGACGCCGTGATGGAGGTGGGGCAGCGAACCGAGACGGTCACGGTCAGCGAATCCGAGGACGCCATCCGGACGCAGGCCGACACGGTGGCGACGCATCTCGGCGAGGTCGTCTCCGGCAGGCAGATCGAGGCGCTGCCGCTGAACGGGCGCAGCTACACGGATCTGCTGGCGATTCAACCCGGCGTGACTCCGGTGACGACGCTGACGCCCACCTCGGTGATCATGGCGGGCGTGACGGGGACGCTCAATCCATCCGGAGATCTGAATCCGGGCGATGTCTCCATCGATGGCCAACGCGAATCGTCGAACGGATTCATGATGAATTCCATCGACGTGCAGGAGCACATGAACGGAGGAACATCGGTCATCCCGAACCTGGATTCGATCCAGCAGTTTCGTGTTCTGACCAACAACTTCGACCCCGAATATGGAAATTATAACGGCGGAATGGTAAACGTGGTGACGAAGTCCGGCAGCAACGCCATCCACGGCGACGCATTTGAGTTCCTGCGAAACACGGACCTGGACGCGCGGAATTTCTTCGACAACACGCGGGGCGCCTTCCGGCAGAATCAATTCGGCGGCGTGATCGGCGGTCCAGTTAAGAAGGACAAGGTATTCTTCTTTGTCGATTACCAGGGAACACGCACCGTGGAGGGTATCGCTTCGCCCGAAACTTCGGTGCCCTCCCTGCAGGATCGGGCTGGAAATCTCAGCGATATGGCGAGCACGCTGACGGGGACGGTGAGCGGACCCTATATTGCCAGCCTGCTCACCGGGAAGCTCGGCTGGGGTGTTTCCGAAGGTGAGCCCTACTACACGCCCGGCTGCGACAACCCATCGAGCTGCGTATTTCCAAATGCCGTGATCCCGGCCAGGGCGTGGTCGGCGCCGGCGGTGAATCTACTGAAGTACATTCCGCAGGCCAACATCGGGGCGAACCTGTTCGCCACCTCCGCGTATCCGGAGACCGTGCGGGACGACAAGGGCGGCGCGCGTCTGGATGCGAATACGCTCTTCGGCCAGCTTTCCGGTTACTATTTCGCCGATAATTACCGGCTGGATAATCCATATCCCGGCGGCCAGGGCGGAGCGAGCATACCCGGCTTCGATGCCTTGACCATCGGCCAGGCGCAGATGCTTACAATCGGCGTCACCAAGGTTCTCGGCGCCACCACGGTGAACGAGTTTCACGTTGGCTTGCTGCGAAATGCGAACAACATCGGCCAGCCGCGTGGCGGTTTGGGAGTAACCCTTCAGTCGCAAGGCTTCGTGACGGGCGCGGGCACGCCGGGCATCGTGGTGCAGGCGCCGCAGTTTGAAGGCGTCGAGAACATTGTATTCCCATCCTTCGTCATGGGCGTTCCGATCGCCAACCTCAATCAATGGAACAACACGCTGTATGCCAGCAACACGATGTCGAAGGTCATCCACGCGCATACCCTCAAGTTCGGCGGCCAGTTCCACGCCGACCAGGTGAATGAAGTTCCGAATGCGACGTTCAACGGAACGTTTAATATCGACGGAACCGAAACCGGCTCCGCCTTCGCGGATTTTCTACTGGGATTTCCGAGTAACTTTACCCAGACCTCGGGCCAGCACTTCTATTTGCGTAACCGTTACGGAGCGGCTTTCATAGAAGATAGCTGGCGAGCCAGAAGTGACCTGACGGTCAACCTGGGCGTGCGGTGGGATCTCATTATGCCCTGGTTGGAAAAGTATAATCAGATCCAGACCATTGTTCCCGGCGAGCAATCCGTCTTGTATCCCAATGCAGTTAGCGGATTGGTCGTTCCGGGCGATCCCGGCATTCCGTCGACGTTGTCGCCGTCCGAGTACCACAACTTCGCTCCCAGGATCGGCGTGGCCTATTCTCCCCACTTCGACAACGGATTTCTGCGAACCGTATTTGGCGAGCCGGGAAAGAGCAGCATTCGCGCGAGCTATGGCGTGTTCTACACAGCCTTTCCCGGATTGTCGGCGGGGATCATGTACGGCGTGCCTCCCTATGGTTACACCTATCTGAGTCCGGAGCCGCCTCTGCTTGCTGCGCCCTTTATCAACTCGGCGGACGGTTCGCAGAATACCGATCCGTTTCCGCTGCACTTCCCGCCCGATAATGTATCGGCGAAGAACCCATACACGGGGTTCAATTTCGCCGCGCTCACTCCGATCAGCGGGGATCCTTACTTCTACTATAGGAACAGCGTGCCTTATACCGAGAACTACATGTTGTCCCTTCAGCGGCAGATCGGCAACGGCACTCTGTTGACGGTGAGCTATGCGGGCAATCAGGGCCACCATCTGTTGGTCCTGGTTCCGGAGAACGTAGGCAATCCGGCGCTATGTCTCAGCCTCAGCCAGCCGGACGAGGTAGCGCCGGGAAGCTCCACCTGCGGGCCTTTCGGCGAAGATGCCGTCTATACATCCGCGTCGGGCAAAATGTACCAGGGAACTCGCGCCAGCCTGGGTCCGAACTTCGGATCGATAACGGCGCAAAAGTCGGTGGGCAATTCGGATTACAACGCTCTGGAGACCACTCTACGATTTGCCGCCGGCAAGCGGGCCACGGTGCTGGTCGGCTACACTTACTCGAAATCGATCGATCAGGCGTCCAACCTCGGCGAGCAGACCAACCCCTTCAAGGCGCAGCTCACACGCGTGATTTCCTCGTGGGACATGGCTCACAACTTCGTAGCGACCTATACCTATAACTTGCCATTCGACCGGTTATTCCGGCGCAACCGGCTGACGGAGGGCTGGAGCCTTTCCGGAACCACGCGTTTCGCCACGGGATTCCCGGTGACACTGGCCGACGATTCGGACCGGTCGCTGCTCGGGACGCTCGGCAACGGCGTCAACAATGAGCTGCTCGACACGCCGCGGATGAGCTCGGGGCCGCTGGAGATCGACACCAATCCTCGCAACGGCCGGCCCGAATTCAATGCCAGCCTGTTCGCGCCGGAGACGCTCGGACAGTTAGGGAACGCGGCACGCCGCTTGTTCCACGGCCCGGGCATCGATAACTTCGACATGCAGATCACCAAGACGCTGCCGGTCACGGAATCGAAATCGTTCGAGATCCGCGTCGAAGCGTTCAACGTGTTCAACCACGCGCAGTTTTACGGCCCATCCGCGGTGGATGGCGAGATCAACGACCCGAATTTTGGCAGCGTGGTGAGCTCCGCCGCGCCACGGTTGATGCAAGCCGCAGTCAAGTTTCAGTTCTAAGCCTCCTGCGCGGGCTACGTCCCGTGCGCCGGGAGTTCCGGGAATAGTAACAAGGCCGGTGAGTTGACTGAGCCAATCCCCGGGAAAGGCGGTTCTCCGCTCAGGTCAGGAAGGAGAACCGCTCGGTTAGTTTCAATAGCTTGAGCACTTTGTAAATGTCCACGTTGACGGCGCGCAACACGACCTTGACGGATCTAGCCTCGGCCAGACCAGCCAACTGTTCCAACGCTCCGACATCGTTCGAATCGATCCGGAGAACGGAAGAGAAATCCAGAATCGCTTCGCCCTGCGCACTGTTTACCTTGTCGACGGCTTCTTGTTGCAAGGCATGGAGGACGCGTTCCGGGTCGATTTTGATCCACTCCGCACTGGTTGTCATACGCACGACCATTCCTTCTCTGTCGCTTGCTCGGGTACCTTGGCGAGGTTCGCCAGACCTCGTCCCCGATACGCTTGCCAAAACAACTCGACCAACTCGCTCATCAGCGGCATGCGAGGGTTCGAGCGCCACGAAGGATCGTCAAAGGCAACCTTGGCTAAGTCGGGCATGGCCCGCTCGAAATCCTTTTCGGAGATCCCCATGTCCGCGATGGAGCGCGGAATCTCCAGCCGGTCGAGTAGTTGTTCCGTCGCCGACACAAGGCTTTTCACTTTCTCCGCGATGGTCTCGCCGGCCAGGCCGAGTAAGTCCGCCATCATGGCGTACTTCTTGTGTGCGGTGTACCCGCGCTGATTCGGCGACGGCATGAATTTGGTGGGCACCGACGCGTTAAACCGAATGACATGGGGCAACATGAGGGCGTTCGCGCGGCCGTGCCCGACGCGGAACCGCGCGCCGAAGGCATGCGCCAGCGCGTGATTCACTCCCACCGAGGCGTTGGAAAACGCCAGCGCCGCTATACAGGCGGCATTGTGCATCATGCTGCGCGCCTCTTCATCGTGGGGGTTCTCGTAGGCCACCGGCAGGTACTTGAAGGCCAGTCGAATGGCTTGCATCGCGTTGGCGTCGGTGTATGGTGAGGCGAGGATGGAAACTCCGGCTTCGAGTCCGTGGGTCAGGCAGTCGATGCCAGTGTCGGCGGTGAGATTTTTGGGCATCGACATCACGAACTGAGGATCTACGATGGCCACATCCGGGCTCAACGAATAGTCGACCAGTGTCACCTTGCGCCCGCGCTCCTTGTCGAGGAGGACGGCAAACGGAGTGACTTCGCTCCCGGTTCCACTGGTGGTGGAGATGGCAATCAACCGCACCTGGTTATCCTTCTGGGCCGGGTATTCGACCACGCGCTTGCGGATGTCCAGAAACGGCGCGGCCAGCTCCTCCAAGTCGGCCTCCGGCGATAGGTACTTGAGTTTCATGATTTTCGCCGCGTCGATGACGGATCCGCCGCCCAGCGCAATAATCTGGTCCGCCCTATGGAGATGGAGCGCTTCCACCCCTTGCATGACCACCTTGACCTCCGGCTCCGCGTCGGGGATTGCGAGGACGCGGACATGCGTCTCGGGCGGAATGTAGCGCCGGACGATGTCCACGTGGCCCATCTGCTCCAGGAGGGGATTGGTGACGATGAGAGTCGATTGCGACGGGAAATGGCGCAGGTTCTCAACGGCGTTCATGTTGAAGTAGATTTGATTGGGAACACGGAACCACATATGCGCTTGCGTCCTCCGGGCCACGCGTTTGATATTCAGGTAATGATACATGTTCACGTTATCGGTGGTGCTGTTGCCACCCCCGGTCCCGCATCCGAATGAGAAGGTGGGCACCATATCGTTGTAAACCCCACCGAGCGCTCCGATCGATCCCGGAGAATTCGCGATGATACGTCCCGCGTTAATGGCCTCGCTGAACATTCGGATGATCTCGTCGTCGCGCGAGAAAACCACCGCCGTGTGTCCCAGCCCGCCGGCGTGATTCACATCTACGCACACCCTGAGCGCCTCATCGACGGATTTAGCGCGATAGACCGCGAGCACGGGGAACAGTTTTTCGACCGATAGCGGGTGCTCCCGGCCGACACCGTGAATGGGCGCAACCAGCAATTTCGTATCCGGCTTAACCCGAAGACCGCACGTGCGGGCGATATCGATGGCCTTCTGGCCGACTGCCTCGGGCCGCATGAATCCGGTTTCCGGGTCGATCACCGCACGCCCCAGGATCTCCGTCTCTTTCTGACTGCAGATGTGCGCTCCCAACTCCGCAAACTTCCGGATCGCGAGGTCGTATATCTCATCGTCGATCACCACCGTTTGTTCCGAGGCGCAAATGGTTCCGTTATCGAAGGTTTTGGAGGTGATGATATCCACGACCGCCATGTCCAGAAGCGCCGTTTTTTCCAGGTAGACCGGGGTATTGCCCGGCCCCACTCCCAAGGCCGGTTTGCCCGAGCTATAGGCGGCTTTGACCGCGCCCGGCCCACCGGTGGCGTCAATCAGCTTGACCTCTTTGTGACGCATCAGGTAGTTGTTGTCCGGTATGGTAGGCGATTCCAAACAGGTGAAAACTCCTTCGGGAGCACCGTGCTTCACCGCCGTCTCATACATGATCCGTATGGCCTCCTGGCAACAGTGCCAGGCCTTCGGATGGGCGCCGAAAATAACCGCGTTTCTGGTCTTGATGGCCATGATGCATTTGAAAAGCACCGTCGCTGTGGGGTTCGTGATGGGTAGGATCGAGAAGATGAGCCCGATCGGTTCAGCCACCTCCACCACGCCGCGTTCCGGAAACTCGCGGATGGCGCCCACCGAACGTTTGTCTTTGACGTAGTTGTACACGAATTCCGTGGCCACCATGTTCTTGAGGGCCTTGTCTTCGAGAACCCCGAGCCTGGTCTCCTCAATCGCCAGGCGGGCGAGATTTTGGGCCTGGTCCAATCCGGCCAGGACAATCGCTTTGACAATGCGATCGACGTCCTGTTGAGAGAATTGCGTAAAGACTGCGGCGGCGGTTCTGCCCCGCCCGACCAGTCCTTCGAGGTACGCAATGCGCTCGTCACTGAGGCTTGCAACATTCTCTGTCATGCGTCCATCCTTCCGCCACACTTCCCCGGCCCTGATTGAGATCCACTCCGGATCCGGCCAGCCTCGCTACGATACCCCGGAATAAGCCGCGGATTCGCATCCGGTGGTGCGTTTCAATTCAGTGGCGTGGCACAACCGCTGCTCGCAACGCCGGTTGTTTCAGATTCCCGCCATGTGGGACACTGGCGCTTTCGAGGAGGAGATCCCCCTTAGCTATCCGATAACAGAGATAAGAATCTGGTTGACCTGATACTATAGTGCTACCTCTCGGAGATCGTGTCAATGCCAAGACGCCCGGGCAAAAGATGCCCGGGATGCCCGCGCCGAAATGACCGTCTAGCTCAGGAACCGGAATCGGGGTGGGCGGCTCCGGCCTCGAATGGGACGGGCCTATAGGACGCCACACGGACCGGCACGCAGCCGTCTTCCAGGTCGAGCCGCACATGGTCCAGCGCCACCGCCGCCCGTCAATCGCAATGCCCGATGGACCGGCGGCTTCCGCGCCGGTCAACCGGTCCTCGATCGCGAACTCGCCGCCGCCCCTGGCGTTCTTCAGGCCGCTGCCCACCTTGTACCGCGAATTGAGCGAAGCGGTTTGGATCGTGGCGCCGTGCCCGAACGCGCCGCCAAGGGTTTCGCCTGCTGGACTCAGTTCGTGGCCATGACGTTCTGCCAGTTGGCCCACGCGGATTGTCAGAGACAGCCCGCGTGCTGGCAATCATAATTTAAGATATAATTGTCTTCAAACCACTGTAGTCTGTCTTTGACGGGACGTTTGCGCGGTGTCCTCCGGGACCGCGAATCCACTCCGGGACGCCCCCCCGGTTCAACAGGCAAATTCGCGGAACCACCGCGCGGCCTGAGGAGGATGTTATGTTCGACCAACGCCGGGCGATCGTCATCGCGCTCGGGATTCTTTTTCTTCTGTCCTTCCCGCTCTCCGGTCAACAGTCGTACGTCACGCGCTTCGACTTCTATGCCGGCTACGGTTTTCTGGACAGCCCGAAGGTGAATCTCTTTGAAAACGGCGCCGCGTTCCAAATCGGCTTCCGCCCCACGACCTGGCTCTCTCTGGGTTTCGACTACAACGTGGCGGCTGGCAATCTGTCGCTCACGCCGGCCCAATTGCTTCCCGCGTTGCAGACAGAGCTGCAGACCGCCATAGGAGAGGGGATCGCGGCAGGGGTGTTCCCTCCCCCTTCCAGCTACAATTACGCCGCCTTGTACGTTCCGGCGCATTCCAAGACACAGACCTTCGCCCTCGGTCCGGAGCTTGTCTACCGGCACTTTTCCAAGGTGACGCTCTTTGTGCGGCCGGTCTATGCAGGAATCATCCATGAAACCGCCACCCCGAAACCGCAAGATCCGGTCGTCCAGGCCCTCGTGTTCGGCGTGCCCGGCCTGCCCGGCCTGATACCCACGCCGAGCAAGACCGACAGTGTCTGGTTCGTCGGCTTCGGCGGCGGCTTCGACATTCTCTTCGGCAAGCATTTCGCCTGGAGAACGCAGGCCGACATGGTGTACGATCACCTGTTCCCCGACCTGTTGCAGGATGGCCGCCTGACCGCGCGCTTCTCCTGCGCCCGGCCTTCAACTTCGGCCCGAACATCGTGAAGTGAGCCGCCGTCAAGGAGCGTCGTGCCACCCCGTTTCCGCCGCCGGCGGGATGTAGCTCATGGCTCGTTCCGTGAGCGCGCAGATGGTCAGGCTGGGGTTGACGCCCAGGTTCGCCGCGATCACCGAGCCGTCGCAGACATACAGGTTCCGATAACCGAACAGGCGATTTTGCGAATCCACCACGCCGCGTTCCGCCGACGCGGCTATCGGGCACCCTCCCAGGATGTGCGCCGTGCCCGGTACGTCGAAGAGGATCTCCGTCACCATGCTCATCGGCGTACCGCCGATCGCCTGGGCCAGCTTGCGCGCGAATTCGTTGGCCTGCGGAATGAAGGTCGGGATGCGCCGTCCCTGGCTCCGCAGCACTCGCCGGAACGGCCAGAACCACGGGCGCCCCAGCCGCATGTCGATATGACCGTCCAGGGTCTGCATGCAGAGCAGGATCAGGGATTCCCGCGCCCAGCCAAATGGGTGCAGGCACCGCACGGTCCGGACGGGATGCCGCCAGAGAGATTCCACCAGGGTCTTGAGCCAGAGCAGGATGCGTTTTCGCCCGGGCTCTCCGCCGGTCAGGACGGTCGACAGCAGAGCCATGGCGTCGGACCCCTTCGGGTAGCGGGTCGCCTCGATGTGCGTGAACTGGTCCAGGTAGAAGCCCGAACCGATGGCCAGCCCATCCGACAAGTCCTCGCGGCTGCCGGGCACGCGCACCCCGATCAGCGACTCGGCATTGGTGCGCACCCGGTTGCCCAGTTGCCCGCTGATCCGTGGCAACGAGCCCTTTTCCTTGAGCCGGAATAGAAGGTCCAGCGTGCCCAGCGCCGAGGCCGCGAAGACCACGCCGCGGCAAGTGAAACGGCGGCGGCGCCCCAGCCGGAAAGTGGAGGGAACCGCGAACACCTCGTACCCGTTGCTGCCATCGGCGCTTCCATCGGCGCTGCCACCCAGAGGCCGGACATCCACCACCTTGGTTTCGGCGAACACCCGCGCCCCCGCCATCTCGGCCAGGTAGAGGTAATTCTGGTCCAAGGTATTCTTGGCTCGGTAACGGCACCCCATCATGCAGCCGCCGCAGCCGATGCAACTGGCGCGTTCCGGTCCCTCGCCGCCGAAATACGGGTCGGGATAAGTCAGGCCCGGGGGTTCTCCCTCCGGCCCTTGGAAGACGGCCACTTGGGTGCGGTAGAAAGTATCCCCTGTCCCGTGCTCTTCCGCCGCCCGCTGAAGGATTCGATCCGCCGGGCCCATAATCCTGTTTTCCGCCACGCCCAACATGCGCCGGGCGGTCGAGTAGTGCCGCGGCATCTCCGCTTTCCAATCCGCCAGACCGGCCCACGATCCTGTTTCCCAGATCGAGTCTCCCGGGGCCAGTGAGGTATTGGCGTAGGTGACGGACCCGCCGCCCACCGCACAGCCATGCATGATCAAAACGTGGCGGAAAGGATCGATGTTGAAGAAGCCGCGCAACCCGAAGGCCGGCCGCCAGATCCACCGCCAGAGCAGCCAGTTCGTCGAAGGCAGGTTTTGCGGAGTCCACCGGCGGCCCATTTCCATTACGCCCACCCGGTAGCCCTTCTCGGTGAGCCGGTGGGCGGAGACGCTGCCGCCGAACCCGGAACCGACCACGATGAAGTCGAAGTCCATCATTTCTGACCCGGCCCGGCCACGCAGGCGGCCGCGGGAATGGGATCCCCGCAGGAGGGCGACCCCGGGGCGCCGGGGGCGCCCGGTTTGGGCGGTTCGAACCCCGGCTTTAGGACGCTCTCGCGCATGGATTCCAGAGAGTGCTTGAGAGATTTCTCCGGGTTGATGCCCATCAACGCGGATCCCAGCAGGCGCGTGACGGACCCGAATTCATCGCTCAACGTGATGGCTTCCGACTCCACGAAGACACCCTTCCCGGTTTCGGCAAATCGCCAGTAGGAAACCAGCCGCCGCAGGTAGCCGTGATCCTTGCCCACCTCAACGACCCGCGTGGACACCGATCGGCAACGCCAGCGCTGTGGATCGACACGCTCCCACACCACGTCGCTGTCAACATCCAGGACGGCGGGTTCTTTCATCCGCATGGAGTATTGAAAGTGGTCTGTTCCGGTAGCGCACAATAGCTTGGAGGCGGAGATGGTCTCGGGGAAATACCGGGCGCGATGCTCATAGTCCTGGAGCATGGGGATCAGCCGGTCGAGGGTGGCGCCGGGAATGAAGGAAGCCGCGATCCAATCGTAGAGCTGGCCGCCGGCCAGTTTGTGCGGGTTCGGGCCGTTCGCCTCGATGGTCCGGACCTTTTGGCCGCGGACGATCTGCTCGTTCAGGGCGGTGTCGGTATCGGCCAGCAGGAAGGCCTTGCGGGCCTCCATCCGAGCTTCCGCGGATTGCACGTAGCAGGCGAATTGCCGGCCGGTTTCGGGCTGCAATGGCTGCGCGCCGATCCCGGCGGGAAACAACAGGCAACACGCAATCACGAGTTTCATACCCAAGCGTCCGATTGATTATCGCTCCGAACGCGCCCGTTGCAAAGGGTGATTTTCAGATAAGAATCTACTGGATTCCGGACGCGATGTTGCGTAGTCTAAGAACAGGAATTGTTTTCTCCCATGCATAAGCTTGCCCCCGTCGAAGACGCGAAGACGTTGTTCCACCAAGCCAAGGACTGGTCGCTCTGGCGATGGCTCATCGAGAAGAGAAGGGCGCGCACCACCGCGGACGCCGCCTGGGAGGCCCTGGAAGCCTGCGAAGAGAAGGTGAAGGCCGGATGGCCCGAGGAGTGGCAGCAGGCCTACCTCGACCTTTCGGCCAACGGCCGTCGCAAGCCGCGGCGGCATGCGGCCCTCGATCCCGAGCTGAAGGAGGCGCTGGAGCGCTTACTGGAAGCCGATGAGGAGGCGCGCCAGGCCCACGAAGCGGCGGAAGCCCAGTTCGACGAGGCCGACCGCCGCCTGAGCACCACGATGGCCTGTGAAGGCGCGCAAATGGCGCTGGATGCGTGGGAGCTGCGCGAAAAGTTCATCCGCAAAGCCGAGGCTCTGGCAAGGAGGAAGTGAGCTGGCGGCAAACGTCCCGCGACAACGTGGCGCGCTGGTTCACGGCAAAGCACAATGTCACGCGGCCGGAAACCTGGTGCCCTGAGGTAGAAATCTAATTCGTTACGAAGCGGGCCGGTCTTCCCGGCCCGCAAGATGGAGTGGACTAGAGGGCGCGGGCCCTGCGGCGCGCGACGAGAGCCAGAATTGCGGTTCCCAGGCCCGCCAGAACGAGGGAGGCCGGTTCAGGAACCGAAGGGGGCGCTTGGGGGGTTACCGATACATCGTCAAAAGACCAGTAATTGTCGTCGTTCTGAAAACTGAAGAGCAGAGCCACCGATCCGGTACTACCGCCGAGCTGAGCGCTGGTAGGCGTGAATGTATACGAGTACGGGATGAATGAGCCGGAAGAAGACAAGTTGTTGGTTATTGTCGACAACGAAGCCAACGTAGACGTCAACGCGGTGTTATCGATTGAGGCGCTGAAGTCGTGATTATTGCTCGGGTTGGTAATGGGCGCCGAATCCTGTTCGAGAAAGAAGCTGATGGTGTATGTCGTACTGGCGGTCAGCACAAGATCTTGGTAGAGCGTCATAGGGGAGCCGATCGGGCCGGCGTAGAGGCCAAAATTTCCGCTGTTGGCGTCAATCGCATCCACGCCATACCCGGAGCCGTCGAAACCGCCCGGAGGATTGATGGTATTCCCGCCCACGGTCCACCCGGTAAGGTCGCCGGTTTCGAATCCGCAGTTGATCACCAGATTTCCGGCCACCGCATTACAGCCCGACGGACTCTCGGTAACGGGGTGAATCGGGCCCACCAAGCCACTGCGCGGCGGTATCGTACTGGCGGTTGCCGTCGACGTCACCCCAATGACAGCGATCAAAACCATAGTCGCGGAAAAAAGTGGACGCATAGATGCTCCGAAACTGTTCGAAATCATAGGTCAGTGTTCCTCCTTCAGTTGGCCCGCTTCAATATCCGTTCACGAAGTTGGCCGCATTCACCGTTCCGATGCCGGTAGCGAAGTCCCATCCCGTCCCGGTGCCGTAGGCGGGCAGATATGAGCTATTCGATGTTGAAAGCACGCCGTACGTCCCGGACGGCAGATAACAATTGTTCGTACCCTCGCAGGGCACGTCCATGTCGCCTTGCGTGACGTCGTAAAAAATACAAGCGGCTCCCACGGTGTTTCCAAGGTTTGAGTTGCATTGGGCGAGGGTGGCGCCGCCATAGGTGGTGCCAGCCATCGCGTACATCCGGGAGAGCGGGTTGCCCTGGGAGACGCCGCCCTTCTTCTGAACTACCAGAGCCATGATTCCAGCCATGATCGGCGAAGAGACCGACGTTCCGCCGAAACCGGCCCACGAGCTGGGCGCTCCTGTGCATGACGCTCCGCCGTTGGGGATGTCGGAATAGCAGACCACGTAGTAATGGCCCCAAAGCCCGTTGGCGGCGAACAGCGAGACGTCCGGAATGTCGCGCTTCCCATCAGCCGGATTGCCGACAAAGCCGGTCTGGAACGATGGCTTCGAATAGACCGTACTCGGACCGCCGCTGCCTCCGACCACGTCCAGGAAACTGCTCCCGGGGCTGCTATTGCAAAAGCCGCTTGAGCCATAGGTCTGACTGTAACCTTCGAATAGCGCAACCAACAGACTCGCGCAAGAGTCGTTCCACGGGATCTCCCGGATGTAGGATTTGGCTGAATTGAAATACGTCCCATTCGTGCTGTTCCAGTAGGTGCCGGTACTGCCGTTATAGGTGTCGCCGAAATCCGTGCCTCCCACCGACACGTTGTAAGGTGTGGTTGTGAATCCACTGACCTGGATTCCATGCGTGGCAAACGCGTCGCCGTTGTCGGCGACGGCCGCTCCCTGGTCGCCGGAGGAAACGAAAAGGGAAACGCCTTCCGTGGCTGCGAGCGAGTAGAGGTCGCCGATGTATGTGTTGAACGCCGAGCCGAGGTCCGACTCCGGATCGCCATAGCTGATGCTCACGACGGCCGGCACCGCGCCTCCGTTGGTCAACATGTTCTGCAATGCAATGAAGCCGCCGAAATTGCTGGTGTTGGAGCAGGACGCCAGCACGATCGATGCGTTCGGGGCCGCAGCCGACGCCCACTCCGCGTCGAGGATCGCTTCGCCGTCGTCGCCGTTGACGCCGGGGTCGCTGCAAGCCTCAGCGCTGATTCCGCCGACGGCCGTACCGATACCAGGATGAACCTGAGTGAACGTGCCATACGGATAGGGTCTTGCCAGCCCGAATTCTTTGCGGAAGATACCCCAGTCGGCCGTGGTGTATACGTCGGTGTCTTCAATGACGACGATCGTCACGCCCTTGCCCGTATAGCTCGCGAACACGAGATTGAGATTGTAAATCGTGGCCAAATCGCCCGGCACGACCAGGTGGTAGGAACTGCTAACCGTGTAGTCCGTTCTGGGCGCGAGCATTTTCTTCGGCATGAAGTTGTGAAGGGAGACGGGGCCGGCGACCACCGGCGCGAGCGCGGCCGGAATCTGCGGATCCCTCACATTGGCATAGTGGCGCTCCCCGTTCACGTCGAAGTAGTGGATTTCCGTGTGGAAGGCCTGCCGGATCTGGCCCGCCGTACCTGAGAAGTCGATGAGGGTTCCGTGCGGATACGCATGGTTGACCGTGAATCCGAAAGATTCGAGCCATCGCTGTACCGTCGCGATATCCTCCGGCGACGGGCCGAACTGGTCCCCGACCTGCCTCGCGGTCAGCCACTTGTGATAATTCGGGGAATTCGGAACCTGCTGCTCGGCCAGGAACTCTTCGAAGGCTTTTTGCTTCTCGGGCGGGCGCTTCAACTGCAGCCACACTCCGTCCATGCGAGTGCCGTCTGTCACCGGACCCCCGTCGTTCTCCGGACGGGCGGCGGGGTGCGTATTGCCGCGAAGCGCAACAAGATTGTGCTCATCAATCGGCTGAGTGATTAATGTCCGCGTCTGACCGCCCAGGTGCTGGTACGCGACTAAAGCCAATCCAATCGCCGCAGCGATCGTCAATACAGATCCGAACCTTCGAGACATCCGCTATGGTCCTCCGTTTGGGTTGCGGATTACCACCGGTTCAAACCCAAATGCACGCCGCTCCGCCCCGAGCGACAATTGAACCCTCCAACCGATGGATTACCGCCGCAAACTTTCGCTTCTCGCAAAGCTAGCACGGGTTTGGCGTGGAAGTCAACATGAAAACGACGAGGTACGACGAGGTGAGCTTTAGTACTAAGACTTCCGTTAATCAATTGTTTTTACGGGGTTTACCGTAGATGCCACAGCACGGTCAAAAGTTTCGACAGCATTACTAACCCGCTGACGGCGGCGAGTCCGCGCTACCGCGAAACCGCGGGTCCCCTCCGGGCCCGGCGCCCGTCAGGGAGTGGTTCCCCGCCAGCGCACAAAATCTTGCGGCCGAAGACCTAGCCGGACGCTCCATCCCAGCCAACGCGGGGAAGGCCACCGGAGGCGGAGTTGGCGGAGTCCTGGGTTCCTGCTGCGGATTTCCCGCCGGCCCAAGCGCATGTGCGGTTGGAGGGGCGCATCCCGCCGCGGTCCCCGCTCACGCCCGTCGCCAGCCTCCTGGCGTCAAGGTGAAGCGCGACGAGCCGGGGCGGTGGAGGATCTGCCACCACGGTCCGGACTAGATCGCGCGCTTCGCGCCACCAGCCGCCAAAAGTCCTGCCGTCGGTCGCCACGGACAGCCGGCGCCACCGCTCGCCAGGCGTCTCGAGGAAGCCCGCCGGAGCAGCGTTCACCGAACGAGTGTCCGACCGAAGCCCGCAACCGAGAGCTTTCAGCGCGCTTTCCTTGGCACTCCACAGCAAGGTTACTACCCGATCCCGCCGGGCGGCCGGAGTCCGCGCCACCAGTTTCCGTTCGTCATCGGTGAAGTAATCGGCGAGAAATGCCGGGCTGCGCGGCTCGACCATTTCAAGGTCGCACCCCACCTCGACCGCGGCCGGCGCGATGGCGCACAACCCCGTGCCGCGGCTATGGCTGAGCGAAAGGGCCACAGGCGCCGGCCGGCCGTCGAGGAACACCTCCGGCGCGCCCGATGGCGCCGGCCGCAACTCCAGTCCGGCCAGCGCCTCCCAATCGCGCGGCAGGTTCAAATACCCGGAGGCGGCGCATTTCGCCGTCCAGCGTCCCAGGCGCCAGTCGGCGCGCCGCTTGGGAATGCGCAACTCATCCAGGCGGGCACGTTCGCTCGCGCTGAGCCACCCATCCCCCAAGGGCACGTCGCTGTCGCTCTGTTCGAGCCAGTAGAGTGCTTGCATTGACGCATTGTTTTCACCGCGGAGCGGAGAAAACGGAGGAAGCGCAGAGAAGACCAATTTCTCTTGTCTTCTCCGCGCTTCCTCTGCGTTCTCTGCGTCTCCGCGGTGAAAACAGAACCTACACCATCACACTCTCGGCCGCCGAGAACACCTGCGCGTCCACGTCCTCGCGGAACGCCACCGTCCGGTAGCCGCTCACATGCAGGTACCGGTTGCCGGCCCGGTCGACCACGTCGGCGTCGAAGCTCCCCGCCGCCGGATCGGCAGTTACCACCGCGAACAGCGGACCGTCCGCAGTCTCCGGCGCGCGATAGAGCGAAACCCGATCGAGATGCCGCGGCAGGCCCATCCGGTGTTGTACGGCCATCTCCCACAGGCCCGCCGTCTGGAAGCAAAGCTCGATCAGCCGCGGTGCGATCGCCAGCGGTTGGCCGCTCGGGTGATGATTGTCAGGCAAGCCGGCCGCCATCTCGCCGACGGCGCCGTTCTCGTCCCACCACGCCCGCTTCACCACCCGGTAGGCCGGGCCATGGAAGTAGACGCGGTAGATGTCCTCCGCATCGATCGCCGGTCCGTGCGGCTCCCCTGGAACGGGACCGCCCGCCGTTTCGGGAAGTTCCTTCGCCAGGCGGACGCGGCCGGTGAAGTGGGTCTCGACCCGCGCTTCGGCCTGGTTGGCAAGGGTGCGCCGGCCGGTCAACCGGCAATCCGCGGCCAAGCCGTCGCCCTCGGGATGGAACCGCGCCTCGATGGTGACCGGGCGCGGCTCGCTGCGGTAAAACTTGAACGGCGCCAGAAACTCGACGTCCTCGACCGCTTCCACCTGCCAGCCGGGAGCGATCGATAACGCCGCTTCCGCGAAGCCCTCGATTCCCATCACGCCGGGCAGCACCGGGGTGCCGTCGATGCGGTGATCGTCGAGAAATGGTTGGACGGCGGGGTCGAGCGGCGTCTCCACCGTCACGCGGCCGTCGAGATCCATGCCGACCGTGCCCCCAAGCAAGCCGCCGAGCATGGGGCCCGGCGCCACGGCCGATGCATCCAGCCCGCCCGTCGCATCCCATTCCTGGAGAAGCGCGCCGAGCCGCCCGGCCACCACCACCTCGCCTCTCCCGGCGCCCGTGGTCAGCTCGCGCCGGATCCACGGAACACCGGCTTCGGGAGGCAGCATATCGATGCCGGCCATCTCCATGACCTTGGGGATCGATCCGCGCGTGGCCATTCCGATGCCGCCCCATGCGGTCCAGTCGATGGCGATGGCGCGCGTCGCGGGCCGCGTCCGCCGGAAGCTGGAGGCGATCTTGCATAACAGGTCGTTGGCGGAGCTGTAATCCGTCTGCCCCAAGTTGCCGAACCGGCCGGCGATCGAGCTGAAACCGACGATCGCCCCGAGAGGCATCTCGCCGATCGCGTGGAGCAGGTGGAACAGCCCGTCGCTCTTGACGTCGAACACCAGGTCGAACTCGCGCGGGTCTTTATCCTTCAACAGATGACTGCGGTCGATCCCCGCGGCGTGCAGCAACACGTCGATGCGCCCGCTCCGCTCGCGGACGTCCGCGACGATCTTCGCCACGGCTTCGCCATCCGTGAGGTTGACGCTGTAGTAGTGCGCCGTGCCGCCGGCCGCGCGCACCGCATCGATGGCGGCGCGGGCGGCCTGGGCGCGCTCCAGCACGGCCAGTTCTCTGTCTACCAGCGCCGGCGTGGCGCGCTCTCCCCGCGCCTGGATGCGCGCGAACAGGTCGCGTTTCAGCGCTTCCTTGTCGGTCGAGAAGCGCGCCAGGTCGGGATTGGCGGGGTCGGGCTCCGGCACCAGATCCAGCAGGTAGAATGTGCCGCCCGAGGCCGCCGCCAGGTCGGCGGTGATGGCGGACACGATACTGCCAGCGGCGCCGGTCACCAGGAAGACGCTATCCTTATTAATCGTCATGCCGGGTTGCCCGTCGGCGGCAGGGCGTTCCTCCAGGCCGACGGTCCAGCGGTGCGCGCCCCGGTAGCCGATCTCGATCGCGCCGGGATCGCGCAGAGTCTCGTCGATCAACAGGCCGGCGATCTCGGCCGCGCTACGGGCCGCTTCGAAATCGACGGCCTTCACCAGGGCGTCCGGCCGCTCCCGCTTATATGCCTTGGTGAAGCCGGTGACGGCGCCGCCCATAGGCGCGGTGGCTCCGGCCTCGCCGTAGCCGTGCTGCCCGCCAAGGCGCGTCGCCGAAATCAGGAATGTGCCCTGCGGCGCCACCTGGTCATACAGCGCCCGCATGGTGCGGCAGAACGCCTTAAGGCGGATATCGAGGGCCTCGTGCCAGGCGGCCAGCGTCATGCCGTGGAGGTCGCCCTCGTCATCCAGCGCGGGCAGCCAATAGACGCCCTGCACCGGCGCGGCGTCCGGGGAGGCGCCCAGCCCTTCCACTGTGTCGACCACTTCGACGCCCAGTGCTCGCAGCCTGCCGGCCAGCGCCTCGGCCACACCGGACCGGTCGGGCATGACCAACACGCGCCGCCCAGGCTCTAGCGATACGCCGGTTGGCTTGGACAAACCGAGCGGCGGGCGGAGAGCCGCAACTGGCACGCGGCGCGGGATCGTCCCGGCCGCCTCGAAGGTTGCCAGTTCGCGGTGCGGCTCTTCCGCCCGCTCGGCTGCCGGCGGCGCGGCCACTGCGGCCCGCCGCTCCTCGGCAAATCGAATCACGTGCGCGAGCGTCGGGAAGTCGCGCAGCCGTAGCGTCTGCTCGCGAGGAATGTTGAAGGCTGCGCGCACCGACGCGAACATCTCGGCCTGTTTGACGGTGTCGACGCCGAGGTCGGCCTCCAGGTCGAGATCCAGGTCCAGCATGTCTTTGGGGTAGCCGGTTTTCTCGGCCACAATCTCGAGCACCTTCTCCCGGATGGCATCGTCCGTGTGGGCAGGCTGCGGGCCTGCAACCGCGTTCGGCTCTGGAGCCGCGAGCGGCGGCGTGGCGCGGGCACTCGTGCCTGGGTGCCCCTTGGGCCCGTCGAGACTCGTGCCGGAACCGGTCTCGACACCGGTTCGTGATTGTGACGCAGTGGCAAGGGCGGGCGTCGGCATGAGTCTCGACGCGGCAGGCACGAGTGCCTGCGCCACGGGCTGCGAAACGGCGGGCTTCAAGTCGGGGCGCCGGTCGTACACGAACTGGATCACCCGCGCCAGTGTCGGGAAATCGCGCAGTTTCAGGTTCGGGTCGCGCGGGATGTTGTAGGTCTCCCGGATCGAAGCGAACATCTCGGCCTGTTTCACGGTGTCGACGCCGAGGTCCGCCTCCATATCCAGATCGAGATCCAGCATGTCTTTGGGATAACCGGTCTTCTCCGCGACCAGGTCGACCACCTTCTGCCGCACCGCGTCTTCGGCCGGCGGCGCGGCGGCTTGGTCCGCGGCGACCGGAGCCGGCGCGACCGCCTGGACCGGCGGGGCGGGCTTCAGGTCGGGACGCCGGTCGTACACGAACTGGATCACCCGCGCCAGTGTCGGGAAATCGCGCAGCTTCAGGTTCGGGTCGCGCGGGATGTTGTAGGTCTCCCGGATGGCCGCGAACATCTCGGCCTGTTTCACGGTGTCGACGCCGAGGTCTGCCTCCATGTCCAGATCCAGGTCCAGCATGTCTTTGGGGTAACCGGTCTTCTCCGCGACCAGGTAGAGCACCTTTTGCCGCACGGAGTCTTCGGCCGGCGGCGCGGCGGCTTGGTCCGGCGCGGCGGCCGGAGCCGGCGCGACCGCCTGGACCGGCGGGGCGGGCTTCAGGTCGGGCCGCCGGTCGTACACGAACTGGATCACCCGCGCCAGTGTCGGGAAATCCCGCAGCTTCAGGTTCGGGTCGCGCGGGATATCGTAGGTCTCCCGGATGGATGCGAACACCTCAGCCTGTTTCACGGTGTCGACGCCGAGGTCCGCCTCCATGTCCAGATCCAGGTCCAGCATGTCTTTGGGGTAGCCGGTCTTCTCCGCGACCAGGTCGAGCACTGTCTGCCGCACGGGATCTTCGGCCGGAGGCGCGACGGCCTGCACCGGCGCGACTGTTGCGACCGGCACGGCGGCCGGAGCCGGCGGGGCGGCCGGAACCGGCACGGCGGGCTTCAGGTCGGGCCGCCGGTCGTACACGAACTGGAGCACCCGCGCCAATGTCGGGAAATCGCGCAACTTCAGGTTCGGGTCGCGCGGGATGTTGTAGGTCTCCCGGATGGCCGCGAACATCTCGGCCTGTTTCACGGTGTCGACGCCGAGGTCCGCCTCCATGTCCAGATCCAGGTCCAACATGTCTTTGGGGTAACCGGTCTTCTCGACCACCAGAGCGAGGATTCGCTCCTGCACCGAGTCCCCGCCCGGCTGGGGAACGGGAGTTTGCGGGGCCGGCGAGGCGGCCGTGGGTTTCGCCACTGGCGTGCCCGCCACCGGCGCAGGGGCCGGCGCGGAGGCCATGGGTTTCGCCACTGGCGTGCCCGCCACCGACGTAGCGGCTGGCGCGGGGGCCAATGGCTTCGCCACCGGCGCGCCCGTCACCGGCGCAAGGGCCATGGGCTTCACCGTCGGCGCGGGCGCTGCTACCGGCGCTGGCGTCGCCACCCGCGCGGCCGCCACCGCGTGCCCCGCGACGGGCGTGTCCACCCGATGTGTTACACGCGCAACAACTTCTTCGACCGGCTTCGCTTTTGCCGGCGCGGCCGGCGCGCCGGTATCGCGCACACGAAGAGTGCGATGCACGATCTCCAGGTCCGCCGGACGGCCGGCGATCCGGTCCAGCCAGTTCTGCCACGCCACCGGATCGGCGATCCGATAGCCGTATCCCAAGGCGCTGGCGCTCGGCCGCGCCCCAGGGCCCGCCACGCGCCGCATCAGCGTCATGCTGATCTGCGAGCCGAACCCGGCGCCCAGCCGCAGCGCGTACTCGATGGGATAAGCGCCGCCCCGGGATAGGTTTAACGGCCCCAGCTCGGGATCGACTTCCTTGAAATTAGCAACCGGCGGCACACATCCCGTCTCCATCGCCTTGACCGCCACCACGTCCTCGATCCCGGTGCCCATGGCGTGCCCGGTGAACCCCTTGGTATTGGCGATCACGATCTGGTCCGCGGCGTCGCCGAATACCGCGCGCAACGCGTGGATTTCCGCCGCCGCGCTGCCGCCGCGAGCCGGCGTGTACGTTTCATGGGAGACGAACATCATCTTGGAAGCGATCTGCTCGCGCCGAATCCCGCTGCGCGCTTCAGCTTGCCGGACCAGCTTCTCCATCACGTTATGGATGTGGTGGACGTCCAGGCGCGTGCCGTGGAAGGCGCTGTTGGCGGTGACCGCGCTCAGCACCTCGCAGATGGGCCGCATCCCGCGCTCTTGGGCGGCCTCGGCGCTTTCCAGCACCAGCGCCGCCGCGCCCATCCCCATGATCATGCCGTGGCGCCGGCGGTCGAACGGAATGGCGGCCTCTTCGACGACATCGTCGGTGGCCGCCGCGCCGCTGGCCAGGAACCCCGCGCCGAACCACTCGATGAGATGGTCGGACGTGATATCGTCCGCCGAGACGATGATCACCCGCCGGCACCGCCCCGCGCGGATCCAATCCTTCGCCAGCCCAACCGCCATGGTGGTCGACGCGCACGCCGCATTGACCTGCGTGTTGGGGCCGCGGGCGCCGATCAACTCGGCGAACTGCGAGTGCCCCATGGACAACACCCGGAACAGGAAACGCCGGTCGAGCTGGAACGGCTCCTTCTCGATGGCCTCCCGCAATTCGGCGATGCGCCGATCAATCTCCTGCCGCACAACCGAGCCACGACCGTCAGGGAGTGGTCCGTCGAGGCGTTCCCTCAGGTCCTCCAGCAGGGCCAGTTGGCCGCGGCGGGCGTGATCGGCATAGTAGCCGGCCATGTAGTCCGCAAAGGAGTCGAAGCCGGGAAAGACGCAGGCGAAGATCACGCCGGTGTCGTCGCGCAGGGCGTCGGGCAACCCCCACCGCTCGGGCAGTTGGGTGCCCTTGCTGGTGCTCTTGTAACGCATCGTCAGGGGGATGCCCGCATCGCACAACGCATCGATGCCGGCCGCGATGGCCAGGCTGGTGACGCGGTCGAGCGCCGCGATCCGCTCCGCAGGCACGCCAAACTCCCTGCCCAGATCGAACGCGCCGCCGCGCGCCGCCAGCTTGATCACCTCTCCAGGATTGTGGATCTGCTCGAAGGTCGGGCCTCCGTTGTCGCTCTTCACCAGGCGGGTGATGTGCTTGTCCAGCATCGCGCGGCGGAAGCGCATCGGGATAGCGTCGATGAACTGCTCCCCGCGCAGGATCCGGGCCACGTTGCTGTCGTCGAAAATGCGCTCGGTCCCAGGCAGTCCCAGGGACGCGCCGGTGATCACCACCGGCCGGTCGAGCGGGTGCCGCGGCTCGGGATGGGGCCCGGCTTCGGCTCCCGTCTCCACCCGCGCCGCCCCCAACCCGGCCGCATAGAGACCGCACAGCGCCTGGTTGAAGGCCGTGGCGTCCTCAAACTTGGGATGATTGGTGAACAGCGCGAGCACGTCGCTCCGGTCCCCGAGGACGTCCTCGACGAAACCGTGCAGCGCCTTCTTCGGACCGACTTCCACAAACACGCGCGCGCCGGCCTCATACAGTGTGCCGAGGCCCTTGATGAACTGCACGGGCGAGGCGATCTGCCGCCCCAGAATGTCGAGCATGGCCGGCCGGGCGTCCGGGCCCGCCGGATAAAACTCCCCATTCACGTTAGCCACGATCGGCAGGCGCCCGGGCTGCAGGCGCAACCGCTCCAGTACCTGCCGCAACGGTCCGCTCGCGGGCGCCACGATGGAGGTGTGGAACGCGTGGCTCACCGGCAACGGCACGACGTTGTATCCGGCCTTCCCGAGCGCCTCCACGGCCAGTTCGACCGCGCCGCTCGCGCCGCCGATCACGGCCTGCTTGTCGCTGTTGAGGTTGGCGATGACCACGTAGCCATCGATGGTCTTCAAGATGCGTTCGATTTCCGCCAGCGGCGCGAACACCGCCGCCATCTTGCCGTTATCCGCCCACGACACGCGGGTCATCTCGCGGCCGCGCGCGGCCACGGCTTCCAGCGCGTCGGCGAACGGTAAAGCGCCGGCCGCGACCAGCGCGCCGTACTCGCCCAAGCTGTGGCCCATGGTCATATCCGGCCGGATGCCGTAGGCCTCCAACAGGCGCGTCATAGCCAGATCGGTTGCCAGCACCGCCGGTTGGGTGATGGCGGTCCGGCGCAGGTCCTCCTCGGCCCTCGCCACGGCTGCGGTGTCCGCCGGATCGACGAAAATGTACTCGCTCAGCGGCTTGCCGAGGATCGGCGTCATCACCCGGTCGGCCTCCTCGAAGGTGGCCGCCACGATCGGCTCGGCCGCGCGCAGGCTGCGCAGCATGTTGACATACTGCGACCCTTGGCCGGTATAGAGGAACGCCACCTTGGGCGCCGGTCCGTGGCCGCGGAAGATGCCTTGCGCCCGTAGCGCCTTCCATGCCGCGGGCTGGTTGGACGCCAGCGCTTTGAGGGCTTTCGCGCACTTGTCCGCCAGTTCGGCGGCATTGCCGTAGTCGATGGCGATGCGCTCCGGCGCGCGCAGGTCTGCTTCGGACGGCGCAGATGGGCTGCCCTCCGGGGCGCCCTTGGATCCCGCCGGTGTCCGGCCCGCCTCCGCGGCTGTCTGGGTAGTGTGAAGACGCTCGGCCAGTTCAGCCTCGGAAGCGGCGCCGGTCACCAGCAACCCGCGCAATGGTGTTTTGAGGGCTGTGGCGCAGGCACTCATGCCTGCCGCGTCGAGATTCGTCTCGACGCCTGCTCGCGATTGTGATGCAGCGCCGAAGGCAGGCGTCGGCACGAATGCCGACGCGGCAGGCATGAGTGCCTGCGCCACAGCGCTAACATCCGCTCCCTCACGGGGCGCCCCCTGGGCCCGGCTCGGATACACGTTCGGAGCCGCGACCGTTAGGGAGCGGTCGGCCGGCGGTGCCTCGCCCACCGCCACCGAACGCCTCCCGTTCCCGGTGAGTCTGTGCGGAATGTATTCCTCCATCACCACATGGAAATTGGTCCCGCCGAATCCGAACGAGCTGACCCCGGCGCGCCGGACCCCATCCGCCGTCTCCGTCCACGGCCGCAGTTCCGTGTTGACCTGGAGCGGCGAGTGCGCGAAATCGATATGGGAATTGGGGTGCTCGCAACGCACGCTAGGCGGCAGCACCTTGTCGCGCAACGCCAGCGCCGTCTTCAGGATGCCCGCCGCCCCCGACGAGCTCTTCAAATGCCCGATGTTCGATTTGACCGACCCGAGCGCGATCGGGCGGCCGTTCGCCCCGTGCTCCCGGAGCACCCCCGCCATGCTCTCGACTTCCACCACATCGCCCACGCTGGTGGAGGTCCCGTGGCCTTCGATGAGCGTCGCGGTGGCCGGCGAGAGTCCGGCGTTCTCCCACGCGCGTTCGATGGAGATCTTCTGCCCGATGGGGTTGGGGGCCGTGATGCCCTTGCCTTTGCCGTCGCTCGATCCGGCAATCCCGCGCAGCACGGCGTAGATCTTGTCCCCGTCCCGCTCGGCGTCGGCCAGGCGTTTCATGAGGAAAATGGCCGCGCCTTCGCCCATGACGAAGCCGTCGGCGCCCTCGGCGTAGGGCCGCGACCCGGTCGCCGAGAGCGCGCCGATCTTGCAGAACTTCACGAAGGTCGACGCCCCCATGTTGCGGTCGATCCCGCCGGTGACCGCCACGTCGAAGTCGTGCGCGATCAGCCCTTTCGAAACCGCGTGGATGGCCGCCATCGCCGAAGCGCAGGCCGCATCGCAGGTGTAGTTCGGGCCGTGGAAATTATAGAGGTTGGCGATCCGCCCGGCCAGGCAGTTGGAAAGTTCGCCGGGCATGGTATCTTCCGTGATGGGCGGAAGCCGGTCGCCGATGCGGACGTGCCATTCGCGGGTGATATCGCGCCGCACCGCGGCGGGCAGCGCGGCGAAGGTGGCGCTCGCGTCCAGTTCCCGGGAGTATTCCGGGAAGTGCGCGCGCATCACCGTCATGTAGTGCCGCTCCCCGCCCATAGCGTTACCGAGGATGACGGCCGTGCGCTCGGTGTTCAACGGCCGGTCCGGGTAACCGTAGTCCGCCAAGGCTTCGCGGGTGCAGGCAATCGCCCAGCGTTGCGACCCGTCCATGGCATCGGCTACGCACGGCGGGATGGGCAGGCGCCACTTCAGGGGCTCCCAGGCGAACTCGCGGACCCAGCCGCCGATTTTGGAATAGGTCTTGTCCGGCGCGCTGTGGTCGGGGTCATAGTAGACCGCGGGGTCCCACCGGTCCGGTGAGACTTCGCTGATGCTGTAGCGCCCGGCTTGGATATTCTTCCAGAACGCCGCTACATCAGGCGCATCGGGCATCACCGCGCCCGCGCCCACAATGGCGATCGCTCGATCAGCCGTATCCTGCATGTTCATCCTCCAAACGCCGCTGCCCAAAGGCGTGGCTCAAAAGTCCGTAGCGCAAGTGGCCGCCGCCCATCGGCGCGGCCCAAATCCCGTGCGCGCGAAGACCGCTCCCTGAGAAGCTGTAAAAGAACCGGTTGGCAGGCGAAAGCGCCTGCCCCACAGTAACGCACCGACGTGGGAC
>JBKQPR010000343.1:0-27708 GCA_052144935.1 Bryobacteraceae bacterium
CCCTTCTTGATCTTCAGCGATACATCCCACAACCTCGTTAGGTCATACCAGACACTACCGGCAACTCGTTCTACAGCCGTGACTTGCTCATCCGTTCCGCTATATCTTGTAAACTCCCGCTAGCCGCGCGACGAGCGTTTGGTTCGCCGTGGTGTTGAAGTTCGTCCCGCGCGCGGTCATGCTGGCGGTGTCGCGGGCAATTTGCTGCACTTCCAGCTCCTTCACCAATTCCGTGCCGTACATCATGGTCCCAATGATCAAGCTGACCAGGAACGGACATACCAGGGCAAATTCGATGGTTGCCCCACCGTGATTTCTTCTCTCGCGCATTACGTTCTGCCTGTCAGTTGCACGTTCCGTCAAAGGTTAGCGGAACCCCGGACAGGGGGTTGCCCTCCATGCGATCCGAGGATCGCGCCGTGAAATTCAATGGGGTGCCGCTCCGCAATAGAGGTGCGAACGGTACTGCCGGATAGTTTTGCACCGATACTTCCACCAGATTTCCGCTCCAGTTCGGCGGCTGCCCCGTGTTGGTGGCGCAACTGGTGGGAAGCGCGAGCGCCGTAGTCAGACTCGAGTTCGGGTTGTAATAGTTGACCTGGATCAACGAGTAGCCGGGGTCGGTTGACTTGGAACCCAGAAAGCCCATGGCTCTCTGCTGCACCACCCACTTTACGGAATTGACAGCGCCGTACGCGTTGCCGTTCGCGTCCGTCAACGCCTGCACCTGATTGGTAACAGCGTAGCGGCAGCCTTCACGAACGGCGAATTGCAGCGTGGCGCGCGTGTAGATCGCCCAGCCGAGATCCAACAGCAGAAATGTAAACCCCAGCAAGGGCAGGAGCACCAGCGTAAACTCGATGAGCTCCACACCGCGTTGCGCATTCCTTCCGCGGCGGGCGCGCCCAGGGTTCGGCAGACTCACAGACGGCACCAAGTTACACTCCTTTCGATCCCAGTACCGGGGGAATTCGAGCGGCTGGCGCGTCGGGCTGGCTGGGCCGGCTGCGATCGTTGCGCCACAACGTCAAAAGCAGTCGAAACACTTTTCCTCCCCGTTTTCTCAATGACCCCGGCACCGTGTCCGTGAATGTCAATACCTTGTACCGGGATGAGGCCGAGATCGCCGGAGCCGTCGATCAGGGCCTGGACGCATACTCGCCGGCGCCGGCTGGCACGGCGCTCGGCGCGAGATGCGGGCTTCGGCCAATCGCCAAACCGGGACTTCAACCAAGTCAGCGCACCGAGAAATGAATAGTCTGCCGCTATCATCTGAATCCATCATGAGCGCAAAGAGCGTCTGGAATAAGGTACTAGGCGGTTCACGTTACCGGCTAGTAGTTCTACAGGTTACACGACTAGTACCCGTGTGTTTCCACGTCCGGCGCCATCCTGCTGGCAGCCGGGCCGCTGTCCACACCGATCGCCCGTGCCGGCCCCCGTGCCGGCGTAATTGCCCTGCTCGATGACCTTCGACCAGCTATAACCGGCGGATGTGTTCTTGGAGGGCGCGCTCACGACCCACGAAAGACTCCCTGATTTCCGGTTCCGGCCTTGTCTTACAGAGAGAGCAGGGGACTTAGTTTCCCGGTTGGGTCTCCGTCTGAAACGGTGTGTCGCAGCTATGACAATATGCTCTCTTCCACCATGACTGGCAGTGAGCCGGGTACTCATGCCGGTTGTACGAGACGTCGCGTTTCAGAAGATAGAGCGGGCAAAGCGCGACCAGGATCAACGCGAACACGTGAGAGTTGCCCAACAGAAGCCTAGGGATATCACCCGGATTACCGCTGGGCAGTGACGCCATTCGCGACGGCTCAATCCAATTGGGCGGCTCGGGGACCACCCAGAACCACGCTGCGAGAAGCAGCAGCGCCACGATTTTGCCAGCGATCCGCCGTCTTCCGGGTGGCGGCAGGCGTCGCGCGAGCGGAGGCTGGCCGGTGGCGGCGGTCGAACCCGCAGAATTGGCTTGGCCAGGATTTCGGCCGCCCCGGGCGAAGCAGGCCGCAGCCGTACTGGCTGTGTCGATGGCCGTTCCGGCCCCATGAATGGCAGAGATCGTCTGGGCATTCCGGCTTCCGCAATAGGGACAGGTCAAATTGGTTGGGTTCAGGCGCACTTGAGAATCTCTCCAACCTCCTCATCGTCGGAATTCCCGGGGGCGCGAGGATTTTCCGCGGGCCGGACAGGATTGCGGAGAACAAACCCCGTCACCGCGTGCGGGGCCGAGGGAACGGCCAAGGCGGTGTAAAGAACCGCGGTAACTCCGCCGATAAGGGGTTCAGATCGGTCAAGCCAGCGGCCCGCGGGCCGCAGGACCGTCGACTTGTCACTCAGCGTTCCGGTGGGTCGTCCGGCTGGTCCCTCTCCGCAGCCGGTGAAGGTTGCAGGAGAACGAACAACGACTTCACGTAACGCACCGCAAAGCAATTGGCCGGCAAGGCGGTATAGTGCGCCGGAAGGCTAAAGCAGTCGAGCAAAGCCTTAGTGGCCACGGCCGCGGCAGACTTAATGAGGATCGCCCCAACGCACGCGTGAAGACCAGTCCCAAATGCCAGATGATCGGCAGTGCGGCGGTCGAATTGAAGCTCACTCGGGTCCGGGAAGCGATCTGGGTCGCGGTTAGCGATATCTAACATCAAGATCACGCGTTGATCCTGTTGGATGGTACAGCCGTCAATGGTCACATTAGCGATGGCCTGGCGAAACTGAGCCCGAGCAGGCCCTGCGAATCGCAGTAGCTCGTCGATCGCCTTCGGAAGTAAGGCCGGTTCTTGCCGGAGGCGCGACAACTGGTCCGGATGTTGAAGCAGCGCCAACCAAGCGGCTCCGAGAAAACCCGGCAGCGTGTGCGCCAACGCTATGAACATCTGCATATTCAATGGTGGGGCGCCGCGAAAGGAGCGCGCTAACTCCGCGGTAGCTTTCTGAGACGCCGCTTCCAACGCTGCGTCGTATGGCTCGCACGCGGCGTCAAAGACGCTTCGCGCAAGGCCGGCCAAGTGCGCACATTGGCCGGCCGGAACGCCGGCGGCAATTCCAGCCACCGCGAGTGACCATGGCATCGCATATTGCTCAACTAGATCGACAGGCCGGCCGGCCGGAAGCGCACCGGCCATCCGCTTCGCCATGGGGGCGAATTGGGCTTCCAACTGCCGTACTCTGACAGGCGCCAAAGCATGGAGTGCATTCGAGCGGAACTGGGCGTGGATGGCGCTCGCGACAGGCACGGCCGCCGTCTTAGAACGGGCGGACGCAGGAATGAGGCGAGATTCTCGAAGAGCCGCCGCGACATCTTTATAGCGGCTTAGAATCCAGGTGTTCAGTCTGCTTTCGAAATAGGGATCTTCCGGCGGTTTGGTGGCCCAGACGTCCAAGACTGATTCCTTTCGAGGCTTCTCCATCGATGACATGACTTCAAGGTACACCGTAAGCGTGTCAGTGGGTTTTATTGGAGCGTTGGAGCCTTGCCGCCGGGGAGCATTCCTCTGCGGATGCGGTCCGGGCAAGGCCACCGCTACTTCGCAGTGGAGTGTTCCAACTCCAACCGAGGGCGGTCAAATGGAACAGTCATCGCTGAAAAGTCAGCACGCGAAGGGGTACCGGATCGCTGCGATCGAAACATTTTTCGTTTCGGGACCACCCGGCGGTAGGTTCACCACAACGTGGAAACCGGCCGGGACGCCATGGAACGGGCGCGAGCGGCGCGGAGTGGGCCCAATTCCGGGCACAGTGACACGGCGGCACTTCGAACCACGTGGTCATGTGCCTTCCAGTTCACGCGTAGGCAATCGGATTCTTCTCCAGCCAGCGCGCGTCACGAACGCGGTTGACCCTCCGGATCGTACCCCGGGCAACGGCTCCAGTGAAATCCCGCGATGCCCATGCTACGCCAGCACCGAACCCGAGCGCACTCCCGGCCAAGCCTCCGGCGGCCACCCAGTATCCGGACCTGTGCCTCCTGCTCAGGCTGGCGCTCAAAACTCCGATCGCCGTACCAATGGCCGTACCGATCGCCGTGGGCTTCCAGACCGTACCGCTCAAAACCGGTGTGAATACCCGGTTGGCGGCTCCCTTAGGGGCGGAGGTGACACCGTCCAACACAGCCATGGCCAGGTAGCCAACGTAGGTAATATCAGACTTGAACGACGGGGAAGTTCTCATGGGTCCTCCTGCTAGCATACATCCAGATATTCTCACCCTTATATCTGCTGTAGTCAAAGGGGTCGAAGGATGGCGATTCCGTTCATCTTCCGGTGGCTCGCCTATGGATTGCCCCTGGCGCCGATTGCGGGCCGCGTGGGCCAGGCGGCTCGCAACGTAGTGGTAGGCGCGGGCAGACTCGAACTGCCATTCCCGGTTTAGAAGACCGAGGCCCTGTCCGTTGGACGACGCGCCCATGGTGCTCCCGGCGAGATTTGAACTCGCAATCGGCAGTTTAGGAAACTGCGGCCCTCTCCGATTGGACGACGGGAGCTTAGCAGAACAGGTACTTCTCCCATGACTGGGAATCGCTGGCCAGCAGCCGGTGCTTGGCATGGATACCGAGTTGCCGCGGCGGCCTCACGAGCGGCATCCCGGCCTCCTGCGGTGTGCGATCTCCCTTGCGGTTATTGCAAGCAAAACAACTGGCCACTAAGTTTTCCCAGACCGAGCCGCCGCCGCGCGATCGGGGCAGCACGTGGTCTAACGTCAGCTCGGACGGCGCCAGCTTCGAGTGGCAGTACTGGCACGTGAACCCGTCGCGGAGAAGGATACCTTTGCGGGAAACGGAGCGGTTCTGCCGGGGAACGCGCCGGTAGCGCGTGAGCCGTATCACGTTCGGAACCGGAACGTTGATCTTGGATGTCCTGATCATGTGCGGGGACACCTCCTCCACAAGCGCGGCGCCCTTGCAGACAAGCGTGATGGCGCGGCGCGCGGAGCAGATGTGGATCGGCTCGTAGCTGGCATTGAGGACCAGGACCAGGCGGTTCAGGGACATAAACCTTGGTGGAGCGCCTCAGAATCGAACTGAGCCTATCTCGTTTAAAAGACGAGTACCGCGCCATCTCGGTATGCGCTCCATGGTGCCGGGGTCAGGAATCGAACCTGACTGATCTTGCTTGTAGGGCAAGCACCGTCGCCAGACGATAACCCCGGCAATGGCTCCGGCCCAGGGAATCGAACCCCGATGATGCGGTTAACAGCCGCACGCTCTACCGTTGAGCTAGACCGGAATGGTGGGTCCTCGGAGAATCGAACTCCGCTTTCCCGCTTAAGAGGCGGGTACTTCGCCGGCAAAGTTTAGGACCCGCAGCTTGGCAGGGGTAGTGGGGAACGATCCCACGTCGCGGATTTGAAAGACCCGCATCCTGGCCATCTAGACGATACCCCCGTGGCAAGGCGTATGGGAATCGGACCCATCTGAACGGCTTGAGGGGCCGCTTTCTGTCCCAGTCGAATTACGCCTCGTGTAATTTGGCGCGGTGAAAGGGAGTTGAACCCTCTTGGTCCTGATCGACAATCAGGTGCCTGGTCCGTTCGGCCACCACCGCGTGGCCGGCCCGCTGAGATTCGAACTCAGATCGTATCCTTCGGAGGGATATGCCCTGTCCAATTGAGCGACGAGCCGGTGGTACGGGTATGAGGATTCGAACCCCAGTCTGAACGTTCGTAGCGTTCTGTCCTTTCCGATTGAACGATACCCGCGTAGAAAATGGCTCCCGGTGCTGGACTCGAACCAACGTCACCTGGGTCAGAGCCAGGCGTCCTCGCCGCTGAACGAACCGGGAATGGCTGGGGGTGAGTGAGTCGAACACTCGAAGCTGGCTTCAAAGACCAGCGGCTTACCGTTAACCTAACCCCCAACTTGGGGTGACCGGAGGGAATTGAACCCTCGTGGACAGATCCACAGATCCACAGTCTGCCGCCTAAGCCACTCGGCCACGGTCACACCTGGTGCCAGGGGCACGAGTCGAACGTGCTTGTCCGGCTTTTCAGACCGGCGCCTTGACCGCAACGGCCCCCCTGGCGAATTGGTGGAAGAGGAGGGAGTTGAACCCTCATTGGCTGGTTGCAGGGCAGCGGTCCTCCCGTTGAACGCGCCTGCGCGCACGACTCCCCCGAAAAACGATTGGTTGCGGGCTGGCGAGTTGAACGCCACTCGCATGGCTTATGAGGCCAGCATGACACCGGTTCACTTGCCCGCAGGAAACCTGGTCCGGGAAGCTGGGGTCGAACCAGCGGCCGTTGGGTGACGGTCGAGTGCGCAAACCGTTCTGAGCTTTTCCCGGATGGAGCCCCGTGCCAGACTCGAACTGGCTTTTCCGGATTACAGGTCCGGCGCATCGCCATCTATGCTTACAGGGCGCGTAATTCTGGAGCCGATGGAGCGAATCGAACGCTCATCGGTTGCCTACCGTGCAACTGCTCTCCCATTGAGCTACATCGGCTGGAGCCAGAGGAGGTATTCGAAACCCCGACCTCCGCGTTACGAGTGCGGTGCTCTTCCACTTGAGCTACTCCGGCATGGAGCGGGTGCGGAGAATCGAACTCCGTTGATCGGACTGGCGATCCGATGCCCAACCAATAGGCCACACCCGCAAGACTCCTGGAGCGGACGGAGATAATCGAAATCTCTTCTCTGGGTTGGAGGCCCAGGGCACACCCTATATACCACGCCCGCTCACTGCATACTTCTTGTGATGTCGATTCAGTTGTCAAAGACCTGCTCTGAGGCACACGTCTACTCCCTCGCTTCCAGCGGAAAGCAAGTTAGACAGAATGCCTCAAATTACCGATAAAACAAAAAAAGAGGGCGGCCATTTTTGGTGGCCGCCCTCTTCTTGAAATCGGTATGTTATTCCAAGACGGTCAGGTCACCGCGCGCGCATCATGATTCATGCGCCTCTGCGTACCTTTGACTTCGGTCCCGAATTGGAAAATGTATATCACGCAGTTAAAATCCTAACCTAGTTTCCCAAAAAGTTCAAGCGATTTAATGTGCTCTTCACCTCAGAGTTCCATCGCGACGTCACACTTGATTGGCGGAGGAGGAGGGAATTTCAACCCCGGTGGCCGGACCCAGAGGGTACCCCGGTGATTCGAACACCCAAGGGCGGGTTCGGGATCCGCGGTCTCACCATCGGCGGGGTGCCCCTTTGGGCCCGGCATGTGGTGCGCCCGGCTGGATTCGAACCAGCACTGCACCGTTCTTGAGGCGGTTGCCTCTGTGGCCCAGAGGCACCCCGACCTACGGGCGCATGGTAGGCTCGGTCGGATTCGAACCGCGGGTACCCTCTGGGCGACCAAGAAGGCCACCCCTGCCAAGAAGGCGCCCAAGGCCAAAAGGACCGCCAATGACTCACATTGAGAAGGAGCGTAGCAATACGGCGCGAACCCGCAATGCGCGGTTGGCGGCAATCAAGTCGTTCTTTCGGTATCTCGAATATCGGGTGCCGAACTGTGTCGCGGGCTCTGCGCGAGAATCTGACCGACCGGCCACCGTTTACGCAACTCTCTTCACCCGCTGAACCGCGAGGAACTCGACGTTGAGCGCGGCAGGCGTGTCAAGGATTGGCAATGACCGGAAAAGCTCGAAAGAGCGGCGGCAGCGGGAGCGGCGGCGCCGTGGCGGAAGGGGTCGATTCATGGTGCTCTCAACAACCAGGGCCCGGCCCCGAACCCGCCGGCAAGTGATAGAATCAAGGGCACCAGGAGGGTTGCAAATGTTTCGTCTGGATGCGGATCGCCCGGTGGAGTTTTGCGACGGGCTGAAACGCCGCGACTTCCTTCATGCCGGATCGCTCGCCACGCTGGGGTTGACTCTGACGGATTGGTTCGGGCTGCGCGCGCTGGGAGCCACCGCCAATTCCGACGTCAATTGCATCCTGCTCATGCTCATCGGCGGGCCTTCGCAGCTCGACACGTTCGACATGAAGCCCAACGCCCCGGCGGAGATTCGCGGACCCTACAAGCCCATCCGCACCAACGTTACGGGCATCGAAATCTCCGAAAACTTCCCGCGTACCGCCCGGCATGCCGACAAATTCTCCATCGTCCGCAGCGTCTACCACACCGCCGCCGCGGTGCACGATACCGGCCACCAGATGATGCAGACCGGCCGCTTGTTCCAGGGCGGCATCGAGCATCCACACATGGGATGCGTGCTCAACAAACTCAAGGGGCCGAATGGCGACGTACCGGCGCACGTGCTGCTTCCCCGGCCCATCGGCAATACCGGCGGCAACATGCCGCACGGGCAAAACGCGGGCTATCTGGGCAAAGCGTACGACCCGTTCGTCCTGAATGCCGACCCATCCGACCCGAATTTCAAAGTCCCCGACATGCTGCCGCCCGACTATCTCACCGCCCTCCGCGTGGACCGCCGGCGCAACTGGCGCGAGATGGTCGATAAGTCGGTGAGCGAATTCGAGACCTCGGCGGACGCGCGCCTGCTGGATTCCACCTTCCAACAGGCTTACACGCTGATGTCCTCCGAGAAGGCCCGCGCCGCGTTCGAGCTGCACCGGGAGCCGGAAGCCACCCGCGAAAAGTACGGCATGAACCGCTTCGGCCAAAGCTGCCTGCTGGCCCGCCGCCTGATTGAAGCCGGAGTGCGCTTCGTGACCGTCAACATGTTCGAAACCGTGTTCGACGAAATCACCTGGGATATTCACGGCTCCAAGCCCTTCAGCCCGATCAGTTGCTATCGCGACCTGGTGGGCCCCATGTTCGACATGGCGTATTCGTCGCTGCTCTCGGAGCTGGCCGATCGCGGGCTGTTGAGCAACACCATGGTCATGGCGACCGGCGAATTCGGCCGCACGCCGAAGATCAATCCCGCGGGCGGGCGCGACCACTGGCCGCAATGCTGGAGCCTGCTGATGGGCGGAGGTCCGCTCAAAGCCGGCATCGTGGTGGGCTCGTCCGACGAAATCGCGGCCGCGCCGAGGGACCGGCCGGTGACACCCGCGCAAGTCGCGGCGACCATCTACCGGGGCCTCGGACTGGATCTGCAAACCGAACTCCCCGGCGGGCAGGGCAGGCCCATTCCGCTGGTGGATCGCGGAACCGAGCCGATCCGGGAGTTGCTGTAATGCGCGCGATCAACGCGGCGTCGGCATTGTTTGCGCCGGCGAACCGCTCCCTGACGGTCGCGGCTCCGTTCCGAGCCGTCTGGGGCGGTAGGGCAGGAGATTCGCCTGCCCAGGTCCGCAGATGGCAGGCGAACCGCCTGCCCCACCATTCGCGAGCCCTATGGGGCGCCTGCGTTCTGCTTCTCGCTCCGCCGGCGTTCGCGCAAAGCCTGGCCGTCCTGCCTCCTACCGTGGAACTCACCGGCCCCGAGGCGCGCCAGCAACTGCTGGCCGAAGCCACCGCGGGCGACCATCAGGAGGACTGGACGCGCGATGCCGAATGGTCCTCGTCCGATCCCAAAATCGCCACCGTGGATGGGCACGGCGTGGTGCTGCCGGCGGGCGATGGCCAGGCCCAAATCACCGCTCGCGCCAAGGGCCGCACGGCCACCGCGTCCGTGCGCGTCGAAGGCTCGCACGCGCCATTCCAATGGAGCTTCCGCAATCACGTGATCCCCGTGATGACCAAGATGGGCTGCAACCAAGGCGCGTGCCACGGCGCCCTGGCGGGCAAGAACGGCTTCAAGCTCACCCTGCGCGGCTACGATCCGCTGGCCGATTACGACACCCTCACCCGCCAATCGGTCGGCCGCCGCGTTTCCCTGGCCGAACCCGCCGCCAGCCTGGTGCTGCTGAAGCCCAGCTTTGCCGTTCCGCACGGCGGCGGCAAACGCTTCGCCAAGGATTCGCTGGAATACCGCGTCATCGAGGAATGGATTGCCGCCGGCGCCCCGCCGCCTACAGATAAGGACGCCCAGATCGCCGGCCTGGAAGTGTTTCCCGCCGCCGCCCTCCTCGCGCCGGAGGCTGAACAGCAAATCGTGGTGCGCGCGCGCTACTCCGACGGCCACACCGAAGACGTCACCCGCTGGGTGAAATTTAATTCCACCAACGAAGGCGTGGCCACCGTGGACGATAACGGCCATGTGAAAATGACCGGCGCGGGCGAAGCCGCCGTCACCGTGTGGTATTCCAGCCGCGTCCTCTTTGCGCGTCTCACCGTGCCGTTCCCCAATCAGGTCAGCGACGCGGCTTACGAGCAGTTTCCACGCCGCAACTTCATCGACGGCCTGGCCGTGGCCAAGTGGAAAAGCCTCCACCTGGCGCCCTCGAAAATCGCCGGCGATTCCGAATTCCTGCGCCGCGCCTACCTGGATGCCGCGGGAATTCTGCCCACCTCCGAGGAGGTCGAAAACTTTCTCGCCGGCAAGTCTCCCGATAAGCGCTCCGCGATCGTGGATCGCCTCCTGGAGCGCGAGGAGTTCGTCGACTACTGGGCCTACAAGTGGTCGGACCTCCTGCTGGTCTCGACGCGCCGTCTCAACTCCACGGCGATGTGGGCTTTTTACGATTGGATCCGCGATTCGGTCAAACACAACAAGCCCTGGAACCAGTTCGCCAACGAGATTTTCTCGGGCTCCGGCAGCACCCGCCAGAACGGCGCGCTGAATTACTTCGTGCTCCATAAGGATCCCATCGACCTCGGCGAGAATGCCACTCTGGCCTTCACCGGACAGCGCATCATGTGCGCGCGCTGCCACAATCATCCTCTGGAGAAATGGACCCAGACGCAGTATTACCAGATGGCCAACCTGTTCGCCCGCGTAGGCGTGAAGAACGGCACTATGGGAGACAACATCGTCTTCGCCAAGGCCACCGGGGACGTGCTGCATCCCAAGCTCGCGCGCCCACTGCCGCCGACGCCGCTGGATGGCCAGAGCATGCCCATCGATTCGACTGCCGACCGCCGGGCCCTCTTCGCCCGCTGGCTCACCAGTCCGGAGAACAACCTCTTCTCGCGCACCATCGTGAATCGCGTGTGGGCCAACTTCATGGGGCGCGGCCTGGTCGACCCGGTGGACGACGTGCGCGCCGCCAACCCGTCCTCCAACGAAGAACTCTTCGCCGCGCTCACCAAGGATTTCGTAGATCACGGTTACGATATCCAGCGCCTCATCCGCACCATTATGAATTCCAGCGTCTATCAGCTTTCGAGCGAGGCCAATGCCACCAACCAATCCGACAACATGTTCTACTCCAAGCACATCATCCGGCGTCTTCCGGCCGAGGTGATCCTGGATGCCATGTCGCAGGTCACCGGATCGCCCACCGCTTTTCCCGGCTATCCGGCCGGCACGCGCGCCTTGCAGTTGCCGGACACTCAAGTGAAATCGGAATTCCTGACATCCTTCGGACGGCCGGCGCGCATCGTTTGCGATGCCGCGGAACGCGCCAGCGATTCCACCATCGCGCAGGCGCTGGCGGTGATCAACGGCGACACCCTCAACAAGAAACTCAGCGCGCCCGACGGCACCATCGCGCTGTTCCTGAAGCTGGGGCTTTCCGACCGCCGCATTCTGGAGTTCATGTACCTCTCGGCCTTCAGCCGCTATCCCACCGATGCCGAGAGTGCCGCGCTGGCCGAGGCGCTGGAGAAGGCCAAACCGGTCAAAGGCGCCGAAGAAGCGCGCCGCGACGCTCACCGCCAGGCGCTGGAAGACATGGTCTGGGCGCTCCTGACCAGCAAAGAATTTCTCTTCGATCACTGATGAGACCCGCGCTCCACTTTCTGGCATGGCTGGCCCTGGCGGCACCGGGGCCGCAGATCTATTCGCTGGCGTGGGCACCGGGCGCACCGCTCCCTGACGGGGCGCCCACTGGGCCCGGCTCCGGCGCGCTTTCCGCACCCGACGCGCGTTCCGCACGCGACGCGCGTTCCGCACGCGACGCGCGTTCCGAGCCGCGACCGTCAGGGAGCGGTGCTTTCCCTGTCATTGCCCTGGGCGGATACAAGGAGGTCCGGCTGGTGGACGCAGCCTCGCGCAAGCTCCTGGCCACGCTCCCGGACCACGCCGATGCTGTGCGCGCGGTGGCCTTCTCGCGCGATGGCAAACTGCTGGCGGCCGCGGGTGGATTGCCGGCCCGGCGCGGCGAAGTCAAAATCTGGGACGTGGCGGCGCGCACGCTTTCCACCACCATCGCGGGCCACTCCGATTGCATCTATGCCGCCGCGTTTTCACCCGGCGGCGATATGCTCGCCACGGCGAGCTACGACAAACTCATCAAGCTCTGGGACGTCCGCACGGCCAAAGAGATCCGCACCCTGCGCGACCATATCGACGCGGTGTACGCGCTGGCCTTCACGCCCGATGGCGCGCGGCTGGTTTCGGGCTCGGCGGACCGCTCGGTCAAAATCTGGAACGTGGCCACCGGAGAACGCCTCTACACGCTCTCGGGTCCCACCGACGGCATCAATGCCATCGCGCTCTCTCCCGACGGAACGCGCTTGGCGGCGGGCGGCTTCGATAAGACCATCCGCATCTGGCGTCTCGGCGAAAAGGAAGGAACCCTGGAAAACTCCCTGATCGCGCACGAAGATACGATCCTGAAGCTGGCCTGGTCCCCGGATGGCTCGCTCCTGGCATCCTCCGCCGCGGACCGCACCATCAAGCTCTTTCGCGCCGCCGATCTCACCGAGGTGCGCGCCATCGCCAATCTGCCGGATTGGGCCTTCGGCCTGGAATTCGCGCCCAACGGCCAAGAGCTCGCGGCGGGCTTCTTTAACGGCGTTCTGGAAACCTACGAGGTGGATCATGCGAAAACTCCGGCTTCGAAATAGCACGCTGGCTGCGAGATTCGGTGCTATTGCGAAACCGCTCGCTGACAAGCTGGGAAAAATCGGTTGGCAGGCGGGCCCAGAGGGCACCCCGCCTGCCCCACATGCCCTGCAAGTATTTCGGCAGCAAGGTGGGACAGACGCTATCGTCTGTCAACCTGGCGATCCCAGCGATTGCAGCCGGTCCCAGAAGGCGCCGGGCGCAGAAGGCACTGGGTCCACGGGGCGCCCCGGTCTCGGACATAGCGCGCTACTTGTCTCGATCGCTCTGGCTCTAAGCATCGCTCTAGCCGACTCGGGCGACCGCCCCACCGGCAACCGCACCACGCCGCCCACTCTCGATAGCGTCGCGCCTCTGGGAATCGCGCGCGGCACCACCGTCGATCTCGCCGTGGAAGGTCTCAACCTCGCCGGCGCCAGCGCCATCTACTTCAGCGAACCCGGCGTCACCGGCCGCATCGTACGCGTCAAGGAGGTGCCCGATCTGCCCGACATCCGCCTGGGATCGAACGGCACGCTGTCGAGCATCGACTTGGGGCCGCTGCCGCCGCGCAACCAGGTCACCGCGGAGGTCGAGGTCTCTCCCGACGCCGACATCGGCCCCGTGCGTTTCCGCCTGTTGACGCCGCTCGGCACCAGCCCCGAAGGCCGTTTCCTCGTGGAACCCTACTACGGCGAGGCTCCTGATCGCGAACCCAATGACACGCCCGAACAGGCCTTCGAGACGTTTCTGCCGGCGATTCTGACCGGCGTCATCTCCAAGCCCGGCGACGTCGATTATTTCCGGATTCAAGTGAAGGCCGGGCAGGAGATCTCCTTCTACAACGGCGCCATGCTAATCGGCTCCTCCTTGCAGCCCGTGGTCACGATTCTGGATGCCGACCTCAACGTGGTTGGTGAATTCGGAACCAATGGCGGCGCCGAGCAGGTGATGTTCGCCCACCGTTTCACCGCCGCGGGCGCTTACTACGTGCGGGTGGAGGACTACCAGCACAGCGGGCGCGCCGGTCATTTCTATCGCATCGTCGCCGGCGAATTTCCTCTCGTCCTGGGAACTTACCCGCTGGGGCTGCAGAAGGGCGCCGCCGCCGATTTGACGCTGCGCGGATTCCACGTCGCTCCCAAGCTGAAAGTGGATGGCAAGGCCGCACCCGATTCCGAAGACACCCTGACGCTGCGGCCCGAACATGCCTTCAACCAGGTGAAAGTGGCGCTGGGCGCCGAGCCGGAAGTGGAATCGCAGGGTGGCCCGGTCTCGTGGCCCGTCACCATCAACGGGAAAATCGCCACGCCCGGCGCTGCCAATCGCTATCGCTTCACCGCGCACAAGGGCGATGACCTGGTCTTCGAAGTCAACGCGCAGCGCCTCGGCAGCAATCTCGATTCTTTCCTGGAAGTGCTCGACGCCAACGGCAACTCCATCGAGCGGGCCGTGGTGCGTCCCGTTTGGGAGACCTCCATCACGCTGCGCGATCACGATTCCGCCGGCCGCGGCATCCGCATTTCGGCCTGGGACAATCTCCACACCGGCGACTACGTGATGATTGGGGGCGAAGTGATTCGCGTGGATTCCCTGCCCCTTTCGCCCGATAACGACTGCGTCTTCGAAGGCTTCGGCGGCCAACGCACGGCCTTCTTCGATACATCTACCGAAGCCCACGCGATCGATTCGGCGGTGTACAAAGTGCAGATCTTCCCGCCCGGCGCCAAGCTCTCTCCCAACGGCCTGCCCGTGGCGCATCTCTATTACCGCAACGACGATGGCGGCCCGGGCTACGGGAAGGATTCCCTGCTCCACTTCACCGCGCCCGCCGATGGCGACTACTTCGTGGCCATCCGCGACGTCCAGGGACTCGGCGGCGACCAGTACGCCTACCGCCTCACCATCCGCCGCCCGCGTCCCGATTACCGCCTGACGGTGGCGCCGCGCAATCCCAACGTGCCCGTGGGAGGCGCCGTGCCCGTGACGGTCACCGCCTTTCGCACCGATGGCTTCGACGGCCCCATCGACGTCCGCCTGGAAGATTTGCCCGCGGGACTGCACGCCGCCGGCGCCGTGATCGGCAAGGGCCAGACTTCCGCGACCCTCGCGCTCAGCGCCGATGCCTCGGCCAAAATCATCGGCGCAATCCCCTTGAAAGTCACCGGCCGCGCCTCGGTGGGCGCCCAGACGGCCAATCCCGAGGACCGATTGAAGCTCATTGCGCTGATGCCGCGGCCCGACCTGGTCATGACCGCCGAGACGAAGGAAGTCACCGTCGAGCCCGGCGGCACTGCCGAGATCACCGTCTCCATCGCCCGGCAAGGCGATTTTCGCGGCCGCGTGCCCGTCGAAGTGCGCAACCTGCCTCCCCGCGTGCGCGTGCTTGACGTGGGCCTGAACGGCGTCCTCATCGGCGAAACCGAATCGCGCCGCAGCTTCACCATCGAAGCGCTCCCCTCGGCCGACCCCGTCGATCAGTTGATTTACGTATCGGGCGCGGTGGAGACACGCTCGGGACAGCAGTCCTCTTACGCCTCGCCGGAACCCATCCGCCTCCGGGTCAAGGCGAAGTAGCTCTCCGGCCCGCGAGATTCGGCGCTATTCCGAAAGCGCTCGCTGGGTGCCCTCCGGGCCCGGTGCCCCTGGGGCCCGGCTCCGCGTCCGAGCCGGGCCCACAGGGCACCCCGTAAGGGAGCGGCTCACGGCAACAGCACAACATCACGCGGTCGGAGGCGTAGCTCACTTACGGTTGAAATTCGATCGACTGGACCTGCAGCACATCGCCATCCAGCGTCCCCGACACCTTGGCTTTCAGGTCCTTATCCTTGGTGAGCTTCTTCAACGCCGCTAAAGTCCGCGCGTTCCCCGCTTCGTCGAACTTCAAAAACTTACCGTCGGCGGTCACCAGCCCATATCCGCTCTTCGAGCACGTCAGGGCGCACTCCCGTGTGTGTCCGGCCAGATCCTTGCCGCGGCACATCACATCGACCACCGTCCCCGAAAACGGCTCCGCCGCGGCCAGCGACGCTACCACGAGAAAAGAAACCGCGATCATTCGCATTGGACAGCCTCCGGGTTCCATTATGCACCAGTGGCGGGGCGCTCAACCGGTTGGGGGGATCGCGACCTTCGCGCGAGCGAATCGTCAGCGGCCCAGCCACCGCTACTCTTCGGGCTTAGCCCCGCGCATTACGGCGCAGATGCGAATGAGAAGACCTAAGCAGACTACCAGAGAAGCCAAAGCGAGTCCGGAGAATCCGATCGAGTTGGGATTGATCACATGTACGTCGCGCACCAGCACCGCGTCATAGGGAGGATTCGGGTTGACATAGCAGCTTGTCCGTTTGCCGGCGGGGTAATCCGCGACGAAGGCTTTGCTTCGAGACGCCGTCCACCACGCACTATCGAACGCAAAACGTTCGTTTGTGTATCCCGGTCCTTCGGTAATATCGGGGAGTGTGGCGGTGACGCGGAACATTACTTCTGCCCGGATGAGCCTCCCTCGGTACAATTTGTCAACAACCAGGCGGCTGGACACGATTATGCAAGGACTATTCCTCCAGCTTGCCGCCTCACGCTGTTGTGCCAAGGGGACCAAAACAACCGAATTGAGATTGCTCAGACAGACGAAGGCCACCAGCGAAGCGGCGCCGAGGGCCATCCAGGTAGGGGCGCCAATATAGTAACCTTTGTTCCGCTCCGTCGTTTCGAACACGGGCACCCAATATACACCCAATCGGCCCGCCGAGGCCACCGGGCCAAACCCGCCTATAATAGCCCCTATGAGCCGAACCGGTCCCGCTACCACAATTATTCTGATGTGCGCGGCATGCCTGAATGCCCGTGTCACCCGCATTGTCGTCGAGCAACGCGAATCGCCTGCCTTTGGCGGCCAATCGTTTGGCAAGGCCGGCCAGTACGAGACACTGAGCGGCCACTTCTTCGGCGAGATCGACCCCGACGACCCGCACAACGCCATCATCACGGACATTCGGCTCGCCCCTCGCAATGCGCGCGGCATGGTCGAGTATTCCGCCACATTCGCGCTCTCGAAGCCGATCGATATGGCGAAATCCAGCGGCGTCCTCTACTACACCGTGCCCAACCGCGGCCGGGGCGCTCCGGTGGCCTCTGACGACGGCCGCATCAATCTGGTCAGCGGATGGCAAGGCGATGTTTTGCAGCGGCCGGGTGCGCAGACCATCGTGGTGCCCGTGGCGCGCAAGTCCGATGGCTCGCCGTTGAACGGACCGGTGCTGGAGCGCCTGATCGACATCCCGCCGGACACCACCACCATCGATCTCGGGGCGGCGCCTTACGTGGGCCTCACCTACCAGCGGCCGCTCACGCTCGACACCACCAAAGCCAGCCTCACCCGGCGCTCCTCCCAGAATGCGCCGGCCGCCGCCGTTTCCAGCCGCGATTGGGCATTCGCCGACTGTACCACCAAGCCGTTCCCCGGCACGCCCGATCCTTCGAAGCTCTGCGTGAAGGGCGGATTCGCCCCCGCTACCGAATACGTGCTGTTATTTTTGGCCAAAGACCCCCTGGTGCTGGGCATCGGTTTCGCCGCGACACGCGACCTGAATTCGTTCCTGCGCTACGCCGACAAAGACGGCGCCGGCACGCCCAACCCGCTCGCCAGGCAGATCAAGTGGGTGATCAGCCGCGGCGATTCGCAGTCCGGAAACTTTATCCGGAGTTACATTCATCTGGGCTTCAACCAGGACGAAGCCGGGCGCATCGTGTGGGATGGAGCCAATCCGCACGTCGCCGCGCGCCAGCTTGCGCTCAATTTTCGCTTCGCAGTGGGCAGCGGCTACGCGGCTGCGTATCAGCCCGGCAGCGAGGGCGTGCTCTGGTGGAGCGATTACGCGGACCGGGCGCGGCGCAGGCCCACCGCAGGCTTGCTGGACCGCTGCCGCGCCACCGCGACATGCCCAAAGATTTTCGAGACCTTCGGCGGGCTGGAGTTCTGGTTCCTGCGCGAATCGCCGGACCTGGTCGGCACGAATGCCAAATCGGACATTCCGCTGCCGCCCAATGTGCGCCGCTACTTCTTCCCTGGCACCACGCACGGAGGCGGCCGCGGAGGCTTCAGCACCGCCACTCCGGCGGCGCCCAACGCATGCGTGCTGCCGGCGAATCCGAATCCGGAAAACGAAACCATGCGAGCTTTGACCGTGGCTTTGATCGACTGGGTTACCAAGGGGACCGAGCCGCCTCCGAGCCGCTACCCGCGTCTCGACCAAGGTCAACTCGCGCCCGCCACCAAGGCCGCCATGGGATTCCCCAGCATTCCCGGCGTACCGGCGCCGGATGGTCTGGTGAACTCGGTGTTGGATTACGACTTTGGACCGGACTTCAACTACACCGATCTCTCCGGCATCGTTTCAAGGGAACCGCCGGTGATCAAACAGGTGATTCCCACGCTCGTGCCGAAGGCCGATGCCGATGGCACGGACGTAGGGGGAGTGCCTTCGGTATTGCGGCAAGTCCCGCTGGGCACCTATCTTGGCTGGAACGTCACGGCGGCCGGGTTCGACAAGGGCCGGATTTGCACTCTGAACGGTGGCTATGTCCCATTCGCAAAAACCAAGACGGAACGCCTCGCCTCGGGAGACCCGCGGCCATCGCTTGAAGAACGATATGGCACACACCAAGCCTACGTGGATGCTGTGAAGGCCGCGGCTGAAAAGGCCGTCACCGAGCGCTTCCTGCTGCCAGCCGACGCGGATCGCCTCATCCGGGAGGCATCCGCCAGCGACGTCCTCGCGGGCAAATAAATTGGGCGGCCCGCCAGCCTGACAGACGGGACCAAAGGGCGCCCCGTCTGTCCCACCTTGCTGCCGAAGGACTCGCAGGGCACGTGGGGCAGCCAATCCTGGGGTGCCCTCTGGGCCCCGCCGGCTTTCAGCGGGCGCCTGGAGATTGGCCATTCCGAGGCTACTCGTGGGGCAGGGCCCAGTGGGCGCCCCCACTTTGTGTGGTTTGCCCCGGGCGCATCGTGGCGCAGGCTCTCAGCCAGGCTCTCAGCCTGCCGCGCCCCACACTCGTGTGGGCGCTTCCGCCGGCTTTCCGCCGGCGCTTGCCGACCGCCCTGACTCGCGCGCGGCCCGAAAGGAGCCGCCTGGGGGTGCCCTCTGGGCCCGGCTGCGGGCAGGATTGCCCGCCCCACAATTAATGCAGAATGCTGCTACGGGCAAATTAAGGGGCATTGGGTGAAAGCGCCTGTCCCACAGGCGTTCAAGCCCTTGCACTCCAAGGTGGGACAGATGGGCCCAGAGGGCACCCCGTCTGTCAACTCGCTACCTCTGCGATCCCCTCACTGCCTCTAAGGCAGCGGTGCCGGCCGTTGGCGCTTTCCGCAATGCTATCGCGCCGCGAAAAACTCGATCGCGCGGGGCAAATCGGCATATTGATGGAGAATATAGTCCGGCTCGGTTTCGGGAGTTCCACCAGGGTTACCGTGCGGACAGAACAAGATCGTCTTCATCCCCACCTGCCGCGCTCCGTGGATGTCGCGGAAGCGGTCGTTTCCAACGAAAATCGCCTCTTCCGGGAAGACCTGCAATTCGGTCAGGGCCGCTTGAAACAGCCGGGGGTCAGGCTTCCGATAGCCGTAGTCGCCCGAGATGATAATAGGTGCGAAGTAGCCGGCCAGGCCGGCCGCCCGAAGCTCGGGTAATCCGTAGACGCTCTGCGCATCGGAGACCACCGCCAGGCGATGGCGCGTTTTCAACTCGGCCAGAATCTCGTGTGTTTGCGGAAATGCCACCAGCCGTTTGCGGGCAATCCCGCGCTGCAGTTCGGCCAGGAACAGGGGCATTTGCCGGAGTTTATCCGGCTCGAGCGAGCGGGTGCAATCCGTGGCGCACTGGCGCAGCACTTCGCGCCATACCGCGACCACGTCGAACTCGGGATAGATTTCGGCGCTCGCCGCGAACTGCTGCTTCATGGTCTGGAAGTACAACTCGCGCACTTCGCCGCGGTGCAATGCGATGCCCTGATAGGTGAGAAAGTGCGAGATGGCACGGTAGCACTCTTCCATCCACTCATCGGTTTCGATGTCGATCAGGGTTCCGTTGACATCGAACAGGACCGCGCGAATCGCCGTCATGGTGTACGCAAAATGATCTTGGCTTCCTGTACCAGCCGCCGGCGGTGCGGAGCGCTTACCCAGGAGTTTCGGGCGATGCGCAGGAGCGTGAGAGCCATCTGGAAGGGCAAGCGGCCGGTGATGGAGCGAAAAGCGCTGCCGCGGTCGGGGAAGTGGCAGGCATACTCCCAGAGAAAGTGCCCGATGAAGGGCTCGGCGCCTTGCTTGTTCCCGGCCTGCAGGAAATAGTGCTGTAACTCACCGGCAATCCGGCCAAGATCGAAAGTGCGGTCGGCTCGTTTCATTCGCTCCAGATCGATGGCAATTACGCTAAGGCCCCGGCCGAACAGTAGATTGGCGGGTGTGGCATCGCCATGCACGAACACCTGGTTATCCTCCCACATGCGCGGCTTCTCCCGCCAGCGGTCGCGCAGCCAGAATAATTCGTTCGCGTCCCAGGCGCCGATCACCTGCTTACTTTGCAGCTTGCGCACCAGCCGGTCCAGATAGGCGCAGTCCTGGTTGAAATCCACGCCATGCCCATTGGCGGTGCGGTTGTGCAGCGTGGCCAGGAAGTACGCCAGGGCGGTTAACTTCTCGAAAAGCGCCTGGGATTGCCCTTGGTGGATGGCCTCATTGACGAAGGAGCTTAGCGGGACGCCCCTGGCGTATTCTTCCACCAAGATACTATTGAGCCAGGCGTTCATGCCCAGCGGGCGGACCACGTGATGCGGGTAACCGGCCAGCCCGTAGCCCCGCAGGAGTTGCAGATTGTCGAACTCCTGGCGCATGCGCTGAGGGGCTTGGGCGGTATGGTTACCGCCGTTTACAAAGAACTTGCCGACAACCTGCGCCGAACTGTGGCGCTCCTCGTAGAGATAGACCTTGCCGTCCTTCATGCTAAAGACGCGGAACTCGGCCTTACCATCGCGGACGCCTATTTGCGGCAGGACCTCGTGCACCAGATAGGGATGCAGAGGGTCGTGGGAGGAGAGGTGGCCGATGTACTGTTGCATGTCTTAAAACAGTCGCTGGCCCTGATGGGACCGAATGGGGTGTAGCCCTTGGGGGCTTGAATTTCAGGTTACAGCACCGTTGTCAGATTGTAACATGGCCGAAACACAACTGAAATACGAAAGATTCCACCGGATTTCCACCGGATACCGCCGATTACCGCCTATACCGCCGCCTTACTGCACCCGATCCAGAATCACCACCGTGCTGTCGAAATCGCCGCGGAGATTCACGTTCAGGCCGGCGCGCATCAGATAGGCGCCGCTGAGCTGCGGCTGCCTCTCCACCAGTTTGTTGCCGGTGGCCTCCAGTTTGTAAATGGCTTTTTCGTCGAGGCCCTGCAAATACAGGGTGGGCGCCGCGGTGTTGTATTCCTGAGAGTGGCGGAAGGCGAACACCACCGACTGCCGCCCATCGGCGGAGACGTACTGGTTGGCCGTTACGTCGCTGTCGCGCGGTGAAAGCAGGCGGTGCAGGTCGCCCGACTGCACGGTCGGGCGAATCCGCTTGTAGAGTGCGATCATTCTGGTTGCCAGCGCGGAATCGCTCTCGGTCCACCGGTTCAGGTTGGCGCCGATGCCGAGCGCGCCCTGCATGGCCACCAGGAAACGGTACTCCAGCGGCGTGCTGCGCGAGTTCATGTTGGGGACGTCCGTGACCCAGGCCGACATCACCTTGGCCGGATAGGCCTGCGAGAAGCCCTCCTGAATGCGCAGACGGTCGAACGCTTCGGTATTGTCCGACGTCCAGACTTCCTCCACCCGCTGCAGGATCCCCAAATCCACGCGGCCGCCGCCGCCCGAGCAGGATTCGATTTCCAGCTTGGGGTGGCGGGCCCGCAGACGGTCGACGATCTCGTACAGGTTGCGCACGTACTCCACCCAGAGCTTCTGCTCGTCGGCCGGCTCCGCTTCGGGCCATCCCGGCTCGGAGAACGACCGGTTCATATCCCATTTGAAATAGCGGATGTTGTATTCCGTTGCCAGCTTGTCGAGCACGCCGAAGATGTACTCCTTCACGTCGTTGCGCGCCAGGTTGAGAATCATTTGGGTGCGCAGCTCGCTGCGCGGCCGTCCGGCGAAATTGATCACCCAGTCGGGATGCGCGCGGTAGAGATCGCTATCGGCATTGACCATCTCCGGCTCCACCCACAGGCCGAAGTCCATGTTGAGCTGGTTGACCGTGTCGATCAACGGCTTCAGGCCCCGCGGGAATTTCTGCGGGTTGACGACCCAATCGCCCAGCCCGGCGCGATCGTTGTTCCGTTTGCCGAACCAGCCGTCGTCCATCACAAAGAGTTCCACTCCGAGCTTCGACGCTTTCTCCGCCAGCGCCTTCTGGCCGGCCTCGTCGACGTTGAACGTGGTGGCTTCCCAGGAGTTGTACAGCACCGGGCGCAAGCGGCTGGAAAGGCCTCCGGGCAGGATCTTCTCGCGGATAAAGCGATGGAGAGCGCGCGAGGCGCCGCCGAAACCGGCGGCTGAGAATCCCGCGAAGAACTGCGGGGTTTCCAGGCTTTCCGAGGGCTTCAGGCGGTATGCGAAATCGAAGCTGTTCATGCCGCCGGTGACGCGCACCTGGCGATAAGGAGTCTGTTCCACCGTGAGGCGCCAGTTTCCGCTCCAGGCCAGGGCGCCGAACCACACCCGCCCGTGCTCTTCGGCGGCGTCTCCGGCGTCCACCGCGAACCACGGGTTGAAATTGTGGCTGGTGTGGCCTTTGCGGCTCTCCAGCACCTTCTGCCCCTCGTGAATCGGCTCGCGATTGAGTTGCGTTTCGGCGGCCCAGCGGCCGCTCAGATAGCTGAGGCGGTAGCCTTCGCCCGGAGGCAGGTACCAGGCCGCGGATTGCGCGCTCGCCACCGTGAACGCGCGGTTGGTGCTATTGCGTACGGTGGCGCTGCGCGAGAGGATGCCGTAGTCCGGGTACACGCGATAGTGCAGCGTCACTTCGATGGGGTCGTTGACGTCTTTCAGTGTGATGTCGAGTTCGTCGCCCTGGATGCGATGCGAGGCGTAGCGCAAAACCAGGTCGCGGTCGCCGTCCTCGCGGGCGATCTTCAAGGCCGGCTCGTAATAGCGCGCGCCGCCCCACCCCGGGAATTCCTCGTTTTCCAACATCTGGCGCGGGTCGAAGGAAGAGATGTCCTGGCGCGCCTGGGCGGCCGGCAGATCCTCCAGCCGCCACAGCGGAGCGCCCCAGTAGAGGTGCCGCAGGGCCCCGTCCGGGCCCACGCCCATGGCGTAGGAAGTATCGCGCATGGTAAGCAGCCAGACCTTGCGGGCTTCCACGTATTGGATGGATTGCGCCTCGATCGCCGCGCACGCCAGGCACGCAACAATCAGCCGTCCCGCGAGAACACGAAAGGTGGAGCACATGGTCTGAAATTATCCCACGGAAATGGCCTTCGCTTCGCAGGCCGGGGCGCTCGAGTGCTTAACCGTCATGGGGATAGAGACCACAGGCCGGTTTCCCAGCCCGACTGGACTGTTCCGAGCTACTTCGCCTGAATCTGCTCGACGTATTTCATCAAGGCAAACACCCGCACTTTGCCCATCATCTCGTCGTGCTGGCTGCCGGTGAGCAAGGTGCCCCAAATGGGCATCTCACGCGTGCCATGCGCGGCCATCGTAATCACGCCCTCGATCACCTCCGTGACTCTGAGTTCGGGGAACGTGCCGTTGTTGCGACGCGCAATCTGCGTCAGATCGGACGGCGCTTTTCTTAAGGCCTCCGCCGCGGGGCCTCCGCCTTTGCCGTCCTTGCCGTGACAGGCGGCGCAGTGTTGCGTGAAAAGGTCGGCACCTTCATTGGTGGCCGCCGGCTGGACCGGAACCTCTTTGATCGTCTTGGTCTGCGCGTTGGCAATCACGACGGCCAACGTCAACAGAATCGGATAAAGAGATGCTGAAACTTCTTCATGCCTCGATCATAATTCCATTTCGCGGAAAAATACAATCCATGTTAAAACCGCTCGAAACCACCCGCCCGGCTTCGGGCCCGGTGACGCGCTCCAGTGCCATGCCGGCTATCGCCCGCCGCGGCCGCCGGCGGAATTCAGATCGACGCCCGCCGACTTAAGGGTTTGCGTCGCCCGAGTGAATTCCACCCTCGGCAACAGCTTGTGAATCCCGTCATAGACGAAAAAACGCGCCGTCTCGTCGATGCCCACTTTGCCGCCGGCCGCGCCGCGGTCCTTCAGCCCGGCCGCGATGCGCTCGTAGGGGCTTTCGTCCTCCTGCCAGATGCGAATGTCGTCGCCCTGCCGGATCAGCTCGCGGGCGCGCATCTCCTCGAACCCCGGCAGCACCCACACCGGCTCGCCTTTGGCCGGCAATACCACCGCGAAGGTGCGCTCGCTCTTGCCCCAGCGGACCCCGGTTAAGTACAACATGGCAGGCCCCGGCTCCAGCACGATGGCGGAAAGGCCGAACTCCTTCATGGCCTCCTGCAATTTCCCCTGGCGCTCGCGATAGGTGGCTTGTGTGATTTCAGTGCTCTGTGGCATGGCTCGCTTATCCGAAAGGTCGATCGATGGCCGGGCTCTGCGCCGTAAACATGCGCGCGCCCTCCGGCGTGATATGCATACAGTCCTCCAGCCGTACGCCGAATTCGCCGTAGATGGCGATGGTCGGCTCGTCGCTGAAGCACATGCCGGGTTCGAGGCGCGTCCGATTCCCCTTCACCAGGTTGGTCCACTCGTGGCCTTCGAGGCCGATGCCGTGCCCCGTGCGGTGGGGCAGGCCGGGAACCTGATATCCGGGACCGAAACCGGCATCCGTGATTACCTTGCGCGCCGCCGCATCCACCGATTCGCAGGTGGCGCCCGGCTTGGCCGCCGCCAGCGCCGCATCTTGCGCCGCGCGCTCCAGATTCCAGACCTGCCGCTGGCGCGCCGTGGGTTTGCCGAAAATGACCGTCCGGGTGATGTCGGATTGATACCCATCCACGCTGCAGCCGTCGTCCACCAGCACCAGGTCGCCCTCCCGCAATTGCTGCGGCTGGATGCTGCCGTGAGGGAAGGCCGTGTACTTGCCGAAAATCGCCATCGCGTTGCCGCCCACACCCAGCGCGCGATAGGCCTCCGCGATGTTGGCGCTGAGCTCGCGATTGGTCATGCCCTCTTTCAGCGTCGAAAGCGTGGCGCGGTAGGCCGCGATGGTGATGTCGTTGGCCCGCTGCAGCAGGGCGATTTCCGCCGGCGACTTGATCACCCGGCAGCCGACCGTCACCGCATCGGCGCTCACGAACTCCATATTCGGCGCCTGCCGCCGCAGCCCGTCGAAGAGCGCGAAAGTCGCTTTCTCTTCGATCCCGATCCGGCCGGAAGCCCCGCGTTCCTGCAAAAACTGAGCGATGCGCGCATAGGCCGCATCCTCATCGTTCGCCCAGGTCCGTATGTTCGTCCCGGCCCGGTCGGCGCTCATGCGCATGGCCTGGCGCGCGCGGTCCACTTCCGCGTTCGCCACGACCCAAGCCGCTGCGCCTTTCGCAGGAAGCACCCAGGCCAGCGTGGGCCCGGCCGCCCAGTGTACGCCCGTGTAATAGAAGAGGCTGGCGCCACCCTGGCAGACGATGGCCGCAATCTTGTTCTCCTGCATCAGCCGGCGCGCCTTCTCGATGCGCGCCAGACGCTCATCCTCCCCAATCGGTTGGATGTCCCCAGTCATCGGCTTCAGCTTGGCGAAGCTGGCTGCCGGCGTCTGGGCGCTCGGCGTCTGAGCGCTCAACAGCCCCGCCGTGGAAGTGGCCAGAAACATCCGGCGATTCATGGGTATCCCATCCCCTCTGCGTGTGTCATGTCCCAGTGTAATCCCTCCGCATTCGACCGATGTGGCGCAGGGGGCGCCCTCTGGGCCCGTGCCTGCCGTCTCGAGACTCGTCTCGACACCTGTTGGCGATTGTGACTGAGTGGCGAGGGCGGGCGCCAGCTCGCCGAATTCCCGCCGGTGACTAGCCCAGAGCCGCCTTGGCGCAGCACCACACGGGTACTTCGGGGCCCTCTATCCGGTCTATGTGCGCGGCGAAGCTTATCTGGCCTTGAACCAGGGCACCGAAGCCGCCGCGGAATTCCAGAAGATTCTGGATCGCCGCGGACTCACGATCGTCGATCCCATTGGCGCGCTGGCGCATTGGCGGCTGCGCCGGGCGTTGGCTTTGTCGGGAGATACGGCCAAGGCCAAGGCCGCCTACCGCGATTTCCTTACCCTCTGGAAAGACGCCGACGCCGACCTGCCGACATTCCGATCCTCAAGCAAGCCCAGGCGGAATACGCCGGGCTGAGGTAACTCCGGCGCTCGCAAAAACGACCCTGTCACCGGGTTCTTGGCCTGATGATGTCGCTCAGCAGGTCGGGCTTGCTGGTATCGCGTACCAGGTGGGGATAGCGCTCTCCGTCGCGATACTCCACCCGGTGGGTCTCATAGTACTCGCCGGTCTTGATCAGCAAATCGAGCGGAGCTGCCGCGGCGACCGCCTCCCGCAGCACCGTGAGCGAGAACTGCCGTCGATTCACGGCAATCAGCTTGACCGCCGGAGAGACCCCGGCCTTCTGCGCCGGGCCTCCGTACGCCACGTCGACTACGGTTCCGTCGTCCTTCACCTTCAGCCCGATGGAATAACTCAAGTCCGCCAGTTTGCCGTCTTCCTCGTACGACTTCCAGAATTCCGAACGCACGGCATCGTAGACCAGCTTCCACCCGCCGCCCTCCACGCCGCCCAGAGGGGCGTGCGCATCGGTCGAGTGCAGGCGCTGTTTCAAGAACTCCGCCCAGTCGAACGGCTCGACGGCGTTCAGCGTGGCCACAACATCTTCGAAGGTGTATGGTTTCATTTCCGGGGCCCCGCCCGGGCCGCCCAGAAACGCGCGGCAAAAATCGTCCAGCGATTTCCGGCCCTGGCTGAGCTGGCGGATTCTCACATCGGCTTCCATCCAGATGAGCGTGCCCTCGGGATAGTAATCCACGCTGCGGCGGTACTCGGAATAGTCGTCGCCCGCGCCGTAGAGGATTTGCGCCGCCACGGCGGTGTCCTCCAGCGGCCGCCACTTCCGCCCGGACTGGCGGTCCAGCGCCGCCGCCGTGATGGCGATCCAGTCGCGATATTCCTCCGGCGTCCACAAACCGCTGCGCGGCGACAGCACCTCGCCCAGATACTCGGTCAACCCTTCGTAGACCCACAACAGGTCGCCCTTCATGGGGGTGTCGTAGCCGCCATCGGAGTTCCCGTTGACCAGTCCCGCGGGTCTGCGGAACTTGCCGTTCCAGGAATGCGTGAACTCGTGCGGCAGCAGGAACGCATTCAAGCGCCGCGGATCCGTGTCGATCAAGGTCCGCTCGTCCACGCGGTCGTCGCTCGATTCGTGGTGCTCCAAACCGAAATGCGCCACATGATCGCTCAGCGTCAGCAGGAAATGATAATCGCGATAGTGCCGCGTCCCGTAGAGCGCGCCGGTCTCGGCCACCAGGTTCTTGTATTGGGCGATCGCTTCGGGGGGAATGTCGACGGCGCGGTCGCTGTCTCCGGCCAGGTGCAGATAGTGCGGAACTGCGGGCACGGAGGGCGCCCCGGAAGACGCCCCAGTGCCCAGATCCACGGTGCGGTAGTGGGCCCCCGCCGAGATCGGCGAATCCACCAGCGTGGTCAAAGAAGCGGGCCGGAACTCGATGTCGCCGCCCGACTCCCTGCGGATGGGCAGCGCGGTCCCATACTTCCAGGATGACGGCAGTTTCAGCGACGCCTGGTATTGCAGGCGTCGGCGCTTGGCAAGAGTGGGCCAGTAACGCTCGGATGGATCGACCACTGTTAGGAACAGGATTAGGAACACCGAGAAGAGGAAGAAAGTTCAAGTCATCATCGGTCTGCGTGGACGCGT
>JBKQPR010000344.1:0-88691 GCA_052144935.1 Bryobacteraceae bacterium
TCTGGGACGGATCGGAGCCGCGAACGTCAGAGAGCGGTGCTTCCCCCACTGACATGACCATGCAACTCCACGGCATCCGGGCGCTGGTCGTCGGCATGAAGAAATCGGGCGTGGCCTCGGCCGAGCTGCTGGCCCGCCAGGGGGCCCGTGTGCGCGCGACCGACCTCCAGCCGCTGGAGGCGTTGCCCGAGGCCCGCGAGCTGGTCGAACGGCGCGCCATTCCCTTCAACGTCCAAACCGCCGCGGTCTTCGAAGGCTGCGATCTGATCGTGCTTTCGCCGGATGTGCCCGCCGATCTCGCGCCGCTCGAAGAGGCCCGCCGCCGCGGCGTCCCGGTGATCGGGGAAGTGGAGCTGGCCGCCCCGTTCCTCAAAGGGCGGACCATCGGAATCACCGGCTCGAACGGGAAGACCACCACCACCAGCCTGACCGGCCACATTCTGCGCGCCGCCGGCCTGCCGGTCCAGGTGGGCGGCAACATCGGAACGCCCGTCACCGCCATGCTGGACAGCTCGCGCGAGGATGGCTGGAACGTCCTGGAGCTGTCCAGTTTCCAGCTCGAAACGATTTCCGAATTCCGCGCCCACATCGGACTGGCGCTGAACGTCACTCAGAACCACCTGGACCGTCACCATACGTTTGCCAGTTACGCCGCCGCCAAAGGCCGGCTCTTCGAGACGCAGCGTCCGGGCGATTTCGCCGTGCTGAACGCCGACGATCCCGTCTGCGCCGGGTATGCCGGGCGCACTCGCGCCACGGCGCAGTGGTTCAGCTCTACGCATAAAGTGACGCCCGGCGCGAGCCTCTGTTCGGACAAGCTGGTGCTGGATGGCAAGCTGCTGATGGACGCCGCCCGAATCCCCGTCCGCGGCCGCCACAATATCGAGAACGTGCTGGCCGCTTCGATCGCCGCGGCGCGCGCCGGCGTGGATCGCGACGCGATCGCCGCCGCCGTCGCCACCTTCCGGGCCGTGGAGCATCGCCTCGAGTTTGTCCGCAACGTCCACGGCATCGACTTCTACAACGACTCGAAGGCCACCAGCGTAGATGCCACGCTCAAGGCCGTGGACGCCTTCGCGGGCGGGCTGTGGGTGATTTTGGGCGGCAAGGACAAGGGCCTGGACTACTCCCTGCTGCGCCGGCCGCTGGCGGAAAAGGCCCACGCCGCATTGCTGATCGGCGCCGCGGCCGGCAAGATCGCCTCCCAATTGGAGGGCGCCGTTCCGCTGGTGAAAGCCGGGACCCTGGAGGCCGCGGTGGACTACGCCCTTCGCCAAGGCCACCCCGGAGACACCGTGCTGCTGGCGCCGGCCTGCGCCAGCTTCGATCAATTCTCGAGTTACGAGCACCGCGGAGAGGTGTTCAAGAGCCTGGTCCGCCAACTGGCGGAGGAGCCACAAAAATAATATGCCGCAACACACGAAACCCGACTGGATTCTATTCGGCACCGTGCTGGCTATGGTCTCGTTCGGCCTGCTGTTTCTCTACAGCGCGTCCTCCATCACTGCCGAGCTCGACCCGCGCTACCACTCCACCTGGCACTTCGTCCTGCGCCAGGCGGAATGGGCCGCGGTGGCCGTGGTGGTCATGATGGCGCTCAAGAACGTTCCGCACCACAAGCTGCGGAATCCGGCGCTGGCTTTCGGCGGGATCGGAATCGCCTTCGTGCTGCTGGCCGCCGTCTACTTCATCGATCGCGAGCACCATCGCTGGCTGCGCATCGGTCCCGGTGGTTTCCAGCCCTCCGAGCTGGCCAAACCCGCGCTGGTGTTGTTTGTGGCATACTTCGTCACTTGGCGCGCGCCCGCCATCAACCACCCGCGCTTCACTTTGGCGCCCGCCGCCCTGGGGATCGGGCTGGTGATCTGCGCCGTGGCGGTGGCCGACCTGGGAACGCCCATCGTGCTGGGCTCCGCGGTGATGAGCGTGTTCTTCGTGGCCGGCCTGGAGCGGCGTTACTGCTTCATGGTGGCCGGAGTGGCGCTGATCGGCGTGACCATCTTCATTTGCGCCGAGCCCTACCGCCTCGGGCGCGTGGTCCGCTTCTGCGATCCGGATTTCAAAATCGTCTCCAAGTTCGATCGCCACGGCAGCGTGAAGGCCTGGATCGAGCGCAGCTTGCGGACCCGCGACACCAACTACCAGGCGGAACAATCTAAGATTGCCGTGGGCGCGGGCGGTCCCACGGGCCTCGGGCTGATGAACGGCAAGCAGAAACTGCTGTATTTGCCGGAGGCCCACACCGATTTCATTTACGCGGTGGTCGGCGAGGAGACCGGCCTGATTGGAACGCTGGGCCTGCTGGCCGGTTTTTCCATCATCGGCTGGCGCGGGCTGCGGGCCGCCTGGCGCCTGCGGACCGACGATTTCGGACGCTACCTGGCGCTCGCCATCACCATGATGGTGGTGGTGCAAGGCCTGCTGAACATGAGCGTAGTGCTGGGCATGATGCCCACCAAGGGCATTCCGCTCCCCATGGTGAGTTATGGCGGCAGCAGTCTATTGTGTACGTTGGCGCTGCTGGGCGTCCTCATGAGCGTGAGCGAACATGCGGGGTAGCGAGGCAGTGTATTCACCGCGGAGACGCGGAGGACGCGGAGGAACCGCGGAGAAGATCAAGAGATCTCTGCTCCGCGCCTCCGGCGCGGGAAAAAAGACTCTTGGTTTTCTCTGCGCTTCCTCCGCGTTCTCCGCGTCTCCGCGGTGAATACGGTGGAGCATTTAGTGGCCAAGCGGTTTCTGATGGCGGGCGGTGGCACGGGCGGGCACGTGATCCCCTTGCTGGCGGTGGCTCGCGAGCTGCGCCAGCGTGGGCATCGAGTGGTCTTTGCGGGCACCGAGCGCGGCCTGGAATCCAAACTGGTGCCGGCCGGGGGATTTGAATTGCGGCGCATCCATATCGGCGGCTTAAATCGCGTCAGCCTGGGGGAGCGGATCGGCACGCTGGTCAAGCTGCCCATCGGCACGCTCGCCTGCATTCCGCTGGTGCGCGGGTGCGCCGCGGTGTTCAGCATGGGCGGCTACGTGGCTGGTCCGCCGGTGATGGCGGCCCTGCTGGCTCGCGTCCCGGTGGTGGTGATGGAGCCCAATGCGGTTCCCGGCTTGACCAACCGCGCCATCGGGCGCTTCGTGGCGCGCGCCCTGGTTTCGTTTCCAGAGACCGCGGCCTGGTTCCCGGCCGGCCGCACCGAAACCACCGGCCTGCCGGTGCGCGAGGAATTCTTCGCCCTGGCTCCCAAACGGCGCGAAGGCGCCATCCGGATCCTCATCACCGGCGGCAGCCAGGGATCGCGCACGCTCAACCAGGCGGCCCGCCAAAGCTGGCCCCTGTTCCAGCGGGCGCGGTTCCCGGTGCGCATCGTGCATCAGACCGGGCCGCGCGATTTCGAAGCCATCCGCGGCGAGTTCGCGAGGACCGGCCTGGACGGCGAGGCGCTGCCGTTTATCGCCGATATGCCGGCCGCCTTTGGCGCCGCCGATCTGATCGTCTGCCGGTCGGGCGCGGGCGCCGTTTCGGAACTCGCCGCGGCCGGCAAGCCCTCGATCCTGTCGCCGTTCCCGTTCGCCGCCGACGATCACCAGACCCGCAATGCCGAGGCCATGGAGAGAGGCGGCGCCGCGCGGCTGGTCCGCGACGCCGAAATGAACGGAGAGAAGCTGTTTTCGCTGGTAAGCGAGCTGGAGGCCGATCCGGCCGGGTTGGAACGGATGGGCCAGGCAGCCCGCCAGTTCGCCCACCCCGGGGCTGCGCGGAGGGCGGCGGAGATTCTGGAGGGTATCGGGTGATGGGGCCCTGCTTTTCACCGCGGAGGCGCGGAGGCAACGGAGGAAGCGCGGAGAAAACAAGAGAAATTCGGTTTTCTCTGCGCAGCCTCCGTTTTCTCCGCGCCTCCGCGGTGAGAAGCGGGGCCCGCAGTTTTCCATTGACACGCGGCCCATTACCCGAAACAATACTATAAATAAATGTTTTTCCGGCCCCAGCACCTGCACTTCACGGGCATAGGCGGCATCGGCATGAGCGGCATCGCCGAAGTCCTGCTGAACCTCGGCTATCGGATCAGCGGGTCGGATATGCGGCTCTCGGCCATCACCGAACGCCTGGCCGCCATGGGGGCGCGGGTCTACGAAGGGCACCAGGCATCCAATATCGCCGGCGCGCGCGCGCTGGTGGTCTCATCGGCCGTCGACCCGCAGAATCCCGAGCTGCAGGAAGCCCGCCGTCTGCAAATCCCGGTCATCCCGCGGGGAGAGCTGCTGGCCGAGCTGATGCGGCTCAAGTACGGCATCGCGGTGGCCGGCAGCCACGGCAAGACCACCACCACCTCCATGACCGCCACCATTCTCAACTATGCCGGCCTCGACCCCACCGTGGTGGTGGGCGGCCGGGTGGGCACCATGGGAGGCTCCAACGCCCGCGTGGGCCACAGCGATTTTCTGGTTGTGGAATCCGACGAGAGCGATGGCTCGTTCCTCAAGCTCGCGCCCATCATCGCCGTGGTCACCAATATCGACCGCGAGCACCTGGACCACTATCCCTCGCTAGAGGCCATCCAGGCGGCCTTCCTGGAATTCGTCAACAAGGTGCCCTTCTACGGCGCCACCATCGTCTGCCTGGACGACCCCAACGTGCAGACCATCCTGCCCGCCATCACCCGCCGCACCATCACCTACGGAACCTCGGCGCAGGCGGACATCGAGGCCCTCGAAATCGGCGCCGGCCATTTCGCCAGCGATTTTCGCCTGCGCTACCGCTCGAGCGATTTGGGTTGTTTCCAACTCCGCATCCCCGGCCGGCACAATGTGTTGAACGCCATGGCTGCCGTGGCGGTGGCCATGGAGCTGGAAGTCCCGCCCGGCGCCATCCGCGAAGCGCTGGCTACTTTCAGCGGCGTGGACCGGCGCTTCCAGGTCCGCGGCCGGGAGCGCGGCATCACCGTGGTGGACGATTACGGCCACCATCCCACGGAGATCCGCGCCACTCTGGACGGCGCGCGGGAGTGCGGGTTCCGGCGCATCCATGTGCTCTTCCAACCGCACCGCTACACGCGCACGTTCCATTTGATCGACGACTTTGCGCGCTCCTTCCATCAGGCCGACCGCGTGTTTGTGATGGATATCTACGCGGCTTCGGAAAAACCCATCGAGGGCGTCACGGCAGAGAGTCTGGTGGAGCGCCTGCGGCAGTTCGGGCATCGCGGCGCGGAGTACGTGGGCACCATCGATCGCGGCGTGGAGGCCCTGGCGGCGGTGACCCAGGACGGCGACATGGTGCTGACGCTGGGAGCGGGAAACGTTTGGCAGGCGGGCGAACGGCTGCTCGAAAGGCTGCGGCAGCCCGAGGGGAATTGAGATGGCGCGCGAGAGCAAAAAATCGGGCGGCGCGGGCACCCCCCGGGGCGCCTCCTGGGCACGGGGCGCGTCCTGGGCCCGGCAGTGGCTTGGCGTGGCCGGCGTGGGCCTGCTGTTGGCTTCCACCGGCATGGCGGCGCTGAAGATTCGCCAATACCTGATCCACGACCCGCAGTTCATGCTTTCGCGCGACCGCACCGGCAGCCTGACCATCGAAGGACTGAAATACACCAGCCGAGCGAAAGTGCTGCGCGTCTTCAGCAGCGATTTCGGACACAGCATCTTCTCGTCCCCCCTGGACGAGCGGCGCCGCCGCCTGCTGGGGATCGACTGGGTGGAAGACGCCTCGGTTTCGCGCGTCTGGCCGGATCGCCTGGTAGTCCGGCTCCACGAGCGCACCCCCGTGGCTTACGTCTACTTCGGCTCCGGCGTACTGCTGATCGATGCCCACGGCGCGCTGCTCGATCCGCCGCCTCAGTCCCACTTCGCCTTCCCCGTGCTGAGCGGCCTGCGGGAAGACGAAACCGAAGAGGAGCGCCGCGAGCGCGTGCGCGCCCTTTTGCTCTTCGAACAGGAAATGGGCTACCTGGCCAAGGATCTCTCCGAAGTGGATGTTTCCGATATTGACAATCTCCGCATCGTGACCCAGGTGGACCGGCGCGCGTTGCAGTTGATTATCGGCGACACGAATTTTGCCAGCCGCTATCGGAATTTTATGAGTCACTATCCGGAAATCCAGAAGCACTCGCCGGAGGTGAAGACCTTCGATCTCCGGCTGGACGACCGGATTACCGCCAAGGAATGAGGAATCGGGCCCCATGACAGAGAAGCCAACGTATGCAGTGGGATTGGACGCAGGCAGCCGCACGACGCGCGTGGCGATCTGCGTTTTGGAGCGCGGGCGGCTGCGCTTCCTGGGGGCCGGCTCGGCGCCCTCCGAGGGATGGGAAAAAAGCCGCATCGCCAACCAGATGGCGGTGGCCGAGAGCGTCCGGATGGCGGTCGACGAAGCGCAGGTCTCGGCCGGCGTGAACGTGGAATCGGTGGTGGTGGGGATGGCCGGCCAGACGGTGATCGCGGACAGCGGCCGGGGCGCGTTGGAACTCGGTCACGTGCGCGAGATCGAAGCGCGCGATGTGGACTGTGTGGTGAGACGGGCCAAACGTAAGCCGTTGGACGAGGACCGCATGATCCTCCAGCTCTACCCGCAGGATTTCGTAGTGGATGGCTGTCCCGGCCACCACGATCCGCACAAGATGCTGGCCTCCTGCCTGGTAATCAACGTCCATTTGGCGACGGTTTCGGTGCAGGAGCATAATGCCCTGGTGGGCGCGGTGAATCTGGCTTCCGTGCTGGTGGAGGAGTCGGTGTTCGAGCCGCAGGCGGCTTGCTACGCGGCGGTGCGCCCGGAGGACCGCCGCGAAGGCATCGCCCTGTTGGACATCGGGGCCGAATCCACCGGCATGGTGGTCTACTATGGCGATTCCCTCCAGCTCGCCTGCACCATCCAGCGCCCCAACGGCACTCAGATTTGCGGCGATTCCTTCACGCGCGACCTGGCGCACGCCATGTGCCTCAGCTTCGAGGACGCCGAAATGGTGAAGGTCGAGTACGGCTCCGCCTCGCCCCAATCCTGTTCCGAGAATCTGCATGTCGAGCTGCCCGCGCCGGAAGAGCGTGAACCGCGGCAGGGGAGCTTGAAACACGTGAACATCGTCATGGAATCGCGAGCCACGGAATTGTTTCGACTGGTGCGCTACGAGCTGGCGCAGATCGGCATGGACCGGGAGTTGATGGGCGGAATATTTGTCTGCGGCGGCGGCGCCCAGCTTTCCGATATTTTGGATGTGGCCGACAGAGAGCTGAAATGCCAGGCGCGGTTCGGCCTGCCTGTCGGCATCCGGGACTGGCCCGAGGAGATCAGGACTCCCGAGTGGACCACCGCCGCGGGACTCTCGATGTACTCGGCCAAAATCAAGCAGCGAAACGAAATCCGGCGCGCGAGCGCCGGCTGGTTGGGGAAGGTCTTGCGGCAATCGGTCCGCTGAAAGGAGAGGGTCAACAACATGGAATCCGGCTTGAACAACTTCAAATACGAGATCGAAGAAGAGTCGCGTCGCGGGACGCGAATCAAAGTCATCGGCGTGGGCGGCGGAGGCTGTAACGCGGTCGCCCGCATGGTAGCGGAGGGAACGGAAGGCGTGGAGTTCTACGCCATGAACACCGATCGCCAGGGCTTGAGCGTGTGCCAGGTAGACAACAAGCTGCAGCTCGGCGAGAGGATCACCAACGGTCTGGGCGCCGGGGCGAACCCCGAGATCGGCCGCCAGGCGGCGCTCGAAAACACCGACGCGATTGTCGAGCTGCTGCAGGGCGCCGACATGGTTTTCGTGACCGCCGGCCTGGGCGGCGGCACGGGCACCGGGGCGGCGCCGGTGATCGCCTCGCTGGCCAAGGAACTGGAGGCGCTCACCGTGGCGGTGGTCACCAAGCCGTTTGGGTTTGAAGGCCGCCGGCGCATGCGCGTGGCCGAGGACGGTGTGGCCAAACTGGCGAGCACGGTAGACACGGTCATCTCGATTCCCAACGACCGGCTGCTGGCCCTGGTGCCGCGCGGCACCAGTATCTTCGAAGCCTTCAAAGTGGCCGACGACCTGTTGCGGCAGGCGGTGCAGGGCATCAGCGACATCATCGTCACCCCCGGCCTGATTAACCGCGACTTCTCCGACATCAAGGCCACCATGGTGGGGATGGGCTACGCCATGATGGGCACCGCCATCGGCCACGGCGAAAATGCGGCCGTGGACGCCGCCCGCCAGGCCATCGGTTGCCCGCTGCTGGAAGACACGCGCATTGCCGGATCGCGCGGCGTCCTGATCAACATCACAGGATCCAGCCGCCTGGGATTGCACGAAGTCAACGAGGCCTGCTCGATTATCCGCGAAGCGGCCGATTGCGACGACGTGCAGATCAACTTCGGCGTGATTCTGAACGAATCGATGGCCGACGCCGTGAAGATCACCGTGATCGCCACCGGGTTCACGCCCGAGAGCGCTCAGGCATTCGAGCGGCGCAGCAGTACAATCGCCGCGGCGCCGCCCGTTCCGGTCGTACGGGTGCAGCCGCGCCCGCCGGAACCCGAGCCGGCTCCGGCGATGGTTAACGAGCTGCCGCCTTCGCCTCCGGTGGTCTATCGCGAACCGGAACCGGAGCCCGAGTTGATCGCCGATGCCGGCCCGGTGCTCGACCTGGAGGATCTGGATACCCCCGCGTACCTGCGCCAGGGGCGGCTGCTGAACTAAGGGGCCCGTCAGGAAATAACCGGCGCAATCGTCGGCACCCGCTCTGCGGGGCGCCCTCCGCGCCCTGCGCCCTCCGGGCCGTTTCGGAGCCACGACCGTCAGGGAGTCGTGCGCGGCAATCCCTCTCCGCGCGGTTTTCTCCCCGTCTTTGCGTCCCTGCGTCCACTCTTCCGCCGCCAGCTAAGATGGTGATGGGAGATCCGATATTTGAAAAAACTGCTGGTCTGGCTCGCGGTGGCCGCCGCCGCGGTACTGATGTGGGGACTCCTGCGCAAGCGCGAACCTCCCAAGATCAATTTCATGCGCGCCAAACGGCAGACGCTGGTGAGCACGCTGCCCACCAACGGCAAAGTGGAGCCTTTCGAGTGGCAGGCCGTGCGCGTGGAAACCGCCGGGCTGGTCAGCCGCGTCGCCGTGCAGGACGGGCAAACCGTGGCGCAGGGGGCGGAGCTGGCGCGGATGTCGGATCCGTCGCTCCAAACCGATATTGATACGGCCGAGGCCAAGGTGGCGGAGGCGCGCGCCTATCTCGCGGCCGCCGAAGCCGGCGGGCGGCCGGCCGAGCTCACCGACATCGAGAACAGCCTGGACCGTGCGCGCCTGGATCTGCGGCAGCAGCAGATCGACTACGACTCGCTGCGGCGTCTGGCCGACAAGCAGGCGGCCACCAAAGCTGAAGTGCAGGCCGCGAGCGATAAGGTGCAGCACACCGAGCTGGCCATCAAGGGCCTGGAAAAGCGGCGCGCCTCGCTGGTGGCCAAGCCCGACGTAGCCGCCAACCAAGCCCGCCTGCGCGACGCCGAAGTGGTCCTTGAGGCGGCTAAGGCGCGGGCCGCGTTGATCGTGGTGCGCTCCCCCCTGGCGGGCACGGTCTACGGTTTGGCGGCCCGCGCCGGCTCCTGGCTGGACGTGGGCGGCCTGGTGGCCAACGTGGGCCGGCTGGATCGCCTGCGCGTGCGCGTCTATGTGGATGAGCCGGAGCTGGGGCGCGTGGCCGTCGGCCAGCCCGTCACCATCGCCTGGCAGGCTCTCTCCGGCCGCCAATGGCAGGGCACCGTGGAGCGCAAGCCAACCTCCATCGAAGCGCTGGGATCGCGGCAGGTGGGCGAGGTGGTCTGCACCATCGAGAATCCAGGCCGCGAGCTGATTCCCGGAACCAACGTGGATGCCGAGATCCGCACCGCCGTGGTGGACCACGCGCTGGTGATTCCCCGCGAAACCCTACGCCACGATGCCCAGGGCGATTACGTACTTCGGCTGAAGGGCGACACGGTGGAACGGCGCGCGGTGAAAACCGGCGCGTCGACCATCTCGCTGGTCGAGGTGACCGAAGGGCTGGCGGATGGCGACGGCGTGGCGCTGCCCTCAGAGACTCCGCTCCAGCCCGGCGCGCGCGTGAAACCCGTGATGTAGTGGTGGGGCAGCCGATTGGGCTGCCCACGGCCGGGTGAAGGCCGCCGCTAAAGATCGGCCCTTCCGAGACGACCCGTGGAGCAGACGATCGGCCTACCGGTGGGAAACACCGACGGAGAAAACCGGTACTTGGGTACCGTTCCTTTACCAAGAATGACCCCGGCAGAGCCGGGGGGTCAAGGGCTTCGCCCGGCCGGGCTGGGAGCGCACTTCTACGGGTCGGGCGTATATCGCAGGACGTAAACCGCTTGATGTCGAAATCACCCTGCACGGGCATTTACCGGTGTTCGTCATCAGTCTGAGAAACATTCATGAGCAACGCCGATCTCATGTAGCCGAAGAAGCAGATCAAGTTCTCAAGAGCCAAATCGAAGGGATTATGAGGAACCGAAGTCTGGTTGGGCGTAGTCGCGGGAAGAAGCTCGTCCTGGCAGCCGCCGCTATTGCAAGTGTGGCCACACCGTTCTTTGTTGGCATCCTGAATGCACCCGCTGTTCGGGCTCAGAATGCAACAGACTGGCAGACCAAGGCCGGAGGCAAGATGGCCTTCGAGGTGGCTTCAGTAAAGCCGAGCAAGGGAGCGGTTGTGCCCTCAAATTTGTCACTCACTCCCTGGGATGACTATAGCGCGACTAACGGCCGCTTCAGAGCGGACGCCGCGCTCTCGACGTACATTGAATTCGCCTATAAGCTCTGGCTGAATGATCTGCAGAGCCGGGAGTTTTCCCATCTGCCGAAATGGGTCGCTACCGATCGCTACAGCATTGAAGCACGGGCAGCATCAGGCAATCCGACTAAGGACCAGATGCGTCTCATGGTGCAGTCTTTGCTTGCCGACCGCTTCCGGTTGGCGGCCCATTTTGAGGCCAGGGAGGTTCCCGTGTTTGATCTCAGGCTTGCAAAGGCCGGTCAGCCGGGGCCGAAGCTCATTTCTCATGCCGACGGCCCTCCTTGTGACAAACCCGGAACCTCACCAGGCGAGGGCCTCCCCGGTTTTCCCCTTGATTGCCATTCCCTCTCGGCGATCGACAAGCCCGGTACCATGCTTGTCCTGGTAGGCTCCCGCGACGTAACCATGGATATGCTGGCGGGCACGCTTTCCAGCTTGATCTCCTCGGGGCCGGGTCGCCCGGTGATCGACAAAACGGGGCTCACGGGGAGGTTTGATTTCACGCTGGAATGGGCGCGTGAACCTCGGGGACCCGCGGCTTCCGATTCGCCTGCGCCAGCCGCTCCGGCGGGCCCTACGCAAATCGAAGCTCTGCGCGACCAGCTTGGTCTAAAGCTGGAACCGACGAAAGCCTCGCTACCGATCTTGGTCATCGACCGGGTAGAGAGGCCATCAGAGAACTAAACCGCTCGCGTAATTTAACCAGCAAGCGATTCAATGCCGTGCGGTGGCCGATAGTATCTTGGTTTGGACAGACCTTGCCAGCGGTCCCCGAGACTCGCACGCATACTCGCCGTGTCGGTTTTTTGGGCGGCTCTGAGAGGACTGCGACCGGAAACCGATTCGTAGAGCACCGAGATTACATCCCCTCTGACGGCGCAGCATTTACTCTCCACTTTGACGGTTTGTCGTTATCCGGAGAAGCGCCGACGGTCCGGAACGCCGGCCCGGCCGTGAGGAATGCACTCTGATTCCGCGAGAGCCATGCGGCTCGCTAACCCTATGGGGCTTCGCCCCTAGGCTTGGCCGGGCCAAGGGGGCATCGCGCCGCGCGGTGCGCAAGCGCCGGCAGGCGAATCGCCTGCCCCGCCCGCGCCCACTTGCGGCGCCGCCGCATTTCCGAAACAATAACAGCTTCATGCATAGCAACGCGTCTTCCATGCCGCCGGCCGGCGGGCCGAGATATGTGTGGTACCGCGATCTGAACCGCTATCAGCGGTTCGTGGTGGCGGTGGCGGCCGTCGGATGGATGTTCGACACGATGGCCCAGCAGCTCTTCAACCTGGCGCGCGTAGCGGCCATCCGGGATCTGATGGGCCCCCACGCCACGCCCGGAGCGGTGGCCGACCAGGCGGGCTACGCAACCTCGATTTTCATGATCGGCTGGGCCCTCGGCGGCGTGATCTTCGGCGTCTTGGGCGACCGGCTCGGCCGCGCCAAAACCATGATGATGACCATCCTCACCTACACCATCTTCACCGGCCTCAGCATGTTTGCCGTGGGGGTGTGGGATTTTAACGTCTACCGCTTTCTGTGCGGCCTGGGAGTGGGCGGGCAGTTCGCGGTGGGCGTGGCGCTGGTGGCCGAAGTGGTGCCCGACCGCGCCCGGCCTTCGGCGCTCGGCATGGTGCAGGCCTTTTCCGCCGTGGGCAACATGGTGGCGGCCCTCACCGGCATTTTCCTGGGCCAACTGGAGCAGGCGGGGTCGATTGCGGGCGCCTGGCGCTTCGAGTTTCTGGCGGGCGCCCTCCCCGCGCCGCTGGCCCTGCTGGTGTTCAAGAAGCTCAAAGAGCCGGACCAGTGGCTCAAGGCGCGCGCCGAGAAGAAGAAGATGGGGTCGTTCAGCGAGCTGCTTTCCGATCCGCGCTGGCGGCGCAACGCCTTTGTCGGCCTGACGCTGGCCTTTGCGGGCGTGGTAGGGCTGTGGGGAATCGGCTTCTTCAGCTACGACCTGCTACGCTCGGCGGTCTTCGAGAAGACCTTCCGCGCCGAAGGCCTCACGGGCGCGGCGCTGGCGGGAAAGACCACCACCTGGATCGGCATCACCTCGCTCTTGCAGAATTTCGGGGCCTTTTTCGGCGTGCACGCATTCACCTGGCTCACCCGCCGCGTGGGGCGCAAAAAAGCCTTCGCCGTCAGCTTCCTGGCGGCTCTCGGCATGACCGCGTACACCTTCTGGAATATCAAGCAACTGAGCGACGTGTTCTGGATGATTCCCCTGATGGGCTTCACGCAGATTGCGCTGTTTGGCGGCTACGCGATTTATCTGCCGGAGCTGTTCCCCACGCGCCTGCGCAGCACCGGCACGAGTTTCTGTTACAACGTGGGCCGCTTCGTGGCGGCGGCGGGCCCTTTCACCCTGGGTATCTTCACCAGCCGGGTTTTCGCCGGATACGCGGAGCCCATGCGCTACGCCGGCGTAACCATGAGTCTGGTCTTCCTGGTGGGTCTGGCGGCGCTCCCCTTTGCACCGGAAACCAAGGGCAAACCGCTGCCGGAATAGACTGGTGGGACAGGCGCTTTCGCCTGGCGCTTTCGCCTGGCGCTTTCGCCTGTCAGCCGATTCCTTTATAGCTCCTCAGCTCAGTCTCAGGGAAGCGGTCCTCGGGCCAGATCCCTTCCCACTGCGTTTAAGCCCCCTACCTGAACTCCAGCGGCGCCCGTCCCCGATCCCCCCTTTCGAGGCTATAGAATGATGTCATGGGTACGGCCCGTTACGTCCAGTGGCAAGACGAAAGCATGTGGCTCGGGTACTTCGTGGAGTTCCCCGATTACCTGACCCAGGGCGAGACGCTGCCGGAACTGGAAGAGAATCTCCGCGATCTCTACCGGGACTTGACGAGCGGCGACATTCAAGGCATCCGTAGAGTCGCCGAGCTTGCAGTTTGATGAAGCGGACCGACCTGATTCGCAAGCTCGAAACATTAGGGTGCTCTCTCGTTCGCCACGGCGCGAAACACGATTGGTATCGGAACCCGAAAACTGGAATGTCCCAACCAGTGCCCCGGCATAATGAAGTGAACGAATCCTCGCCAGGCACATCCTCAAGAAGCTCGCAGAGTGACGCGTTTTAAGCGCTGGCTCGAATCGGAGGACGAAGTGCGTTTGAGGGCAGCAAACGCTCTTGAGCGAAAATGGGGGATGTCATGATCATTGAAAGCGATTGGGCAGAGCGAGTTCGCAGGTTTGTGAGTGATTACGATGAGCAGACCGTTGGCCATCCTTTGGCTCACAGAGAGAACCTCGACCGGTTCATCGCCACAGAAGAGATTGTCGGCTGGCAGCAGTTCCAGGATAGGCCGCTGCTTCTGAAGCGTCTCCGCTGAACGGAACGCCGCCACGTGTCCTTCGTCGATCCGGGCATTCCGGGCAGATCGGACTGGGCGGTCGGGTAGGGCGATCTTTCAGCCGTGGTGCTTGCCGTGAGCCGCCGCCGGACAGTCCCACAAGAATTTAACTGTCGATCTCGGCCTGCAAGTCGAGCCTGAGCGACCGGGAGAAGCCGTCCAAACCGGGAAACTTACGTTCTGGTTTTTTGCTGGCATGCCGCGGTTATGGCAGAAACCTGGCGCTACCGCGGGCAGGAGATCGGCGGCGGGCAGTTGGCCTTCCTGAGGTTCATGGGGGCGCATCCCACCAGCAGCCGGTGGAAGCTGTCCCGGCAATTATGCGAAGCGCTGGGCTGGAGACAGACCAACGGCGCCTTGCGTGACGTGGTATGCCGCGGCCTCCGGCTGATGCTGGAGCGGGCGGGAGAGCTCGAATTGCCGCCCGGCCCAGAGGGCACCCCTCCGTCAGATCCGAGGGCCATGCCGGACGGGGCGTCGGCGGCCGGAGGCGGTCCTGATCGACACCACGCGTTCGAAACGCCCGCTCGGCTACGAGGAAAGCACTTCGATCCCGCGAAGGGTGATGCGGCGGGCTATTTTCATGCCTGCGGGCACGCTGAGAGCCAAAGGCTGAGGGCCTGCGCCACGGTCAATAGCTCAAACCGTATCCATACTTAAACAGCGGATCGTAATCCCTGTCGCCGGGATGGATGGGAATTTGCGCCATCGAACGAGGCCACGACTGGGACAGCTTTCCCACCGGCCGATAGTCGCCGAAGAGCACGTCGGTGATGCCTTCAGCCTCCGTGCCGGGCAGCCAGGCGGCCACCAGGGCATCCGCTTTTTCGAGCACGTCGCCGACGATCATCGGCCGGCCGGAGAACAGGATCACGGCTACTGGAATGCCCGCGGCCTTCATGTTATTGACCGCGTCCAGATCTTCCTGGGCGAGCCCCAGGTCGGCCCGATCGCCGTTGCCTTCGGCGTAGGGCTTCTCGCCAATTACCACCACGCCCACAGTGGCCCCGGCGGCGCCGGTCCCGTCCTTCGAAAACGTCACTTGGACATTCCCCGAGACGGCCTTCCGGATGGCGGCGAGCACGGTGGTGCCGCCCGGCGTGACGTCGCCGCTCTTGCCCTGCCAATCGATGGTCCAGCCGCCGCACTGGTTGCCCAGATCGTCGGCGCTCTTGCCGGCCACGTGGATGCGCGCGGCGGTCTTCGAGAGCGGCAGAACCTTGTTCCCATTCTTCAGCAGCACCAGCGATTCGCGCACGGCCTGGCGCGCCACCTGCCGGTGCTCGGGCGAGCCGAAGGTTTTGTGCAAGCTCCGGTCGGCGAGCTGCGAGCGGCTTTTGTCCAGCAGGCCCATGGCGAACTTCACGCGCAGGATGCGAGTCACCGCGTCGTCGATGCGCGCCATCGGCACCGTGCCCTCTTCCACCAATTGCTTCAAATCGGCGATGTATTCCTTATATCGCGTGGGGACCATCGCCATGTCCATGCCGGCATTGATGGAGATGCCGATGGACTTCTTATAGTCCGGATCGATCTGGTCGATGGCATTGTAATCGGAGATCAGGAAGCCTTGGAAGCCCAGCTCCTGTTTGAGAATTTCCGTCAGCAGGTGTTTGCTGGCCGAGCACTTCACCCCGTTCCAACTGCTATAGGAGGGCATGATGGAGCCGACGCCGGCCTTCACGGCCGCGATGTAGCCGGGCAGATGAATGCGGCGCAGGGTGGCTTCATCCACGCGCGTGTCGCCTTGATCGAGGCCGGGACTTGAGGGATCCCTGCGCCGCGCGGATCCATAGGCCGTGCCGCCGTCGCCGATGAAGTGCTTGGCGCAGGCCAGAACGGCGAGCGGGTTGGCCAGGTCGGCGCCCTGGAAGCCGCGGACCGCCGCTTCGCCCAGTTCGCTCACCAGCGCCGGGTCCTCCGAAAAGCCCTCGTAGGTGCGGCCCCAGCGTTCGTCTTGTGGGACGGTCACGCAGGGCGCGAACGCCCATTGAATGCCGGTGGCGCGCACTTCCTCGGCGGTGATTCGCTCCACCTTCTCGACCAGTGCGGCGTTGCGCGTGCACCCCAGCCCGATGTTGTGCGGGAAAATGACGGCTCCCAGAATGTTGTTATGGCCGTGAACCGCGTCGATTCCGTACAGAAAGGGGATGTGCAGGCGGGAATTGAGGGCATGCTTCTGCAGGCGGTCGTAGAGATCGGTCCAGGCTCCGAGGCTATTGCCTTCCTTGGGATCGGAACTGCCGCCGCTGAGGATCGATCCGAAGGTGTAGGTTTCGATGTCCGTGAGATCCTTGACGAATTCCTGATCCGGCTGGGTCATCTGCCCGATCTTCTCGTCCACCGTCATCTGCGCCAGAAGAGGCTTCGCCTGAGGGTCGAAGGAGGAGAGCGGCCTCGGCTGGGAGGCGGCCAAGGTCGCATGGCGAGACGCGAGCACTGCCAGCGCGAAAGCCGCCAGCAGCGCCACGGCGACCCGTCGAGAGGGAATACGCGAAATCGGGGCGTGATTCATGGGAGAACTCCCATTTACTGTAACTCCGATCAATTCGCCGCCGGAGTTCTTTCCGCGCCGTCTACCACCAGGAATTCCACTTTAGCCTTCTGGCCTTCCAGTTTGAGCCCTAGCTAAGCTAGTCGATCCCGCAAAACCCTCTGCCAGAGTATGAACATGTCGCCGCCTGCTTCGGTCTGATGTCTACGCTGAAATCGTCGGGCGAGGATGGCGGAGGCGTGGGGCGGGCGTCTGGCTGTATAGACCGAAAGCTGCCGCCAGCGCGCAGATCCCCCTCAGGAGCATTATTGGGTCGCGAGGTTCCCAGTACCTCGCACTTAATATATCATTCCTGTATGCGATGGGCTGGGAAAGTGGGGCGGACGGGCTGTATGGCAGTTGTGGGTCGGGCAATCCTGCCCGCAGCCGCCTTTCAGGCGGCTCGCCGGCTGGGGGTGCCCTCTGGGCCCGGATGGGCTGCTGCTCGACGCCAAGGCCAATGTCAACGCGGTGCGCTGGGATGGCGAGACGGCGCCGATGGCGGCCGTGAATGCGGGCAACCTGGAACTGGTCAAGTTGCTGCTGGACCGCGGCGCCAACGTCAACGCCGCCGAATCGCGCATGGGGCAGACCGTGCTGATGTGGGCGGTGGCCGATGGCCGTGCCGAGATAGCGCGCACGCTGGTGGCGCGGGGCGCGGATCTGCATGTCCTCACCCAGGGCGGGGGCCGGCGCGCCGGAGGAGGCGGGTTCCGTGGGGCAATCAGCGGGTTGACACCCTTCCTGGTGGCGGCGCAGAGCGGCAATGTAGCCATGATGGGGAGCTGATCGCGATGGGCGCCGACCCCAAGGAGGAGGCCCCCGATGGCACCGTCGCGCTGCTGCTGGCGGCGGGCAGCAAGAAGCTGGAAGCCGTCAAGATGCTGGTGGAACTGGGCGCGGACATCAACGAGGCGCCCAAGGATCGGCCCAACGCCTTGCACGCCGCCGTCCGCTCGGGCGACAACGAGATGATTCAGTATCTGGCCGACCACGGCGCGGATTTCAATTCCCGCGACGCCTTCGGCCGGACGCCCCTGGAAGAGGCGGAGTTCGAAGCGCCCAAGCCGACCATCGACCTGATGCGCAAACTGGCCGCCGAAGCGGCGGAGAAGAAAAAGCAATGACACGAGCCAGCCACGATTTCACCACGGAGACGCGGAGTACGCGGAGGAGGCGCGGAGAAGCATCCGAAGAGAAATCTCTATGTCTTTCTCCGCGCTTCCTCCGCGTACTCTGCGTCTCTGCGGTGAATCTGGTCGTAGCCTCGGCAGCCACCCGCGGGGAGGAGATCAAGCTCTGGCCCTCCGCCGCGCCCGGCTCCGAAGGCGTCACGGCGCAGGAGGTCTCCAAACCGTCCACCAATCCGAAGTACGCCGGCCTGCCGGCCAATTTCACGGTCACGCACTATCCTTCTATTTACGTGTTCCTCCCTCCCAAGGAGAAGGCCACCGGCGTGGCCATGGTGGTAGCGCCGGGCGGCGGCCACACCCAGCTCGTGATCGATAAGGAAGGCTTCGAGATCGCCGACTGGCTCAACTCGCTGGGCATCGCGGCCTTCGTGCTCAAGTACCGCCTGGCGCGCGCCCCGGGATCGAAATACACGCTGCCTGGTGAGGTATACGCGGACGCGGCGCGCTCCGTTCGGCTGGTGCGCAGCCGCGCCGCCGAGTGGGGCGTGGACCCGGCGCACATCGGGTTCATCGGCTTCTCGGCTGGAGGCGAAGTGACCGGGATGATCGAAACCCGCTTCGATGCCGGCAAGCCGGACGCCGGGGATCCCGTCGAGCGCGCCAGCTCGCGGCCCGATTTCACGGTCTCGGTCTACCCCGCCTACCGTCCCGGAGCCAACCCCAGCCGGCCCGATGCCACACTGTTCCCGGTGCCCAAAGACGCGCCGCCCGCGTTCCTGGTGTGCGCCGACGACGACCGGTCGCACGTGGAGGCGACGGTGAAGTTTTACCTGGAGCTGGAGGCGCAGCACATCCCCACCGAGATGCACATCTACGCTTACGGGGGCCACGGTTTCGCGCTGCGCCCCACCAAGAAGGAGCCGGCTCCGGTAATGGGCTGGCCGGAACGCCTCAAGGAATGGATGGTGGAGCGCGGTATTTCGAAGTAAACGGATCGAAAAGGAGCAAAGGTCATGATCTTCGGTGCCCACGTAATCGTCTACAGCCAGGATGCGGAGGCGGATCGCGCGTTCCTCCGGGACGTCCTCGGACTTTCCTCCGTAGACGCCGGCCACGGATGGCTGATCTTCGCGCTGCCTCCCTCGGAGGTGGCGGTTCATCCCGCCGAAGAGAATGGCCGGCACGAACTCTATTTGATGTGCGACGACCTGAAGGCCGAGATAACGGCACTCGGGAAGAAAGGCGTCCGGTGCTCGGAAGTGCACAAAGAAAGATGGGGGTCGATCACCAGGATCCGGCTTCCCGGCGGAGGCGCAGTAGGTCTCTACCAGCCGACGCATCCCATGGCATTGACCCGCACCTCACAATGACCTACCCGCCATGCTGACCCGCCGCCATTTTCTCGCCTCGCTGCCGGCCGCCGCGGCGCTTGCCGAAACGAAGCCAATTCCGATCGCCGCCGTGGAAGTCTGGCAGCTTCGTGGCCATCGCGACAGCCTGCGCGGCGTCGACCAGCAGTATCAGGTGAACCCGCTCGACATCTACGACGAGCTGCGCCCGGCGCCCTACCACGACAGCGCCAATCCTGTGTCCGGCAAAGCGGCGGTGAGCGCGCTGTATCTGAAGATCCGGACGGCCTCGGGCCTGGAGGGATTCTACGGGCCGATCGACAAAGAGGTCGCCATCGTGGTGGATGAGCAGCTCCGGCCGTTCCTCGTGGGCAAGGACGCGCTGGCGCAGGAGAAGCTTTGGGACCAGCTCTACCGCTCCAACCGCCATGCGCGCCGCGGCCATTTCCTGATGGCCATCAGCGCCGTGGACAACACCCTCTGGGACCTGCGGGGGCGGTACTTCCAGACGCCCGTCTACCGGCTGCTGGGCGGTCCGACGCGGCCAACCGTGGAGGCCTACGCGAGCTGCCTGGGCTATTCGCTGGAGCCGGAAAAGGCCCAGGCGCGCTCCGCGGCATTGAAGAAGGAAGGCTACCGCTACCAGAAGTGGTTCCTGGCTAACGGTCCCGGCGATGGTCCCGAGGGAATGCGGAAGAACGTCGACCTGGTGAAACTGCTGCGCGAAGCGGCCGGCGAAGACACCGAGCTGATGTTCGACGTTTACAGCGGCTGGAACCTCGGGTACACGCTGGAGTGGGCCAAACAGGTGGAACGCTACCGGCCGCGATGGATCGAAGAAGCCACCCAGGCCGAGAAGATCGGCGCCTTCGCGGAGCTGCGCAGGGGGACTTCGATTCCGATCGCTTCGGGCGAGCACATTCAGGGGCGGTGGGAGGTTTACGACTATTTAAAGGAGGGGGCCCTGAGCGTGCTGCAATGCGACCCCGAGTGGTGCGGCGGGACCTCGGAGTTGCAGAAGATCTGCGCGCTGGCCTCGCTTTTCGACGTGCCGGTGATCCCGCACGGCCACAGCATCCACGCCGCTCTGCACCTGATTGCCAGCCAGTCTCCGGCGGTATGCCCGCTCGCGGAGTACCTGATCTTGAAGATGCAGTCGTACTACCACTTCGAGCGGAACCCGCCGGTAGTGAAGCAGGCGCACCTGGCATTGCCGGAGGCGCCGGGCTACGGGATCGAGCTGGACGAGGCCAAGGTGGAGTCGCGCGAAATGATGCGGTGGGGGTGAGGGGCCCCGCTTTTCACCGCAGAGACGTGGAGGTCACAGAGAAAGCGCGGAGGAAGACAAAGAGAGAGTTCGTTTTCTCTGCGCTTCCTCTGCGTTCTCCGCGTCTCTGCGGTGAAAAGCGGGGCCGGCCCTTACGACCGCACCACTCTTGTGAAGCCTTCCTCTATCGTGGGCGGTGCCAGGCGGGCCGCCATTTTCTCCATCGCCGCGTCCGGCACCACGCGGTGACGCTGGCGATTGCGCTCGCGGCAGACCTCCGGAGGCACGTCGAAGAACAGGGCTTCCACGTCGCAGCCGTAGGATCGGCCGATCCCCAGATAGGGAGCGCGCTCGGCCACGGTGAGATTGGTGGCATCGATGTAAGTCACGGGACGATCGAGCGAGAGCCGCTGGCGTAAGAGATAACGCACAGTCTCGAAGACCCGATCGTGGATCGTCTGATCGGTCTCGTCGTCCGTCAGCCACTTGCGGATGGCATCGCTCGACAGGCCCTCGACGCCGATCCGCTTCAAGTAAGTGGACTTACCGGAACCGGGCAGGCCTACCAGCACCACGATCCGCATCACGGACTACGGTAGCACACACCTCTGATCCCTGGCCCATGGCTGGGCCACACACCACTCCCTTAGCATCGCGGCCCGGTAGATCCGAGCCGCGACCGTAAGGGAGCGTTTTCTATTACCAGCTAGCTGCCGGACCCGGTGCTCTCGCCACCACCGCTGGTTTCGGGAGCGGGCGCCGGGGTGGGCGCGGGCGCGGGCGGAGGAGCCGCAGCCTTAGGAGCCGCCTTCTTCACGGCCTTTTTGGGCGCCGGCTTTGCAGCCTTTTTCGCCGCCTTCTTCACGGCCTTCTTCGCCGCCGGTTTGGCGGCCTTCTTGGCAGCCTTCTTTACGGCTTTCTTGACTGGTTTCGCGGCCTTCTTTGCTGACTTCTTAGTCGCCATAGTGTTTATCCTCGTCGAATGTGATTCTCCAGATGAGTAAAATCTTACACCGAATCGTCGCGATTACCAATGCTTATCTTGGAGTTTTCGCGAAGTTCTTTTCAGATGGTCCAAATGAGCACCGCGGCGGGGCGGAGGACGCGCAAGTTGCGCCTCCCACGGCGCGGCCTCGGCGGATCGGAGGACGCGCAAGCGGTTATTCTGAAGTGTGCCGCGTGACTGGAATCGACATTATTCGGATGCCGCCCAGCTTGAACAGACGCCCGATCCGCTGCTCGTCGAAGTGGCGGAGATTTCTCCCGCCGGCGAAGCGCTCGATCTCGCCAGCGGCCCCGGGCGCAATGCGATTTATCTCGCATCGCTCGGCTGGCGCGTCACCGCGGTGGACCGCTCCGGGGTCGCGATCGGGATCCTGCGCCGCCGCGCCGCCGGCCTGCCCGTGGAAACCCATGCCGCCGACCTGGAGCGCGGAGAGTTTCGGATTGCGCCGGGCGCCTACGACCTGATCTGCAACTTCTATTATCTGCAGCGCGATCTGTTCCCGCGGATTCGCGAAGGCGTGCGGCCGGGAGGGCTGTTCGTGGCAGCGATTCATCTGGTGGACCCAGCCGCCACCAGCGGGCCGCACAGCCCGGCTTTTCTGCTGGAGCCCGGCGAACTGCGGCGGGAGTTTGCGGATTGGAAGATCGCGTTCTACTCGGAGGCTCCCCAGCCGGTGGCGCACCGGCGCGCCGCGCGGATCATTGCACGACGCGCCTAAAGGCCAGTACCCGCGGCCCATAAAGGCCGCGCGGCCCTACGAGAAGGCCCCCGCAATTCCCGCTCCGAGCAGCACGAAGAGCGCCCAGGGCGTCACCACGGCGGTGAGCGCCTTTCCGAAAGTGAGGCGCTTGCCCGCCGCGATCTTCAGGCCCGTGGCGGCCAGCAGCATGATCCAGATGGCGAACAGGTCCACCGACGTTCCAAGACTGTAGAGGAACTTCGACCCGTTCACGGGGTCCATGAAGGCGGCCGGATTGAAGGCCAGGGGATTCCTGAGGTTGAAGTCGTCCGGGTTCTTCAGGAACATCACCACAATGGAGAGCGCTGCCTTGACGATAGCGGGCAGGCCCGCGTACACCATGATCGAGAAGACCTGCTTGAATTTCAACCCGGCCGACATGGAATTGACGATCACCAGCACGATCACGCCCCAGATCAGCGGTACCAGCGGTGTAATCACCACCACCGCCGCCACGCTCACGATGCCCGCGATCTTAGCCCCTGTCTCCATAGATTTGGCGCGCTGCTCGGGCGGAACCTGGGCCATGCGCTCCTGCGCCTTGGGATTGGTGTCCATCTCGTGCTGCATGTAACGTTGCCAAGTGACGTGTTGACCATAAGCGGTAAGGTACGCGAACGCCGCCAGGACCGTCAGCAGAAGCGGGATCAGCCAACTGGGACGCCGCGCAATATCCTCAAAGGCCTTCGATGGTTCCAGGAACACGCCCGTGAGCCGGGAGAATTCACCCATTCCCCTCGGTTCGAACGCGCCTGCGGTTTGTTGTTCGGGAGTCATACGGTATCTGCCGATTGTACTCCAGAGCTGCCAGGGTAGGGCAGGCGGTTTCGCCTGCCGGGCGGGCCGGTGGCGCCTTGCGGCCCCCTGAGAACCCAGCGTGGTTCGAAAACACCGTGAGGAACACCTCGCCTAGAAAAGAAGAAACTCAATCCTCTCAGTGGCTTGCAGCCCAAAGGGATCCGCCGCCAAACGGGTCGGGCGGTGTGCCGCGATAGGGGCGAGAGCATCGGGCCACCCCGCTCGGGCCTGCTCGGGCCCGCTCGGCCTGCTCGGTCCGCTCGGGCCTGCTCGCTCCGCTCGGGCCTGCCCGGCAAGCCCGGCACCCATGCGTTGACCGGCCCTCATCCTTTGGACATAATGGATGCAGGCGTTGGAGTTCGCCGCAACCGCCCCTTGGGGAAGATGACTCCTACAGAGAGAACTTCCTGGTTGTGAGCACGATGGACGACCCGCGCGAACCCGGCCACCTGAATTCGTCGCAACGCCTGCATCTCCTGACGAGCTGCCAGTACGCCGACAAGCTGCTTTCGGAAATTGAGGCCACCCTCTTCGCCTCGCAGTCGAAATCGCCATTCCCTAAATTCAAGCCGGACCTCTCGCCGGCCCAGGCCAAGGTCGTCCAGGACTACATCGCCAGGATGCGCGCCCAGTTGGTTCGCATTCTGGATAGCCAGAATGTGCCGATTCCGGCGCCGCATATCGGCTCGGTCCACTCCATTCGAATCACGCTCGGATTTGTGGAGATTGCCTTCGAGGAGTGCCGTCCCAAGCGCATGGCCGGCTACGGAGAGCTGGCGGACACCACCGCCATCGAGATCGCCGGCCTTGTCGATGAAATGCGGGGCATCGTTTCCCGCTTGGGTTCGTACCTGGCGCAGGGCCAGTCCGCCGACCTGGCGCAGCGGTTGCGGCGTTTGGAGGAGGCCGGCGGCGACATCGCGCTAGTCGGAGCGCTGGAGCGGGCCATCGGCCAACACGGCCTGGTCGAGTTTCGGCCGGCATTGGCGACCATCATCGACCGGCTAGAAACGGACACGTTCGAAATCGCCGTCTTTGGCAGGGTCAGCTCCGGGAAATCGTCCCTGCTCAACCATATTGCCGGGCAGGATCTGCTGCCGGTGGGAGTAAACCCGGTCACGGCGGTGCCGACACGCCTGGCTTACGGCTCCGAGCCGCGCGCCACCGCTTGGTTCGCCGACCGGAAGCCGGAGCAGTTCGCCATCGAACGGCTGGCGGAGTTCGTTACGGAGCAGCACAATCCTTCGAACGCCCGGCACGTAACCCGCATTGTCGTGGAACTGCCGGCCGAACGGCTTCGGGAAGGCGTGGTCTATGTGGACACGCCGGGTCTTGGCTCGCTGGCCACTTCCGGCGCCGCCGAAACCAGGGCCTATCTTCCCCGTTGCGATTTGGGAGTCGTGCTGATCGATGCCGGGTCCACTCTCACCGCGGACGATCTGGCGACGGTCGAGGCGCTCTACGATGCCGGCATCCCCGCGTCCGTGCTGTTGAGCAAGGCGGATTTGTTGGCGCCGGCGGATCGGGATCGCGCGCTTCAATACGTGGCCGGCCATATCCGCTCAGATTTGGGTTTGGAACTGCCGGTCCATGCGGTCAGCATCAAGGCCGGGTACAGCGACCTCCTCGAAAAATGGCTCTCGACCGAGATCCTTCCACTTTACGGCCGTCACGCGGAGCTCGCGCGGCAGTCGCTGAACCGGAAGATCGGCGCGCTTCGGCTGGCAGTGGAGGCGGCGCTCAAGACGCGCCTGAAACGCTCGGGGCACACCGGGGCCAGCATGGACATCGGCAAGCTGCGGGATTTGGAGACGGAGATCCGAACAGCCGCCGGAAAGATTGCACGGGCACGGTCGGAGTGCCTCGACAAAACCGACGCGTTCCGCGAATGTGCGGACGGCTTGATCCGCGCGGCCGCCAACCATGCAACCGGCGAAGGCCCCATCCGGAATCGGCTGGAACAGGCCGCCGCGGAACCGGTTGGGCAGATCGCGTCCGCCATCCAGGAGGCAGCCCGTAACGCCGGGAGCGTGCTCGCGAAAACCGCCCTGGTGCTCGGGATCGAGAACGGGCCCGAGCCGGACGAATTGCAGGATGTGCTGAAGAATATGCCACGCTTCGATCTGGGAAACCTGGAAATCTCGGTCCGTCCCAGTAACGTGGCCGCCATGCTGGGCCGCCGGTGGGCGGCCGCGCGGGTGGAGCGGCGGATCCGGTCGCAAGCTGGGGACCGGATTACGGACGCCGTGGGGATCTACGCGCGCGTGCTTCAGGCCTGGGTACGCAAGACCTTCACCGAGTTGCAGGAGCAGTTTGACAGCTACGCCGATGCGTACCGGGCGCACATAGAGCGCCTGTCGGCGAATCAGACGGGCGTTGACGACGATCAGGCTCTACGAGACCATCTCGCGGCTCTCGCCGCCGCCCCGGTGCCCGCCGGCCGCGTCAGCGCCGCCACTCCGGAAAGCGCGGCCGGGCAGACCGCGCCCGGGACTGCCGCGTGACGAGGAATCGAAATTGATGGGAGAATGGCCGGCCATCGATTCCCGGCAGTACATCCTGGCGTTCGAGCTTCGTTCGACCGGCGAGTGCCCGCCGGATTTTGAATTGCCGGCTTCGCTCGTGGGCTTCGATGCGGGCCTTTTTCTGCCACGCGACGATCCCGATTGGTTCGGGCGGTCGTCGTATTCGCCCCGCATCCTGCTTCTGAAGGATTCGGCGCTGCATGTCGTTTCTCACCCGAGTACCGGGGAGCCGCCCCGCCGATGGACCATGGACCAGATCTCGGCGGTCGAATCGGGGTATATGCTGCTGAAAGGGCGGCTCCGCTTCACCGGAGCCGGAGCTGGGCCCGGATTAGATTACACCGTGCGCTACAATACCCGCGGTTTCCCCTCGGTCTTCCGGTTCATGCGCCGCTTTCGGGACCAGTTTCTGGGGGGCGTCCCGGCCCTCGCGACGACTGCGCCGCTACATTTCGGCGAGGGGCTCGATATCAAATTCGCCAACGCCTTGACGCGGGAACTGGACTCCGGAGAAGCCGTCCTGATGCGGGTCTTCCAGCCGCCGCGAGAGGTGCGGTCCCGAAGCTGGTTGCTTCCACGCCGCCACTGGATCGCGGGCGATCTACTGGCGCTGACCGGCCGGCGGCTGTTGTGGATTACTGACCGGGAGCGGGGATCTTATTCGCGATACGGCAGCATCGCTTCGTACGCTCGATTCGATGCCGTGCGCAGCATCGGTCTGACCCCAGGCGGAGGCGGACAAATTCTTCAAGTCAACCTGAACCACAGCTCCGCTTGGCAGCTTCCCATTGCGCCCGAAAGCCGCTGGGATTGGCAGCGCGTGGCGGAAGAATTCGCGGCGGCACTGGAGGTCGAGAAGAGGCGCAATGAAGCCGGCCGGACGGAACTGCGCCAATAACGACATGCCGCCCGGCGATCCGGAGGTCTATCGGCTGGTAGCCTGCCTGCAGTCGCTGGTCGACGGCGAGTCCGCGATCGCGGAGTTGGCCGCTTGCGGGCCAAGGGCCATCCCTCCCTTGCGCGAATTCCTGTTGTCGGGACGGATCGCCAGCGTGCCACAGCCCAGAATGTGGGCGGTCGAGGCGCTCGCCTTGTTGGGCGCCAGAGACGTGCTCATCGAGTACCTGCAAGCGCCCAGCCGGACCGCGGATGCCGAGCTCCAGTTTGCCGAGGATGCCGTCCGGAACACTGCCGGCCGGCGGTTGAGCGCCTGGCGCGACAACCAGACATTCGAAATCCTCCTCGACCTTTCCAGGAAACGAAACCTTCCCGGCATCATCGAAACCGTGGCGGGATTTGAGCGTGCGGAAGCGATCCCCTGTTTGGACCGGGCGCTCGAAGATGACCTGTGCCGAAGTGCAGCCGAGGACGGACTCCGAAAATTGGGGCCGGCGGCTCGCAACGCGCTGCTGCTTTCCGTGGTGACCCCGCTTCCCAATGCGGAGGAGGAGACCCCCTCCAGTCTCTGCCGGCGGCGGAGCGTACTGGGCCTGCTTGTGGAAATCGGAGTGGAACGGCAGAGCTGGGCGGAACTGCGGCCGCTTCTGGCAGAGCGCGATCCCGAGCTGTTGGTCAGGCTGGCACAGATCGCCTCGTCCGTGGCGGACGCACACGACCGCGCCTGCGCGGCAGTGGGCCTCGTGGGCGTGCTCGCCCGCCTGCCCTGGTTCGTCCGGAAGGAAGCCGAGGCGGCGCTCGTGGCGCTCGCTCCGGAATCCGTGCCGGCGATGGATGCGGAGTTGAGCCGCCGCTCGTCCAACCCGCCGCCGGTGCGAGCGGGCGACGAGGTATTGAGAATGTTGCTGCGGGTGAAGACTCTAACGCGCGAACTTCATTAGCGTATCGATGCGCAGCGGAGAGAATTTAATACGGCGGCCCGCGTGGTAGCGCGCCTCGGTAGCCAGGCGGCACATCTCGATAATCTGCCCTGGGTTGCCACGGGCGCTCTCCAGCACTTTTTCCCGGAAGTCATCGAGGTCCAGGTTGTACAGCTTGAAATGGCCAGCGGCGGCTTCGAACAGTTGTTCGGCGTCCCGGTCGGGAAGCGGCGGGATATGCAGCGCCTTCTCCGGATTCCAGAAGAGCCGCGCCAATGCTCCCAAACTGAGGGTGTCCCGCGAGGCAGCGAAAAGAGCCATCCCGGGCGTATGGTAGATTCTTTGCAGGAAACGGTAAGCGGGGAAACTGGCGCCCGCAATACCATCCAGCATCATCGGCACAGGAGATTTCTCCATCGCAGTCCGGAGGATCCCTTTGAGGTGAATGCTGGTTTGCGCCGCGAGCCAGGCCTCCGGATCGGCACCCGGCTTGACTCGGGCAAAACCTGCATGGTGCGCGGCGATCAGCGCGCGTGCCATGGCCGTCAGTAAGTCATGCAGGGCCGGAACCCAGGCAATGTAGAGCACGCGGCGATTGCCGGAGAGCGCCTCTTGAATGAGCCTGGTCTTGCCGCAGCCCTGAGAACCCAGCAGCAGCAGCGGATCGCCGGCGCCAAACGCCGAACTCAGTCGTTCGATCTCCTTCGCCATCCCGACGAGAGGGATTTGCGGCTCCATCGAAGCTTCCCCGCTACTTGACGACGAGCACGTTGCAGCGCACGGTGCTGGTCAGGTTGTGGGCCGTGCCGCCCCAGATGTGCTCGTAAATCCGGGAGTGTCCCGTGAAGCCGATGACCAGCAAATCGATGGCATTCTCGCGCACGAAGTCGCCAATTACCCTGACGGCATGTCCTGGCACAATCACGGTCGCGAGGTCCACGGAATGCATTGCCGCGCGCGTGCGGCAATGCGCGGCAAGCTGCCCGAAGTAGCTGTCCGCGCGATCCTGCTCTTCGCGAAGCTCGTCGATCACCTCGGCGTGGCGGGGGATCTCCTCCTCCACACAAATCATGCGCAGACGCGCGCCAACGCGCACTGCGAGTTCGACGGCGAAATCGAATGCCTTGCGGGCGCCATCGGAGCCATCGTGCGCAATCAGGATTTGCTCGAGCATATTATTCACCGATTATTCACAGGGGGCATCTTCGGCCAGCGTAGCCATCGGCCGTACCACGGTCTCTGTCTTAGGTAGCAGGTGCCTGGGCATGAACCAGGCGTTGGCGAATCGCGAAACAGCAAGCGCCTCTCTTTGGCGCCAGGTTGCGGACAATCTGCTGTTCGGTCCGGGCGATCAGCCGGGACCACAGGGACGCAGGGTCGGAGTCGAACACTAGGCCGGCATTGCCGCTGAAGATGTACCAGGCACCCAGTTCCACCTCGTTCTCCAGTTGGCCAGCACCCCAACCGCAGTAGCCCAGGTAGACGCGGAACTCGCCCGGGCCCGTGCCCGCTGCCAGCGCCTTCTCCACCGGCGTCCGGCTGGAGGCCAGGTACACATCGCCGACGACGTGTGCCGCATCATCCGGCTTGCTGGCCAACCGGAGCAACGCCAGCACCCCGTTCAACTCCACGGGACCGCCCATGTAAACCGGATCGGACTTGTCCTTGGCCGGCTTCCACGCCCCCAGCGCAAGAGAGATCGGTATTTTCGTGCGGCGGTTGACCATCAGGCCCACGGCGCTCTGCCCGTCGTGCTGGACCAGTAGAATCACAGTCCGGGCGAAGCTGGGGTCGCGTGCGTCCCGGGGCGCAACCAGCAACTTGCCGACGGCGAGATCCTTGACGCGCCTGGATTGTGCCGGTGTGTTGAGGGCCGCCGACAAGACTGCGGCAATCCACAGCCAACGCTGAAGCTTCTGCATGATGACCACAATTGTCCGCCTTTTTGGGCCCGCGTAGCTGAAAGCCGCGTGCGCGCCCGTGGTTCGCATACAGGACACCCGCCCGCGGCCCGCGACGCTTTCCCGCCGCGGACCTCGCCGTCGAGGAGCGCGGCGCGCCGTCCCGCGGCGTCGGTGACGGAAGCGCGCACTGGGATCGAGCGCTATTTCCGGTTTTACAACCAGCAACGACTGCACCAGAGTCTCGACTACCGGACGCCGGCGGGGCCGGCGCGGTGCCTGCGCAACTTCGGGATGGCGGTGTTCGGCGGCGTCAGCCGCCGGTCCGTCCTGTTATGCTGGCCTCATGAACCAGGACCAACTGCGGCTGCTGCTCGAGCAGGTCCGCGCGGGCGAGATCGAGATCGACGGCGCACTCACGCGGATGCGCCATCTGCCCTTCGAGGACCTGGGCTTTGCCAAGGTGGATCATCACCGCGCGCTGCGCCACGGCATCCCCGAAGTAATTTTCGCCAAGGGCAAGACGTCCGAACAAGTGGTGGCCATCGCCGAACGGCTCCTGGAACACGCGCCCAACGTGCTGATCACACGGGCCGACCGCGCTTGCGCCGACGCAGTCCTGGCGCGCCTGCCGGGCGCCGACTTTTTGCCGCTCTCGGGCGTAATCCGATTCTGGCGCGACCGCACCATTACCGGCAAGGGCACCATCGCGGTGGTCTGCGCCGGCACCAGCGATATGCCGGTCGCCGAGGAGGCGCAGGTCACCGCCGAGGTCATGGGCAACCAGGTGGACGCCATCCACGATATCGGCGTGGCCGGCATCCACCGCTTGATGCAGAACCGCGAGCGGCTCACCGAGGCGCGCGTGGTGGTGGTCTGCGCGGGGATGGAAGGCGCCCTGCCCAGCGCGGTGGGCGGACTGGTGAGTTGCCCGGTGATCGCCGTGCCTACCAGCGTAGGTTACGGCGCCAGCTTCCACGGCCTGGCGGCTCTGCTGGGGATGCTCAACAGTTGCGCCAGCAATGTGACGGTCGTCAATATCGATAACGGATTCGGCGCCGGGTACGTCGCCAGCCTGATCAATCGCCTGTAAGTTCCGGTATCTCGACCCAGGCCCGCCTGCTCCAGGATTCGATTCCCTTCTCGGCAAGCTGCACGCCCTTGGCGCCTTCGAGCAGCCCCCAGCGGAACGGCTCGTCCTTCACGATGTGGCGCAGGAACAGCTCCCACTGGCGCTTGAAGGCATTGTCGAAGGTGTCCTGATCGGGCACTTTCTGCCAGCCATCGAAATAGTTCAGCGGGCTTTCCACGTCGGGGTTCCAGGCCGGCCGCGGAGTGGCGCCGTAGGGCTGGATCCAGCAGTGCCGCAGGCCCGCCACCGCGCTACCCAGCGAGCCATCCACCTGCAGCGTCAGCAGATCGTCGCGGCGCACGCGCACGCACCACGAGGAGTTGAAGTGGGCGATCACCCCGCCGGCCAGTTCGAAGGTGGCGTAGGCCGAATCGTCGGCGGTCGATCGGTACGGCTTGCCGGATTCGTCCCAGCGTTCGGGCACGTGCGTGGCGCCCAGGCAGGAGACCGACTGCACTTCGCCGAAAATGTTGTCGAGCACGTAGCGCCAGTGGCACAGCATGTCGATGATGATGCCGCCGCCATCTTCCTTGCGGTAATTCCACGAGGGGCGCTGGGCGGGCACGGCGCCGCCCTCGAACACCCAATAGCCGAATTCGCCGCGCACCGAGAGAATCCGGCCGAAGAAGCCCAGCTTGATGAGAGTCTGCAGCTTCATCAGGCCGGGAAGCCAGAGCTTGTCCTGCACCACGCCGTGTTTGACGCCGGCCTTCCGGGCCGTCCGGTAAAGATCCAGGGCCTCGGCCAGGCTGGTGGCTACGGGCTTCTCGCAGTAGATATGCTTGCCGGCGGCGATGGCGGCTTTGACGGCCTCGGCGCGGCGCTCGGTGGTCTGCGCGTCGAAGTAGACCGTGTAGGCCGGATCGGCCAGGGCCGCGGCCAGGTCGGTGGTCCAGGGCAGGCCGCCGCACTCGGCCGAGATGGCCTCCAGCTTGGCCGGGCTGCGCCCCACCAGCAGGGGGTTGGGCAGGATCGTCTCGGAATCGCTCAGCTTTACCCCGCCTTGCTGGCGGATGGCGTGAATCGATCGGCGCAGGTGCTGGTTCAGCCCCATGCGTCCGGTGACGCCATTCATGACGATGCCGACGGTATGAACGGTTTGCGCGCTCATGGGTTAGTTTCCGGGCTTCTCCGTGCACTGCGGGTGGGCGCCCGCGGGCAGCGGCGGGGCCTCCACCCCGGCGCGGGGCAGCGTGCCTGCCAGTTCGTGCCGCCAGTGAGCCACATCGCCGGCCGGACCGTAGCAGTAAATCATGCGCATCGGGGTGGCGCCGGTGTTGGTGAGCTGGTGGAACACGCGGTGGGGAATATAGACCGCCTGACCGGTATGCACCTCCACGCGCTCCTCGCCCAGGCACATTTCCCCATCGCCCTCCACGATGAAGTAGATCTCCTCCTGATCCTGATTATGCCAGGGCACCTGCCCTCCATCGGGCTCCAGGGTGACGTGGCCCATGGAGAAATTGGACGCCTGAATGGGGCTGGCGCCTCCCACCAGGTTTTGGGTACGGCGGCGCGCCGGGTAGGTGCGGCCGGCGATCTGCGAAAGGTCGGCGATAGTCATCTCGATTCGTCATTCTAGCAACCTCGCCGGCGGCGGCGCTAAAGAACCGAAGTGCCGCCGCACCCGGCGGGGCAGAACCGGCGGACGGCGCGCACCGATCAGACCAGTGTCGCAAAGGAAGTGTCGGGATTACTGGGCCGGTAACGGACTAAAACCTGGGCGTCTTTCCTGTGCCGTATGTATTCGTCGGCCATTTCTTCGTTGGACGTGCGGTGCCGGAGGATTCCGCCGTAGTACTCGCCGCCGATGGTGGCGAAGCTGTAGGCTATCTCGGCAACCCAGCGACCGCCGTTAATCTTCCTGGCTCGGCCAGAGAGAAACTTCCCCGCCACTTGGGGCCAGGACCGCGAGGCGCGCCGCAGAAGGATGGTGCGCAGAGCCGCGATGGCGTCGCGCAACAGCACCATCGCCAAGCCAATAATCCCAACGGTGTCGTCGGCACTCAAAGACATTGCCCTCGGCCAGGCATCTTAACGAAGGAAGCAGCACGACGGCAAACCAGCGTTTCGCCCATGGGCCGGTCGGCCGAAAAAATGATGCCTTCACCCAGCCGACCGGCGGCTGTCGCCGTCGTTTGCGCGCCCCCGCAGGCGATTGCCGCCCCACCAGGCCACAAAACCGAGAGCGATCAGCAGCGCGCCGAACTCCAGGGCGTTGATCGGCCCGACCGGTTCGGCCTGGTTCCGTACCACGGTCAGCACCAGCAGCGCCAGAGGAAAGATCCCCAGGGCCACCGCGCCCACGAGGCCGCCCGGCACGCGGTAGGGCCGGTCTAGCGCCGGCTCGCGGATTCGCAGCGCCACCAGCGCGGCGAACTGCAGCAGGATGCTCAGGCCGGTCAGCAGCACGTCGAGCAGGATGAGCTTGGTGAAGCTGAATTGCAGGCAGGCGGCCCAGGCGATGGCACAGGCCACGATGGCGGCCCAGGGCGCGTCCGTGCGGGGATTGCGGCGCGCCAGCAGTTTCGGCAGGTAGCCATCCTCCGCCATCACCGCGGGCAGGCGGGAGAGCGCCATGGTCAGCGCATTGAGCGTGCCGGCGGCGCCGACCATCCCGCCAATCGTGATGGCCACCGCCAGAATCGCCCCGGCCGCGCCGCCGAGGACCGCGCGCCCCACATCCGCCCATCCGCCGGTCGACCAGGAATTGGGGTCCAGGCCGGTGGCCGCCACGGCGCCGACGGGCACCACGTAGCTGATCGCCACCAGCGTGACCGCGCTCGCCATGGCCAGAGGGTAGGTGCGCTGCGGATTCTCCACTTCGCCCGCGACGGTGGAAGTGTTGTCCCAGCCCATGTAATTCCACATGGCCACCAGGATGCCCCCGAGGAAATCCACGTTGCGGAGCGGAACGGGGTGCCCACTCGGCCCGCCGACCGCGCCTACCCGATGCGCCACCGCGTAGACCGAGAGCACCGCGAAGGGCGCCAGTAGTACGACGCCCATCAGCACGGAGCTATCGCCGATAGTGCGCGCCCCCAGCAGGTTCCAGGCGGCCGACGCGGCGATCAGACCCACGCCGATCCAGAAGCCCCGGCTGCCGGCCGTGACCGCCGGGGCGAAATGGCCCAGGTAGCCCACGAACAGCGTCGGGTAGATGGCCATATCGAAGATACTGCCCACCAGCGACAGCCAGGCCTCCTGAAATCCCCAGAAAGGACCCATGGCGCGGCCCACCCAGGCGTAGTATCCGCCCTCTTTCGGCAGTGTGCTGGCCATTTCGCTGACCATCAGGGCGGTGGGCAAGGCCCAGATCAGCGGGGTGACCAGGAGGATCAGGATGGCGCCCGCGTAACCCGCCTTGGAAACGATGTCTTCCAAGCCGAAGGGGCCGCCCGCCACGATAAAGTAAGTGGCCGCGATCAGCGGCAGCAGCGTGAGCTTGCGAGGCGCGGGAGTGGAAACGGCGGCAGTGGACACTGATTCGCAGGATAGTACAGTTGCCGTGGTTTGTGCGCTCTGAAAATGACTCGCCGGTTAGGCCCGATACTCCGCGCTCATTTGCCAGTCTTTGCGCGCGTCGTTACGATATGGCCTGGTGGTGGTGTAGCGCAGCAATTCGTCTCTCCCAAACCGGGTATCGCCTCCGCCGTGTCACTGCGTCATCGTGCTCGGATTCCAAAAGGGCGCCATGCAGGTGCCCCGATCGCTTCGACACCTCGGCGATTACCTGGACCTCCCCTTCATCCGCACCGCTGAGGACGATCGGCGGGAAATCGGGATTGATGGGCTTCAGCGTAATCTTCCGGTGACGCCGTGAGTCGCCGGTATTGGTTTTCTCGCTCTCGTAGAGCTTGACGGTGTAGCGCTCGCCCGTTTCAGGGTCGGCGGCATCGCGCAACTGGACGAGGACGATCTTGCCCTGGCGAGCGCCGGTTACCGGGGCGGCCAAGAGACAGTAGGAGGAGTCGGGGATGGTGGGCGCCATGGATTTGCCACCACTTGCGCGACGAACATGCCAGGGCGCAGTCGCACCTGCAATGCAGCAATCCACCTGCGATCTCTGCTGGACAGGTGTTTCCGCCATGCCGGACCTCCGGCGCCAATTGTACTAAGCCTGCGGAAACAGAAAGTGTTGGGTGCCCGCGCGTCAATCCGTTCCCGGCCAAGCCGGAAGGAATCCTGGGAGCGATACACCTCACCCATCCCGCCCGTCCCCGAGCCGGGCAAATCTGGTACAGTCCAATCAATGTGCCCGGAGCCAGCGCCATCGGTTCATTCTAAGATAATCGGTTCATTCTAAGATAAGTCGAGAGCGATCCGTGTCCATTCGTGTCCATCCGTGGCTGGTCTTTGCCTGGTTAACCATCGCCGCTTTCCCAAAAGCTGTGATCGCCCAGTCCACCGACCCCGTCTGGGTGAACGGCTCCACGCAAAAAGTCTGCCAGCCCAACGGCGAGGACGACTACCAGACCGGGCAGCCCACGGTCAGCCAAACCCAAACCAACTACGGCCTGGTAGGAGACGACCTGGGCGCCTCCTTCGAGCACGACGGTAAGCTCTGGTTCATGTTCGGCGACACCAATCCCACCGCCACGTTCGACGGCAAGCCCAACGCGCAGACCGATCCGCCGCGAACGCCCCCGGACAATGATGCGATCGGGTTCACCTCCGGCACTAACATCGCCCCATGCCTCAAGCTGGACTTCGTGCGCGATTCCATCGGCGCCTACCAAAGCCCTGTGGTGCTGAACGCGCAAGGCCAGCCCGCCGTCACGCTGGGCGATTTCGAAGTGCCCCTGGCGGGTATCGACGAGGCCGGGCGCATGTTCGTGATGTTTGCCACCGACAACAATATGCCGGCCGGCGGCGGCCCGGGCTTTTCCACTCGCTCCGTAATGGCCGTTTCCGATGACGATGGGGTCAGCTACCAATACCTCTACGACTTCTCCGCGCCCTCGTGCTCCTTCTGCAATGGCGCTAAATTCGTCAGCGTCGCCATCGTTGGCTGGACCGATGGCTACGTCTACTTTTGGGGCTCCGCGGGCGGCACTGGCTACCGCAATAGTCCCGTGTACCTGGCGCGCAAGCTGGCTACTACGCTGGCTATGCCGGGAGGCATCCAATATTTCACCGGTCTGGCCGCGGACGGCGTGACGCCCAACTGGGCCACCGCCGAATCCGGCGCGGTGCAGTTGTTCCAGGATTTCGACGGCACGCCCCCCGTGCCCACCAACTGCACCGGAGAATTGGGCGTCGATTACAACACCGTCCTCCAGCGCTGGGTCATTCTCTATAACTGCTTGAACCGAACCGCGGCCACCCCCAACGGGGTCCTCATGCGGTTCGCCCCCCAGCCCTGGGGCCCGTGGGGCGCTCCGCAGACCATCTTCAATGAAACGCGCGACCGCGGAGTTTGCTCCTTCATTCATCGCGCGGTGACGGCCGCCAGTCCGGCGTGCGATCAGGTCGGCAATCCCGGCCGTGAAGCCACCCAGGGCGGCGGCTACGGTCCTTACTTCATATCCATGTTCACGACCGGCGACGCGGCGTCCGGCACGTCCACGTTTTACTTCATGATGTCCACCTGGAACCCGTATATCGAGGTCATCATGACGGCCACCATTCAAAGCGCCGGTTCCACCGCGCCGGTCATAGGCCTGGTAGCCAACGCCGAGGGCGAAAGCGCCACCATTGCGCCCAATACCTGGATCGAGATTAAGGGGTCCAATCTGTCCAAGCCGGGAGACACGCGAATCTGGCAGGGTTCCGACTTCGTGGGCAACCAGATGCCCACGCAACTGGACGGCGTCAGCGTCACGGTGAACGGCAAACCCGCCTATGTGTACTACATCAGCCCCACGCAAGTGGATGTGTTGACGCCCCCGGGCGCGCTGTCGGGCCAGGTGCAAGTGGTGCTGACGTACAACGGCCGGAGCGCGGCCTACACGGCTGCGGCTCGGCCGGCTTCGCCCTCATTTTTTGTCCTGGACACCGCCGGGGATGTGGCCGCCGAGCATGCCAACGGAAGCTTGATCGGCGCAATCACGCTATATCCTGGACAGAGCACTCCCGCCAAGCCGGGCGAAACCATCGTGCTCTACGCCAATGGATTTGGGCAAACCACCGTTCCGGTGGCCGGCGGCTCGACTACGCAATCCGGCACGTTGACTCCGGCCCCCACGGTTCAAATCGGGGGCGTGGCGGCAACGGTAATCTTCGCCGGCCTCAACGGCGCTCCCGGCGAGTACCAATTCAACGTAGTCGTGCCTCCCGGCACACCGGATGGAAATCAACCGGTTACCGCGACCCTCAACGGCGTTACCACGCCAGGCAATGCCATGATCGCGGTGCAGCGGTAATTCTCGCCAAGACGGTAATCGACCGGCGGCACTCTGCCTTGGCCACCAGCGCCTGCTGCTGCCAGGAGGGCTTCGAAGGCCGGGCTTGGCGAACTCAATGGTATCGGTAGAGCTTGACTCGCTGGATGGGGCCGTTGTTGCCCATGGCTCCAATCCGCACGGTTTTCCCCTGGCTGTTCTCGTCGCCGTTCAGACGGCGTCCGGCAACCCAGCGTCCGTTCGTAAACGTGCCTTCCTCCACGTAGGCGATCCCGGCGATCGGCGGCCCTGGCGAGTTTGGAGAAAAGCTAACATTCACTCCGCCACTGCCGGCGACCAGGTATTCATCCGGTCCCATTGAAATAATGAGCGCCGAGGAGCGCTCCGGCAACTGAGGCGCACCCGGCGGCCCTGGCGGGGCCGGCGCGGCTGCGGTTGCGGCCGCCGGTGCGGGAGCGGGCGGAGGCGCCGGCCGGCGGAAACGCGGGCGGCTCAGCTCCACCTTATAATTCCCCAGCACAATCGTCTGCGGCGGACCGTCGCCGGCTAACACCACCCCCGCCATCGTGCCCTTCCCCATATGTTCCAGTATCAAGGGTGCGAGCTGGCTGATGATGTCATAGCTCCTGGTGAGCGGCAGCTTCTCAGGCGGCGTCATCTCGCCCCCGCCCCTCGGCATGCCGAGCGAGTCGATCGCAAACGGTGAGAAAGCTGTGGCGCCGTGCTGCCCGAACGCGTAAAACACGTTGACGTCGGCGGTCTGCGCACTGGTCTCGGCGATGAACAGCGGGTTTCCGGAACGGTGATACTTCTCGGCCATCTCCGTGAAACTGGCGGAGTAGATGTCCGGGGCATAAGCGTCGATCTGCGGCGCGCCGGCCTGCCAGATGTCCATCACCTGGGGCTCGGCGCCGCCACTCGGCCAATCGCCAGGCTTGCGGTCCGGTCCGGAAAGCCACACGTTCGCGTACATCGGCAACCGATATTCGGCTTTGCCCGCGGCCGTCACGTGGTTGACGTAGCGCGCGTAGTTCCAGGCCATGAAGATTTCGTCCGTGGCCGGTCCCTTACCAAAAATCTGCTCCCAGGTACCGGCTGTCTTTCCGCCGGCGGCCTGCCACAGCTTGTGGAGGTCGGGGAACAATTCGTCCCCGCACTGTTGCAAGTGATCCATCAACTCCTTGGGGACCTGCTCCGCGAACGCCTTGTCCGCCGCCTCGGACCGGTCGCGCGAGTCGCCCAGCACGCCCACTTCGTTCTCCACCTGCATCATGATGACCGTGTGCTGGGCATCCACTTGCTTGATGTGCCGCATCAGGGCCGCGAAGGCGCGAGCGTCTGCATCACCGTTTGCGGTGCCGAAGGTCGAAAGGATTTCGAGGCCCTTGCCTTCTTTATCCTGAACCCGCGGGAAGCGGTCCTGGCTGGTCTTTACCCAAACCGGGATGTAGCTGGACATGCCGTTCTTCCAGCTCCCGAACCACAGGAACACGAGGCGCAGATGGTTGCCCCCGGCCTCCCGGATTTGGCCGTCCACCAGGCTGAAGTCGAACTTGCCCTCCTCGGGCTCCATCATTTCCCAGTAGACCGGTGTCAGGACCGTGTTGATGTGCATGGCCACAAGGCGTGACCAGATCGGCTTCAGGTACTCCAAACTGGAGGCGCTGGAGTTGTGCAGTTCCGCCGCCAGCATCAGGAACGGCTTGCCGTCAACAATCATCTGGGTAGCCGTGCCCTGTTTCTGCAATCGGGGGATCGCAGAGGTTGATTTTGTTTGGGAGCGTGCCGCTATGAAGACAAACGAGCCTATGGCCACGCAATAAGTGAGAATTCGAAATTTCATGCTTGTCACCTCGCAAATAATGGGGAGACGCGCCGAATCGCGCGTCCACGGCGAAGAGATGAACGGGAATGCCGCTCTGGCCACCCCGTTCCATGGTGAGGCAAAAACCTCGCGGTTTCCATTTTGAGGTCCCCGGACCTTGCCGGCTCTCGTTTCGGCCATCCGCCAGCGGCGCGTGGGCAATGCCTGCAACGGCGCGCGAATCTCCCGGTCAACGCGCTCCCATTCTGGATGTTCGCGTCAGGCCGAAAGGCGCAACAGTGCAAACCGGGCATTGAAAGCAATGGCGTTATTCTCTCGCGCGCGCGTAGGGGTGTCGCCTTTTGTTCCAGTTTCGCCCCCCGCTGGCCAAGAAGGCTGGTGGTCAACGGGGTCGCAATGGCAGCGATCCGGAGTAAGTCCACGGCTGTCATGGTGCGGCATTTCTCAACAGACTGGCCGGGTCGAGACTTGAAAATTGTCTATTGAGACCCCTTAATCCTATAATGTGTTGAAATCTACGTCAAGCTGCGAAAAAACTAACTGCTGTCGGGCAGAAAACGGCCAAGCCGTACCAGCTAGTGATCGTCTGATTGCGGCCATGGCCCAGCGTCACGGCTGGCAGGTAATGACCGGGAGTGGGTATCCCTTTCACTCAGCCGCCGCTTCGCCGGGTAGCGCAGGTTGCGACGCGTGGGCTACCGCGCCACAAGATCTGGTGGTCGGGTGAGTCAAGGGGATACCCAGTTGACCGGGAAATACCGCTCGCTTCGAGCGCACCGGCGTGTTACTTGTCAATCCCTGGTGCGGCTAGGCGGACTGGCCGACGACGGGGCGATGGTCGTCTTGACCGCTCTTGCCCCGGTTGACCGGCGTCGGGCCGCCCGCCCCGCCGCGGGCGGCGGTATACTCCGTAGACCAGGCGCCACCAGGCATCGGGGGGAGGAGACCGCGGCTTTGTCATGGTATCGCGAGATCGAACGCCGCCAGTGGCGCGTGCTCGTGGCCGCGCAGCTCGGCTGGATTCTCAACGCCATGGACGTGCTGCTCTTCTCCTTCGCCCTCACCACCATTCGCGCCGAATTCCGGTTGAGCTCCGCCGCGGCGGGCGCCCTGGCCGCCGTCCCGATGGTCACCTCCGCCATTGGCGGCCTGCTGTTCGGTTACCTCTCGGACCGCTATGGGCGGGCCCGCGCGCTCTCCTGGTCGATTCTTTTCTTCTCCGTCTTCACGGCCCTCACCGCTACGGCGCACTCGGTCGCGGAACTGGTCCTGTGGCGCGCCATCGTCGGAATCGGGCTGGGCGGTGAATGGGCGGCCGGGTCCGTGCTGGTGGCCGAGACCTGGCCTGTCCGGCACCGCGCCAAGGGGATCGGGCTGATGCAATCGGGCTGGGCCCTCGGCTATATGGCGGCGGCCATTCTGGCGGCTGTGGCGCTGCCCCGCTGGGGATGGCGCCCGCTGTTCCTGCTGGGTTTTCTTCCTGCGCTGTTCACCTGGTGGATTCGCCGCAACATCCCCGAACCCCAGGTCTGGCGCAAGGCGGCGGCGGAATCGCCCGCTCGGCCCACCGCCCTGCTGCACTCTCCCCTGCGCGGCCGCCTGGTCCTGCTCACCACCCTCTGCTGCTGCCTGCTGTTCGGCTACTGGGGCCTGTTCACCTGGATTCCCGCCTACCTTTCCAGCCCGGTGGAGCGGGGCGGCCTGGGCCTTAGCATCGTGCGCACGTCGGCGTGGATTCTGCCCATGCAGGCCGGCGCCTTCTTTGGATATATTCTGTTCGGCTTCTTCGCCGACCGCGTGGGCCGCCGCGCCGCGCTCGTGACGTTTGTGCTGATCACCGCCGCGCTCGTGCCGGTCTATGGCCTGTGCGGCAGGAGCGCCGCCGTGCTGCTGATTGCCGGCCCGCTGATCGGCTTCTTCGGCCACGGCTATTTCAGCTCGCTGGGGGTGATCGCCGCCGAGATGTTCCCTCCCGGCGTGCGCAACACCGCGCAGGGCTTTTCCTATAACGTGGGCCGCGCCCTCAGCGCCCTGGCGCCGGCTACCGTAGGGGCGTTGGCCGACCGACACGGCATCGGCGCCGCGCTGGCCTTTACCTCCGTGCTATTCGCCGGCGCAGCCGCGGTCTCGCTGCGCATTCCGCAAGCGCCGCTGCGGCAGTCATGACGGGCGCTGCCGGGAGCGCGCTTTGGAATTGCACCTCCAGCCCGGTTGCGACGACGCACCTCGGCTGCACGTTGGCCGGATCGACATACCCGGCGCCTGGCTGTACGCATTGAAGTCGCGTAGCTGCCGGCCCCAACACCGCCACGAACACGGCGGCGGGGTGCACTTCACCGCTCTGCGGATCGTGAATCGGAACAGCCAGACCAGTTGCAGGGTCGGATCCTTGTGCGTCTGCGGTTCCTGGTGGATCTCCTTCCAGTCCGGCTCCGGATGTTTCCGCCAAACAGCGGGATCGGGTCGTTGCGGAAACCGCGTTCGCTCCATCTGCTGGTCATCCCAGTTCTCCGGCAGTGGCCCTTCACGCCGGCCGCTTGGGCGGCGACACGTATTCGTGGACGGTGCTTTGCGAGATGTCACAACTGTGGGCGATCTGGTGCTGGCTCAATCCGAGGGAATGGAGCCGCAGAACCACCTTCAACTAGCGCATGGGCCGCTCTTCTGTGGCAACTGGAGCTCTCCACTTACCAGGGGAGTCCACTCGCCACGGCTGCCCTCCGCCGCCGTTCCAATCCGATGCTAGCCCTCCGGAAGCTCCCTCCCTCTGGTGGTGGTCCCACCTTCCCCCACTACCCCCCCTCTGGTCGTGTCCGAAATCCAACGCAATCTTGGCACACGCCCCCCCCTCTCTTATGTTATAATTATTCACAGTTACGAATAATCAATCATGGAAGCTCGTGTCGGCATCGTCGGTTACCGGGGTTATAGCGGCGTGGAATTGGTGCGCATCCTCCAGCACCACCCACGCGTGGAAATTGTGCTCCTGGAACATCGTGAGGATGCCGGTCAGGCCAACCCCATTCGCCGCGCCAAGACCCCCAACCGTCTGCCTTGCAATCCCGAAGTGGTTCGCAATGAAGGGCTTGCCGTGGTCTTTCTGGCCACTCCTCCAGAGGTGTCTATGGAGCTGGCCCCCGCTTTGCTGGCGGCTGGCGCGCGCGTCATCGACCTGAGCGGGGCCTTCCGCTTGCGCATTCCCGATAATTACAGCGCCTGGTACAAAGCGCCCCACACCCAGCCGGAACTGCTTGCCGAGGCTGTCTACGGACTGCCGGAATTCTGCCGCGCGCGCATCCCCGGCGCGCGGCTGGTGGCCAATCCGGGCTGCTACCCGACCGCCGCCAATCTGGCCATCCAGCCGTTGATCGTGGCCGGGGTGGTGAACCGCGCGGCGGGGATCGTCTGCGACGCCAAGTCCGGGGTCAGCGGCGCCGGGCGCAAGCCCAGCCTCAAGACCAGCTTTTGCGAGGTCGCCGGGAATTTTTCGGCCTATTCCGTCCTCCACCACCGCCACGTGCCGGAGGTGCTTCAGGTTTCCGGCCTGGAAGAGCGCGAGTTCACTTTCACCGCGCAGCTCCTGCCGCTTGACCGGGGCATTCTGGAAACCATTTATTTTCGGGCCACCGGCGGGGTCGCGGCCGCGGATCTCGTGGATCTCTACGAACGCCGCTACGCCGCCGAACCCTTCGTGCGGCTGTACAATCCCGGCAGCCTTCCGGACCTGCGCGGCGTGGCGCGCACCAATTTCTGCGACATCGGCGTTACGCTGGACGCCCGCACCGGGCGCGCCGTGGTGGTGAGCGCCATCGACAACCTGGTGAAGGGTGCGGCTGGCCAGGCGGTACAGAATATGAACCTGCTGCTGGGGTATCCCGAAACCGAGGCCCTGCTGTGAGGGCGCGGCTGTGAGGGTACTGGTGAAGCTGGGCGGCACGCTGCTGGACGCTCCGCCCTGCCGCGACGCCCTGGCCGCGCAGATCGCCCAGGCCCGGGCGCAGGGCGCCGAACTGGTGGTGGTGCATGGCGGCGGCAGGCAGATGACCCGCTTCCTGGCCGAGCGCGGCATCGAGAGCCGCTTCGTGAACGGCCTGCGCGTGACCACTCCGGAAGCGGTGGACGCCGTGTTGAAAGTCTTTACCGGCAGCGTCAATCACGAGCTGGTGGCCAGCCTCAACCGCGCCGGAGCGCCCGCGGTGGGCCTTTCGGGGATTGACGCGCTGTTGGTAGAGGCCGAGCAACTGGACCCGGAGCTGGGCGCGGTGGGCCGCGTCACCCGATCCAATCCGGCGTTGCTCGATCTCCTGACGGCCCACGGCTATCTCCCGGTGGTGGCTTGCGTGGCCGGCAGCCGCGATGGCCGGATCTATAACGTCAATGCCGACCAGATGGCGGTGGCCTGTGCCGCCGCGTTTGGCGCCGCCCAGCTTATCTTCCTCACCGATGTCGAGGGGGTGCTGGACGCCGAAAATCGGCTTTGTTCCGCGATTTCCGCCAGCCAAAGCCGGGCGCTGATCGCCGAGGGGGTGGCCACCGGCGGGATGCAGGCCAAGCTGAACGCCGCGCTGGCGGCGCTCGCCAGCGGCGTGGGACAGGTGCGCATCGCGGCCGGGGCGGCGGATCGCGTTCTGGAACGGATTCTAGCCGGAGAAGAGCTGGGCACCCGACTGGCCCCCGAAGGAGGTCTCGAATGATCAGCAGCGTTCGCGAGGATGCCTTTGTGGAAACCGGCGGGCCGCCCGCCCCCTTGGCCGTGCGCAAGGCGCGCATGCACGATATCCGGCCCATCCTGGATCTGATCAATGGCTACGCGGCTAAAGGCATCATGCTGCCCCGCACCGAGTTCGAGATGTCCGAAGCTATCCGCGACTTCACCGTGGTCATGCAAGGCGACCAGTTGCTTGGCTGCGGCGCGTTGCACTTCTATAGCCCCACGTTTGGAGAGATCCGGTCGCTGGCGGTCGATGAGCGCGCCAAGACGAAGGGGGTAGGGCGCCGCCTGGTGGAGGCGTTGGTCGAAGAAGCGCAGGCTTACGAACTCGATGCCGTCTTCGCCTTTACCTATGTTGTTGGATTTTTCAACAGAGTCAGTTTCCACGAGGTCGAGCGGGGTATGCTCCCGCTGAAAGCCTGGAAAGACTGCTTGCGCTGCCCGAAGTTCCAGGCTTGCGATGAAATCGCCGTGCTGCGGATTTTGCGCCGGCAGCACTGGCCGGAAACCATACCGCAACTCTGGCAGCATGCCACCACGGGCCCCGATGATCAACTGATTCAAATTCCTACACCTATCCCGCTTACCCCGATACCCTCAAAGTAGGGTCATCCATCAATCCCCTCAAAAGACCGCTGAGAAACTCGACAAAATTGGCGACTTTCGGTATAGAATCAGCTTTAAGGATGTAAAAGCCTTAAATATTGATCCTGATCTTCCTTGTGAGGCATACATGAGAGCACAGACGGTTGACGTGAAATCTTCAACTGGAAGGGTCCTTTGCTGCACCGTTTTCCGGCCGGGCGGGAAAAAGCTGTTGGCCAAAGGTCACATTATTAGCGACGAAGACATCCGCGTGTTGGAGTCCGAGGGGATGGAGACCATCTGGGTCACCGAACTGGAGGACGGAGAGGTTAGCGAAGACGATGCCGTTTGCCGCGTGGCCACCGAAATGGGCTGCGGCAGCTTCGAGATTCGCCTCGCGGCGGGCGGACGCGCCAACCTGCTGGCCACCGAAAACTGCTGCGTGCTGGTGGACGATGAGCTGCTCAAGCAGATCAATTGCACCTCCAGCGTGGTCATCGCCACGTCCCTGAACTTTAGCTATGCGGTGGTCGGGCAGCGAATCGCCACCGTGAAGAGCGCGCCTTTCGCAGTGGCCAAGGATCAGTTGGATGCGGTCATCGGAATCCTGAAAGAGCGCGGGCCGATTCTGCAGGCTCGCCCGGTCCGGACGCCGAGTGTAGGAATTCTCTACACTGACCCGATTAGCGGCGAGCGCGCCCGCCAGCTCTTCGAGAACATCATGCGCCAGCGCCTGGAGCGCTTCGGCGTGAACGCAAATTTTGTTTTAGCCTGCACGGAAGATGAGAATTCCGTGTCCCGCTGCCTGCAACATCTCTTGAGATCGAAGCCCTGCGTGATTATGGTGGCGTCCACCACGGCGCCCGCCGGTCCGGAAGATGTGATCGGCCAGGCCATGTTGCGCATCGGCGGCCAGGTGGAACGCTTCCTGGCCCCGGTGGAACCGGGCAACCTGTTGCTGCTGTCCTACAAAGACGACGCGCCGATCCTTTCGGCACCCGGTTGCTTCCGCTCCGCCAAGCCAAACGTAGTCGATCTGGTATTGCCTCCGCTGCTGGCCCGGTATCATATTACGGGCTGGGAGATAGCCTGCCTGGGACATGGCGGCTTGCTGGCATAGGTGTGTCTCCTCCACTCTTGTAGCCCGACCCTCCGAGCGGGCTATAAGTGCTCCTGCCGGGCGTTCTGGTAACGCCCGGCTCTTTTTATTTTTAACGAAGCTCCGCTTCAGACCGTGTCGGGTTCTCCACGCTTTTCCCCGTGTCTCCGGGCCCAGGGGGCGCCCCCCACGTCAGAAGTTTCCTCGCCCCCAGAACATCGACCTCAGTCGATGCGAAGGCTCTGCGGTGAAAAAAACCAGGATGCCGATCTCTGAGCTGAAAGCTCTTTGAGCTGAAAGCTCTACTTCCACTCGATTCCCCGCGCCGCCATCTCCCGCTGCAACTGCTCGCAGGATTCGAACTGCACCGCGTCAATCCCCAATCGCCGCGCGGCCGCCACGTATTCGGCAATATCGTCCGTGTAGAAACACTCCTCGGGGCGGCAGCCCGCCATTGCCAGGGCCGCCTGGAAGATCGCCGGCTGTGGCTTCAGGGCCTTCACTTCATACGACAGAATCAGCCCGTGAAAACGCCGCAGCAGCAGCGGGTAGTTCTCGCGAATGGACTGAATGTGGATGGCATTCGTGTTGGAGAGCATCAGCAGACGGTAGCGCGCCGCCAATCCCTCCAGCATGTCGTCGGGCACCAGGGTCTGGCGAAAGATGCAACTCCAGATGCGGCAGAACTCGGCGTAGTCCACCGTGAGGTCCAAGACCTCGGAAATCCGCCTGACGAAATCCCGCGGCTCGATCAATCCCGTTTCAAAACGCTCCACCAGCCCGGTCGCCGCCAGGCGCCGCGGGATCTCCGCCGCACGGTACGGACACAGGCCCTCCAGCGCGCGGTACCCAAGCTGAAAATCGAAATGGACCAGAACCTTTCCCAGGTCGAAGATGATGGCGCGGTAGCTCACTCTCTTACGATAGCCCGAGCCCGACAGCCCGAGCCCGACAGCCCGAGCCGCGCCGCTTCCCGGGGGATCGACTCGGCGCATTGCGGCCGGTGGGACTGGCGGCCCGCCGGTTTCCCGAGCCGCGCCGCTTCCCGGGGTCGACTCGGCACATTGAGGCCGGTGGACTTAGCGGCCCGCCGGTGTCCCGAGCCGCGCCGTTTCCCGGGGACCGACTCGGCACATTTGAGGCCGCCGGACGTGGCGGCCCGCCGGTTCCCGATCCGCGCCGCTTTCAGGCGAATTGTCTAGCCGCATTGCGGCCCGTGGGCGTGGCGGCCGGCCGTTCCCGAGCGGCGTCGCCTCCAGTGAACCTATTTGTCCGGCGGTTTTGCGGCCGTCCCCGCCGGGGTCTGTCCCGCCGGCGCCGGCCCAGCCGGCGGCACGTCCGGAATCCTGGATGGCCGCCCCACCCGCCCGCTCATCCCCTCTTCGAGCGTGATGCGGCTCTTTTCCAGCGTCTGGCCCAGCGTCTGGTCGAGCATCACGCGCGCGCGGGCGTAGGCGCTCGTGGCGGTCATCTCCGCAAGCTGCGCGGCCATCAGCGCCCGCTGATCCACCATGATGTAATTGAAGGTGGCCGTTCCATAGGACTTCTTCTGCTCGGCGGCCAGCAGTTGCTCCTGCAACACGCGCGATTCGCGGGCCGCCTCGTAGCGCGCCCGCGCCTGGCGCATCGCGATAACCCCGCTCGAAATATCCACCAGGATCTGGTTGTTATCGCGCTGGCCCTGAAGCTGTCCCTGGCGGAACTTCAACTGGTCGATGCCGTAATCGCCCTGGGCGGCCCGGTTCCCGACGGGCATGCTGAAATAAACGGTGGCGGATTCGTTCCCGAAATCACGACGGAAGATCTGCCCGAGGGCCGTGCCGTATTGTCCCACAAAGGCCGGAGGGGCCTGGCCGCCGGAGGCCTGGGGCGTGCCGGCCACTCCGCGATCGTACGTCCGGAGATACGAAATGAGTGTCGGCAGCAATGGATTGGTCGTACCGACCAGAGCCATCTCGTCGGTCTGGTCCCTGAATTTAGCCAGGGCCACGTCGGGCCGCCGGTCCATCGCGCCGGCCAGCAGTTGGCGCAGCGGCGGCAATTCTTCTTCCGCCTCCGGCACATCGATATGATCGAGCGGGATGATCTCGGCCGCTTCGAGCGCCGGGTCTTCCGTGTGGCTGAGAGCTTCCTTCAGCGTCGTGGCGCGCTGCCGCATAGTGGCTTGGGCGATCGCAAGGTCTTGGCGGCGGCTGGCCACCTCGGCTTCCGCGCGTGGCAGTTCGACACCAGCCAGGGCCCCCACCGAAATCTCGTACTGCGTATCCTCGCGGAACTTCTGGGTGATCTCGAAGGCGCGCTGCCGCAGCTTCAACTCGTCACGGGCACCGGCGTAATCCCAGTAGGAATTCGTCACACTCACCACCAGGTTGACCAACTGCGAGCGAAACACCTCGCGGGAAGCGACGGCATTGATCCGCGCGATGCGGATTTGATAATCGTTCAAATGGGTCCCGAATTGTTGCAGCCACGGCTGCTGGTATATGAGCGCCATGTAAGATCCCATTTGCGGTTCCAACACGTCGCTCGGCGCGTTCTCTTTCAGATACTGCTCGTAACTGTTAAATTGCACGTACCCACCCGTCAGCAGCCCCTGCTGCACCAGGTTGCTGTAGACGCGTTGGCTGGCAATTAGCGCCTCCGTCTGGGCCACCACCGTGTTGGCGTAAGGAGTGGTGAGGTGGGAAAAGCTCTCGGCCCCCTGCGTAACCGCATCGAGGTTAGGAACCACGATGCCTACCTGTTGGATACCGGTGTTGTTGCTGCCGCCGCCTCCACCTCCGCTGCTGCCGACCGTCAGCCCAGCGGCTTGGGTGCTGCCGGCCACTCCCAATCCGTTATCCACGCTCCCAATCACCGTGTTGCTGCGAGGAACGCCGCGCAACGGACCTCCACCTTTGGCGCGCTCCAGCGCCGACGCTTGCAGCAGCGGCGTGTAGCGGTCGATCTCCAGGTTCAGATTATTCTCGATCGCCAGCGCCAGAGCATCCTCCAGCGTCAGGTACAGGTTGCCTGCGCGGATCAGGCTGTACAGCCGGTTGGAATTGGTCAGCCGCACCGGCGGAACGGTCGGCGCCATGTACGATCGGATGGGCCCGATCGTTGTCGGCCGTTCCAGCAATGGCTGTTGTTGCCCATAGCCGGGCAGGACTGCCGCGGCCCACAGCGCGATTGCGATACGCCAATTTCGCCGCTTCATCGGGGGACCTCCACGGGCTTCGCCGGCGGCAGGTTCGCGGGGAGAAACGATTCCCTCTGGACGTGCCCGTCCAGAGCCTCTTTCATCGAAATATGGTTCACCTCCAGGGTACGGCCCATGGCCGAATCGAAGAAGATCTTGGCATGTGTGTAGTTGGCCATCGCCTGAACCTCGGCATCCTGATCGGTGGCCAGATCCTTTTGCGCCTGGATCACCAGCGCCACCGTCGACACGCCGGATTGAAATCGCTTCTGTTCGGCCTCCAGGCTCTGCTCCCCCAGTTGCCGCGTCTCCACGGCGGTTTCGTAACGCGCGCGCGCCTGTTGCAAGCCGATCACCGCGGTCTTCACATCCACCCGCACCTGGTTAATCGCCCGCTGATTCTGCAATTCGCGCTGGCGAAGCTGCAGTTGGTCGGTCACATAATCCGCCTGCGCGACTCGATTCCGGAAGGGAATGTTGAAGGACAAGCCGGCCGAGTAATTGGGAAAATTGCGGTCGGCGATCTGCGATATAACCGTGCCCGTGTTCCCCACGAAAAAGCCGCCGGGCGCCCCACAACAACCGTTGTACAGAGGATTCAAGGGCCCGGCCAAACCCACGTTGTTGACATCGGCGAAGGCCGAGAGGCTGGGCAACAGGGCGTTCCTGGTGCCCTTGGTCATGATCTTCTGGCTGTCGAGGTTGATCTTAGCCTGCTCGATCTCCACGCGGTTGGCGACGGCTTCCTGGATCAGGTCCTGGACCGGGCGAACCTCCTCGGTCTTGGGAATTTCAATGTGATCCAGCGGTACGATGTGGACATCGTCGAGCCAGGTGTTTTCGGTGACGTTGCGGGTGAGCGCGTTCTTGAGCACGATTTCCTGCTGCTGGACGTTAGTCTGCGCGATCAGCAGGTCTTCCTTACTGCTGGAAACTCCGGCCGCTGCGCGGGTCACTTCAATCCCGGCCATGGCGCCGATCTCGGTCTGCTTTTTGTTGCCTTCGTAAAGCTCCTCGGCAGTCGCGAGCGCTTTCTCTTTGATGCGCACCGCGTCGTTGAAGCTCACCAGGTCCCAATAAAGGTTCAGCACCGCCGCCACGGTCGTCTCGACCTGGAGTTTCACCTGCAGGTCATTGACCTTCGAGGTATTGCGGGCCACCAGGATGTCGCGTTTGTTCACCGCGAAGCTGAAGCCTTGCAACAACGGCTGGCTGACGTTGACATCCACCTGGCCGGTAAGCACAGGATTTTCCAGGAGCGGCGCGGCGCCGTTATCGTAAAAGAGCCGGTTCTCGTAAAAGCTGGCATTCAACGAGGTGCCCGTGGCGAACGCTTGGTTGTAGCTGACCTGGAAGGTGCGCGAAGTGGTGACCAGCGCTTCGGTTGCGTTGAGCACCGCATTGCTTTCCGGTGTCGAGTAATGGCCAATCTGGAAAACTGCGCTGATGGAGGGGTCCAGGTTCGGCAGACCAGGTCCTACCTGCGTGATGATGCTGCCGCCCGCGTTAAAACCGCTGCCGCCCACCAGGCCGTTGGCGTTGCCGCTGACGCCGGCGGTGCTCACGCTGGTAGGCCCGGCCGCGATCGCCGTAGACACGTCACGCAGATACTGGCCGCTGTCCGCGCGGCGCTGCACCTCGCGCGACAGAAACGGTGTGTAGCGCTGCACGGCGATATCGAGATTGTTCTCCAGCACCAGGGCAATCACGTCCTGCACCGAAAGGTACAGATTGCCGCTGCGCACCAGCTCCTGCAGCCGCGGCGAATTGGTCAGCTTGGGCGGCGATATGATGCGCGGTTCTATATGAAAAGGCTTCAGAAACCTCCCCACTACGGGCATCGGCCGGGCCGCTTGGATGGAAACTTCGGATTGCGCAAAGGCTGTGGAACCCGCGGCGAAAAGGACCATCAGCAAACCGCATCCGGTGTACTTGCGCTGAGTGAGGCTGAAATTCATGGGCATACGCAGTCTTCCGCCTTTTGACGCTTCGTTCGAGGGCAGGTTGGCTTCCAGCGGACAATCAAGGTGTGCAATTCCAATTCCATCGGCCGTGCGGAGGAACGCACGGGTTGATAGGCGCGGGCGCGGCGCAGGGTGTCCGGTTTTGAGAACGGCTGTTCGAAATCATTACGGAGGCTGAGCGCGGTTACTTCCCGGCCGGAACGCGCCGCCTCAGTTCCTCGAACCAGTCCATCACGCCACCGCCCGGCTTGTCCCGACTGGCCTCGCCATGTAACCATAAGGATTAAGATGGGCGCGCCCAAAGAATACGTTAGAACCATCGAAGGCGGATACCGCGTGGGCGACACGCGGGTTTCCCTCGATTCGCTCGTGTATTTGTTCAGCGAGGGCATGTCGGCTGAGAGCATGGCTGAATGTTATCCGGCGCTGACGCTCGAACAGGTACACGGCGCTCTCGCGTTTTACCTGGCGCATCGGAAAGAGATCGATGCCTACCTTGCGGAAGGGCAGCGTACTGCCGAGTCGTAGCACGTGCAATCGAGGCAAGCGAACGCGGAGTTGATTGCGAAGTTGCAGCGTGCGCGCCATGCGAGTGAGATTCCAGGCTGACGCCGATCTCGACGGACGCATCATCCGGGGGCTGCGGCGGCTCGCGCCGGAGATCGACCTCCGGACGGCGCCGAGGCGGGCCTCAGTGGGCTGGGGGATCTCGAAGTCCTGCGGATCTCGGCGGACTCCGGACGAATCCTCGTGAGTCAGGACCGCCCGCACGATGCCGGCGCATTTTGCCAGCTACACGGCTGACGCGCTCAGCCCCGGAGTCGTTCTTCTACGGGAAGCGATCGCGATCGGGACCGCGATCGAAGAACTCATCCTGATTTGGAGCGCGAGCGAGGCCGTTGAATGGGTGAACCGGCTCGTGTGGATTCCCCTCTGAGCCGTCGACGCGAAACCTTCCGGGCAGTCCGGGCAGCTCCTGCCTTTACCGCTAAACCACCCCGTGATATGCTGGGGCCGTCAGGAGCTAACCTATGACGCGACGCGATTCTCTGCGATGGATGGCCGCCGGCGCGGCTGCCGCCGCCACCACCTGGACTGCTACCGCCGCCGGCGATGCCAGCGACCGGGAACGGCGCATGAAGTGGTGGCATGAAGCCCGCTTCGGCATGTTCATCCACTGGGGCCTCTACAGCACCTTGGGCCGCCACGAGTGGGTCATGGAAGACGAGGGCATTCCGGTGGCCGAGTACGAACAGCTCGCCAAGCGCTTCAAGCCCAAGCCCAACGCCGCCCGCGACTGGGCCCGCTTGGCCAAACAGGCCGGCCAGAAGTACATGGTGATGACCACCAAGCATCACGAGGGCTTCTGCAATTTCGACAGCAAGCTGACCAACTATTGCGCCCCCAAACAAGGCCCCGGCCGCGACCTGGTGAAGGAGTACGTCGAAGCGGCCCGCGCCGAAGGACTGCGCGTGGGCTTCTATTACTCGCTCATGGACTGGCACCATCCGGATGGGGCCCGCTGTGCCACCGGCGAGGCGGCCCGCCGCCGCTTCGTCGATTACATCCACGGCCACGTCCGCGAGCTGCTCACCAACTACGGCAAGATCGACGTGCTGTGGTACGACGTGAGCTGGCCGCTCACGCCGGCGGGCTGGGAGTCGGAGAAGATGAACGCCATGGTGTTCCAGCTTCAACCCGACATCATCGTCAATAACCGCAACGGGCTGGATGGCGACTTCGCGACCCCCGAGCAGCGCATCCAGGCCTCCACCGATCGCGCCTGGGAATCCTGTATGACCATGAACGGCAGTTGGGGCTATCAGGCTGCCGACGACGATTGGAAGAGTCCCAAGACCATCGTGCGCAACCTGGTGACCTGCGGGCACGGCGCCGGCAATTACCTGCTCAACATCGGCCCCAAGCCGGATGGATCGATTCCCGAGGACTCGGTGCGCATCCTGACGGCGGTGGGAAAGTGGATGGAGCGCAACGGAAAGTCCATCTATCGGACCGGCATCTGCCAGCCGGGGCGCTCCAACTATGCCGGCTTCACGCGCGACGGCAACACCCTCTACATGCACGTGCATTTCTGGCCCGGCGAAACGGTGGCGCTGGCCGGCCTGATGAACAAGGTGCAATCGGCGCGCCTGTTGGCCACCGGCAAAGAAGTCAAGTTCGAGCAGGAGGAGTTCCGTGTGCGCTTCACCGGGCTGCCCACGAAAGCGCCCGACGAGCCGGTGACCACGCTGGCCATCGAATTGGACGGCGAGCCGCGCCAGGACACCGACCACGTGCGCAAAGACCGCCCGCGCCGCGAGGTCGGCGTGTAGAGCTAAGCCAGGAGACCGAGGTCGGCGGGGCCACCGGCGGCGCCGGATTGAACGGGCTGTGACTCCTGCCCCAGCCAACCCTGGTGCGGCCAAATCCGCTGCGTCCGGTTCAAGAAGGCCAGCCAGACAGTCATCCCTTTGCGTCGGAGCCGTAACGGCAACTCGCTCAGATGCCCAGAACGAGCCCTTACGCCATTCGCTTGTCGTCTGCCGGGTTGGCGCAACTCGAAAAACGTGCCGGCCAATATACGTTGCCGTATTTTCAGGTCCAGCGCGCCAAGATGCAACGGATTGAGGAACTGAACCGGCGCCTGAAGGTCTGGCAGAACTACTTTGGGGATCCACGCCAAGCCTTCCGAGAGATCGGCACGTACGCTCGCTACCGTCTCACGCAACGTACCAACCGGCGATTGCACCGGTCATTTCCTGACGGACCCTTTAGGAGTTTCTGAGCAGTTGACCTTCGCGTCTCGGCGTCGAGGATGCTCCTGCCGGTCGGAGGTCAGAGCCTCGCTGTGACCTCGGGAAGCGACTCGCACGCCGGGCCGCGCCGGTCAGCCGGCCAAACCGCCCGCAATCGTGGGCATGGCCACCCGGAACTCGCCGCGGAAAATCTCGCCGAAAATCCCCAACACCTCGCCGTGCAAAACGCCGTTGTCCGCCAGCAGATGCTCGGAACCAGTCACCGTGTGCGGCGCGCCCCGCATATCGGAGGTCTGCCCGCCGGCCTCCCGCACCAATAGCGTGCCGGCCGCCATATCCCACGGCTTCAATCCGAATTCCCAGAAGAAATCCAGCCGGCTCGCAGCCACGTAAGCCAGATCCAGGGCCGCCGATCCGGTCCGCCGCACGCCGTGCGTGGCTATCGCCAACTGATAATAGAAATGGATATTTACGTTGTGGTGGCGCTTGCGGCTGGGAAACCCCGTGGAGGCCAGGCTATCGGCCAGGCGCCCCACGCCCGATACGCGAATCCGGCGGTTGTTCAGGTAAGCCCCCCCGCCGCGCTCGGCCGTGAAGGTCTCCTGCCGCACCGGGTCGTACACCACTCCCGCAATCACCTCGCCGGCCGAAGCCAGACCCAGGGTCACATTGAACATCGGGAAGCTGTGCGCGAAATTGGTGGTGCCGTCCAGCGGATCCACAAACCAGCAATACTCGGATGCGCTTTGGTGCCCGCCGCCCTCCTCGGCCACGATGTTGTGCGAAGGGAAATGCGATCGCAGCCGCTCCACCACCAGGCGCTCCGAAGCCCGGTCGGCTTCCGTCACCAGGTCGAACTCCCCCTTCAACTCAAACCCGATCCGCTTTTCCAGGTAGTTCGATAGGAGCGCACCGGCCTCCCGCGCGATATCCACCGCCGTTTCCAGGTAGTGCATGGCCGCGAAAAGCTACGCCTCTTCCTGGAGGTACTTGATATCGTGCTTGAAAATGAACAGGTTGGGCTCTCCCTGGCGAGTCAGGCGGATGAACGAGTGGTCGTAATACTCGATCGTCCCTACCACTTCTTCACCGCCGGCCATCTTGACGCGGACCGGCGTGCCCCGCTCGATCAGCAGCTTGAGGTACTTAGCCTCCTCGTACGTCTGCTCGGGCGCGCGCCCTGGTTTTCCACCTTGCTGTATCGTATCGTTTCTCCTACCGGTCTTTCTTCCTGACCACGGGCGCCGAACTATCCGGTGTCACCGTTACCCGGGCGTCGGGCGTGCTCCCTTCCGCATCACCATAATAGCCGTTGCGCGCCGACACCCGCAATTCGGGCGCCTTCGCGCGCACTTCCAGCTTGTGAAACGGGTCTTTCGTCAGCGGCACGCGGCGGGGATAGAAGTCCAGCACATATTGGGTGCGCAATTCGGTGATGATCTCGTTGAAGGTCTTGTCCAGCTCGGGGCCGCTGGCGGGCAGGAAGGAGCGGCCGCCGGTCCCTTGCGCCATGAAGGCCAGGGCGTGCTCCCCACCGGTGTTCCTCCCGGCATCGCTGGTGATCGGCATGACCACCACCGGATAGATCACCCCGTCCGCCATCTGCGCGGCCTTCAGCGCCTGGTGTACGTCGCGGTGGCTGGTGGTGTCGCCGCCATCCGTCACCACGATGATCACCTTGCGGCCCAAGCGGGACTCCAGGTCCCGCGAGGCGAAGTAAAGCGCGTCGTAGAGCGAGGTTCCCAGCTCCGGATGCGGCCCATGCGTCAGGCGGTCCAGTTCCTTCAGATACCTGTCGAGATTGGCAAAACTGTGGGTAAAGGAGTGCTCGTTGATGTCGTAGGCGAAATCGTAAAGGCCCACGGTATCTTCGGCATTGCCGTCCGCCAGCAGGGCCCGCAGGAATCGCGATGCGCACTCCAGCTCGAATTTCAGCACGATGGAGGTGGATCCGCTGACGTCCACCAGCAGGGCGATCGACAAGGGCTGTTCGGTGGTGTGCTGCAGGAAAGCGATCTCCTGCTTCGCGCCATTGTCGTAGATTTCGAAATCGTCCTTGCCGAGCGTGCCCACCGGGTCGCCCGCCCGGTTCTTCACGGTGGCGATCACATGCACCAGCTTGACATCCGAACGAAACACGGCGGGCTGCTGCGCGCCCCCGAAGCCGGCGCCCAATAGCAAGGCCCACAAGGCTTTAGCCCACGGCCGGAACATTGCGGTCCCACTCTCCTTCCACCCACACGGCGCCATCGGCGAAATGTTCCTTCTTCCAGATGGGAACCAGCCGCTTGAGCCGGTTGATACCCTCCAGCGCCGCTTCAAACGCCGCCTGCCGGTGCGGAGCCGTCACCATCACCGCCACGCTGGTTTCGCCGATCAGCAGCCGCCCCAACCGGTGTACCATGGCGATCCGGGTGATGGGGAATGATCGGGCGATCTCCTGGCCGATCCGGGACATGGTCTCGAGCGCCATGGATTCGTAGCCTTCGTAATCCAGGCACACCGTCGCGCGGCCGTTGGTGTTGTTGCGGACCACCCCCTCGAAGGTGACCACGGCCCCCTCGGCGCCGGTCAGAAGCCGCGCGCCCAGGGCCCCCGTATCGATCGTGTGGCGGGTCAACCCGAACCAGTGGCCTCCCTCGGCGGTCTCCCAGCATTCTGTGCTTGCCCCGCCGCTCACCGGCGGCAGGAAGGCCACTTCGTCGCCTTCCTCGATCCTGGTTGCAGGATCGGCAAACTCCCGATTCCGGGCCACTACGATACTCCGAGCCATCTGCCGCAAGTGCGGGAACCGCGCCGCGAAGCTTTCAAATACCGTATCCAGACTGGCGCCTTCGGGAAACTCGAGATCGCCCGACGCATCTCCCACCACGTCCTTCAGCATCCCGAAAAACAGTACTCGCACGCGCATGTTGGGCGGTAACTTTCAGTCTAACAGACGGTTCCGGGGAATGCGGCGTTGCAGTGGGGCCCCGATTTCACCGGCGGGCCCCGATTTCACCGCTGAGACGCGGAGACACGGAGACTTCGCAGAGAAAACCATTCTTCTCTTGTCCCCCTCCGCGCTTCCTCTGCGTTCTCCGCGTCTCAGCGGTGAAATCGGGGCCGCCCGACCTTTGAGACGCTGAGATAACGGAGACTTCGCAGAGAAGACCATTCTTCTCTTGTCCCCCTCCGCGCTTCCTCCGCGTTCTCCGCGTCTCAGCGGTGAAATCGGGGCCGCCCGACGCGTCTATACTAAAGAGTAGAAATGCGCTGCAGTGTGGTTCTGGTGGCCGGGCTGGGTCTCGGCGCGGTGGTCTGTTCGCTGTTTGCCCAGCGGCCCTTCCGGGAATATCCGGCTTGGGAGTACAACAACTTCCCCCTGCCGTCCGATTATCTGAAGCCCGGCGAGTGGACCTTCGCGCGCCTCATGTACCCCACTACCCATCTGGTCATCGACTGGCAGTCGGAGTTCAAGCGCGGATACGACTGGCACGACGGCAATACCAACTGGACCATCGACTATCCGCGCTCCGACCGCCACCTGTCCCAGGCCATCCGCCGCCTCACCCGCATCGACGGCAAGTCCGCCGAGCAACCCATCAACCTGGAGGAGGATGACGACGTCTTCAATTACCCGTGGCTCTACGCCGTCGAGGTGGGCCACTGGGAGCTGACCGATCAGCAGGTCGCCAAGTTCCGCGAGTTTCTGCTGCGCGGCGGCTTCTTCATGTGCGACGACTTCCATGGCACCGACGAGTGGAACGTCTTCATCGCCAGCATGCGCAAGGTGATGCCCGAGCGGCAGATTGTGGATCTGCCCAACGGCGACCAGATCTTCCACACGGTCTACGACCTGGACGACCGCTTTCAGGTGCCCGGCGCCCAGTACATCTACACGCACAGCATCTGCGAGAAGTGCTCCACCGCGCGGCCGCCCGTTTTAGGCGGCGGGGATGGCGCCAAATGGCGCGGCATTTACGACGACAACGGCCGCCTGATGGTCGTCATCTGCCACAACATGGACCTGGGCGATTCATGGGAGAACGCCGACGATCCCAAGTATCCCGAGAAGTTTTCCGCGCTGGGAATCCGCATCGGCGTCAACTACATCGTCTACTCGATGACCCACTGAGGCGACCCGTCACGCCCGAGCCTCGCCGAAAAACGGGTCGGGGAGATGGGCAAGATGGTCGCTCATGCCGGGCTCGCCATCGGCGGAACGTATGTGAGTGTCGAGCCGTTCCAGTTGTTCCGTGGATGAAGGCATTTCGCTACAATAACCGGAAACCGGTGAATGACGCCAATCGGTTCGGATGTGTCATGCGGAAAGTCGTGGGCAATGCTCCCGCTCAGAGCATTTTGTTGGATATTGACGGCGGGGCGTTCAAGGACGAGCCGGGGAAGTTCTGGCCGGAATCCATCGCCATGCCAGCGGAGGAGGCGTTATGAAACCCTTCCTTCAATTTCACGAAGAGGCGGAATTTTTGAGGGAATCCAGCAGTTCCACCAACATTGAAAGGACGCTCCTCAAGGCTGTGAAGGTACTGGCTCTCTTTCAAATCCCGCATTACGTCTGTGGCGGGTTTGCGGTACAGGAGCATGGTTATCCGCGGTTTACCGTGGATGTCGATATCATCGTGCCGGATGTCGAACTGGCTCGTGACATGTTGTGCATGAACGGGTTCAAAGAGAATCCCGGCTCCCAGATGACGATCACGGACAGGGAAACCGGAGTGGAAGTCGATCTCCTGCCCGGCGGAAAGAAGGTCGATCCGGGGCCGCTTGCTTTTCCAATGCCGGCTCATGTGTCGGACAAGCCGCAAATCCTGATTCTAGAGAAGCTGATTTCTTCAAAGTTGTCCACCTACATGGGCGTCGGTGTCCACCGGGCACAGGATTACGCCGATGTCGTCAACCTGATCGGCGCCAATCGTCTACCGCGAGAGTACGGCGTCGATCCCGAAGTGCGGGATCTGTATGCGAAGACTTGGGACGAGCTTCACGAGCCGAAGAAAGGCTGAATAACCCGGTGCGGTAACCGTGGAACCGTCGAATTTGCTCATGCTTCGCCGACTCCCAAGAATCTCCCGGCAAGGCAAATGGGACTTGACTCATTCGCATGGACCTACCGGCAACTGGCATTGCCCGCATTCGGAAACGCCAGGAAGGTAACACTTGCCGGGGCAAGCGTCACCAGTCCCGCGGGCGCCGGCTCGCCCGTCATCTCCGGCAGCGCGTCCCGAACGCCGGTTTTCAGTTCGCGCCCGTTCAGTTCCACGCTCGTATCCAAAAGGCCCTTGGCGCTCAAGGTGTAGCGGTCGGCGCCGATGGGGCTTCGAAGGTCGTGCGATGCTTCCCGGTCGGCATTGATCGCCAGCACTACCACGCCGCCCGGGTGATCGCGCAGGCAGTGGGCATAGAGATGCACCGCAGGCTCGGGCGAGCGGCCCGCGTCGAGCACCGTCGCGCCCATCAGCTTGCGCCACAACACGGCCGACCAATAGTTAGGCCGTGGCGCCAGCGTCGCCTCGTCGATCAACCCATAATCGCTCGCCGCCAGCGTATTGTGCGCAACCACCTGGACGCCGCGCTTGGCCAGCCGTCCAAGCTGGTCCAGATAACGGAAGCTGTCGATAAAACTGGCGGCCCACGGGTTGCCACCGCACGCGGTTTCGCCGGTCTCCGTGAGCCAAAGCGGCTTGCCTGGCTCAAAGCGATCGCGCAGGGCCGCGTAAAATGCTTCGTCGCGGTCCGTGCGGGACAGCCAGTCCTCCGACAACGCCGCTTCCGGGGTCGTTTGCGTCGTCACGCCCGGATAAGCGCAGCGCTTCGAGACCGTGCCATAGAAATGATAGGAGAACGCATCCACCCCCCGGCCCGCCGCCGTCAGCATGTCCTCCGTCTTCAGCCCGGAAAATCCCGCTGCCAGCGGGGTCGCCTCGCCCACCGACCCGGGGCCGAGGATCGCCATATCCGGGGCGGTCTTTTTGGCGAACGCCAGAAACACCCTGAAATCGCGCCCGTACGCCGCTGCATCGTAGCCCTGGGGCGCCCCGCCCATCGCCGCGAAGCTCGGCTCGTTGAACATTTCCGCCGCCGCGATATTCCCGCCGATGGCTTTGGTGAATGCCAGAAACTTCCGCGCCTGCTCCGGAGTCCAGACGCCATCGGCGCCGCGCACGCCGTCGCTCACAGCGAATGATGTGACGATCCGGGCATTCACCGCGCGCGAGAACTCGACCACCCCGCGCCATTGTTGGCGAGTCAGAACGCCGCCAAACCCCGCCGGAGCAGTGGCCGGCGCCGGATCGTCCGAATCGTGAAAATACGTGGAGTTTGCCCATGTGCCGCTCACGCGCATGTAAGCCGGACCCAACGCCGCCGCCAGTTTGCGCAGCCGCGGGTTCGCCAGATCGATCGGCGGCCGGGTGCGAAACGCCGCGGGATCGATGCCCGGCATCGCGAGCCTGGCGGCCGGCGCCGCTTCAGGCGCGTGGGTTCCCTGGCTGTAAGGCGCCCAGAAGCGTCCGCCGGTCACTTCGACCATCTCGATATTGAACGACTGAAACCGTTCATCGACCGTGCCAACGCGCGGCATCTTTGCCGGTGCGACCGCGATGGGCTCCGCGCCAAATGACGCCGCTGAACCCGCGCCAACGCCGAGCAACGCCAGCATTGGGCCCGCCAATATCTCCAAACCAGTCTTCCCGTTCATAAACTCTACCCGCCCAACCTCGGTAGCACTCTAACATAACGCCGATTGGCGAGCCCGCTTCCGGGCGCGCCGCCGATCCATTCGCCGCATGGCGCGGAATAATGCGATTTCCGTATCGGATCTCACCAAATACCGCAAAAATACGTGCAAAGCGACCGCCCGGTGCCGCATACTCACTGAGAACGTCCTTTGAGGAGGGACCATGAAACGCCAACTACTACGATTTGCTCCGTGGGTTGTCCTGATGGTGATGGGACTGATCGGAACCTCGCGGCCCGCCAACACCGAGCCGCAAGAACGCCATCCGCGGATCCGCGCCGCCGTGGAGGCGCTCCGCGACGCCAACGAATACCTGCGGGCTGCCCCCCACGATTTCTGCGGCCATAAAGTGGAAGCCATGCGCGCCACCGACGTCGCCCTCCGGCAGCTTGAATTGGCGCGGCAGTGCGAGAGGTAGCAGGCCAGCCGCTTGCTCACGGCCGCGCCTCGCAGGCGTTTTCAGAGCCGCGAGCGTGAGGGGGTACGCGACATAGAAGTGGTGCATCAGGCGCGGCCGTGCCCCCCCGGTAGTCCTCGAACTTGCCGCTGAGGCGGCCACAGCCAAGAGCGGTGCTGAAGCACCGTTTTCACCCCGTGAATTATTGATTCTTGGTAAAAGCACCCGGTACTTTAAGTACCGGTTTTTCCGCCGATGCTTCGCACCCGTGGGCCGATGGTCTGCCCCACGGGTGGTCTCCGAATGGCCAATCTCCAGGGCAGGCTAAAGCATGCACAGTTTTCAGGGAGCGGTTGGCGCCCCTCAACTGATCACGCCCTTGCGAATTGCGTAGAGGATCAGCTCCGCGCCGCTGTGCAGGTTCAACTTCTGCAAGATGTTGCTCCGGTGCGTCTCCACCGTGTAGAGGCTCAGGTTCAAAATCCCCGCGGCCTCTTTGTTGCTCTTGCCCTCGGCCAGGAGTTGAAGCACCTCCCGCTCGCGCGTGGTCAGCAGCTCGTAGCTGTCCTCCACCTGGCGCTCGCGCATCTGGCGCATATAGTCTTCGACCAGCATCTTGCTGATCGCTGGACTGAAAAAAGCCTTGCCTTCGCTGACGGCTTCCACTGCGTGGATGAGGTCGTATTCCGCGGAATCCTTCAGCAGGTAGGCGCGCGCGCCGGCCTTGAGGGCTCGCAGCACGTAGCCTTCGTCGGAGTGCATGCTCAGGATCACGATCGCGGTCTTAGGCAGCTTGGCGGCGATCTGGCGCGCGGCTTCGATGCCATTGAGGATCGGCATGGCAATGTCCAGCACCGCTACATCGGGGTGGTAGCGCTCTGCCAGGGCCACCGCTTCGCGCCCATCGGCGGCATCGGCGATCACCTGGAATCCAGGGTGGCCTTCGAGCAGCAGGCGCAGGCCTTTCCGCACCACGGTATGGTCGTCGGCCAATAGGATTTGGATGGTCATGCGGACTCCCTCGGGGTGCCCGCTGGAGCGTCCCTTGGGGCGCCCACTGGGCCCGCCACGGCCGTCTCGGGCAACGGCAGCTCGATGCGCAGCGCGGTTCCCTGTCCGGGGTGCGAATCCACCGCGAAGGCCCCGCCCAGGTGCGTCACGCGCTCCTCCATCCCCAGTAGGCCCATGCCTCGTTGCCGGCGCGGGTGGAAGCCGCGGCCATCGTCCTCGATGGTGAGCCGGAGCCGGCCGCGCTCCTGCCGCACGGCGATGCTGGCGTTGCGCGCGCCCGCATGTTGCACGACGTTGTGCAGGGCCTCCTGCACCACGCGGTAGACGCACGTCTTGTGTTCTTCCGGGAGATTCTCGGAGACGTCTTCGGCCACCACCTTCACCCAAATGCCGCCGCGCTTGGAAACCTCGCGGGCCTGCCATTCGAGCGCCGGCACCAGGCCGAGATCGTCGAGCATGGAGGGCCGCAGCAGCAGCGCCATGTTGCGGACCACGCGGAGCGAGCCTTCCACCAGGCGCTTGATCTCGCCCGCTTTGCCGGCCGCCTGCGGGTCGGCGGCGCGGATCAGCGTGGAGAGATTCGCCAGTTCCACCAGCACGCCGGTGAGGGACTGGCCCACCTCGTCGTGCAGCTCGCGGGAAATGGCGCGGCGCTCGTTCTCCTGCGCCTCCACCAGACGGGCCGAGAGCCGCTTCAACTCGGTGCGGGCGCCGGAGATCTCCCGAAAGTGCCGTTCGGAGCGGCTTTCCAGCTTGAGAATCCTGTAGATGGTAAAGGAGGCCAGCAGCAGGCCCAGCCCGATGGTGAGGCCGATGGTGACCATCAACCGCCGCCGCGCCTGCAAAAACGTGGCCTCCACTTTTTGTTTGCCGGTGTTCATCTGGCTTTCGTTGATCGCGCCGATCTGGTCGGCGATGGCCAGCATCGACTGGCGGCGCCGGAACACCTCGTCGCGCAGGAAAAAGTAGCCGTTGCGGCGGCGCTCCTCGGGGGTCCACTGGAAGACCGGATCGAGGACCGTCCAGTATTCGGCCAGCTCGCGCGTGAGCACGTCGAAGGGGCGGACTTCGGGGCCGCTCAGGAAGGCGCGGTATTGAGCCAGGGCCGCGTCCATGTCGCGGCGGCTTTCGGCCAGGCTGTAGCGGTGGCCCTCGGCCTTGCCGGACTCGGGTTCCAGCAGGTAATCCCGTACGTACGTCCCGGACGCGTAGACGTCGCCGCGGATGCGCTCCAGGACGCGCGTGCGGAGCAGGAAATCTTCGCGGATGGCGTCGTTGGCGCTTTGGATCTGGCCCAGAGCCCGGATGCCGTCGATGCCGGCGAAGGTCAGCAGCAGCAGCAGGCCGCCGAAACCGAGCACCAGCAACAGCCGGCTGCCGGCAACCAGGGGGAGAGCGCGACGCGGAGACATTCAGATTCTATGCTAGTACCTGCGCGCGGGGCAGTAGCGGCCGGCGGCTAGGTCTCCGGCCGTGTGATTCGGTGCGATTCCGAAACCGCCCGCTGACGGGGCGCCTTCCGGGCCCGGCCCTGTTTCGAGCCACGACCGTAAGGGAGTGGTTCTCGCCCCAAAAAACCCAACATCTGCGGCCGGAGACCTAGCCTTCTGGCCGCCTGCCGGTACCGCAGTTCAACCGCCAACCTTATGGCGCGATCCCGAACGCCAGCAGCACATTCCCGGACATCCCTTGGGCGTACCCCGAGGTGGTGTAGAGCATGCCGTCCACAATGGTGGGGCCGGTGGCGCTGAACGACCCGCCCTTGGCCGGAATCCCGTTGACGGTGGTGAAGTTTCGAGCGGCGTCGTAGTCCCAAACGATCCTGCCATCGGCCGTCCGGTAAGCGCGAATGTGCCCATCCATCGACGCGGAAAAGACCATCCCCGGAATGGCGCTGGGCGGGGCCATCTGGGCCGTGGCGCAGCCGCGTTGCCCCAGACAGGACGGTTTCGGCGGCGGGGTGTGCCACAAGACTTTACCGCTGGCCGCATCCAGCGCGAAGAGTCCACCGCCCGCCGCCGGATCGGCGCGATTCAGATCGGACAGCGGCGCAAAGACCGTGCGTTCCTGCGCCGCCATACCCCACAGAATCCCCCCCAGCTTGCCGCCTTTTCCGATGCGCGTTTGCCATACGATCTCGCCGTGGCGGTCGGGATCGAACCCGTAGACGACGCCTGCCTTCTGTCCGGCCACCAGCATATCGCGGCCGTTTTCCAGAGGCACAAGAATCGCCGACGAGCCGAAATCCACATCGTCTCCCGGATTGTCCGGGCAGTTGCCGCCGTTGTCCGGCCGTCCGCAGTCCCAGTTGAACATATCGGACATGGCCTGTTTCGACCAGCGGATGTCGCCGGTCTTCAGGTCCATGGCAATCAGGGCGTCGGCTGTCTTGATCTCCGGCGCCGAGTATCCGTTCCCGGTCATCGCGTACAGCAGGCCCCGCTTCACATCGATCGTCGGAGACGACCAGATGGTGGCGCCGGACGGACCGTAGAACTGGACCCCGCTTTTGCTGATCTTCGTCGGCTTGGGTTCCGGCACTGTATAGCTGCGCCAGATCTCGCGGCCGTCGCCGGCATCCACCGCGACCACGTTCCCGCGGAACCTGCAGCAGTTGTACAGAGGAACGGCGCCCGCGTTTTCTTCCTGTGACGCAATCGGCACATAGAGCCGGCCATCGTGCAGCTTGGCGGTTCCCGTAATCCGCGTGTACGGCTGATCGTCGAGCTTCTTCTGCCAGATCGGCCGGCCCGTTTCGGCGTCCAGCGCGTAGAAATTCGATTCCAGATCCCCCACGTACGCACGGGGTCCCGGACCGATCGCCACGGCGGCTCGGACCAGTGCCTTGGCTTGATACCTCCAGTAGATGCAGCCTGACCGGGCATCGAGCGCATAGATTGTGCCGTCGTTGCTGCCGATGAAGATGCGGCCGCCCCACACGGTCGGCTGCGAATAGGCGGACGTGCCGTTCGGCATGCCAAAGGCCCACTTCAGTTTGAGCGAGGGGACCTGTTCCGCGCCCATGCCCGCGGCCGTGGCGGCCTGGAAGCGTGTGTTCCAATCGTCCACGCCCCACCCGTTCCACGCCAGGGCCGTTTTCGCCGGCCGCGCGCCCGCCGCGCAAAACCCGCTCATTTCGGGCAGAATGGCGGGTCCCGAGGCGCCCAGATACCGCGCCACGGCCCTTCGATCGTCCGCCGAAAGCGCTGCGCCCTGAGCCTTCATGGAGCCGGACTCCAGAGTCTTGAGAATATCCTGCCACGGCGTTTTCGCCATCTCCTCCGGCATCGGTGCGTGTGCATCGCTGTTGGGAGAGTGGCAACGCACGCAACTCCTCAGGAAGACCGCCGTCCCTTCCTGCGCGTGGCACAATCCGGCGGCCGTAATCAGAAGAATGAAGAGGCGCGGCACAAGTTAGCCGTCGAGCTCGATTTCCTGGTGCTGCATGCCGGCGTACGGGTAAACCGCCACCTTCGGATCGCCGGGGTGGAGTTCCTTCAGCTTGGCGATCACGTCCGCCCACTTATCGCAGAAGAACGTGCCCGTGCGGTAGTTGTTCTTCATGTTCCGGGTCAGATACTGCGAGTAGACGATCATGTTGCTCTGGACCGCCTGCGGGGCGCCGCCGCCGCGGCCCAGGCCGCTGACGCGCCGGGACGTCAGGTCGAATTGCGTCGCTCCGGATCGTCCGGCCAGCCGGTTGTTGAGATAGTGGACCGGGTCGATGCCCAGCGGATGCTGCACGATCAGAACTCCCGTGCCTCCCGGGCGCCTGGAGTAGTTGATCCACAGTCCGCCGTGGAAGGCCTGGGCGCTCTGCGGATAAGCGTTGGCCACCACGATGTCGGCATCCTTGAAGGTGGGCGTGCAGTAGGTTTTGGCCGCCACGCGGACGCCCGCGTGGTGCGCGTCCACGATGTCGCCGCCCCAGATCTGCGTGGGCCGCAGCCGGTCGTTATACAGGATCTGGACGGTATAATCGACCTTGGCCATCCTGGCCGCCTCGATCATATCCAGCCGCATGTCGTTCTTGAAGATCTTCACCGGGCCGGTGGTGCGGACCTTGGTGAGAATCTGGGTGTGGTTGTATTCCACCGTGGGCAGCGCGGCCAGGCCGGGGAGGATGGCCTTGGCGCCGCCGCCATAGCCGGCGTCCTGGTGGACCTTGACGCCGCTGATGCAAATCTTCAGGTCCGCGGCGAGGAAGGTCTGGTTCAGCAGAATCTTGTTGCCGCGAGTGGTCGTGCCCACGTCCTTGACGTTATCGAACACGTCGTGGTTCAGCCAGGCGTAATTCCTGGCGATCTCCGGCCCCAGCTTGCGGCCCACCTCTTCCTGCGTCATGGCCCTGTGCGTGCCGAAGGAACCGATGAACAGGATGTTCTCGTCCTTGATCCCGGCCTTCGCCAGCTCGGAGACCATCCATGGCGTCACGGCGTAAGCCGGCGTGGTGCGGGTGAGATCGTCGAAGCTGACCGCCACCGTCTTCTTGCCTTCGGCCAGCTCGCGCAGCGATTTGGCGCCGATCGGCTTGTCGCACTGTTCGGCGATCTGCTGCGGGCTGAGCGCCGGCAGGTCGTGGCCGGCCATCTCCATCACATGGACGTCCCAGCCTTCCGGGAAATCGATGCGCTCCTCGATCCACGGGGCGCCATTCGGCCCAGCCAATTCGTGGGTCGGGATGATGACGGATTTGGCCTTGCCGTGGCCTTGCGGCAGGGCCTTGGCTTGGAAAGGGCTGGCGGCCATCAGAGTGCCAACCAGGGGAACGGAGCCGAGCACGCCGGCCTGTTCGAGAAATCCTCTGCGGCTAAAACGAAAATCCGACACGTTACCCCCTTGTGGGGCAGCCAATCTTGGGGTGCCCCCTGGGCCCAGCCGCCTTTCAGGCGGCGCTTGCCGTTTTGCGCGTCTGTCCACCCATTCCGTGGACACCACACCAGCGTTTCCTCCGTTGGAAACACTGGCTTGTTTTCTATCAGAACCGGCGGCGCAAGTCAATGCCAACGGGTGCTTAAACGCTTTCGGGATTTCGCGTCTCAGCGGGCGGCAACCGCTCCATGACGGTCGCGGCTCTGACGCGCGTGCCCGCGTGATCCTAGTAAGTTACAGAGCCGCGACCGTCAGGGAGCGGTCCGGGGTACCGGTTTTTCCCGAATTCGTTTAAGCACCCAATGCCAACAGGCAAATCCCCTACCTGCCCTGAAAGCGTGCGGTGCCCGGACACTAACAGCAGCCAATCGATCCCCCGTACCCTCATGGCGCCGGAGCCGTCTGCGGTTTCAGCAGGCTGGGGAGCTGCCCAGCCGCCTGGCCCAGCGCACGGGCCAGGCTCAACTTCGCCAAATTGTGGGCGAAGACGCTGTCGATCAGGTCCAATTGCGCGCTGGAGACCGTTTGTTGCGCCTGCACCACCTCCACCGTATTGATCACGCCGGCTTCCATGCGCGCGCGGGTCATCTCCAGGGTTTCCTGGGCAACCTGCACATTCTTGCGCGCGACCTCGACCTGTCCGGCGGCGGCGTCCAGATCGAGGTAGGCCTGGCGGACTTCGGCTTCGATCTGTCCTCGCGTGTCGTCCAATTCGGCCTGGCGCTGCGCCAGCGCCGTTTCGGCCTGTGCGATGTCGCCCCCGGTTTTCCCGCCTTGCCACAGCGGAATGCTGAGCGTGCCGACCGCGGTGAAGTCGCCATGCGAGTGGGCCGGGTTGGTGCCGATCACCCCATAGTTGCCGCTGACCGCTACCGACGGCAGGCGCTCGGCCCGCGCCGCCGACAGGGCCTTCCGGGCTGCCTCCACCTGGGATTGGGCGGCTTTCAGATCGGCACGCTGTTGTTCGGCCTGGGCCACGGCGGCATCCACACTCTGGACCGGCGCCGGGCTGAAAGGGAAGCTGTCCGTGAGCTCATAGCCGGCATTGGGCGGCAAACCGGTGAGCCGCGCCAGGTTGATCTTCTGTTTGGCGAGATCGTTGCGCAGCGTAATCATCTGCTGTTGTTGGGTGAGCGTCCGTACCTGGTTTTGGTCGACGTTGAGCTGCGCTAGCACGCCCTGTCCGTGTTGTTCGGTGGATTGATGCAAGACGGCATTGGCCGTGTCGAGTTGGGCTTGCGCGGCGTCCAAGCGGGCTTGCGCCGACAGCACTTGCAAGTAAGCGCCGCCTACCGCCAGAGTGATGAGGTCGCGCGCATCCTGCAAGCTGTATTGGCTGGCGCGCGCGGTGGCTTGCGCGGAGCGGTAGTTATTGATCGCGGTCAGGTTCGCCACGGTCTGGCTGAGGCTGGCCTGGAGGTTGAAGTAATTGAACGGCCCCACGATGGTGGGAATGCGGAAGCCGGGCAGGGGCACGCTGATACGCAGCCCGAGCGCGGCCAGATCGGTTTGCTCCACGGTTTCGCTGAGACTGCCGCTGATGTTGGGCAGCAGGGCGCTGCGAGCCACCTTCACCTGCGCGCCGGTTTGACGCACGGTCTGCGCCAGCCCGACCCCGCCCAGGTTGGAAGCCAGGCCGCGCTGCAGCGCCTCCTGTAGCGACAGCTTGCCGGAAAAAGGCATGGCCTTGGTGCTGCGCGTGCTGCCGCTGTAAGGTCCGGAAATCTGCACGCCGGGGTTCAGTGTATTGACGCTGGTGGTGGTCCCCGGCACGGGCTGTTCGGTTGCGCCGACCGAGCCGCCCTGGTTGTTACGGCCTGAGGCCGGCAACACGACCGCGGACGATCCCCCGCCCGACGACGATCCCCCGCCTGACGGAGCCTGTGCGAAGGCGCTGCCCGCGCCCCCCAGGAGAATCAGAAGCACAATGCTGCCGAATGGTTTCATGGCATCTCTCGTCATTTCGAAATCGTTACCAATTGGCGCATGGCGGCCACCAACTGGCGCTGTTGGGCCGCGGAAAGCACCGCCAACTGTTGCGCCTCGGCGCGTTGGGCGCGTGGCAGAGCTCGCGTAAACAGGCGGTCGCCGGCCTCGGTACGCTGCACCCATTGCATGCGGCGGTCGCGCGGGTTGCGCTGCCGGCGCAGCCAGCCGCGGCGCTCCAGGCCGTCGAGCACCGCCACCAGGGAGCTGGGGTCGATCCCGCACAGGTCGGCGATCTCATGCTGCGGGACGTTGCCGGCGCCGGCGATGGCCAGCAGCCAGAACTCTCTGGCGCGCAGCCCCAGCGGCGCCAGGGCGCGGTCCAGACGCCGGCCGGCATCCAGACAGATCTTCCAACTGCAGAACCACAATCCGGGCGCAGCCGGCTCCAATGCCGCCGGTACCTTGGTTGCACCCGTCTTGCCGGCGGAGCCGGGTCTCCGGCCGCGAGAGGTTGCGCCCTTGCCGGGAATTACTCCCGGAGCGCCTTCCGGGCCCGTCGCGTGCGCGCCAGGCGGTTTCCCCGAGTGCCCTCCGGGCCCACCGAGCCTCGGGATCACCTTCGCTGCGGCCGTCGTGGCGGCAGCGACAGGTGCCCGGCCGCGAGAAGTTACGCCTTTGCGGGGAACCGATCCCTGAGCGCTTTCCGCGCCCGTCGGCTGACCGCCGAGCGGTTTCCGCGGGTGCCTTCCGGGCCCACCGGATCTCATAGACGGAGACCTGGGCATGGTTACAAGGTCCGCCGGAACAGCAGCGTGGCGCCCGCCAACACCACCGCCGAGGTCAACATCAGCGCGAAGATATCGGTGCCGATCGCGGTGATCCCGACGTCCTTGAGCAGCAGCGTGCGGAAGCCGTGGACCGCGTAGGTGAACGGGTCGCACTCCGACATCACTCGCAGCCACTTGGGGAAGCCGGCGATCGGATAGACCGCGCCGCTGGGAAAGAACAGCAGCGTGTTCAGCACGCCGAAAATGGCGCGCGGCACCAGCGGGTCGCTGATCCGCGCCATGATGAAGAACATCATGCCGATCAGCGCGATGGAAGTGAGCACCACCATCAGGGTCAGCTCCAGCAGGCGCGCCGGCTGGAAAAAGTTGGGGACCCCCGCCACCACCGCCCCCAGCACCATCACGGTCTCTCCCGCCAGCACCGCCTTGATCACCCCGGATAGGTTGAAGCCGAGAATCAGCTCCCATTTTGTGATCGGGGTCACCATGTAGCCTTCGTGCAGGCCGCGCGACTTGTCGTCGATGAACAGCATGCCGCCGCCGATCATAGCGGTGACGAAAATGGCCAGCGCCATCGACCCGGGCAGCAGGTACTTGATGTAGTCGATGTACGGATACACCTCCACCACGTCGAGCGCGGCCTGCGGCGGTTCGCGCGGCGGAACTTGCGGAGCGTTGATCGACGCCACCAGGCTGGACATCTGGTCGCCCATCGCGCCCGCCACCGAGCGATCGGTGTTGTCGGTGATCAGCGCCAGGTGCGGCTGGTGCTGTTCCAGCAGGTCGCGGGAATAGTGCTGGGGAATGATCAGAACTCCGCTCAGTGCGCCCTTGCGCAAGTCGGCGATGGCGGCGCCCTGGTCGTCGTAATCCGTGGGCAGGAAGGTGCGCGCATTGGCGCCCACGGCGCGGACGCGCTCCAGCACACCCACCGATTCCGGTCCCCTGTCCAGGTTGACCACGCCCAAGATGACGTTCTTGATATTCCCGCCGAAGGCGTTGCCCAGGATCACCAACTGCACCAGCGGCAGCACCAGCGAAGCGAAGAGCAACGCCGGGCTGCGGCGAAACTTGCGCATATCGCGCTCCACCAGGGCCATCGCTCGCATCATTGGGGACCGCCTTTCTTCGCTTGGCCGGCCGGAACGGCGGCTTCCTCCATCTCCGCCAGCCCGTGGCCGGTGTAATGCAGGAATACGTCGTCCAGACTGGTGGATTCCACCGACAGGCTTTTCAGCTCCAGTTTGTGCTCGCGCGCCAGCTCGATCAACTCTTGGGCCGATGCCGGGCCGCGGTCGCTGGATATGCGATAGGTGGCCGATCCCAGCGCGCGCACCGACTTGACCGCCGGCAACGTCTCCAGGTCGGCCGCCCCGTGGGGCAGATCGGGATCGAACTGCAGCTCGATGCGGCTGGCGCCGGGTACCGAAGCTTTCAGCGCCACCGGCGTGTCCAGCGCCACCATGTGGCCGTGGTCGACGATCGCCACCCGGTCGCAGAGGCGGTCGGCCTCGTCCATGTAATGCGTGGTGAGAAGGAGCGTGCGGCCCTGCTTGGCGCGCAGGTGCGTGATCATGTCCCACACCGAAATGCGTGAGGCCGGGTCGAGGCCGGTGGTGGGTTCGTCCAAAAACAGGATTTGCGGGTCGTGTACCAGGCCGCGCGCGATCTCCAACCGCCGCCGCATGCCTCCCGACAGCGTGGCGGCCAGCGCGTTGGCGCGGTCGGAGAGGCCGACGGCTTCCAGCAACTCCGCCGTGCGCTGGCGGCGCCGCTCCCCCGTGATGCCGTACAGCCGGGCGTGAATGCCTATGTTCTCGGCGCAGGTCAGCTCCGGGTCGCTGGTCATGTTTTGCGGAATCACCCCGATGCTGGCGCGCACCGCGTTGGGGTCGTGAATGATATCGTGCCCGGCCACCACCGCCGTGCCGCTGGTGGGCGGCACCAGCGTCGTCAACATACGGATGAGCGTGCTCTTGCCCGCGCCGTTCGGTCCCAGCAGGCCGAAGATCTCGCCGCCCGCCACCGTGAAGCTGACGTTATCCACCGCCAGCAGCGTGCCAAAGCGCTTGCTGATGCCTTTGACGTCGATCGCGACGCCGTTTGGGGATTGGCTTGACGCTTCCATCGCGGCTAGTCCTTCGCGCTCGAGACCGGCGGACGCGGCGGCAAGGCCGGCACCGGCAGCATCACCCAGGCGGTCATGCCCAGCGCGAGCTTGCCCTCGGGATTGGACACGCGCACCCGTATGGCCACCGTCTTGATGTCGCGCTTGATGCGGCTGACGTCGCGCTGCGTGGCAAAATCGGCTTCCACCGCCTTGTAGATCACCGGACCGGTCATCTCCGTGCCCGAGGGCAGGCGCACCCGCAGAGTCTGTCCCATGGCGATGAGGTCGGCATAGGTTTCCTCGACATCGGCATTCACCCAGGTGGAGCTCAAGTCGAACAGCGTGACGATCGGATTGCCAGGGTTCACCACCTCGCCTTGCCGCGCCGCGCGCAGCGTCACAATGCCGCTGGCCGGCGCGAAAATCCGCGTCTGGCCGAAGCGCGCTTCGGCGGCGGCGGCATTGGACACGGCTTGTGCCTCGGCCGCGCGCATCGCCTCGGCCTGCCGCTGTTGCACGGGGACCTGCCGTTCCTCCTGCTGGGCGTCCGCCAGCGCGGCCTGCGCGGCCGCCACGGAGCGCTCGATCGCCTCCACCCCGGCTTCCGCTGCCGCCACGGCGCGCCGGATCGCCTCGGCCCCGGCCTGCGCCGCCTGTTCGTTGGCCTTGGCGGAGTCGAGATCGGTTCGGGCCGTGACCAGGTCTTGCGGCGGGTTGATGTCCCGTTCCACCAGCGGCCGGATGCGGTTGAAGTTGTCCTGGGCCTTGGCCACCGCCGCCTGGGTTTGCTCCACTTGCGCCTGCGCCTGCCGCAGTTGGGCTTGGGATTGCGCCACCTGCGCCTGCGCCTGCTGCAATTGGGCTTGGGATTGCGCCACTTGCGCCTCCGCCTGGCGGACTTTAGCGGGCAACGTGTGTTCCAGCAACTCGGTCTGGGCCGCCGACTGCTGCGCGCTGGCGCGGGCTTGCGCGATAGCGTGCCCGGCGGCGCCCTGGTCGGCGCGCAGCTCGTCCTGATCGAGCACGGCAATCAAGTCGCCGGCCTTGACCCATTGCCCGTCGTCCACCGCCAGGCTGACGATGCGGCCCGTGATCTTGCTGCCCACCACCACTTCGTTGCCATCCACGGTGCCGGTCAGCACGAGCGTCTGCGGACGCGGACGCTCGGCCCACCAGATCGCCACGGCGATGGCCCCAATCAGCAACACAAGGATCGCTCGTTTCATGCGGAAGACCTCATTCGGCGAAAAGCAAAATACATTGTAAACCAAATTATTGCGAATTCAAATTAAATTCCGGAGCGCGCCCGGACCCCGACCGTGAGCTTCCGTGCTATTCCGAAACCGCCCACCACCCCCAAGGCACCACGACTTCAGCCTACGCCGACGGCCTGGCCGCTTCCCGCGCGATTCGGCGAATGCCGTAAGAATGCCGGTGAATGGCGCTCTCGTTCCGGCAAGCCGGATGTCGGCGGCTGCCTTCCAGTTCGCCGCGCGCCCGCTGGTTACGCCGGCGATGCCCGCCCCCCCGGAGCGCCCGGGTTAGGCGGCAAACCAGCATCCGAGCTGTTTCCGAGTGGCCGGCGATCCGCCCGGAGCGCCAGCCGCTTTGCCTCAGACAGTCACGACTGCGACTTCGCGCCCAGAAGCCCTACCCAGCCGTTCTATGTCGTCCGGGTCGCTTGTGAGAATCGTGGCTCTTTGGCGAAGAGCGACCGTCACCACAACGGCGTCGACAACGTCCGCCGTTCTCGTCATAGCAAGCAGCCGCCCTGCCTCGTGCGCTTCGCTCTCGCCAAGCGGAACGACCACGCACCCGGCCAAGAAGCGCCGGAGTTGGACTTGTTGTGGGGACCGGCTGACCTGGGCGACAACCGGCGCAGGAACGAATGGAACAACGTCGCCAGTGCGGTGGGTACTGCACAGGAATTTCATCCCTCGATTCCAAGAGCCTGGAGCGACAGCGAAACCACTTCGTTTGAATTACCTCTGGCTCAGACCGGCCGCTCGCCCTGTATCCATCGGCGAAAGGGCACTATGTAGCCGCTGGCAAAACAGTACCGCCGCGGGCGCCGGCAGCAGGCCGCGGGCGCCGGCAGCAGGCCGCGGGCCGCGGTGCCGGCCGCTCCCGCTCCGTAACCGTGGGGATTGTCGCCGGGAGACTCCGGATCCGAGACGATGGCCGCCTTGACATCCAAGGGCTTCCTTCGAAAATAGAACACCGAGGAACCCAGCAGGCCCAAAAGGAACGCCGCGAAACCGGCCGGCAGGAACACCCCACGGACCAATCGCGGGGTTACCGCTCCGGCGATTCGCATGGGCACGCGCCTCGGATCGATTTGCGGTTCCCTGGCGCCTGGCGGCCACCGCCGCGTCCGTCTGCAATTTCTGGTAATCGCTGAACTGAAACAGCAGATCCTCGCGCAGGCTTTTCACCAGCAGCAGGCGCGCGGAAAACTTGATCTCGACGAACTTCGGCAGCCAGCCTTCGCTGACCGGCGTCTGCTCGATCGAGATCCGGCTGCCCTTGGACAGCCGCAGGAAAAAAAACCCCAACGTAAAGGTGTCGCGAGCCTCCATCTCCGCCTTCACCCAGCCGTAGTCTTTCGTCGAGATCCACATCCGGCCCGTCAGAACGGTCAGCACGGCCGACGCCGAAGATTTCGGTTTGTAGCCCGGCTTGGGAGTGGCTTCGATCACGTAGCACGCGGCGCCGTTGATGGTCTCTTCGCCGGCCAGCTTGAAATTGTAGGCATCCGGCACTTCGTTGAGCGGTTCGCGCCGCTTCTCCTCTCTGCGGGTCCACTCCTCGATCCGCCGCTGCCGCTGTTCCGGGGTTTCCTTGCGCCGCTCTTCGATGTTGAAGCGCAGCTTGTCCTCTTCCTGCTTCTGTTCCTGGACGGAAATCGGCTGGTCGTTGCGCGCCACCAGCCGGCGGTACGGAGATCCCTCCATCATCCTGACATCCATCGTCCGGATAGTCACTTTCTTGGCCTTGTCCGCCGCGTCCAGTTCGCGCGTCTCCTCGCGCTGCAGATAGGCGTAGGTTCGCTCCAGCTCGGAATTGCGGCGGTCCAGTTCGATGGCTTTGCGCACAACCTCGTGAGGATCCTGGGCCCACAGCCCCGCTGCCAGCGAGGCAATCAGTATGGACAACCGCACACCTCTATTGTAGCGGGGCTCTGTATTCACCGCGGGGCTCTGTATTCACCGCGGAGGCGCGGGGATAACGGAGCAAGCGCGGAGAAAGCCCATTCCGTCTTGCCTTTCTCCGCGTTTTCTCAGCGCTCTCCGCGTCTCCGCGGTGAATACGGAGCCCCGCTGACTATGTCACCAGCTTCTCAAACCGCGACCCCGCCCGGACGATCGTCTGCCTACGTTCCGGACCCGTGGAGATGCAGCCCACCTCCACGCCCGTGCGGCTCTCGAGGAATGCCAGGTACGCCTTGGCCTTCTCCGGCAGCTCGTCGTAGGAAGCCATCCCGAACGTGGAGCTGCTCCAGCCGGGCAGGCACTCGTAAACCGGTTCCACGCGCGCGATCTGCTCCACCGTGGCAGGCATTCCGGCGATCTCCCGCCCGCCCAACCGGTAGCCCACGCACACCGGGATCTGCTCGAATTCGTCGAGCACGTCCAGTTTGGTCACCACGAGGCTGTCGAACCCGTTGATGGCCGCGGTGTAGCGCAGCAAGGGCGCATCGAACCATCCGCAGCGCCGCGGACGCCCGGTCACCGCGCCATACTCCTTGCCCCGCTGCCGGATGCGCTCGCCTGCGCCGTCCAGCGCCTCGGTGGGAAACGGACCGCCGCCCACCCGCGTGATATACGCCTTGGATACCCCAATCACGCCCTGGATGCGCGTCGGCGGCACGCCCGTGCCGGTGCAAGCGCCTCCCGCGCTGGCGCTGGAAGAGGTCACAAACGGATAGGTGCCGTGGTCGATATCCAGCATGGTGCCCTGCGCGCCCTCGAACAGCACCGTCTTTCCCGCGCGCATGGCCTCGCCCAGCAGCAGCGCCGTGTCGCACACCATCGGGCGGATGCGCTCCGCAAAGGCCTCATACTGGTCGCGGATGCCCGCCAGGTCCAGCTCTTCGTAGATGCCCAGGGCCTTCGCAATGGTGACCTTCTCTTCCATCACGGAGTCGTACTGCGCGCGGAAGAAATCGCGGTCCAGAAGGCCGGCGATACGAATGCCGCGCCGCCCGGTCTTGTCTTCATAACAGGGGCCGATACCGCGCGAGGTGGTCCCGATGGACACGCGCCCCGGCCGCGCCTCCGACATCTTTTCCATCATGCGGTGCGCCGGAAACAGCACGTGCGCGCGGTCGCTGATGGAAAGATTCTCCCGCACCTCGACGCCCGCCGATTCCAGCGCCTCGATTTCCGCCAGCAGCGCCGCCGGATCGAGCACCAGCCCATTGCCGATCACGGCCTTCTTGCCGGGCCGCAGAATGCCGCTCGGAATCAGCTTCAAAACGAATTTCTTGTCGCCCAGGAAGACCGTGTGGCCGGCGTTGTGCCCGCCTTGATACCGCGCCACCATATCGAAGTTCGCGGAGAACAGATCGACGATCTTCCCCTTGCCTTCGTCTCCCCATTGCGATCCCACGATGATTACGTTTCCCATTTTGACCAAACCCATTCATTGTAAGCCTTCCGCGCTCTATGCGGTTATACTGTTCGGCGATGCCCTCCCCTGCGGAGATTCGGGCCGCCTGGCTTGCGCAGCTCTTCTCCACCGAACCCGCCGACCGGCCGCGCGCCCAAGCCGCCGTGGCCGGCCTCTACGCCGCGCTGGGCCTGCCCGCGCCGCGCCATTTCCTGTGGTTCGACGGGCCCCTCGACGCTGCCTGGGCTGCCGCCCTACTGATCGCGCGGACCGGCCATCCCTGGGACGTGATCCTGCGCCTGCCCGACCGCACCGCCGCGCAGCGCGCCACTATGGAGCGGATTCGCGAGCATCTGCGCCACGCCATGGCCGCGCCGGATTGGCCGGGGGTCCTGGCCGCCGCCGGTTCCAGCCTGGAATCCCTTGACGGGAAGCGCATCTTCGAGGCCCGCCTCAGCCTCTACCCGGATGTCCAGACCCTCCGGCGAAGCTCCACCTTCAGCGATGACGACGACCTGCATCGCGCCGAGGGCCACTTCCGTGGAATCGCCCGGGGCGTCCTCGGCCTGCAAGAGAGCGCGCGCCCTGTTGGCGTGCTCATCAATCACTCCCCGCTCTCTCTCTATCCCGTCTCCATCATGGCCGCCGATGAGGCCCAGGCCGCCGGTGGCGCCGTGCCTCCCCTGCTCGCCGCCCTCTGGGAAATCGCCTGCTCATCCGGACCGTGGTTTGGTTTCGAGCACGCCGTGATCCTCACGGACCGCCCCGCCGAAATCCATCTCAACGATCGCCTGCTGCTCCACTCGGCCGATGGTCCCGCGGCCGTCTACCGCGATGGCTGGCGGGTCCATGCCTGGGAAGGCGAGGCCGTGGAGAAGCCGGGCCCTCCCGAACCCTTCTTCGTGCCCATCCCCCCGCGAGCCGGGAGCCGGAGCGCCCGGCCCGCGCCCCGGCCGGCCCGCAAAGCGACGGCCCGCAAGGTCCCGGCTCGCAGAGCCCCGGCCCGCAAGGCCCCGACTCGCAAGGCAAGGCCCGGCGGCGTTCCCTATCTGGACCGCTACCTCGCCGGCGAATACCAGCAGGTCTGGGCCGACTTGATCGCCCTCGGCCCCGCCGTCCGCGAAGCTCCCCACGCCGCCGGCGCGCAACTTGTAGCGCAAGAGACCATGCGCCGCGTCGCCGCCAACGTGCGCACGGTGGTCGGACGCTTGCACTCCATCGGCTATCGCTTCAAGACCCAAGGCATGTGGTTGGATCAGTTCGCCGGCCGTGCGGAGCAGGTGCTCGACCTCGCCGAGACGCTGGGCCAGGGCGAGTCCAAGGTGCACCATCGCCTCAAGCAAAGCGTCGCGCAGCAGCGGCGCGAGCGTAAGCCCTCCGACTACGAGATCCGCGCCCACGTGCCGCCCGGCCCGCAGACTCCGGAGCATCTCCGCCAACTCGACGAGCTGGCCGGCCCGGTGCCGCTCTCGCTCGCCGCGTTCTACGAAATCGTGGGCTCGGTGGACCTGATGGGATATCATCCGGCGATCTCGCCGCCGGACTCCCGCGGCTATTTTCTCCCCGACCCGCTGGTGATCTTTCCTCTCGACGCCATGCTCCTGGAGTACGACGAACTCTCCGAAGCGAATTATGGCCGCATCACGCTCGCTCCCGACGCCTATCACAAGGCCGATTTCAGCGGCGGGGCGCCATATGAGATGGCGCTGCCCGACGCGCGCGCCGATGGCGAGTTGCTCAACGAGCGTCACAAACTCTTCTTCGTCGACTACCTGCGCCTCGTCTTCCGCCACGGCGGCTTCCCCGGCTACGAAGGCATCGACCGGGACGTGCCCGCGGAGATCGTCATGCTCGGCCAGGGCCTGCAACCGTTCTGAATGGCTGAGCCGCCGAGCTGCGTCTTCCTGGGCAGGCTCGGCCCCAGGATATCCGGACCCCCTTCTCCGCGGACCCCTCCGCCCCCGGATATCCGGACCCCCACCTCCGCAGACCGCCCGCCCGTGATACGCTACCTCTTGATGCTCATTTCGGAGGTTTACGTAGGTCTCGGCCAGGAGACGTTTGCTCAACTCATCCGCGGCATCTCCATCGGAAAGCTCCGAACATACCAGATCTACGAGGGGTTTAAGGTGCGCGCGCACCTGCACAAAGTGAACACCGAAATCCTCCGCAAGGCCATCCCCCGCTTCTGGGCCCGCATCGCCGCGGGGGAAGAGGATTTCGGCAAGGACCTCGCACAGGCCATCCTGGTCTCGCATCTGGACCTCATTTCCGCAGTGCTGGATTTCCTGGGCGTGGCTCACGAGAACGGCTTTTTCTCCAAAGATATCGATCCCCAGCCGCACTTCACGGAGGGTTGGGAAGAACGCGTCTACGAGAAGTTCCGGGCGGTGTATCCGGAACCGATTCTCGTCTTTTACATCAATCATTTGAGGTGGGAGTTGCTGGGCGCGGTCGAGGTTTACCGGCCGGCAACTCCTAGCGCGGCGTGAGTTCGGTTGGCCGCGTGCAAGGTGGACCCTTTAGAACCATGACAGTTCGCCGATCTGATCGGGTCGAGACCCGCCCCCTAGGATCATCGAAGCCCTTTCTCCGTAAAGAGTTACGACAGCTCTCGGACACCGGCCTCGGGGATTGGATACCCGCCGGATGCTGGGTGATGGAGCGCAGTGCGAAACGGTTGCGCCAAAACACCCACGCCGCTTTTGTCGAGCGGAGATCCGGGCGGCCTGGAAGCGGGACACCGGTTGGACTGGAAGAAACGAGGCGCCAAACGTGAATCATTGCGACTTTCATTATTCCCATCTGCTGCCTAAGAAGCCGGGAATTCTTCCGCTCGAGGAGACTATGACGAAGCAGTGCCGCCGTTGCGGCGCCGAGTTCATCACCCGTTCCCGGATTCGCAAGCGTTGCGATGCCTGTCAGACGGTGGTCTCGGCCGAAAAGCAGAAAAAGGCCAACGAGCGCCTCAAGGCCCGCCGCGCCGCGCGCCGCCTGTGCCTTCTGGCCAGCTAACCGGCTTTTCTGGTAACAACCGCTCCCCGGGGTGCCCTATGGGCTGGTGGCCCCGTGGGCTCCGAGAGCACGTCTGAGCCGGACCCGAAGGGCACCCCGTCAGGGAGCGATCTTCACGCGACGTCACGCACCTGGAATCCGGCTCAAGAAGCCGAATCTCGCACCGAAGGCCGAGGGGATGCGCTGCCCATCGCGACAACGGGCTGTCGGTGATTCGTGCACTACTTGCTTTGAATGTGGAGTTTTCCGCCGGGATGGAGGGTGTATGATCAGACGATCGCCGGGGCTCCGATATCGAGGTCCTGGTTGACAGTTGCTTTCCAGGAGCGCAGTCAATGGAGTCCGTGAGCGGGCATCAGTGTCGCCGGTGCGGTAGCAGGCTTCCAGACGGGCGCCCGCCGGGGGACCTGTGTCAGGAGTGCCGGTCGTCTTCGCCTGTCGACGCTGGGGCGGCTCCGGACGAGACTACCCAGACTTATGCCGCTCCCTCCTCTCCCGAACTCCCCGGCCAGATCGGGCCCTACAAGATTCTGGAGCTTCTCGGTGAAGGCGGAATGGGTGCTGTCTATCTCGTCGAGCAGGAAAAGCCCATTCGACGGAAGTTGGCGCTCAAGGTGATCAAGCTCGGGATGGACACCGCGGCGGTGATCGCCCGTTTCGAGTCGGAGCGTCAAGCGCTGGCGATGATGAACCACCCCAACATCGCGCATGTCCACGACGCCGGGACCACCGATCGTGGAGCGCCATATTTCGTGATGGAATATGTCCCCGGCCTGCCCATTGCGGACTACTGCGACAAGCATCGATTGAACACTCGAGAGCGCCTGGAATTATTTGTCACGGTATGCGGAGCCATACAACATGCGCACCAGAGGGGCATTATCCACCGGGATATCAAGCCGTCCAATGTGTTGGTGACCTTGCAGGACGGCAAGCCTGTGCCCAAGATTATCGATTTCGGCGTGGCCAAAGCTACCAGCCAGCGATTGACGGAAAAGACCGTGTTTACGCAGCGGGGCTACCTGATCGGCACTCCCGAATACATGAGTCCGGAGCAGGCGGAGTTCACCGGGTTGGATGTAGACACCACGACCGACATCTATTCACTGGGGGTGCTGTTATACGAGCTATTGGTAGGGGCGCTACCGTTTGATTCTCAACAGTTGCGGCGCGCCGGGTTCGATGAGATACGCCGGATCATCAGGGAGGTGGATCCGCCTAAACCAACCACGAGGTTGAGCAGCCTGGGACAACGGGCGAAGGAGATCGCCCACCGGAGACACACCGATGTGGCATCCCTGGCGAAGGAGCTGGGTGGCGATCTCGATTGGATCACTCTGAAGGCGATGGAAAAGGATCGCACCCGGCGGTATGCCTCTTCCTCTGAAATGGCCGCGGACATCGAGCGCCATCTGAGAAATGAACCGGTGGTCGCCTGCCCTCCTAGCTCTCTATACCGCACGCGGAAGTTTGTGCGGAGGCATCGTGTGGGCGTGAGCATGGCCGCCACGGCGGCCCTGGTGCTGATCGCGTTTGCCGTGACGACGCTCGTGCAGTCCCGGCACGTCGCGCGAGAACGGGACCGGGCGGAGCGTGTGTCGGCATTCCTGGTGAGCTTGTTCGACGCATCGGATCCCGATATGGCCAAGGGCGAGAAGCTAACTGCACGCGAACTGCTCGACAAGGGCGTCGTGCGTCTGGGGGTAGAACTTAAGGATGAGCCGGTAACCCGGGCCAAGCTGCTGCACACTATAGGCCGGGTGTACTACCAACTGGGTCTCTACGACGCCGCGGAACGCGTTCTCGAGCAAGCTCTGCCGATCAGCCGCACCCTTTCGGGAACTGAGCGCCTGGACCTGGCCGCGACGCTGAACGAGCTTGGCAGAGTTTATACCCGCAAGGGCGACTACGGGCGAGCCGAGGCGGCGTATCGTGAGGTGCTGGGGATCCGCCGCAGCGTGCTGGGCCCCGACCATCCGGATGTGGGCAAGAGTCTACACAATCTGGGCACCGTGGCGGATGAGCGTGGACACTTGGGAGAAGCTGAAGCACTGTACAAGCAGGCGCTTCCTCTCCTCAAGCGGTCGGGGAACCCGGCCGCGGCCGGATTGACGCTGCTGACTTTGGGAGGGGTGTACGGTAAACAGGACAAGCTGGACGCCGCCATAGAAAATGAACGGGAGGCGCTTGAGTTGTTCCAACGCACCGTCGGCCCGGTGCATAGCTGGACGCTCGACGCGATGAACTACCTTGGTAATTCGTTGTTTGCGGCCGGCAAATACGACGAGGCAGAAAGGCTCCAGCGCGAACTTCTTACTACGCGGCGCAAGATCTTCGGCAACGATCACTTCGACGTTGCCATCTCGCTGTACAACCTCGGCAATACTCTGGATGAGCTGGGACGGTTCGCTGAAGCGGAGGAGGCGCTTCAGGAAAGCGGCGATATCTTTCGGAAAACCCTGCCTCAGCCACATGTGCACGTGGCGTGGTCTCTCAGCGACCTCGGGGGTGCGCTGGTGGATGACGGACAGTACGATAAAGCGGCCGAGGCCTACCGGGAATCCCTGGCGATCTTTCAGAAGGCCCCCAGTGCCAAGCCGGTGGACGCCGCATGGGCCTGGCAGGGGCTCGGGGATGTGTCATTTTTTCGAGGCCAGAAGGGCGAGGCTGAGAGGCAGTATCGCACGGCACTCCACTTGACGCAGGCTGCACCGAATGCTGCTGCGAGCTCAGTGGCGGGCTCGGAAGCGGCGCTGGGCCGGCTGCTTTGCGAGTCGGGCACACAGGAAGAGGGCACGCGCATGATGCGCGACGCCCTGGAGATCCGCCAACGCCTGTTGCCGCCAACCCATTGGCGTATCGGTTACACAGAGGCGCTCCTGGGCCGCTGTCTCGCGGTGCAGCGTAGTTTCACCGAGGCTGAACCGCTACTTCTGAGGGGATACGAACTCCTCCGCGCCCAGCGAGGAGACGGGCGGGAAGAGACGCGCCAGACCGCCGGCAGTCTCGTGGCTCTTTATAAGGCATGGGGAAAGCCTGACCGAGCGGCATTGTATGAAACGCAGGCCAGGCCCCTGAACGCAAAGTGACTTGACGCCGCCAACTCGCCACGGTCCTGAAGGGACATATTGGTGTCGCTACTTTTGAGAGACATGCTACTGCACACAAACTCAGCCGTGCAGGCTGGGGTAATCCGCGATTAGGAGGATCTCAGTCAAGGCGTGCCGAGCAATTTCGGAGGAGCGGCGACAGAACAGACCTGCCTCACGCCGAAGTGTGGAACCGGCTGTGCCACCAGGTCGTCCAGCGCTGAGCTACCCGCGCCGCAAGGGAGGTTGCGCCCAAAAGCGGCCCGCGAAACCGGATCGCCCAACACCCGGGTCATCTTCGCGAACGGCCTTGTTTTAACGCCCATGCTAAGGCAGCGGTCTTCCCCTTCACTTGCTTAAGATCCACCCGTCGGCCAGTTGGATCACCCGGTGGCCATAGGCCGCGTTGGCCTCCGAGTGCGTCACCTGCACGATGGTCGTCCCTTCGTCGTTGAGCCTCTTGAAAAGCTCCATGATCTCCTTGCCCTGAGTGGAGTGCAGATTTCCGGTGGGTTCGTCGGCCAGAATCAGCTTGGGATGCGCGATCACCGCCCGCGCCACCGCCACTAGTTGCTGCTGTCCGCCCGAAAGCTGGCTGGGGTAAAGGTCGCGCTTGCCGACAATGTGGAACCGGTCCAGCGTGTCGCACACCATCGCCGCGCGCTCCGAACTCTTCACGTTGCGGTAAGACAGCGGTATGTCCAGATTCTCATATACCGTCAAGTTATCGATCAGATGGTAACTCTGAAACACAAACCCGATATATTTCTTATTCAGCTCCACGCGGTCTTTGGGTTTCATCCGGTGTACCTGATGGCCGAAGAATTCGAACTCCCCGGTCCACGCGCCGTCCAGCATCCCCAGGATGCTCAGCAGCGTCGATTTGCCGGCCCCCGAGGGACCCATAATGGTGACAAACTCGCCTTCCTTGATTTCCCCGGTGATCCGGCGCAGCACGTAAGTGCGCCCATATCCGCCTTCATAAAACTTCTCGAGATTGCGCAGTGTGATCATGACTTGGTCCTATTCGTGCCGCAAGGCCGTCACGGCTTCCAACGCCATGGCCCGCCGCGACGGCAAGTAACTCGCCACCAGCGCCACCAATCCCCGCAGGATGGCGATGGCCGCGAAGGTGTAGGCGTCGAACGGATGCACCTCGTACAACATGTTGGCCATCATGCGCGTCAGGCCATACGCCACCGCGAGCCCCGCGGCGATCCCATATGCCGCCAGGCGCGTGCACGTCCCGAGCAAGCCAGTGCATGGGACGAGGTTAACAAATGGCGCGGGACCTTGGGATGTGCCGACCGCTCCCTTCGGTCGCGGCTCCGATACTGAGCCGAGCGCGAGCAAGCCTTACAGAGCCGCGACCGTCAGGGAGCGGTCCTGGCCCGCTCACGTCCGCCGGAGCCAGGCGTGGATCGAGATCCCTCCATTGACGTTATGAAGCTGGATCTGCGCGCCGCCGTGGTTCACGGTAGTCCGCAAGCGCTGGCCGCTCGATTCCCGCCAGGCGTGGCCGAATTCGGTTTCGATGCCGCCGCTCAGGTTGCGGGCTTCCAGAACCGCATCCGCATCCGAGGGGATCGACAGGCGGATCGGCCCGTTCACCGAACTCAGCGCGATCGGGTGGGTGGACGCGATGCGGTTGAAATCCACCTCCAGCGGCCCGTTCACCGTGGAGAGATCGGCCTGCCCGCCAATACACTCGGCCTTGATGCTGCCGTTGACCGAAGACGCTTTGACCGGCCCGGCCACACCGCTGATCGACAGCGCGCCGTTGATCAGCTTGACGTTCTCGAGATTGGCGGCTCGCGGCACCGTGATGTGGTATTCCACGCTGGCCGGGTGCTCCGCATCCGCGCCCAGGTACAGCGTGCGGATGGAAAGCATCTCGGCGGACGAATCCACCACGATTCGCGCGTCGTCCAGGCGGCGCTGGTCGCGCGATTTCTTGATCGCCTCGACCAGGACTTCGTCGCGGTCCCACGCCGTAATCCGCACGTCGCCGTAAAGGTTATGAATCAGCACCCGGCCGTTGGGGTTCAGGCCGTAGATCTGCCGGAACTCGACCTGCGGCGGCCCGATGACTCTGGCATAAAGACCGGGGCCGGCGGCCAGAACCGCCAGCAATACAAAAATGGACCTTCGTTGTAATTTTGACACGGCATCCCCTCCTCCATGAATGCCCAGGAGTTTGGTCAATCCCTCAGAGCGCGGCAGGCCGTCGGGGGGCCAGGCAGGTTGCCGGCCCTACCGCAAGCCGGCAATCGTCCAACCGCTTCCTCTCGGTCGCGGCTCGGTTGCCTAATGTTTGGCCGACTCGATATTCTCTTCCACGATCCGCCCGTCGAACAGCCGGATGGTGCGGTCGGCAAACTCCGCGTAGCGCGGGTCGTGCGTCACCATACAGATGGTCGACCCCACTGCATGCAACTCGCGCAACAGGCTCATGACCGCCTCGCCGTTGGCCGAATCGAGGTTTCCAGTCGGCTCGTCCGCCAGCAGGATCAGCGGATCGCCGCTCAGCGCGCGCGCCACGGCCACGCGCTGTTGCTGACCGCCGGAAAGCTGGGAGGGGTAATGCTTCATGCGATGCGACATCCCCACGCGCTCCAGGGCCTCCTGCACGCGCCGCTTGCGCTCGGCCGAGGGCATCCCCCGGTACGTCAGCGGCAGCTCCACGTTTTCGTAGACCGTGAGATCGCCGATTAAGTTGAATGCCTGGAAAATAAATCCGATCTCCCGGTTGCGGATGCGGGCCCGCTCGGAGAGTTTCAACCCGGTCACCGGTTTGCCGTTGAGATAATAGGTGCCGTCGCTGGGGGTGTCCAGCAGCCCCAGGATGGCGAGCAGCGTCGATTTCCCGCAGCCCGAGGGCCCCGCGATCGACAGGTACTCTCCTTTCTTGACCTCGAAATGGACTCCCGAGAGAGCGTGCGTCTCCACTTCGTCGGTCACGAACACCTTGCTGACATTGTCCAGCCGAATCAGCGCTTGTGAGCTGTTCTCATCCATGATCATTGTTCCTCTTTACGAGAATGGCGAAATCTTTGTTCCATCCGTTTAGTTCAATTTGATGCGATCGTAACTGTCATAAGCGGACATGTCCGACAAAATCACCTTGTCGCCCACCTTCAAACCGTCCTTGATTTCAATTGTGCTAACGGAACTGCGGCCGAAGGTGACCTTGACCGCGTTGGCGTACTTGCCGTCGGGGTCCACCCTGAAAAGCCGCACAGTGCTGTCCTGCTGTCCGAAGACCGGGCGGCCGACGTAGATCACGTCGTCCAGCTTGGCTTCCTGGATGGTTCCATCGACGCTCAAATCGGGCCGCAATACCGGCGGAATCTTGCCGTTGAGGGCCACATCCACGGTCACCGTGCCGTTCAGAATCGACGGATCGATGCGCGACACGCGACCCTGGATGGTGCCATCCCAACCACCGCCGGCCAGGCGCGTGTCGATGGTGGCGGGCTGTCCGATGGCGATGTCCTTAACTTGTGTTTCGGCGATTTTCAGCTCGGCCTTCAGATGGGAAGGCTGCGCCACTTTGCCCAAGGGTGTGCCCGCAGTTACCTTCTGCCCTTCTTCCACCGGGTTCAGGGGTGGCGGAAGAGCCTGCAGCATGCCATCGAAACCGGCCTTCACCTTGAGCAGATCCACCTGGCTCTTCTTCAGCTCGAACTCCGCGCGGAACTGATCCACCTTCACCTTTTGCGAGCCGAGCTGGGCCCCTTCGCCGGCGGCGTAGGTGGCCAGGCGCTTCTTCTCGATCTCCAGGCGGCTGGCCAGTTCCTTGGCCTTGACTTCCGAAATCTGGGCGTCCACGTTGGGCAGCAGATTCTCCTTGGCCAGCGCGGCATCGCGATCGGCCTGCAGCTTGGCGGTGGCATAATCCGACTCCACCTGGGCCTGTGTGGACTGCATATCCAGAAGCGACTTTTCCAGCGTGACCTTGAGGTTGTCGTAATCCGCCTCGGCCGCCTTCAGGCTGTATTCGGCAGTCATCAACTGGGTATCCAGCTCGGGACTGCTCATGACCATGACCACGGAATCGGCCCTCACCGGCGTGCCCGGGCGGATCAGAATGCGATCCACGCGCCCGTCCGTGGTGGCGGTGATCAGCATGGTATCTTCCGGCACCAGGGTGCCCAGGCCGCGCACCTCCAGTGTGATGGGCCCGCGCTTGACGGTGTCGGGCCACAGCGTGGAGAACTCCACGCCGGGCGCCGCGGGCTTGAGTTTGGAAAGCCCGGCGTAGCCCGCCACTACAACGCCGGCCAGCACCACCGAGATCACCGTCATGCGGATGATCTTCTTCTTTTTCGCACCTTTGCGCTGTATGTCCATGGGATTTCCAGGATAAGAGGGCACGGCCCCTGCCAATCCTCTTCCAGCGTAAACCTTTGACGGCGCGGAGGGTAAAACCGGTAGCAAGCTCCGGAAGGTGTTCGCTTATGGGATGGCTTGTGCCGCCGTGGGATTGAGGGCGGTTGGGCCACCGGCGGAGGCTGGGCGCCAGGGGTGAGGCGGCTCCGGGGGCGGAACGAAAGTGTTTCACGTGAAACAACCGTGAGGGAGAATTGGGTTCGTTTGGTGCTTTCGCGGCGGAGCGGCGTTGGGGCGAGGTAGGCCGCAATGGGACTGAGGAACGGGTTGGGCCACCGGCGCAGGCTGGGCGCCAGGGGTGAGGCGGCTCCGGGGGCGGAACGAAAGTGTTTCACGTGAAACAACCGTGAGGGAGAATTGGGTTCGTCTGGTGTTTTCCGGCGGAGCGGCGTTGGGGCGGGGTAGGCCGCAATGGGACTGAGGAACGGGTTGGGCCACCGGCGCAGGCCGGACGCCGGAGCCGGGGGCAGCGCCGGGGCGGAACGAAAGTGTTTCACGTGAAACAACCCCGGGGTGAAAATGGGTTCGTCTGGTGTTTTCCGGCGGAGCGGCGTTGGTGGCGGGTGGGCCGCCGGTGGGACTGGGGAACGGCCCGGCAAGCGGCGGCGGCTGGGCGCCAGGGGCGGAACGAAAGTGTTTCACTTGAAACGACCCCGAGGTGAAAATGGGTTCGTCTGGTGTTTTCCGGCGGAGCGGCGTTGGTGGCGGGTGGGCCGCCGTGGGACTGGGGAAAGGCCGGCAAGCGGCGGCGGCTGGGGTGCCGGTGTGAACGGCGCCAGAGGGCGGAACGAAGTTCACGTGAAACAACCCCGGGGTGAAAATGGGTTCGTCTGGTGTTTTCCGGCGGAGCGGCGTTGGGGTGGCTGGTGCCGCCGTGAGATTGGGCGCGGTTGGGCCACCGGCGCAGGCCGGACGCCCGGGGGGCCGGGGCGGCGCCGGCAAGCGGATCGGGTTCGTTCGGTATTGTTGCCGGAGCGGCGTTGGTGCGGGGTGTGCGCTTCATTTCATGCGGCAATGGAGGGGCTTCCCTGGTTTAAGCTATAGCACGGGGAAGCGCCGAGGCTAGCTGGGAAAGTTGCCAAACCTAAGGAAACGAAGGGATTGTTTGTGATCGAAGTTGGCGAACGGGGCCGCCGCTAGTAGGCCAGATCGGCGGCCAGAAACAGCGGCCGCGGGGTTTTCCTTCGGCGGCCGACTTCAGCCGGAACATCAGCTCGCCCCAGGTGGCATTGCAGGAGAGGAAGTAGCCGCTCTCCGATCGCCAGCCGCCATGGGTGAAGCGCAGCAGGGTTCCGGATGCGCGGCGCTCCATCCGGAACCGGATGTGCGTGCCGTTCCACTCGTCGCCGGTCTCGCACACCCATTCTGCGTGGACGGGCGCTTGATCGGTTTCGAGCCTCAGCCGGTAAACCGTGGCACGGTTGAAGAAGCCCAATTCCACGGCGCCTCGGGAGCCGGCGGAGCCCGACCCGGACCCGGACTCGGTGATGTCCGCCGCCCACCATTGGCCGAATCCTTTTGCCGTCGCGACCAAAGGGTAGATGGTCTCGGGTTTGGCTGCAATCCGGATGGCGTGCTGAATGTCCGGCATGGGAGATCGGGAGATCCTTGTGGGTGCGTAATCCTCAGTGGGCGAACCAGCCGGGACCTACGGTCAGATGGTGGCTGATGGAGTCGGGCACTACCAGAAACAGCAGGAAGCCGATGATACCGTGCGCAATCCCGAGGAAATAGAGGTTCCTGTGCCGCCGGTAGAGGCGCGCGGCGCAATAGCCCATGGGCAGCGTCACGCCCATCAGGAACCAGTTGGGCAGGTGCGCGCCCGAAAACAAGACGGCCGCTGCCAGCGGAGCGGCGCTCGGCGAAAGGGCGCGATCGAAGCGGTTCAGAAAATAACCGTTCAGCAGGTATTGCTGGAAAACGCCCCAGGGCAGATAGGCGCCCAGCGCCGCGACCCCCTGCGGGAACTCGATCGAACGGGTGGTTTGCAGCAAAATGCCGACGCCCAGCATGGCGAGAGCAAGCAGGCCCAAGGCCGGGGCGAACTCCACGAGGCATTCGCGCAGATTGCCGGAGCGGAAGCCCAGCGCCGCGGCAGGCTCCCGGCGGGCCCAGTGCGACAGCACCATCAGCCCCAGAATCAGCAGCCAGACGCCGTGGTGGCTGTAGCGCAGCTCCCAAATGTAAGCCATGATCATGGCGAACACGGAAAGCGGCTCCAGGATGGTCATGCGGCGCGGCGCGGAGGCGGACATTGCGGCCTTTAGAAAATGAAATGCTTTGTCCAGTCTACCAAGGTGTGGAGAGCGGCTGAAGAGAGCACTGTATTGGACTTCTCAAACACCTTTCCATAGGCCCACCCGGCAATCGTCGCGAGAATCGCATAGCGCCAGTTCGGGAGGGGTTGCGGCCCGTTGTCGAGGTGGGCGCATCCGAAAATAACGCTGGCGGCGAGGAGCGTGCGCGCGCCGGCGCCGAATCGCAGCATGAGCAGGTTCTGGATGAGCACGCGGAACAGGATCTCCTCCGGCAAGGCGGTAGCAGCGAAGATGATCCCCAGAGCCGCCGCCATGCGCCCACCGGTTGCGGCCGGCAGATGCGGCAGAGGGAGAAAGCCGATCGGAATCCCCAGTGCGATGAGCACGGGCGCCAGCAGAGCGAACCCTGCCAAGGGCAGCCAGAGATCGCGGAGAGTGCGGGGGAGATTGTACTTGAGTCCCGGAAAGCCGCGGAAGCCGAGGAAGAGCGCGAGACCCAGCAGGATGGCGATGCCGTAGGCGACACTATGCAGAAAGCCCTGCGCGGGGCGCGGGATGAGGGTTTGGCCGGCGCCGAATTCGATGGGCAGCCATGAGTGTTACAAGCACTCTCAATAAGTCTGCCGCTAAAGGCTCGGTCAATCCGCCACAAACCGGTCACCCAGTCGTCACGCGGCCTTCGCACCGGTGTCAACAACGCGGGTAGCCTTCATTTTGGATGGTCGCAACGGGAA
>JBKQPR010000345.1:0-5445 GCA_052144935.1 Bryobacteraceae bacterium
GCTGCACCTCGTGCTGAAGGAGGCGTCTTGGAAGGGGGGCGAGTTGCGGATGTTGCTCCGGGAGCCATTCCAAGAATTAAGACTTTCGAACTCCGGAAGTGATAGAAACTGCAAGGAGTTCGGCCCCAGCGGGCCGGATTTTGATAACTGGCGGTGAGGGTGGGATTCGAACCCACGGAACCCGCAAAGGTTCAACGGTTTTCGAGACCGCCCGATTCAACCGCTCTCGCACCTCACCGCATCGGACTACCCTGATTTTCCCACAACTTGCATCCGATGTCACGATTCTGTGCGGGTGCAGGGGTGCCGCGGGTGCCCGTATGGGAGCGGGTTGTTTGGTTTTTCGCCCCATCGAGCACCGCCAGGCGGTGGGCCACGACGTTTTGGGCCTCGCCGAAATGAACCCTGGCGGCAAACTGGTGGAGAATACCGCCACAGGATCTTTCAAAACGGGAATCTGGCTAGAATAAGACTTCCAGATATTCCTGATCGAAGTCGGAGAGCGGAACATGGAGTTTACCGGGAAAGTTGCCATCGTGACCGGCACAACGGGTATCGGCAGGGCCGTCGCGAAGCGGTTCGCACACGACGGCGCAAGCGTGCTGGCCTGCGGAATCGATGCCGCGGCGAACGATAAGCTTATTGTGGAGGCCTGCGCCGAGCGGCTGACATTGCAGGTCCTCCAGACGGATGTTGCCGAGCCCGAACAGGTGCGCGCGGCGGTGGAGGCCGCGGTGGCGCTGTTCGGCGGCCTCGATATCATTGTGAACGCCGCGGCGGTCCATCCATACGGCGACGCCGTGGAAACCGGCGCGGAAACCTGGAACCGGTGCATGCAGGTCAACGTTGGCGGTATTTATCTTTTCGCGCACTTCGGCGTGCCGGAAATGAGAAAGCGCGGTGGCGGGGCCATCGTCAACCTCGCCTCCGTGCAGGGTCGCGCCTGCCAGCGGCGAGTGGCGGCGTACGTCGCCTCGAAAGGCGCGATTCACAGCTTGACCCGCGCCATGGCTCTCGATTTCGCGCCGGACGGCATCCGCGTGAACTCCATAAGCCCCGGTTCGGTGGCGACTCCGATCCTGGAGCTCGCCGCGCGCACGTTCTCGCCGAACGAGCCCGTCGAAGAGGTTTTCGAACGCTTCGGCGCGGCGCACCCGCTGGGGCGCGTCGGAACGCCCGAGGAGGTGGCGGAAATGACGGCGTTTCTGGCCTCGGATAAGGCCAGCTTCTGCACCGGCGGCGACTACCTGATCGACGGCGGCCTGCTGGCCGGCATCGGCGTGCGGTGAGGATCGCATGAAGATCGTAAGCGAACCCGTTTGCGTAGCGCCCGCGGGCGACCGTTGCGGCGAAGGCCCGGTTTGGCACGCCGCCGCACAGGCGCTCTACTGGACCGACATCAACCGCTTCCTGATTCACCGCTTCGACCCCTGCCGGAAGTCGGTGAACTCGTGGTTCTTCGATGAGCCCGTGACGGCGATGGCCCTCACGGACCGCGACGACACGCTGGCCGTGGCCCTCGGCTCGCGGCTGATCCTGTGGACGCCGGAGACCGGCGAGCGGCGCGACCACAGCTTCCGGCTCCCGGGGTGGCCGGCGGTGCGCTCCAACGACGCCCGCCCCGATCCCCGCGGCTCGTTCTGGCTTGGCTCGATGCGCAATAACGTCAACCCCGACGGCTCTTCGGGCGTTTGCGGCGGCAAGGATGGCGCGCTTTACCGCATCGACCCGGATGGCTCCGTCACCGAGTGCAAGCGCGGCATCGGTATCTCCAACACGCTGGCCTGGAGCCCGGACGGCACGCGGTTCTACTTCGCCGACACGCTCGAAAACGCAATCTGCGCCTACGATTACGACGCAGCCAACGGCGCGATCGGCGGCGAGCGGCCGTTTTTCGCCGGCTTTTCGCGCGGCTGGCCGGACGGATCCACCGTCGATAGCGAAGGCTATCTTTGGAACTGCCGGTATGGCGGATCCTGCATCGTGCGCGTGGCGCCGGACGGCGCCATCGACCGCGTCATCGAGATGCCCGCGCTGAATCTCACGAGCTGCACATTCGGCGGCCCGGATCTGCGGACGCTCTACGTCACCAGCGCCGGGCTCGACGCGCCCGCCTCGGACCGCCTGGGCGGCAGTGTGTTCGCGGTACACACGGATGTGCCGGGGCAGCCGGAAAATCGGTTCGCCGTGTTCGGCGGCCAGCGGCGTTAGATCGTCCCCAGAAGCGTGTCGCGTCCGGCGCGGGAGATCGCGACCTGGCTGTCTTCGCGACCGGAGAGGGCGAGATGACGAAACCTGAGGGAGCACCCCAAGAGCCGCGGCGGGGATGGATCGAGAACGGCCACCGGCCGGGCGATCTTTTTGACTGCGCCGCAATGCGGCGCCAGGAACGGGCGCGGATCGCCGTGCCAGTGTTCCGCTACTGGCAAACGGAAGTTGACAGACCCACGCCGGACTCGGCACGGGGCCAAGACGGCGCAGGGAATCGCGCGGATCCGGCTGGCCGTCACGAAGCACGGTTGGTATTCGGCGGACGCCAGAGCCCGTACACCGAGCGAATTCACCGGGACCGGCAGCAGTAACATGGGACAGACAATGGGCACAACGAGAGTTCTGGCGATCCACGCGCATCCTGACGATGTGGAGATTCTGGCGGGCGGAACGATGGCGCTGTTGGCCGGCCTGGGACACGCGATCACCATCGCCACCTTCACGGCGGGAGATTGCGGATCGCGTGAACTGGGGCCGGAAGAGATCGCCGCCGTCCGCAGGGGGGAAGCGGCCCGTTCGGCGGCGCGGATTGGCGCCACATACGTCTGCCTGGAGATGCACGACCTGGCGATCTTCAGCGACGGCCCGTCGCGCCGCCTGGTGGTGGAGGTGTTGCGCAAGACCCGCCCGCAACTGGTGCTAACCTCTTCTCCGGTGGATTATCTGGGCGACCACGAGGCCGCCAGCGCGCTGGTCCGCGACGCCTGCTTCGCCGCTCCGGCGCCGAACTACCATACCGGCGCGGCGGACGCGGCGTCCCCGCTGGGCGCCATCCCACATCTCTATTGGATGGACCCGGTCGGCGGCGAAGACCGCGAGGGCCATCCGGTCGCGCCGGACTTCGTCGTCGACGTGGCGAACACGTTCGCGATCAAGCGGGAGATGCTCTCCGAACACTCCAGCCAGCGGGAGTGGCTCCGGCAGCATCACGGCACGGACGATTATCTGGACACCATGGAACGTTGGACGCGGGAGCGCGGCCGGCGCGCGGGGTTCTCGCACGGCGAGGGATTCCGCCAGTATCGCGGCCACCCCTACCCGCACACGCCGCTGCTCCAGGAATTGCTCGGAGACCTGGTGGCCCTCGGCTAGAGCTACAAGGGGCAGGTTTTCACAAAAGCGGGTCCCAACAAATTCGGATTAACCGACATGCCGCACCAAGAGGTGGCTACCCTCCCCCTTTAGGCAGAAGAGCCGCCGGATGATTTTGGGGAGGCCAAGGTAATCGCCGAGGATGTGACGCCCTAAATTTTCATTGTAGAGGGCGTCTAGCTGGCGCTAGGAGCCGTCTTATAAACGGCAATGCTCTGCCGGGCATGGGGCCCGATCCCCCGCCCTCCGCTCAAATCATACCACCGCCGCAACCTGGAGCGCATGGCTATCAAGCGGGCGGGTAGTGTCCTAAAGTTGCGGACACTACCAGCGGGCGCCCGGCTCAATCACCCCTTGGGTATTGGGTATAATTGCTCTCAGGAGGGGCCGTCTCAGTGAATAAGGCGTGCACCGCCTTCATTACCGGCGTCAGCGTCTTGGCGTCGATTGTGCTCAACGCAAAGATCAAGGAAGCCGTGCTGCCCGATCAACCCCATATTCCGTATGAGCAATCCAACCCGTGGGAGCCTGCGCCACAGCAATACGCCGGTTCTCTGGGAGGAGGAAACAACAACAATTCCTCAATGCCCTCACCAAGCATCTCCAACGGAAATGGCAGTTCGGTCTGATACTACCCGACGGATCGGACAACGTGGAACGAAGTGGTACACTTCGCTGGTATGGTTAATCGCAAGCGCGTGCCTACTGCGCGACAGACCGCCGGTGCTTTCGGTGAGTTGCAAGTCATCAAGGAGTGCCATTGTCCCCGCTGCAAGCGTTCTACGAGGACCCTTAAGCGCCTTCCCGGAAACTCCAGATGTGCTGATGTCATCTGCGATTTCTGCGGGTATCTGGCGCAGGTTAAAACACACAGCACTTCAAAAATCGATGAAGTCCCGAAGTCTATCGTCAGCGCCGGCTGGCGGCCACAAAAAGAGCGAATGGACGCGGGAATCTATTTTCCGCTCTTTTTGGTCATGGTTGCGCCAGATAGGAGGCACTCGATCTTCTACTTGTCGGCCGATCTACAGGAGCAAGCCATGTTTCAGGTAAGGCCACCGCTGCCCCCTCCAGCGCGCCGGGAGGGATGGCAAGGATTCAGATACAACCTTGACTCTGTGCAATCCCGTTTCGCACGAATACGGTGAGGGCCCCTCAGCGCCTTGAGGGATGGCGTACAATAGGGCCGTGGCTGAAATCCCCAAAGTCCCCGAGGATCAGTTCAAGGCCGTGATACGCGCCCTGCTCAACACGCCGCCAATGCCGATGTCAGAAATACCCCGGAAGCGGGAGAAGGCGAAGCCCCCAGCCAAGGCGAAAAGGTAAGCATATGGCACCAGACAACCAAACGTGGAATTCAGAGTTAAGGCGCCTTGTGATGCAGGAGTGGGAAGCCGGCCACGTTTTTACGCTGGCCGATATTTACAGATTTGAGCCGCACTTCAGAACCCTCTATCCACAAAACTCCCACATTCAGGATAAACTGCGACAGACGATGCAAAACCTACGAGAAGAAGCCGTTGTCGAGTTCGTTGACGATGCCGGGACCTATCGGAGAATTTGAGATCCCTTATCGCCCGGCTAGCCGCGACGGGATTGGGGACGAGGAACCGGCTCGACTTCGATCCGAACATTCATGAGCTCCGAGTCCCCCTCACTTGTATCCAAGGCGGTGGCGATGAAATGGATACGCACAACCTGGTAGTACCCAAATTTCAGGCCGTCCAGTGTTTCCGGTAAGGTTACACGTTCGCCAACCCTCGGCAGAAAAGGCATGTCCTTAAAGTAGGCGGTGGTCACGCCAACCGCGTCTCGGACATTTACGAACTTGACCATGTCCCCCCATGCTCTTCGCTCCCTGGCATTTGCGGCCTCGCGATGAACCCTGCGGACTTGGCAGTAGGTCACCGCCAAGCCGACGAGCGCGAGCGGGATGCCGATGATGCTACACCAGTCCGCTCGTCGGCGCTTGGCAAGAGTGGGCCAGTAACGCTCGGATGGATCGACCACTGTTAGGAACAGGATTAGGAACACCGAGAAGAGGAAGAAAGTTCAAGTCATCATCGGTCTGCGTGGACGCGT
>JBKQPR010000346.1:0-31501 GCA_052144935.1 Bryobacteraceae bacterium
TTGCGGAAAGTGGGCTGGAGGAGCCGATCGGCGTCCCTGTTACTGGTAAACCGCATCTTCTCCGGTTCGTACTGGAGCTTGCCCTCGTGGCGGAGCGCGATGACGCCCAACAGCATCCATTCGACGAAGGGCGCGGCCACGTCGAAGTTCGAACATGCGGGGTCGCCGCCCTTGCAGGCGCGGATGAAATCGCGCATATGGCCTGGGGAACGCGTCAGGAGCGGGGGCGGCATGCGGTAGTCCTTCATCTTCTCGACCGGGATGAGGCGCGTCACGTCGCCGTAGGTGCCGGTGGTGAGCATGCCCTTGTCGCCGATGAAGAGGCTGCCATCGGGCGTCGGGAAGCGTAGCGGCGCCGTGGCCGCTTTCAGGGCTTCGAACTCCTCCCAGTTGAAAACGCGGCCGGGAGACTGGAAGGCGTCGGCCGCCGGGCGCGCCGCTCCATTTCCACCGGCGCCGGGGCCGCCCCTTCCTCCCGGACGCGGCAGGCTGGGCGGATCGCCGAGCCACTCGCCGTCCGGAACGCCGGCGATCTTGGGGGCCTCCTTCACGCCGTCGTACCAGAACACTTTGAGGGCCGGCATGTTGCCGTAGGCGGCAAAGTCGTACCGGATCACCGATCCCTTCGGGAACATGAAGGGACTCACGCCCTCCTTCTTAATGCACTCCACGCTGACCAGCTTCCGATTCGAAAGATGCAGCGCCATGTTCGGCGCGCCCAGGATGTGACAGGCCATATCGCCCAATGCGCCGCAGCCGAAATCGTAGAACCCGCGCCAATTGTGCGGCTCGTAGAAGAAGCCGCCGTGGCTGTCGGGCTCGGTCTTGCCATCCGCCGTGAACGGGCGCGTTTCGGCGATGCCCAGCCACAGGTCCCAGTCCAGGGTGGACGGAACCGGATCCGGTTTCGGAATCTCGGTGAGGCCCTGCGGCCAGATGGGCCGGTCCGTCCAGGCGTGCACTTCGCTGACGTTGCCGATATCGCCGTTCCAGACGATCTCGGCGCACTGCCGCGTGCCTTCGTTGGAATAGCCCTGGTTGCCCATCTGAGAGGCGACCTTGTATTTCGCGGCTCCTTCCCGCAGTTGGCGCGCTTCCCAGACCGTGCGGACCAGCGGTTTCTGCACGTACACGTGCTTGCCGCGCTCCATGCACCACATGGCCGCCGTGGCATGCATAAAATCCGGAATTGCCACGATCACGGCGTCGATGTTCTTGCCTTCCTTGTCGAGCATCTGCCGGAAGTCCCGGAACTTGGGCGTGTCCGGGAAGCGCTTGAACGTGGCGGCGGCGCGGCGGTCGTCCACATCGCTGAGCGCCACGATATTTTCGGTGGGCGCGGCGGCCGAGATGTTCGAGGCGGCTTGGCCGCCCGAGCCAATCGACCCGAAGTTCAGTTTTTCGTTGGGGGATTTGTACCCCAAGGATTTCAAGGATGTCGAGCTGCCGAAGCCCACGGCCGGAACAGCGCCGGCCAACAGGCTGCCATAGAAGAAGTAACGTCTCGTAATTGGCATTCCAAACTCCCGATTTGTAGTTCGCGGACTGACACTCTGAAAATACACCGATTGGAGGTCGAACGCCAGCCCCTATCAGGGCAGAACCAGGGCAGAACGGCAACCCGGCCGGGCAAAGCATAGGCGAGCGGGGGCGCCGGCCCCGTTTTCCATCGCGCAGGCGAGGAGGAAGCCAGCGCGCGAACGCCCGCCAGGCCCCGTTCGCGGCGCAGATCGTTTTCCGACCGGCTTTCGGACTCGCTCGCGCCAACAGAGTACACCTGGCGGCGCGGTCGAAACGCCGCAGGCTCCGCCCGCGTCACAATGCCTTACCGGAAGGATCGTCCGCCATGAAACTGTCCGTCGCCGCACTCGCGGTCTGGACTCTGGCTCTGACCAGCGCAGGACAATCCTGCCGGTCAACTGGAGCACTTGTCTGTTCCCACCGCGACCAGCGTGCGGCCGGTTTCGGTTGCCGCTATGGAAATCGAGATCGGGCTGCCGTACCCTTCAGTCATTCACCTGAAGGGAAGCGTCGAAATCAAGACGCCGGTCTGCCTCGTCACCGGCCCGGAAAACGCGTGGGCCTGCGACGGATCTGTGGTTCTCCGCGCCGATGAAGCCGATTTCCATGAGGACACCGGCCAGATCGAAGCCAGCGGCAACGTCAAGGTCACCCGCGAGAGATCCGCCGACGCTCGTCTTGGTCGATGAGGCAGACCGTCCGCTTGTGTCCGAAAGCCCACAATAACCGGCCAATACCGAGGGGCGAGGTCTTCCGAGTGTGCTCACCAAAGCTACATTTTCTTTTCGTTCCAGATTGCCTTTACGCGGTTTTGATGGTCGTCGGCCTCAATGTTGGCGGCCTGACCAGATCGAGTCGGAGCCCGCGTTGTAATTGAGCCTGCGATGTGCGATAAGGAAGCTCCGACACGCCCGCCAGTGGATATGGCTTTCCAGCACTGACGGCTTTTCGCGGAAAAAACAACTCCGCGGCCCGACGGGAAAACAACGCATGGACGCAATCCAACCCCGGTTCGGTTATTCTGAGACCGGGCGCCCTCATGTCGTCTGAACCCTCCATCCTTACCACTACCGTCGGCTCCTACCCCATCCCGGACTGGCTGGCGGCCCTGCCCAGCGAGCAGGCCCGTCTGGACGCCACGCGCGTGGTCTTCGACATCCAGCGTCAGGCCTCCATCGACCTGCCCACCGATGGCGAGCTGTACCGCTTCGACGTCAACCATCCCGATACCAACGGGATGATCGAGTACTTCATCCGCCCCATGGCGGGCATCCGCGCCCAAGTGGGCCGCGGCGATCACCAAGCTTTCGCGCGCCTGAACACCATGCGGTTCCGCCGCCAGGCCGCGGGCGTGGTGGAGGGGCCGCTCGCAGAGGGATCGCTCAACCTGTTGGCGGATTGCGAGCGGGCCGCCAGCGTCTCGGGCGGGCCGTTCAAGTTCACGGTCACCAGTCCCTACATGCTGGCGCGCACGCTCCTCGACCGGCATTACGGCGGCTTCGAAGAGTTGCTGATGGCCGTCGCCCAGGTGCTGGCGCAGCAGGTGTCCGGGCTTCCCTGCGCGTGCTTGCAGGTGGATGAAGCCAATGTCCCCGGCAACCCTCTGGACGGCCCCCTCGCCGCGGCGGCCATCAATCGCCTGCTCGATGCCTTCGCCGGACGTCGCGCCGTGCACCTTTGCTTCGGCAACTATGGCGGCCAGACCATCCAAAAAGGCGAGTGGCGCGCGCTCGTCGATTTCCTGAACCAGTTGCACGTGGACCACCTGGTGCTGGAGATGGCGCATCGTTCCGCGGCCGATCTGGAAGCGCTCCGGGACGTGGACCCGCGCATTCGCCTGGGCATCGGCGTGGTGGATGTGAAGGTCAACCACGTGGAAACGCCCGAGGAGATCGCCGGCGCTCTGGAGCGCGCCGAATGCGTCCTGGGTCCCGGCCGCGTGGGCTGGATTCATCCCGATTGCGGCTTCTGGATGCTGAAACGCTCCGTAGCCGACCGTAAGATCGCGGCGCTCGCCAAGGGCCGCGACCTGTACCTGGGGCGCCGATGATCGCCTATCGCGACCGCGCCACCGGCGCACAAGTCTGGCAGGTGACCGAAGGGCCGGCCATCAACCATCCAACCTACTTTCTGCAAAGCTCGTTTTTTCCGGGCGGGGCGTCTGGGCCCGAGATCTTCTTCACTTCGTACCGGACCGGTTCCGCGCAGTTGTTCGAAGCCTCGCTCGCTTCAGGCACTCCGCAGCAGATCACCAGCGGAGAGGCCATCCATCCGTTCTCGGCGGCGCTCCATCCCGATGGCGAGACGCTGGTCTTCACCCGCGGCGGCGGCTTGTGGGCCATCCACCGGCGCACCCTGGCCGAGCGCTTGATTGCCGGTCATCCCGGCGCCCAGTTGGGCGAATGCTCCATCAGCCGCGATGGCCAGTGGCTTACCGCCGCACACAAATCCGGCGCCGAGTGCGGCCTGGTGGCCGGACGCTTCGACGGCTCCGGCTGGCATACCATCCCCTTTGCACGCACCGTGATCCACCCGCAGTTCCATCCGCTGGAACCGGAATGGATCGAGTTCTCGGGCGACCCGGCCCCGCGGATGCACCGCGTCCGGCGCGACGGCAGCGCGATGGAATGCCTGTACCAGCACGGCAACGACGAGTTCCTGGTTCACGAAACCTTCCTCGGCGAAACCGGGGACCTGGTGTTCACGGTCTGGCCGCGCGCGCTCTGCCGCATGGACTGGACCACCCGCGAAATCCGCACGATAGCGGAGTACAACGCCTGGCACATCGCGCCCGACCGCCGCGGGCGGCGGGTACTCTGCGACACCAACCACCCCGATGAAGGCCTGCAGATCATCGATGCCGTCACCGGTGCGCGCCGCCAGCTCTGCCTGAGCGAATCCAGCAGCCAGGGATCGCAGTGGCGCCATTCGCGCTACGCACTGGCCGAGGATTTCGCACAGGCCCGCAATGCCCTGAGCTGGATGGAGAATGCCTCCGACACCGTGTACGGCCCACAGTGGAGCCACCCCCACCCTTCCTGGTCCACCGATGAAACCATGGTAGCCTTCGCCAGCGACCGCACCGGAACGGCGCAGGTGTACGTCGTGGAAATCCCCGCCTGACGGCGTATCACCATGTCCTCCCCCATTGAGCACGCCGGGTATGCCGGCCGCCAACCCGCCGGATCTGCGGAGGCGAAGGCCCAGCAGCTTCTGATCCGGCGCCGCTGGCTGATTGCGGCTCTGCTTTTCCTCGCCGGACTCATCAACTACTTCGACCGCACGATCGTCTCGGTGGCTCTCCCGGTGATCGCGGTGGACCTGCACATGGGACCGGCCCGCATGGGCGTGCTGCTCTCGGCCTTCTTCTGGTCCTACGCGCTGATGCAGGTCCCCATCGGCTGGCTGTCGGACCGTTACAACCTGCGCTGGCTGTACGCCGGCTGCTTCGCGCTCTGGTCGTTGACCTGCGGCCTGACGGGGCTTGCCGCCAGCCTCGGCGTGATGATTGTGCTGCGCATGTTTCTGGGGATTGGCGAGTCGATCTACCTGCCGGGTGGCATGAAGGTGGTCAGCGTCCTGTTTCCACCCAAGGACCGCGGGCTGGCTTCGGGCCTGGTGAATTGCGGAACGCGCGCGGGCCTCGCGTTCGGCGCCCCGCTGATTGCCGCGCTGGTGGTCGCGTTCGGCTGGAAGACCGCCTTCTTCCTTCTGGGATTTACATCGCTGGTTTGGCTGGGACCTTGGTTGATGGCCTTTCCGCGTCACTCGAGCACCGTCACCCACGCATCCGGAAAGGGCCACTGGAAGCTTTCCAAGGTGGATCGCAACCTCTTGGGGATGAGCCTGGCCAACATCGGATATGGTTACTACTTTTATCTGATGGTGACCTGGCTGCCCACGTACCTGGTCAAGGCCCGCGGCCTGTCGCTCCAGCAAGCCGGCGCTTACGCAGTGGTCCCTTATCTCACCTTCACGCTGAGCGAGCCGCTCGGCGGATGGATTGCGGACAAGCTGGTGGCGGCGGGGTGGGACGAGATTCTTAGCCGCAAAGCCATCGTCGCCGCTTCGTTCGCGACCAGCGTGATGCTGATCCCCGCGGGACTGGTGACGGGGAACACGCCGGCCATCGTGCTGCTTGGCGGCGCATCCCTGGTAGGCCTTTCGACGCCCAACATCTACGCGCTGGTACAGCGGATTACAAGGGACGGTGAGGTCGGGTTCTCAATCGGCGTGATGAATCTGGCGGGGAACATCTCCGGAGTGGCCGCGCCGCTCGCCACCGGCCTGATCGTCCAACAGACCGGATCCTACTTCCCGGCATTCGTCGTGGCGGTGGTGGTATTGCTGGCGGCGATCCCGGTTTATTGGGTGATGGTGAAAGGTGGGGCAGGCGGGGCGCCCTCCGGGCCCGCCTGCCAACAGGTCAAGCGAAGCCGCTAGGCATTGCAAAAAAGAGGGCGCAGGTTGTACACTTGCTCCGTATGGCGGCAAAGAAGAAAGGGACGCTGGTCGATGTTGCGGAGATCGGCGCGCTCGGCGGATCGGCACGCGCCGCCAACCTCACCCCGAGGGAACGGCGCCAATCCGCGTCCGAAGCGGCTAGAGCCAGGTGGGACGCCTATTATGCGGCTCACCCGGAGAAGGTGGCAACCAAACGGACGGAGCGCAAGAAAAATAGCGCCAAGGCAGCCGGGAGTTCCGGCCAGCCGAAAAAGCAGAAAAAAAGGTTAAAGCTCAATGCGACTTCTTCCCGACGGCTCGAACAGGCTTGGCTGAACCGGCATAACGCCGAATATGCCGGCCGGTGGGTCGCTCTCGAAGGCGCGAAACTTGTCGCGCATGGATCGTCGGCTCAGCAAGTGCTCGACGCAGCGAAGTTACGGGGGTACGAGCAACCTCTTGTTGTGCACATACCCAGCGAGCCTCTCTTACCGTTCGGTGGGTGGTGATTTGTGGACTACAGACTGCGTTTTTCGGAACGCCACACATACGATTCTCGCTCCGAGGGCATAAGGATACCGGCAGTGCTGAAGACTGGCGAGAAGAGGGTCGAACTGCTGGCGAAAATCGATACGGGCGCCAGCGACTGTCTGTTTGAGCGCGCGTACGGAGAAGCGTTGGGCTTACGGGTAGAACAGGGCGTCCGCAAAACATATTCGACGGCCAACAGTCGATTTGAAGCATACGGACACGAAATCTCGATTCAGGTTTTCGGCGTCGAGACCGTGGCGACGGCATACTTTTTTGCAGACCCGAGCATCGAGCGGAATGTGCTCGGGCGCCGAGGTTGGCTCGACCGTCTTCGATTCGGCTTGGTGGATTACGAGCAACTCGTCTATTTTGCCGACTACAACAAATGAGCCTGCCAAGCTGGCAATCGGCATAGCGGCGATTCCTGAGGGCGCCTGGCGTGGCTGTCCTCCGCAGGCCATCGACCTATCGACCCGCAGCGACGTGGCGCCGAATGCAGTCCATGACGCGTGGTTTTCGTGGACCTGATCCGGACCTTACACCACGCGCCGCACGGGGCGGGAGTGGGCCGGTCCCGTACAACGGATCGACGATACGGGCGCGGCAAGCCGCCCAAGAACGCGCCGTCGGCCTGAAGCGATTTCGCACGTGCCGCTGCACCCTTGCACCCCCCTCGCGCCGCGCCGCAGAATAAAAGTATGGACAGCGACCGTATCGAGCACGACACCATGGGCGAGATGCGGGTTCCCGCGTCCGCCCTGTACGGCGCTGGGACCGCCCGCGCCATCGCCAACTTTCCTATTAGCGGGCGGCGCTTCCCGCGCCAGTTCCTCCGCGCGCTGGGCCTCATCAAGAGCGCCGCAGCCAAAGTCAATGGCGCCCAGGGCCATCTGCCAGCCGGCCTCGCAGCCGCCATCGAGGCCGCCGCCGAGCAGGTAGTCGAGGGCCGGCACGATGACGAGTTCCCCGTCGATATCTTCCAGACCGGCAGCGGCACGTCTACCAACATGAACGCCAACGAGGTGATCGGCCGGCTGGCTGGAGCGCATCCCAACGACGCCGTCAACCGCGGCCAGTCCTCGAACGACGTAATTCCGTCCGCCATCCACATCTCCGCCGCCGAAGCCGTCACCACGCGCCTGCTGCCCGCCATGGTCCGCCTGGCGGAATCTCTGGCCCGCAAAGCGGAGGAGTTCCAAGACATCCTCAAGATCGGCCGCACCCACCTGCAGGACGCCGTGCCCATGCGGCTGGGCCAGGAATTCGGCGGCTATGCGCGCCAGGTGGAATGCTCCCGCCAGCGTGTGGAAGCTGCGCTGGCCGGCCTCTACGAGTTGCCGCTCGGCGGGACCGCCGTGGGTACCGGCCTTAACGCGCCGCCCGGTTTCGCCGCCGCGGCCATCGCCGAAATCGCGCGCCGCACCGGCATCCCCTTTCGCGAAGCCTCCAACCATTTCGAAGCGCAAGCCGCCCGCGACGCCGTGTGCTTCCTGAGCGGCGCTCTACGCTCGTACGCCGTGGCCCTCACCAAGATCGCCAACGATCTCCGCTGGCTCGCCTCCGGCCCGCGGTGCGGCCTGGGCGAGCTCCGCTTGCCCGAAGTGCAGCCGGGTTCCAGCATTATGCCCGGCAAGGTCAATCCCGTGATCGCCGAAAGCCTGCTGATGGTCTGCGCGCAGGTCGTCGGCTACGACGCCGCCATCGCCTGGTGCGCGGCGGCCGGTAATTTCGAGCTCAACGCGATGATGCCCGTCATGGCGTTCGACCTGCTGGACGCCATCGAGCTGCTGGCCGCCGGCAGCCGCAATTTCGCCGAAAAGCTGGTGGATGGCATTCAGGCCGACCGCGCCCGCGCCGAAGGCTTCGTCGAGCAATCGCTGGCCATGGGCACGGCCCTGGCGCCGGAGATCGGCTACGAAAAGGCCGCCGCCCTGGTCAAACAGGCCTATGCGGAAGGCCGCACCATCCGCGAAGTGGCGCGCGAAAAAAGCGGCCTGCCCGAGGACCGCCTGAATGCCCTGCTCGATCCCCAATCGCAAGTGGGTTAACATGACATGACTGTGGCTGCGACCATGAGAAGCTGTAAACGAATCGCTCAGATCGCCGGGTTGACAGACTGGGTGCCCTATGGGCCCGTCTGGCCTACCCTGCTACCGAAGGACTTGCAGGGCATGTGGGGCATGCGCTTTCGCCTGCCAACCGGCTTGCAGCGCATATGGGGCAGGCGGGGTGCCCTCTGGGCCCGCCTGCCAACCGATTCTCCGCAGCTTCTCAGGGAGCGGGCAGTACCACCGGAGTCCTCATGACCTACTACGAACAGCACCAATCCGATTTCCTGGAAGGGTTGAAAGCCTTCCTCCGCATCCCCAGTATCAGCACGCTTTCCGAGCACAAGCTCGACATCATCCGCGCCGCCGAGTTCGCGCGGGACGCACTGGCCGCCGCCGGCATGACCAAGGCGGAGCTGATCGAAGGCGCCGGCAACCCCCTGGTTTACGCCGAATGGCTGGGCGCGCCCGGCAAACCCACCATCCTTTTCTACGGCCACTACGACGTGCAACCGCCCGACCCGCTGGACGAGTGGCGCTCGCCGCCCTTCGAACCCCAGGTGCGCGGGAACGATATCTTCGCGCGCGGAGCCTGCGACGACAAGGGCCAGGTCTACATCCAGATCAAGGCCGTGGAGGGCTTGCTGAAGACCACCGGCAAGCTGCCGGTGAACGTGAAATTCCTGCTGGAGGGCGAAGAGGAGACCGGCGGCGAGCATATCGAAGAGTACGTGAAGTCGCGCCCGCCGCGCCTGGCGGCTGATGCCGCGGTGGTTTGCGACACCGAAATGTTCGCGCCCGAGCTGCCCACCATCTGTGTCGGCCTGCGCGGCATCGTTTACTGCGACCTGTCCGTGGAGGGCGCCAATCACGACCTCCACTCGGGCGTCTACGGAGGCGCCGCTCCCAATCCCATCCAGGCGATCGCCGAGATCCTGTGCGCGCTGAAAGACCGCGACGGCCACATCCTGATTCCGGGATTCTACGACCGCGTGACGCCGCCCAGCGCCAAGGAGAGGGAAGCCTGGGCGCGCCTGCCCTTCGACGTGAAGGAGTACACCGAAAAGGAGATGGGCGCGCGCGAGCTGGTGGGCGAGCCGGAGATTCCGCTCTTCGAACGCACCTGGGCGCGGCCCACGCTGGAGGTGCACGGCATCCGCGGCGGCTTCACCGGCGAAGGCGCCAAGACCGTGATCCCCGCCCGCGCCACCGCCAAAATCAGCGCGCGCCTGGTGGCCGATCAGCGCACCGATGAGGCCGCCGGCCAGCTTCGCGCCGCTATCCGGGCGGCCTGTCCCAAGGGCGTCACCGCGGAGCTGAAGGTGCTGCATTCCGGCGCACCCTCGCTCACCAACCCCGATAACCCGTTCATTCATGCCGCGGCCGAGGCCATGAAGCAGGTCTTTGGGAAGGACACCGTCTACATCCGCTCCGGCGGATCGATTCCGATTGTCGGCGTATTCGACCGTTACCTCGGCATTCCCAGCGTGATGATGGGCTTCGGCCTGCCCGACGACAACCTGCACGCGCCCAATGAAAAGTTCCACCTGCCGAATTTCTACCGTGGCATCCAGGCGATGGCGAAGTATCTGGAGATCCTCGGGCAGTGAAGCGTTTCCGGCAGGACTCCGCGGCCTCGATCCGATCAACTGGAGGCTTTGGGGCTATCACGTCTCTCGGTCAGGGCGCGTTAGAGGTCAGCCCAAGCGTCCGTCGCGAAGCTGAGCAGCGATCTCTCCCTTTCCTCAATCGCCTGCTTGTTCCACTTGTTCTTGCGACACACGTCGCCAAGCAGCAGCAGGCCGGTTTCGCGATACTGCTTCCTCTTAAATGGGAACTCGCGATTGCCTACCTTTGAGTTCATGCCTGGGGGAAGCAAAACCAAGTTGCCCAGGCGGTTTACGTGCGCCTCTCTTTGGCCGCGACCACGCCCAAGTGCCCCTTGCCACGCCCCACCCGGCGTTGGATTCTGCGGATGCACGTGCTCGATGGACTGAGCGGGGCTGGCTTCCCAAATGCGGGCCCATTGCTCGTTTTCAAACGCCTGGTTTGCGAGTTTCGCCAGGTGTTCCTCGTAACGGAGCATGAAGTACCGAAGTTCCTCTTCCCAGCCGGTATAGCAGTCGGTCTTCTGAAGATTCTTCACAGCTTCCTCAATGGCGTACTCGCCCGCACCGAGACTCCGCAGTTCCTTCATGACGTGCTTATAATCCGCAGAAGTGCCCGCCATTCCGTGAATCTCTTGCGAAAGGCGCACGTATTCCCCAACCCTTGTCCGCGCGTCCCTACGAGCAATGCCAAAGATCCGAAATGTAACCCGCTCCCACGCGTCGGAAAGTCGTTCCTTCTCCTTGGAGTTGAACGGTGTAAGTTCGATCGAGACGGCCAGCAGTCGCGCGTGTGCGATCTTTGTCACTGCGGCGCGTCGGCCGTCCGCTTCTAGCCTGTCAACTGCCTTGGCGACATCCAGCAGCCAGTTTGTCAGTTCAATGGTCTTTCGCACCTTGCCACCACAGCGTTTACTGATCACCTCCAACGCCTGCTCGTCGCCGAGCACCTTGCTCGTGATTTCGGGGTTGGTCAACGTCGCGGCGAACCGCAGGGTCTCGGAGCCGAGACCCTGCCGAAGGCCAATTATGGAATAGATGTCGCCCCATAGTCGGTGTAGTTCGTGGATGACTTCTCCCTTAGTCTTTGCGTTGGGCGCGTACTCGAATGCAATAGCCATTAGCGTGCTCTTGGCCCGATCCAGCCAGGCAACCTCCAGTCCGCGGCTGTTCAGGACCTCAAAAACGGTGTACACCGCTGACTCGTCGTTGATCTCGTGGAAGATGAAAGTTAGCCGGTTCTTGAGCATCATCGCCAAGTCCAACAAGGAGGCCTTCCAGCTTGAAACGAACCGCTCGCACTCCGCGATCGCATTCGCTAGGTCCCGATCCGCGAGAAACTTTGCACCACCCGGATCCGGCACATCGCCATTTCGCAAATAGTTGGCGAAATATGTGCTCTTGTCGTGATTCGTTTGGAGAAGGAGCAATGTCCCAGCGTCGTTCTTTACCAGCAGACTCGCGATCTCTTTGCGAAGTATCACCTCCGTTTTATCGGTTTCGCCCAGAGATTTCTCAATGGCCTTGCACAGAAGAATAAGAGTAGTGAGGCGTTGTTGGCCATCGACAATGTCCAGGCGCGTGTACTCATCGGTGTGGATTGTCTCGCGTTCGCGCTGCAGCCCGACGACAGTCGCCATGAAGTGCGTGGAGCCTGCCGGCTTGCTCTTTAGCTTCGAGATGTCATCAAAAAGGTCCTCTCGATGCTTGCTCTTCCAACTGTATGCACGTTGGTACTCCGGGATTCTGAAAAGCCGCTTCGATACCAGCTCAGCAAACGTTAGGTACTTCGGTTGGATGTCCACGTGTCGATGTCCTTCGTCCAGTGCATATTATAGCTGCGGGCACTGTTGCGGACGAGCGGGACTGTCCGCGGTGACCCCCTTGACAGGGCAATCCTGAGCTGGGGCCCGAGGTCTCGAGGCGGCCAAGCCCCCCGAGAGGCGCTCTGAACGACCACTCCAGATAAGTCCCCGTCGCGGAAATGGCGTGATTGTTCGCTGAAGTCTCCTGCAACGCCGTTGTGGTCACCGGCGCCCTGGTCATCCATGCGGCTTCTATTTTCCCCCCTCCGGCAGCCTCAACTCCTCCTCCGCAACGCCCTCGATCTCCACCACTTTCATCCTGCTGGTGGCCCCTTGCACGATGCGCACCCGCGACCGGGGCACGCCAGCCAGCTCGGCGAAGAAGCGGACGCATTCCTCGTTGGCTTTGCCGTCCACCGGCGGCGCCGCCAGGTCCAGCTTCCACGCATCGCCCAGGCGCCCGGTGAGCGAGGTGCGCCGGGCGCGCGGATGCACCTTCACCGTGAGACGCGCCATTCCACCTGGGCCCTCAAATTGGCCACCCCGGCCGCCACTCGCGGCGCCACCACGTCGAACGCGATGGCGTCGTCCAGCCAGTCGAGGCTGGTGCCATCGGAGTTCTGCGTGGCCACCGTCAGAGTGTATGGCTGCGGCGTGAGCCAGCACTCGATGCGGAAATCCACCTCCAGCTCGTCGCCCGCCTCGAAATCGCCCAGTTCGGTCTGTTCCAGGCGCGTGTTGGTGCCATAAACGTCCATCCCGATGCGCGTGCGGATGAGAATCCCCACCATGGGATCGGACTTGGCCTGCTGGAAGCGCGAGCGCACCCGCACCGTCACCGGCTCCCCGCTGGCCACCGAGGCCACTTCTTCGCCGCGCGCATTGAGAATCTGCACGCTGAGGATCTCGCTGGCGCCGTCGCCGTGCCGGAAGCTGGAGGACAGCCGCTCCTGTTTGCGATTCCCCGGCGCCTGCGCCAGCACCAGCCCGATGTACCGGTTGATCACGTCCTTGGGCGCTCCCTGGGCTTCGATGCGGCCATGCAGCAGCAGGATGGCGCGGTCGGAGAGCTGCTTCACCAGGCCGAGATCGTGGGATACGAACAGCACCGTGATTTTCCGCTCGCGCAGCTCCTGGAACTTGCGCACGCAGCGGTTGGCGAAGACCGCGTCGCCCACCGCCAGGGCCTCGTCGACGATCAGAATCTCGGGGTCCACGTGGATCGCCGTGGAGAAGGCCAGCCGCACGTACATGCCGCTGGAGTATTCTTTTACGGGCCGCTCCATGAACTCGCCGATTTCCGCGAAGGCTTCGATGGACGGCATGGCGCGCGCGATTTCCGCGCGGCTCAGGCCCATGATTTCGCCGTTGAGGTAGACGTTCTCGCGTCCGCTGAACTCGGGGTTGAAGCCCGCGCCGAGTTCCAGCAGCGCGGCGATGCGTCCCCGTGTCACCACCCGGCCGGTGGTCGGCTGCAGGATCCCGCTGACGATTTGCAGCAACGTGCTCTTGCCGCAGCCGTTGGGGCCGACCAGGCCGAGCGTCTCGCCCTTCTCCACCGACAGGTTGATATCGCGCAGCGCCCAGAAATCGGAGTGCCGCGGGCGCCCGCCGGGAAGCATCTCCCGCAGACGGTCGGACGGGCGGCGGTACAGCCGGTAGAGTTTGGAGACGTTCTGGACCAGGACCAAATTCGATTCTACAGCCGCGCGGGGATCGGCCGGGCCGGGTTAATGTCCGCACGAGATCGCCGTTAGGCGCCGCAGCCGCAGTCCTTAGGTTATTGAGTACTGGCCATTCCACTATCCTCGCTGTGACCTGCGACCGCAGGCTTTTACTGCGCAGCGCCATTTTGCGGATCCTCCTTCCGCGGCAGTATACTTTGGGTATGACTTTCAGAGTCGTATTGGAGCTTGATGACGAGACCGGCGATTACTCTGTCGTGTGCCCCGAGCTTCCTGGCTGCGCCTCCGCCGGTGAAACCGAGGAGGAAGCCAGGGCGAACATGCGAGAGGCTATAGAGCTCTATCTGGCGCCAGTTCCGCTCGACTTGCCTGACAATGCGAAACTCTTCGAGGTGACGGTTGGGTGAGCACGGGACTCCGCGGCTCACGTCAGACCAAGCGATCGGAATTCTCAGCCGCCACGGCTTTCTGCGGGTTGGCGCTTCCGGGAGCCACCAGAAGTGGCGGCATCCGCTGACCGGCAAACAGGTGATCGTTGCCCACCATCGGGGCCGCATTCTTCCGCTCGGAACGATGAAGGCGATCATAGAAGGCAGCGGCATCGCACCTTCGGAATGGTCGAAATGACGAGGCTCGTTGCGCTACCCGCGGCTACAATGAATCATGCCGTTTGTCACGGTGGATGAGGCCATCCACGAGATCCGCGCTGGCCGCATGCTGGTGGTGGTGGACGATGAGGACCGCGAAAATGAAGGCGACCTGACCATCGCCGCCGAAAAGGTGACCGCCGAGATCGTCAACTTCATGGCCACTCACGGCCGCGGCCTGATCTGCCTCACCCTCACTCCCGAGCGCTGCGACGCGCTCCGGCTGCCGCTGATGAGTCCGCAGAACACCTCCAACTTCGGCACCGCGTTTTGCGAATCCATCGACGCCCGCCACGGCGTCTCGACCGGTATCTCCGCCGCCGACCGCACCCGCACCATCCTGCAGGCCATCGACCCCGAGTGCCGCCCCGGCGACCTGGCGCGCCCCGGCCACGTCTTTCCGCTGCGCGCCCGCGAGGGCGGCGTGTTGGTGCGCGCCGGCCAGACCGAAGCGTCCGTCGACCTGGCGCGCATGGCCGGTCTCGCCCCCGCCGGCGTGATCTGCGAAATCATGAACGACGATGGCACCATGGCCCGCGTGCCCGAGTTGCGCGAATTCTGCCTCCGCCACGGCCTGAAGATGATTTCCGTGGCGGACGTGATCCGCTACCGCCTGAAGCACGAAAAGCTCGTGCGGCGCGCGGCCGAAGGCTGCATCCGGACGGAATTCGGCGAGTTTCGAACCATCGCCTACACCAGCGACCTTAACCCCGAGTACCATCTGGCGCTGGTGCGCGGCGAGGTGGCCGGCATGGAACGGGTGCTGGTCCGCATGCACTCCCGCTGCCTGTACGGGGACGTCTTCGAAGCGGCCGATTGCGATTGCGGCAAGCTGGTGCGCAATTCCCTGCGCGCCATCGCCGAAGAGGGCGCCGGTGTGCTGGTCTACTTGCACGAGAACGGCCCCGGCTTCCGCATCGTGCAGGATGCCGGCGCCCCGCCCCGTCTGGCGTCCCACGGCCGCGAGTTCATGCACTACACGGGCGCCGACGGCCAGCGCCAGTTGCAGCACGAGCACGGCATCGGCGCGCAGATTCTCTCCGATTTGGGCTTGCACACCATCCGCTTGCTCACCAACCACCCACGCAAGATCGTGGCCCTGGAAGGCTTCGGGATCGAAATCGTGGACCAGGTCCCGGTGGAGCATTGAGCAAGGAGCCAGAAGCAAGGAGCCAGAAGCAAACCCGCGCCAGTGCGGAAAGGGTGCGCAACGATTTCCGGCTCCGTGTTCCGAACTGGCCCATAGGGGTTCCCTCCGGGCGCCCCGCAAACAAGCGGCGCTTCGCCCCCTCCTCCCCTCCGCGTTAATAATAGAGAGGACGCCTCGTCCTGAATGATATGAACGCACTTAATCTTGCCGCCGTCTCCGTGGCCACCGCGTTTGCCGTGGTCCTGCCTGCCCAAGCCGCAGACTCTCATCTCCTGAACCTGGTCATGCCCGACGCCGTCGTGGTGTCCGGGGCCAATGTGGCGCAGGCCGAGACCTCGCCTTTCGGCCAGTATGTCCTGGCCCAGATCCAGTCGCAGGACGCCGGCCTGCAGAAGCTCATCGCGGCCACCGGGTTCGATCCCACCCAGGATGTCAGTGAAACCCTGGCGGCCTCCAACGGCACGCCGCAGACCGGGCTGTTGCTGGCGCGCGGTACGTTCGACGCCGCCAAATTCGCCGCTGCCGCCTCTACCGCCACTAAGGACCACGCCGTGCTCGAAACCTACGGCGGAGTCACCATCATCGAAGATCCCAAGCAGACCTTCGGATTCGCCTTCCCCAGCTCCAGCATTGCGGTGGCGGGCGACCTGGCGGACGTGAAGGCGGCGCTCGACCGCGTTTCGGCGCCCTCCAACCTGCCTCCGGAACTGCTCGTCCAGATCGGCCAATTGAGCGGAGCCCAGGATGCCTGGGCGATCACCACCGTACCGCTCTCGAGCTTTCAGAAGGGCGGCTCGAAGAGCGCGGCTTCCAGCATTCCCGGGCTGAACGGCCAGGGCATTTTCCAGGCGATTCTATCGGCGGCCGGCGGAGTCAAGTTCGGTGCCAACGACGTGATTACCGGGCAGGCCCAGGCCGACAGTGCGCCGGACGCCCAGTCCATGGCCGATGCGTTGAAGTTGCTGGCGTCGCTGGCCCAGTTGCAGGCCTCCAAGGACCCGGCCGCCGCCGCGCTCGCGCAGTCCCTCCAGATCACCGCCAGCGGCGCGACCCTCACCGTCACGGTCAGCATTCCCGAATCCACGCTGGAGCAACTGCTGGTCCACCCCAACGGCACCACCGCGCGCAAGCCCGTGCATCGGATGTAGCTGGCTGCTCTCAAAGGCCGGCTGGATGCCTTCACCGCGTAGGCGCGGAGAAAGCGGAGAAAGCGCGGAGCAAGGCAAGAAGAGAACTGTGCCCTCCGCGCTTCCTCCGTTTTTTCCACGGACATGGACGACGACACCATCGCCGAGATCGTCCGGCGCGGAATCGTCTACGTCCCCACCATCGAGCACAACCGCTACTACGCGGACAACTTCCAACTGCTCCGCTACCCGCCCGAAGCCGTCGAGCGTCTGAACGCCTTCATCTGGCGCAACCTGGAAACCGCACGCAAAGCCTTCGCCGCCGGCGTCACCTTCGTCATGGCTCCGACGCCGTTTACGCCATGTTCGGAGAGAACGCGCGCGAGCCAAGCTGGTTCGTGAAAGCCGGCATGACCCCCCGGGCAAGCTCTCCACGCCGCCACCGCCAACGGCGCCGCCCTGCTCGGAATGGAAAGAGTCTCGGCGCCCTCCACGCGGGTTATCTGGCAGACATCGTCGCCGTCTAAGGCGACCTATTAGCGGACATCCAGGTCGCCATCCTGAATGTCCGGTGGGTGACGAAGGCAGGCCAGGTCGTGGTCGACAAGACCAAGTAGTGTCAGAATATGTGAGTGCGCATCGCCATCGTGTCCGACATCCACGGCAACCGCACCGCGTTTGAAGCGGTCCTGGCGGATCTCGGGCAAACCTCTCCCGACTTGATCCTCCACGGCGGCGACCTGGTGCACGGTGGATCAAGCTCCCCGGAGATTGTCGACCGGATTCGCGATCTCGGCTGGCCCGGCGTGCTTGGCAATACCGATGAAATGCTCTTCAAGCCCGAGTCGCTGAAGGCGTTCGCCAGTCAATCGTCCAAGCTCGCACCCCTCTGGGCCGCGATCGAGGAGATGGCTGCCTGGGACCGTGAAGCCTTGGGAGAGGAGAGGCTTGCCTGGCTGCGAGGCCTGCCGATCGTGCAAATTCATGGTCCCATGGCGCTGGTGCACGCCAGTCCCGCGAGCACCTGGCGGGCGCCCGCGCCGGAAGCCGGCGATGTCCAACTGGAGTCGGTTTACTCGCCTCTCGGCCGGCCGGTTGCCATTTACGCCCACATCCATCGCTCCTTCATTCGGAGCGTTTCAGGAAGGGTCGTCGCCAACACCGGCAGCGTCAGCCTTTCGTACGACGGCGATCGCCGCGCCGCATACCTCCTGCTCGATGAGGCCCAGCCGGCCATCCGGCGCGTGGAGTATGACGTGGAGAAGGAGATTAAGGCTCTTTCCGCTTCGGGGATCCCCCACGCCGATTGGATTGCCAAGATCCTGCATACCGGCCTTCCCCAGATGCCGTAGGCAGCCCGCTCCGGTCCGTTTCGCGCCCGCCCGGCGTTCCCGCCAGATCACTGGTGCCCTACCCGCCGCCCCTCCTTTGTTCCATCCGATGCCCCCATCTGGCGACTTGCTTAGTTCCAGAAATAATAGGACAATTGTGCTATCGAATACAAAACGGCATTCTCCAGGCGGACTTTTCTTCAGGTCGCCTCCACGGCCCTTTGTCTCCCCGGTTCCGCGCGCGCGGCAACCCTCGTACGGCAACCCTATCTGCAGAACATGCAGGCGAACCGGGCATCCGTGCTCTGGACCACTCAGGAAGCTGGTACCGGAACCGTTACGGTGACCGCCCCTAATGGCAGTTCGTTCACCGTGCCGGCCGCCATGGAGGCCTTTCAGCCCTCCATTACCCAGCTTCCGTTCGCGTTTTACCAGTACCAGGCGGACATTACGGGCTTGCTGAAGGAAACGGAGTACAGCTACAGCGTAGCCGTTGACGGCCAGAGCTTGGTTTCGGATGCCTGCCAGTTCCGGTTTCGCACCGCTCCCGGAGACCGATTTTCGTTTTTGGCCTTCGGTGACAGCGGAGCGGACTCGCCCGAGCAACAGACCCTGGCCCAAATGATGGCCGCCGAGCCGGCCGTCTCGATGGTAGTCCATGTCGGAGACCTGGCGTACCCGGATGGCACGTTCGAGCAGTTCGAGGACGCCTATTTCGGAGTCAACGCCCCTCTGATGAGGCGGGTGCCGTTCTTTCCCACTCCCGGCAATCACGAGTACATGACCGGCTCCGCGGCGCCCTACCTGACGGGCGTGGTCACGCCGGAGTGCGGCGTGCCTGCGGTGGATCTGGGCCGGTATTACTCCTTCGACTGGGGCAACGCGCATTTTGTCTCGGTGGATTCGAACCTGCTCGCGACCTCCAGCGCCGCGAATATGCTCGCCTGGTTGGACGCCGATCTCGCGGCTACGGACCGCCATTGGCGCATCGTTTTCCTGCACCATACCCCCTACCCAACCGGCTTCCACCTGGGCGACCCGGTTTGCGCGGCGGTCGAACGGCTCGTCAACCCCATTGTGGAACGCCACGGCGTGCAACTTCTGCTCGCGGGGCACGAACACGGCTACGAACGCACGTACCCTTTGGCCGGCGGCCAGCTTACGGGATCTTCCTCCCCGTCCACAACCTACGTGGTGACGGGCGGCGGCGGGGGCGCTCTGGAATGTGTCGGATCTTCCCCGCAAACTGCTGTTTCGGTGCAGGCTTTCCACTACCTGCGCGTGGATGTGGACGGTCAGGAGCTTACCTTAAGCGCCATTGGCCTCGACGGCGGCCGGATCGATCAGGTGACGCTTGGCGCCGCGAGCGATATGGCCATCGGCAGAGTGCGGATCAAGGGCGATTCCACGCCGGCGATCGCCCCCGGTTCGCTGGTCGCCATCTCGGGAAGGAATCTGGCCCCGGCCAATGCGATAAGCCCAGCCTATCCGCTTCGCACCACGCTGAGCGGCGTTTCGCTGAAGGCCGCCGGCCAATCCGTGCCACTGCTCTCGGTGTCCCCCAACCAGATTCAGGCCCAGATACCCTACCGGCTCTCCGGCCCGGTCACACTGGAGCTTTCCACGCCCCATGGGTTCGCCTCCACCGCCATCACGGTATCGGCGGCAGCGCCCTCCCTGTTGGAGATTGTGTCGCAGAATAGCCCTTTTTCCATTATGAATCCGGCCAGACCGGGAGGCAGCGTTTCGCTTTACCTGACCGGGCTGGGCGAGGTCCAAGGGAGCATCGAAGCGGGCCAGGCGGCACCCTTCGCTTCTCTTCCGGTGGTCGCGCCTGTGGAGGTTTGGATCGGCCACACGTACCTGGAGCCGCTTTTTGCCGGCTTGGCGCCGGGTCACGCCGGCGTATACCGGGTAGATATCGCGCTTCCCCGGGATCTGCCGGACGGGATCTACGCCATTCGTGTGGTAGCAGGAGGCGTCGGCAGCCGCCCCGCCAACCTGGATGTGGTTTCGCGCGGACATGCCTACCGCCACGACCGCGCGGTGTCCAAGGTCCAAAGCTGATCCTCCCGATGGCGCGTGGCAGAGGTCCGATCCTGCCGCTTTCGCCAACACTTCTATTGCCCGGCGAGCGCAAGCGACGTGGACGTGGCGGACGAGCCGGCCGTAACAGTCAGGTTGGCCAAGCCGCCTTGCGGCAGCGTGGCAGGCAGCACTACCGTCACCTGGTAGAGCCCCACAAATCCGGGGGACAGTCCCGAGGAAATGACGTAGGCCGGCATGCCTCCCAGAGTCACCTGGGGGGTAACGGCCGTGAGGACCAGGGGACTTGCCGGAGCCGCCGTTCCGAAGCTCAAGCCGGTGTTCACATCGCCCAGACCGGCCATGTAAGCGACCAGGATTTCGCCCGCCACGGCCGGCTCGGCATTGCTGACGGGGTTGCCATCGGATTGGTGGACAATGGACAGGATTGTGGGCATGGTGGCCTGTATGCAGATCGCTAACGTGTTGCTCATCTCGCCACCTACTGAGACTACGACGCTGGCGCCGCCCGCCGGAAGGTCCCATGGGATTTGCAGTTCGATCTGCCCATCCGCCGTAGTCACCAGCGGCGCGCGTACGCCCTCCACCGCGACGTAAGCATTCGCCAGGGAGCGAGGCAGCGAATCGCCGGAAGCCTGCGCTGCCGGTCCCAGATTTGCGCCCGTGACATTCAGCAAAGCGCCCGGGACGGCCTGGCCCAGCGGCGTGGCGATCACTGTTATGGCGCTCTGAGGGATCGACGGCGCGGCCATCGCCGCCGTCGAGATCTGCGGATCGGTGGTGACTGGCTGGAACCCGTCCGCCTGTACTTCGGGTGTCACGTTGCCGGATCGGGTGGCCATGAATTCATGCAAATACTGCACGCCATTCTGGAAATCCGCGGTTCCGCACGGATATAATACACCGTAATTCATGCACTGCTTGTTGGGATCGTTGGACGCCGCGGTATCGATCACGCCATATTCGAAGGTAATCTGGTTGTCCGCCCAACCGCCGGCGCCGCCCAGCAGATTGGCAGCCTTGGAGACCTGGCCGAGATAGAAGTTCAGGTATTCCGGAATTCCCACCAGGCGTTGCGCCAAGACATTAATGTTTATGGGAAGCGTGACGCCGTACATGAAGTCCCTGGTCCAATCGGAAAATGTCGTACCTTTATCCCAGGGAATCACTTGGTAGAACGTGGTTCCCTGGAATTGATAGAGATCGAAGTTGTTCATCCCGACGACGCCACCCACCATGCCATCCGCCGCGGTCAATACCTGCTCGGTCGCCACGTAAGTCAGGAAAGACTTCGGGTCGATGTATTGCGATAGAGCGGCGATGAAATCCGCGTCCGAGAACGTCGAACTCGATGGCTTGTTGATCACCTGCACGAGATTGCACAAGGTCTGCAGATCGGGCGCCGTCTGGTCGGTTTTCAACTCGACGTACGGTGCGTACAACGATGGATCCGTCCCGAGATTCTGGAACTCATAAAAGACCGGGGCGTTCGCCGGGCCGGTCACCTGGAATTCCCATTCGTAAAGGTATCCTCCGCTTTCTCCGAAGTTGCGCTGCAAAAACGCAGTGTCTTCGTGCTCCACAATCGTGTAAAAGCCAAATAACTGGCCGTTGACATAAAGCTGCGCGGGCGCCTCGCGCGGCGCCGGAAACCCCATCATGCGGAAGAGCTTCATGGACAGCCACTCGTGCAGATTGGAGGGATCCTCGTTGTTCGCCTTCAGGACGATGAAGGGCAGGCCGAGAAATGCCTGCTTCTTGGAGTAGTAGGCGAAATTGATGTCCACGTTGGGTTTTATCGGACTTCGGCTTGCATGGCCGTGTTGGCGGATACCCACCTCCTCGAGGATGCCGTTCCAGGTAAACGTGGCGCCATAGTAAGTGTCGGATTCGTAGTTCTGAAGCAGAGTGGCCCAATCGCTCGCGCCCACCGTGAGGTTGACCTGCTGGACTACGGTGTCGTCGAAAAACGGAATCGCTTCAGTTTGGGCCCGAGCCGCAGGGACTACGGCCAGAAGGCCTGCCAGTTGGAAGAATGTACGGATTCTGACGGACATAATAGCGTCTACTCAACAGCTGATCGCAGCCCCCAGGGGCCACAGATACGCTACACCCAAAGACGCGCCAAGACACCGCTTATTGGCGTGCGCGGCTCCCCTCAGAGCCACGACCGTCAGGGAGTGGTCCGCGCGGAACACGAGGCTCCATTTGTGAATCCATGCACTTAGTCGGCATCGCGAAATTTCGGCCGCCCTACGGCGGCCGGCCGCGCCTCAGCCCATGAATACGGAGAGCTTGGTTTGCTGATCCGGCGTGAGAAGCTGGAAGATCTCCGCATTGGCAAGAGCGCCGTTCGAGACATACTGGGCCATCATGGCGCCGAGGGCCGTGGAGGCCTGGGAGATGGCGCCAGTGTCGTTATTCAGCACGGCGCCGCTAAGGGCTTTACGAGCGGCCTTCAGACTGGCGTGAAGCGAGGCGCGCGTACTGGCGGCGTTTGCGAGGATCGCCGCGGCCTCCTGCTGCTGCACGGGGGTGAGCGCCAACAGAGCGGTAAGACTGCCGACATACTTGGCTTGCTTGGCCGCGTTCTTCGGGACCTGGTAAGCGGACTTCGAGCCACTAAACTTGGTCAGCGCCTTCTTTGACACGTGCGTTAGAACTCCATTGCCTGGCGCATCTGCTTCCTCCGTTTGACCCCATGCCCGGCTGGCGGCGAATGCGGCAACCCCGGGAAGTGCTATCAGTAATCTTCGATTCATCATATCGGGCTCCTTAAAACCGTAAAGTTAGCGGCGGGCCGGCAGGCCAAATCGAAACATACCCAGTGGCCAGCCGCATCTAGATGCTCGCAGCATAAGCAATCCTTTGGCCTAACTCCACTAACCCTGCGCTTTCCACTCTTGTTTCGCCGTTAAGGCAGGAAAAGTTCCACAGACGCCGGACAATCGTTGTAAAACGCACATGACGGGGCTGAAAGAGGAAGCGCCGGAACTATCCGAGTGCTTGCCAGGCTATCCGAACGGATAGGCGTGCCGGCTGAATGGGGGCATGCGGCTCGGGGATATTTCCGCTGTAATTCAGGCAACGTGACCGCCGAGGTGATGAGGACGAAGACATCCGAGTCGATGCTTGAGTCCATCTACTTCGTGTTGAGGCCCGCTTGGCGCGGGAGTCATCCCGCCGGTTTTTGGCTGGAATAGGAATTTCCGTCGTTATCGTTAATTACCCTACAGGCGGTGGTTGGTCACTTACCGCTTCCTTGGCGTGGGGGTCTCTTCCGCACGCCGCACTCATGCGCCGCGCCCTCGGGTGCCCGTTGGAGGTGCCCTTTGGGCCTGACCGGTGCGCCATCCGGGTAAAACCGCTCTTGCGCTCATGGTCAACCACTACGCGGGATGGGGTGGCGCCGGCGTCTCGTTCGCCGTGCCTCATCCCCACGGCTCCGTATCCGGTGCGCCACCACCAGCCGCGAACTGCGGGCCCTCGCCCCGCCGCATCCATCCCCACGGTCCCGCATCCGGTGCGCCGCCACCAACCGCGGCGTTAAAATCGACAGATGCGAGTTCGCGAGTTGGCGGAATGGCTGGGCGCGACGTTCGAGGGCGATGGCGAGAAGGAATTGAGCGGTGCGGCCCCGCTCGAAACCGCCGGCGCTTTCGAGATCGCCTTTGTGGGCACGCGCAAGGCCGCGGCGCAGGCCGAAAGTTCGGCGGCGGGCTGCCTGCTGGTGCCCCTGGATTGGCCCAGCCCGAGTTACCGCACCGTGATCCGCGTCCCCGAGACGCGCACCGCCTTCGCCCGCGCCATGAGCCGTTTCTATCCCACCGCGGAGATCAAGCCCGGTGTGCATCCCAGCGCCGTGGTGGGCAAGGATGTGGAAATCGGCGCGCTGGTCTACCTTGGGCCGCACACGGTGGTGGGAGACGGCTCGCGCATCGGTGTGGCCACCAGCATCGGCCCGGGCTCGGTGGTGGGTAAGCGCGTCGTGCTGGGAGAGGGCTGCGTGTTGCATCCCAACGTCACGGTGTACGACAACGTGGATGTGGGGCGCGGCTGCATTTTGCATTCAGGCGCGGTGATCGGCGCCGATGGCTTTGGCTACGTTATGGATCGCGGCCGCTGGCACAAGTTTCCGCAGGTGGGGCGCGTCGAGATCGGCGACTTCGTCGAGATCGGCGCCAACTCCTGCGTGGACCGCGCGGCCCTGGGGGTCACCGAAATCGGCGAGGGCACCAAACTCGATAACATGGTGCATGTGGGCCACAACTGCCGCATCGGAAAACACGTGGTGGTGGCCGCGCAGACCGGGTTCTCCGGCGGCGTGGTGGTGGAGGATTACGCCGTGATCGGCGGCCAGGTGGGGATCGGCGACAAGGCCCGCATCGAATCGCGGGCCGTCCTGGGATCCGGCTGCGGCGTGCTCACGTCGAAGATTGTGCGCTCCGGCGAAACCGTGTGGGGCACGCCCGCCCGTCCCCTGAAGCAGCACCTCGAGCAGCTTGCCAACCTGGCCCGCCTGCCGGACCTGCGCCGCGAAATGGCCGATTTGAAGCGGCGGCTGGCCGAACTGGAGAGGAAAGCCTGATGCTGGTGGTGGTGGGGGGCCACTCGCGCAATATCGGCAAGACTTCGGTGGTGGCCGGGATCATCCGCAAGCTGCGCGGCCGCCAATGGACCGCCGTGAAGATCACCCAGTACGGCCCTGGCGTCTGCTCGAGCAAGAACGAAACCTGCGGGTGCGAGGCTGAGCCGGAACATCCCTTCGCGCTGACTGAGGAGTACGAACCCTCGGACGCCGATTCCGGGCGCTTCCTGGCGGCCGGCGCGGCACGCTCGTTCTGGCTGCGCGCTCCCGCGGGAGAACTGGCTCGGGCGGCGGCCACTCTGCGCAAAATTCTGAACTCCAGCGAAAACACCATCGTGGAATCCAACAGCGTCCTGGAACTGGTAGAACCGGACCTGTTTTTGATGCTATTGGATTTTTCCTGCGAGGATTTCAAACCCTCCAGCTTACGTTTTCTGGACCGCGCCGACGCCTTCGTGGTGATCGACCGCGGCATCAACGCTCCGCTGTGGGCCGATGTGGCGCGCGGACTGTGGGATGGGAAGCCGCAGTTTCCGGTGAAGCCGCCGCGCTACGTCACCAAGGCGCTGGCGGAGTTCGTGAACTCGAAGTTCTTCTCCCCGTCCGGCGGACTCTGAAGTTGCCGGAAGCCGTCGGCGGCATCGCGCAGACAGCCGTCCGCGCGATCCACCTGCCTCAGGATGATGCGGATCTGCTCCCGCACCGGCTCAGGCGCATCGCGCATCAGCAACTTCAAACAGTAGGCACTGTTTTCGATGGTGCTGAGCGGCTGGCGCACATCGTGCACCAACGTGGCAAGAAGCTTTTGATAATCGCAGTGTGCAGTCATTTTTCCCAAGTTCGGGGGATTTGACAAGTATAACGCCTTGACGGGAATTGGCAACAGAAAATTCTCAAGAAAATTTCGCGGGTCACACTGCGAGATTGTGCACTGCTGCGCGAGGCAGGCGCAGGCCGCGCACGGGCGAGAAGACCAGCCAGAGAAGGGAAAGCGAAAAGCCCGAGGCGCTCAGCAACATGGTGGGGCGGATGCCGATAGTACCTGCCAGTACCCCTCCCGCCAGCGCTCCCACCGGGAGCACGCCGCGAAACGTCAATTCGGCCGCCGAGTTCACGCGGCCCAGAAGGTGCGGTGGCGTGACGCTCTGGCGGATACCGAGCTGATTGATGCTGTAGACGGGCCAGGTGGCGTCGCCAACTTGGGCAGCCGCCAGAAAGGCCGCCCCCAACCATACAGGTCCATGCGCCATAGGGATGAAGAAATTGGCGGCGCCGCCAATCGCGATGGCGCCGATCAGGGAGTTTCCATAGCCCCAGCGCTCGACCAGCCGTGGCGCCGCCAGCGCGCCCACGATCGAGGAAGCTCCGCCGACGGCGACCAGGACTCCCAGAACGGCCGGAGTGAGATGTAGCGTGCCCATGGCGAATATGATGTACACGGCCATGTGGAATCCGGCGAAGAAGGCGCCCGTGGCCCTGCACAACACCATCGCGCGCAGGTACGGATTGTGCCAGGAGAAGCGCAGCCCTTCGAGAATTTCGTGCAGGATGTGCGATCGGGGGGTACCCTCCGAGCCCGATACGGGGGCGCCCTTTGGGGTGCGCTCCGGGGTGCCCTTTGGGCCCGGCTCGGGCTGGCGGATCCACCCGAGCGATGCCGCCGAGATCACGAAGGAGAAGGCGTCGAACGCGATCGCGACGGGCGCGGTGAGAGTTTGGACCAGCACGCCCGCGAGCGGTGGGCCGGCCACTTCGGCGATCGACTCGCTGAGTGCCAGGCGGCTGTTGGCTTCGAGCAGCGCATCCGGCTCCACCAGCGAAGGCACATAGGCCTGGTAAGACACGTCGAACACCATGGTGAGGATGCCGCAGCCGGCGGCCACTAGCACAAGCTGGGTCATGCCCAGACGACCGGCCAGCGCTGCCATCGGGACGGTGGCGAGCAGCGCGGCACGGCCCAGGTCGGCGGCGATCATGATCGGGCGGCGCCGCACACGGTCCGCGAAGGCCCCGGCGAACAGCCCCAGCAACAGCACGGCGGCCGCCGAAGCCCCGCTCAGAATCCCCATTTGCATGGGCGAGGCGCCCAACACCATGTAAGCCGTAAGCGGCAGCCCTTCGCGGCTGATGCGCGAACCGATTTGCGAGATCGCCTGCCCGGCGAACAGCTTACGAAATTCGGAGTCGCGGCCCAGCCAGGACATCGGTCCATTGTCCTACGGTCGCCGCGACCCGACCCGAGATTATTTCGTCTGGATCTTTTCCAGGTAGTCCAGCAGGGCGTGCACGCGCAGTTGGGTCAGCTCGAGGTTCGGACTCATGTTGCTGAACACCGTGCCCCACACGGGCATGGCCCCGGTGCCGTGCGCGACAGGGCTTTCCTCGCCCCTGAGGATGCGCAACATTTGTTCTTCGGGAAAGCTGCGGTTGTTGGCGCTGGCGATGTGCGTCAAATCCGTGGGAACCTGCTTCAGCGCAATGGCTGCCGGCCCGGCGCCCTTGGCATCGGCGCCATGGCAGGCGGCGCAATACTCGCGGTAGAGATCTTTTCCTTCGACGGAGGCGGTGGGGCGCACGGGAACTTGCTTCACCGTGGTCTGGGCAAAGCCAACACTGCTTAAGCCGAGAATCAGACTCCAAAGAAGAGATTGAGGTATGGAAATCCTTTTCATAATTGGATAATACACCACTTTACTGTGGGGGAAAAGGGGGATAAGGTCTGGCGATGCCCGAGCCGGGCCCGGAGGGTCGCCTCGGAGCCGGCCCGGAGGGCACTCCGACCGGCGCCCCGGCCGAAACCCCGGAGGCACCCGGCGTGCTCCCCGGTGGGGCACTCCGGCGGGCGCTCCGACCGGGCGCCTCGGCGGTACCTCATCCGAAACCTCGGAGGCACCCCGACCAGCGCCCCGACGTTGCGCCGCCGGCCCGGCCCGAGGTGTACCCGGAGGATGCCCCGCCAAAGACGCCCTCCCGGACATCGCACCTGGGTTGGAGTACATGTTTGCCCTGCTGGCAGGGTCGAGGACCGGCAATCAGCGCGAACTTTCCATCGGTCGCGCAGATGCCGCCCGGCCGCGTTTCGTTCGAAAACCAGGGGAGCAAACCGCAGTTGCGGCCGGAGCAACCCACCATCTGCTGCAGCATCCGAGGGGCCGCAGGATCGCGCCGCGGGCGGATTCCGGGCCCCTTCTCGCCCGGGCCCTAAACCCCGGCGAAACCTTCACCAAGGAATATCGGTTCGACATCCCGCGCGATAAACAGTACCCCATGGTATGGATTACCGAGGGCGGCTGGGTCACCCGGTTTCTCACCGCGCGAGGGAACAACTTTCTCCACCGAAAGGAAGTAACTCTGCTTCCATGATCTCCGGCGTGAGAGCCTCCCAGGTTTCCACGCGGTTGCGGCCCAGCCGTTTGGCCTGGTACAGGGCTAAATCGGCTTCACGGACCAGTTGGTCGGTGTGTTCGGTGCCGGGATGGTCGCGCGAAGCTACACCGATGCTGCACGTGACCGGCAGCGGGGCGGTGGCATTCGAGAACGGCGTCGCGGCGAGGGCCTCGCGGATGCGTTCGGCCTGCGCGGCGGCGCCTTCGGCGGCACATCCCGGCAGGACGAACAGGAACTCTTCGCCCCCGTACCGGCCCAAGGAGTCGTAGCGGCGGAAGGCGGCCTTCATGCGCCGTGCGGCTTCCGCCAACACGGAATCCCCCACCAGGTGGCCGTGTGTGTCGTTGATCCTTTTGAAAAAGTCCAGATCGGCCAGCATCACCGAGATTGGCTGATGGGCGCGGTGGGCGCGGTCCAGCTCGGCTTGCAACGCCGCCATCACCGCGGTGCGGTTCAACAATCCCGTGAGCCCGTCGTGAGTGGCTTGTACGCGCAGGGCCTCTCGGGTGGCCAGAAGCTCTTCCTGCAAATCGAGAATGCGGATGCCCGCGCGCAGGCGCACACGCAGTTCGGGAGCGGCAAAAGGTTTGGTGAGATAATCGTCGGCGCCGGCCTCCATGCCCTGTACCAGGTCCGCGGATTGCGTGCGGGCGGTCAGCAGCACGATGTAAATGTAGGGTTCGCAGGCGGCCGCGCGGACATGGCGGCACACCTCCACTCCATCCATTCCGGGCATCATCCAATCCAGAATGGCCAGCCGCGGAGCGTCCTGGGAGCGCAGGATCTCCCAGGCTTCCCGGCCGTCGCGGGCGATCACCGCCTCATAGCCCCAGTGCTTGAGCATATTGCGCAGCATGGTCTGGAAAACGGGATTGTCTTCGGCTGCCAGGACCCGGCGGCGGTTCCCCGGAACGGCAACCGGGGATGTGACGTCTGGCTGGGACGATGCCTCCACCTGTACCTTTTCCTCCCATTTCTCTATCGGATGAAAGCGCCGTTTCCTTTAGCGGTGAAAAGTGCTAAGGATTCGGCCTTAGTACGAAGCTGTCAGCCTTCGGCGGTCAGCCACGCCGGATCGGCTGGTTGCCGACGCCGATCACTGAAAACATCGCGCTACTTCTAAGGCTCCGGCAGCCGGCCAGTCCAGTCGCACCAGGCCCAGGCGCAAGCGGTGAGGGCGCCAAACGCTCCCGCCACCAGCCCGATCGTCCGCGGCCCGGCGTAATTCGACGCGATACCCGCCGCCGCCATCGAAAAGATCATTACCGGCCAGCGGATCGTTTCCATAGTGGCGAAGACCCGCCCGCGGAACTGGTCGGGAGTATGGCGCAGAAGCTGCGAGGTGTTCAGCACCGTGGTCACTGCCATGCCCACCCGCGACAACATCAGGCAGACCAGCGCGGCCGGGTAGGATTCCATCTGGCTGAACAGCATGTAGGTGGCGCCGTGAAACAAATACGCCACCGTTACGGCGCGTTTGTAGCCCTCGAAGGAGGCCCGCCGGCCCAGCACGTGGCCCAACCCGCCGCCGATCAGCAGGCCGATGCCGGCGAATCCCGAGAGCGCTCCGATGCCCGCGGGGCCGCGGTGGAATACCTGCTCGCCAAACAGCGCGAAGAGCACCTGCGCGGCGCCGCCTCCCAAGGCCCAACCGACCGAGATCATCCCGATCCCCAGCAGCAGCGGAACCGAACGCAGATAGGCCAGCCCTTCCAGATATTCGTGCCAGGCGCGCGAGGGTCCGGGCGGCGCGCCGGCCGCCTTGACAGCTTGCGCCCGCTTGGGCTGAAATCCCTCCGGCGAGCGGATCCGCCAAACGCACCAGGCCGAGAAAACAAACGAGAGCGCATTGATCGCGAACGCCGTCGCGTAACCGAAGCGCGCGGCGCTGATTCCGCCCAGCAGGCTGCCCGCGCTCAGCGTGGCCCAGCCGGTGGTCTGGGTGAGCGAATTGGCGGTGTGCAGATCCTCGGCTTCCGCGATGGCCGGCAGGATGGCCGACCGGCCGCTGGTGAAAAACGGCGAGGCGAACATCAGGGCCGCGCTCAGCCCATACAGCAGCCATGGCGACCGCTGCCGGATGGTTGCGACGAAGGCCAGCGCAATGGCGGCGCGGACCAGGTCGCTCGAGATCATGATGCGGCGGCGATCCAGGCGATCCAGCAGCACGCCGGCCACCGGCCCCGCCACCACCGCCGGAATCGCCCGCGCCAGCCAGAAGCCGCTCACCACCAGTCCCGAGCCGGATTGGTGCATGATCAGCGCCAGCACCGCCACGTTGTTGAAGTAATCGCCGATTTCGCTGACCACCTGGCCCATCCACGTGTACCGGTAGTTGCTGTTCCGCGACAGCAGGGCCGCGAGGCTGCTCATAGCGCTCTCAATGATACAACGGCGTACCAGTACAGGCCGCTCGTACCGGTACGTTTGTAACGTTCGTAACTTCCGTAATTATTGAGTTTCAGGCCTATTGCACTTAAATTGAATCTTCGTTTTCACCTTCAATAACGAGTTCGGCTGAAAGGGGAGTTTAGACACACACTATGAGAATATTGACCTGCATCGCTCTCGCCAGTCTTGGCTTGACCGCCATGCCTGCGTTTGCGGGCAATATAATGCCTGACCTGAGCCTGGCGCCCACAGGATGGACCGTAGACCGCTACGCGCCGGCGTCGTTTTCGAGCCTGGGCACGGTAAGTGGAGAAGACAACGTTCTGGGACTCGGAATCGGCTCCTCCGGAGATTACGACAACCGCCCGAGTGCCTACCAATACACGTTTTACAATACGCAGGGCGAAAGTTACTCCGTCAGCGGCGGCCCGGGCGACGACATCGCCGTGCTTCTTTATGTACCCGACTCCTGGAGCGATCCCTCCAACGGGGACGTGCGTACCGATCTGTGGGTCGACGCTTCGGGTTCGGACTATGGGATTCTCGGGTTCACGAATTTCGGGACGAACAACAGAGTGGGCGACGCTGGCGGGACTTTCCAGTACTGGGACGATGGGACCGGCCTGTGGACCGCGGTGAGCGCGCCGGTGGAATACGGCCAGTGGAACACCCTCGACATCCACTACACCGGTAGCGAATACGACTACTTGGTCAACGGGGTGTTCGTAGGGGCCGTCACCGACCTCACTCTCGACAACGCCGCCCTGACACAGGTTATGCTCGAAGCCTATAACTACAACGACCCAACCTTCGGATCTAGTTACGGCAATCCGGGCGTCACGAATAACAGCTCAGCCCCCTACTCTGCCGAATACGCCAACGTTCCGGAACCCCTGACCTTCGGCCTGATCGGCTTTGGCCTGTTAGGCATCAGCCTGACAGCCAAACGCCTGCATCATTAAGAATATTGGAGGTCTGCCCCACTGATCGGTATCGGGGCCGGACCACCCGCCGTTTGCCCTAACCCAACTTTCGCACTTGCGATCCCGATTACCGAAAAAACCAGCCTAGCCTCGATTTCCACGGACAATATCTTGATAACGCCGGTAGCTATCGGTAACACGCCGGGCCTCAGCCAGGCGGGCATTTGACGTTGCGGATCGTTAGCGTATCCAGTACTCAAAGAGCTGAATG
>JBKQPR010000347.1:0-43624 GCA_052144935.1 Bryobacteraceae bacterium
GCCGCCGCATCTGCGCCACGACGAAGAGCTGAAGCGGCGCCTTAAGGAAGAGGCGCGCGCCGCGTCGACCTTGGATCACCCCAACATCGTGGTGATCTACGACATCGACGAGGCCCCCGGCGGCGACTTGTTCATCGCCATGGCGTTCCACGAGGGCGTGACCTTGCACGATAGAATCAGGCGCTCTAGGTTCCGAGGGGATAAGCCCGGCGCTGGGCTGCCGGTGGCCGAAGCTTTGCAAATCGCCCGGCAGATCGCGTCGGGGCTGGGCAAGGCTCACGAACGGGGCATTTTTCATCGCGACATCAAGCCAAGCAACGTGATGGTGGCCAAGGACGGCGTGGCTCGGATCATCGACTTCGGCCTGGCCAAACCCAGCGAAGCCACCGCAACCATGGATGGCACCACCAAAGGGACTCCGCTCTACATGTCTCCCGAGCAGGCCTCCGGAAGGGCCGTCGATTTCCGCACCGACCTGTGGAGCCTGGGAGCGGTTCTTTACGAGATGCTGGCAGGCAAGCCGCCATTCACCGGCGACTCGAACCTTGCGATCATGCGTGCCATCGTGCATGACGCCCCGCCCCGGTTACGCGAGATTCGGCCGGACCTGCCGCCGGAGGTCGATTCGATCGTTTCGCGGGCGCTGGAAAAGGACCCGGCCAAGCGGTATCAGTCGGGGGCGGATATGGTGCGCGACTTGTCCGCGGCGCTTTTGGCGCTGGAACCCTCCGCCCGCAGGCCCGCCGCTTTGCGGGCCGCCTATGCCATTCCCGTGCTGGTCCTGATCCTGCTGGTGTTCGGAGCCTCCGTCTGGTTCTATCACCGTTCCGAACAGCGCCACTGGGCGCGCGAGCAGGCCATCCCGGAAATCGCCCGGCTTACCGGCGAGCATAAGCCCGTCGCGGCATTCCTTCTGATGCAAAAGGCCGCGCAGCACCTGCCCGGCGACCCCCAACTGGCGCAGATCGCGGAGGGCCTCACCCACGTGGTGTCCGTGAAATCTGCGCCGCCCGGGGCTACCGTGGCAATCAAGGATTACCTGTCTCCAGGAGATCCGTGGCTCGCGTTGGGGACGACTCCTCTGAATAACATTAAGATCCCAACTGGCTATTTGCGTTGGAAAGTTTCGAAAGCCGGCATGGAAACATACACCGGGGCTCCGCTTACCGAGTTAATGCATCCGGTGCGTGAATTTAACTTCCCGCTGGAACCTACCGGAACGGCTCCGAAAGGAATGGTCTTAGTGCCCGCAACTCAGGCTTGGGCTCTTGTCTGGTCCATCGGAGAACTCGGACCGTACGATCTTCCCAAGTTTTACATGGATCGATACGAAGTGACCAACCGGCAGTATCAGGAGTTTGTCGATCGAGGCGGCTACCAGAAGCGCGAGTACTGGAAGGAAAAGTTCGTTCGCGATGGGAAGGATCTCAACTGGGAGCAAGCGACTGATCTGTTTCGGGATTCCACCGGCCGGCCAGGGCCCTCGACGTGGGAAGCGGGGCATTTTCCGGCCGGACAAGAGGACTATCCGGTGGGCGGAGTCAGTTGGTATGAGGCCGCGGCATACGCGGAGTTCGCCGGCAAAAGCTTGCCGGCGATCGCGCAGTGGTACTTAGCGGCCCCCAGTTCCATCGCCAAGTACATCATCCAGCAGAGTAATTATTCGCTCGGCGCAATGGCGCCCGTGGGCAAGTACCAGGGTCTGGGACCGTGGGGCACCTACGACATGGCGGGCAATGCGGCGGAGTGGTGCCGGAATGAAGCCGGCGGGAATTCCCGGTATATTCTGGGTGGAACATGGAAGACGTCGAGTGCCGAGTATTTCGAGCCCGGGAACCTTCCGCCGTTCAATCGCTCCGCCGGCAACGGCTTTCGCTGCGTCCGGAATACGGCTGCATTGCCCGCCGCGGCGACGGCCGAAGTGCGCCAGACAATTCGGGACTTTTCCAAGGCCAAGCCGGCTTCGGATGAGATATTCCGCATATACAAGACCATGTACGCCTACGACCGCACGCCGCTGAATGTCAAACCGGAAGCTGTCGAGCAGGATTCCGCGGACTGGCGCAAAGAGGCGGTCACCTTCGATGCGGCATACGGAAACGAGCGGATGGCGGCGTATCTGTTTCTGCCCGCGAAGGTCCGGCCGCCGTACCAAACGGTGGTATTCTTCCCCAGCGCGAAGGTGCTGGATATCCCCAACAGCAAGACGCTCGGCGATATGCAGTTCATCGACTATGTGATTAAGAGCGGACGGGCGGTCTTGTACCCGGTTTATAAGGGCACGTACGAAAGGCCTGTCCCGGACAATGCGATCGGTAGCGGCGGAACAACCGCGGCCGGCAAAGAGACTTTGATACAGGAGTCGAAGGATCTGGGACGGTCGATCGATTATCTGGAAACTCGCACGGATATCGACCGGAACAGGATTGGTTACATGGGCGTGAGCATGGGCGCGGCGTTGGGCGTGATCTTCGCGGCCGTGGAAGACCGGTTGAAGGTCGCAATTTTCCTGGATGGAGGGTTCTTCGTCGAGAAGATGTTACCCGGTACGGACCAGGCCGATTTCGCGCCGCGCCTGAAGGCGCCGACGCTGTTGATCGCCGGGAAGTTCGACTGGATTTTCCTAGGCAAGGATGCGCTGGTTCGCATGCTCGGAGCACCGGCCGCCGACAAGAAGGTTGCCATTTTCGACACCTCACACGATGTCTCGGAGCAGCGCGCCGACCTGGTGCGAGAGGTGCTCGCGTGGCTGGATAAATATTTCGGCAAGGTCAACTGAGCGACTGCGTGGCGCAGGGTTGACAGGCGAAAGCGCCTGTCCCACATGCCCTGCAAGTCCTTCGGCAGCAATGTGGGACAGGCGCTTTCGCTTGTCAACCGATTCCCTAAACAGCTTTTCGGCCTTAGGGGAGCGGCTGGCGTTGACCCCTTGCCTAGAACGGCTTCTCCCACACGCGCACCACGGGATAGCGGCCGCTGTCGCCGGGCTCGTACTTGGATTGCTGGTACCACCACTGGAGCCGCGCCTGGCGGTCGGCGGCGAATTTCGGATCGGCCGCCAGTTTGGCCTCGAACTGCTTGCGCAGCTCCGGCGAATCGGCCATCATGCGGCGCGCGATGGGCTCGGAAAGGTATTCGCCCACCCCCTCGCCCGCCCCGAACATGCTGTACAAGAAGCCCCAGCGCGCCAGCGAATCGGGGGCCTGCGGCTCCAGCATCGAGAGAATCAGCCGGGCGCGCCGCTGGTTCATGGGCACCCAATAGGAACCGGCCGGAAGGGCCACCTTTTCCTTCCCCATCCTGGCGTCGAAGCTGACCGCAATATGGCCTTCGTTGGGCCGCGCGTCGAATTTCACGTTGCTCAGCCGGTAGACCTCAAACTCCCGTTCGATGGCCTGGGGCGTGCGGTTGACCTCCACGCCGTGCAGCTCCAGAACATCGGCGAGCTGCTTCCAGGCCGCCGGAATCAGGTATCCCAGAGGGATCTGCGCCTCGCTGGTGGTCTCGATCTCGTCGTGGATGCGGGTGTCCAGGTCGTCCGGCTCCGGCAGGTAGCGGTTGACGCTGGCGCCGGTCACTTCGCTCTGGAACGGGCCGATCTTCAGCGCGTGGTAGACGAGCGGCCGGCTCTTGTCGCTCACGCGGCCCGCCAGGTAGACCGGCGGGGCGGAAGGATTGCCGGCCCGCGAGGCGATTTCGCGATCGGCCTCGCGCACCGCGCGGCGCAGCGCCTCGGGGTCCAGCAGGATCGTTTCGATGGAATGGCGCATGATATCGTAGTGAGCCCAGGCGCGCGTTTTGGCGGCCTTCAGGCTGTGGCTCTCCACCAGCAGCGAGGGCCGGTTCTGCACGGCGGCGTAGAGGTGCGAGTAGCGCGGCGTAAACACCTCCATGAAGAACTCGCGCTTGCCATTGACGTTGCGCAGCGCGCCGTAGGGCGCCACCAGGTGGCCATCGGCCGCCATGCGCTTGTCCAGCTCGGGCACGAAACGGTCGCGCACCCAACCGCGGGCGGGTTCGGCTATGTCCTGGTTGCGGGCCATGTCCCAGGTGACGTCGTACTGGAAATCGGCGCCGTCGGTGACGTGGTTGTCGATCAGGAAATCGGGCATCCAGGTGTTGAAGATGTGGAGCCAGGCGCGCATTTCGGGCGTGTCGGCCTTGACGTAGTCGCGGTTCAGATTGAGGCGTTGCGCGGTGGCCCGCAGACCCGTGGATTTCGGACCGTTCTGGCTGGGCCGGTGGTACGGGCTGAAGGCTTCGTGACCATCCACGTTGAAGACCGGGATGACGATGAAGATGGCGTGGTCCAGCCAGGCTGCGAAGCGTTTGCTCACGGTCATGTCGCGCACCAGCATGAGCACGGTGTCCTTGCCTTCGATTTCCCCCGCGTGGATGCCGCTCTGGATCATGATGATGGCCTTGTTGGTGCGCGCCGCGGCTTCGGGGGTGAAGGCGCGGTCCTTGGAAACGATCAGCGCGATGAGGCTGCGCCCTTCGGGTGTGACCCCGATATCCAGCACCTTCACCTGGCGGGAGGCGCGCTCCAGCTTGTGCGCGATTTCGACCGCCTCGGCGTAGGGCGCGGTCTCATTGAAATCGGATTTCTCGCCGGTGGTGAGCAGGTCGGGGGGCGAATCCTTGGTGCTGGCGGCCAGCGAAGCGGCGGCCTTGGCCGCGGGCGGCTCGAGTGCCGAGTGCGGCATGATGGGGTCCTGAGCCAGGCCCACGGCGGCCAGAGCAAGAACAGCGAGGAGACGGCGATCGAAGAAGCGGCGCATAGGTACGATGATAATCGAGCGCCGCTCCCGCCGTGGAGGCGGGACGTCAGGGATGTGGAGGGAAAGGAGTAGGCTGCGGGGGACGCTCGAAGCGGCTACCGTTTTGCGCACCGCAGACGGAGCGCCGGAAGGAGTGCGTGACGTTGGGCCGGCTGGGGGTGCCCTCGGGGCCCGGCTGCAGCCAGGATTGGCGCCAGGATTGGCTGCCCCACAAGGCAGCGGAGCCGCAACCAAAGGCGGCGCTTCGCACCGGTGGCAGGCGAATCGCCTGCCCTACCAATATCGTCGCAGCGCGCGGAGCATTGAGGCTTCTGTAATACATCTAAGGAGCGAGCGAAGCCCCGGCCTTCTCGAGCAACTGGTGTGTCTTACTCTTCAGCAAGGTGCGCAACTCGGCTGCCTCGAACACGAATTCGCGCGCGAGCAGGTCCGTCACGGTGTATCCGGACTTTGCGATGCCGCAGGCGCCGTGGATGGCCGTGCCAGCGAACACGTGGTACAGTTCATGAGCCAGCACGCGTCCCAGGGCGCGCCCGTAGATCTCCTCGCGGGAGTCGGCGGGCCGGGACAGCATCTCCTTCTGCAGGAAGCCGCGCACTGCGTCGCAATCCACATCGCTGAAGGGCAGCACCAGTCCATCGCTGACGTGCGTCCAGCCAAGCGCGCCGGGCATTACCGCCAAAGGCTGCATCTCGCCGAGATCGCAATGGCCCTTGAAAGTCACTACTACCAGTTCCACGGCCGAGGAGTTGTCCCCCCCGCTCAGCGCCCTCCATTCGAAGCGCAGCCCGACGGGATTCATGATGGTTTCCAATTCCGATTGGAGGGCCTCCCGAACGGCGCCGGAAGGTTCCTCCTGGAATCGGGTATAGAGTGCAATAGGGGCAAGAGGGGCTTGCCGGGCTCCGCCGAAGCTGGGCAACGCGGCCAGCGTCAGGCACAAAAGAACGAGTTTCACGGCATGGACCTTGAACTTCCAATTCTCTTATCGGCCCGTTTTCGGCAGCGCAGGCCGTTTCACCGCCAGTTCCGGATGTTCCCGGATCAGGGTATTCGCCATATGACATGCGAAGCAGACCGGCAGCGCAGCCGACAGAGTCTCTTGCAAACGATCGGCTGGAACAACGGTCCACTCCAGGCTCGCGCCGCTCGCGTCCAGCAGCGCGGGTTTGCGCACGTCCCACTGGACTTCATCGAAGGGCCGGCCGCACCAGACGCAAGACTTGCCCTGGTACCAGCGGGTGAGAATGTTCCGCACCAGGCAGTCTTCCGGAGAGGCTTGAATCTGCGACAGGCACTGCTGCCCACAGCCGGACCGTTCCGGCCAGCGGGAACAGGATGCCAGCCGCAATGCGCCGCCCTCCCAAAGCGCGGCGTGGCCCATGGCATGACCTACGGCATGACCAACATCAAGCGCCACCCCCGCGGGCCGGCGATTTTCCGGACACACGATCACGCGGTCGCCCCGGTACTTCAGCCAGGCGCGTCCCGCGCGCGCGGCCGCCGCCACGGCCAGCACGGCCAGCACGAGAACCGCAATTGCCCAAATTGGCATAAATGCCTCTGAAACTCCTCAGCACGCCGCTAGCCAAACGACGGACGGGGCCGCCCAAGGCCCGGCGGCACACTGGGGCAGCTTTTTGGGGCTGTCCCCATGGGCCTGCGGCCACGAATCGTGTTGAACCCACGGGTGAATCTCTGGGGCACCCAATTTAGTGGCGCATCTTCGGTTGAAGTCGGGGCGGCAGTGGGGAGGTTGAGGCCGACAGGCTGTCTGATCCGGGAACCGGTCCTCATGAACGAGCGGGGGCCAGGGGCGACGGTGCGGGCCCACTTCCCTTGGGCCGAAAGGTCCCCCGGCCAGGCGGTGGGCCTCTTATTTGGGGTGCCCCAGGATTGCGCTCCACAGCTCTGTATCCGGGAAACGGGCCAGGGTTTTGACAGCCCTGGCCCGGGTATGGGTTTCCAGACACAGCGCTGCGTGTTTTGGCCCCACCGGCATGGCAGAATAACGCTATGAAGATCGCGCTTGGTAGCATCGCCCATACTCGCTCGGGAGATAAGGGAGATACCTGCAATATCGGGGTGATCGCCTGGGATCCGAGGCATTACCCCCTGCTGGTGCGCGAAGTCACCGCGGAGCGCGTCAAACGCCATTTCGGCGAGCTGGTTCTGGGGCCCGTGGAGCGCTTCGAACTGCCCAACCTGGGCGCGCTGAACTTCTTGCTGCACCAGGCCCTGGGCGGAGGCGGGACGGTCTCGCTACGCACAGACGCGCAGGGCAAGACTTTCGGCGCGGCGCTGCTCTCGCTGCAAATCGAAGTGCCTCCGGAGGGGCTATGAGCCTGATCGAGACCGTTCCGGACGGGCGCGTTCTGCGGGTGGTGCTGAACCGGCCGGAGAAGCGCAACGCCCTCAGCGCGGCCATGTGCCGGGAACTGGTGAAGACCCTGGAATCGGCCGGCCGGGACCCGGGCGTGCGGGTCCTGCTGCTGGAAGCGCGCGGCAAATCCTTCTGCGCCGGTATGGACCTGGCGGAGATCGCGCCCGGCTCGACCGAGGAAATCACGGCGGCACAGGAAGCCCTGTTCACCGTGGGATCGCGCCTGGACAAACCGCTGGTGGGCGCGGTCGAAGGGGCGGCGCTGGGCGGAGGCACCGGCCTGGTGGCCAATTGCCATATCGCCATCGCGGCCGAGGACGCCACCTTTGGGCTGACCGAGATTCGCCTGGGCCTGTGGCCCTTCCTGGTGCACCGCGCCGTGGCGGTGGCGGTGGGGGAGCGGCGGGCGCTGGAGATGGCGCTGACGGGCCGCATCGTGGATGCCGCGGAAGCCTGCGCGAGCGGCCTGGTGCACGAAGTGACGGCGGATGCCCAGGCGCGCGCGCTGGAAATCGCCGTGGCGCTGAGCGCTTCAAGCCCTATCGCCATCCGCACGGGGATGGCGTTCCTGCGCGAGGCCCGCGGCAAGGATTGGGCGGACGCCGGCAGGATCGCCGCGCGCATGCGCAACGAGGTATTCGAGAGCGAGGACTTCCGGGAGGCGGTGCGGGCGTTTCGGGAGAGGCGGGCGGGGGGATAGGAAACCAACGTCCTCACCGCGGAGTCGCGGAGAACACGGAGGAAGCGCGGAGAAAAACAAGAGATAAAGTCTTCTCTGCGCTTCCTCCGTTTTCTCCGTGTCTCCGCGGTGAAAACAGCGGTTTGCGGTTAGACTGCTACAAACAGCGTGTTGCCTCCCCGATTGACCAGCAGAAGAGTCGGATCGCCTTTCTTGGCCGAAGCCATGGCGTGCTCGAAGTCCTGCACGCTCTTTACGGATTGGTGGTTCACCTGCTGAATGACATCGCCGGTCCGGAGGCCGGCATCGGCGGCGTGGCTGGATGGGTCGACATCCGCGACCACCACACCCTTGGATTCGGGCGCCAGGTTCATCTCGCGCGCCGTGTCGGGCGTCAGGTTTTGGACCTGAACGCCTTCGAGGGAGCTGTCCGGGGCGTTGTTATCTAGTGAAGCCCGCTCCTGCTTGGAGGGGAAATCGCCCAGTTTCACGGCCACCTGCTGCGGTTTGCCGTCCCGGAGGACGCTCAGGGTCGCGGTCGACCCCGGGGAGAGCATGCCGATCTCCAGGCGCAACTGGTTGGCGTCTTCAATCGACTTGCCGTTCACCGCCACGATGATGTCGCCTTGTTTCAGATCGCTGTGGGATGCCGGGCTATTGGCGGTGATGTCGCCGACCACGGCGCCTTTGGTCTCCTGCGCTCCGAATGCCTTGGCCATGGCGGGCGTGACGTCTTGGGGCAGAATGCCGAGGTAAGCACGCTCGACTTTGCCGGTCTTCAGAATCTGGTCCATGATGTGGCTGGCCAGGTTCACGGGAACCGCAAATCCGATGCCCTGATTGCCGCCGGAATTGCCCGAGAGGATGGCGGTGTTGATGCCGATGAGATGCCCTTCGTCATCGATCAGCGCGCCGCCGGAGTTGCCGGGGTTGATGGGCGCATCCGTCTGAATGAAGTCTTCGACTTCCTCAATGCCGAGGTTGCCGCGGCCCATGGCGCTCACGATGCCGGCCGTCACGGTCTGCCCGACTCCGAACGGGTCGCCGATGGCGAGCGCTATGTCGCCAACCTCCACCTTCGAAGAATCCCCCAGGGTCACATAGGGGAAATTGGTTCCGTCGATCTTGAGGACAGCGATGTCGGTACGTGGATCGGCGCCGACGACCTGGGCCTTCATCTCGCGCTTATCGCGGAGGGTGACGGTAATCTCAGTGGCGTGTTCCACAACGTGGTTGTTGGTGAGCACGTAGCCCTCGGGGCTCACGATCACGCCGGAACCCAGGCTCTTCTCACGGCGCTCCTTGGGAATATTGAAACGCCGGGAACCCTCGTCGCCGAAGAACTGGCGGAAGAAGGGGTCCATCTGCGACTGGTCTTGCATGCCTCTGGTGTCTTGCCTGGTAACCCGTGACGACGAAATGTTCACCACGGCCGGCAGCACGGCCTTCAATACGCGGGAATAACCCCGCGCGTCTTCGCTACCCGAGCGGGTGGCCACCTTGACCGAGGCCGGCGGCCAAGGTCCCGAGTGCTCCGCGGTAACGGCCGCCACACCGAGGGCGCATCCAATCGTAAAGGTTGCAGCGGCGACGAGGACCGCCTTCCGGCGGCTCCCCAAATATTTTGCGAGTCTCATTTTGCCTCCTTTTGGCGGCCTCCCAACATCTTCGGGAGGCTGGCCGGGCGGGGTGCCTGCGAAGCTCCTCGTCCGGCTCAATTTCAGGCTAATGCCGGGTGAGCTTTAAACCCATGGCCTTCAAAGGGGGCAGCGGCAACCCCGCGAAGGGGATGGCGGTCACCCGATTCGCGGCACTTGCGGAGTCCCGCACCCCCTGCGCCCGGTGGGGCGTATACCCTGCGGAGGCGATAGGCAAGGGGGCGGGTGTGTCATTACACTGTGGGCGGGTAGAGAGGGAAACACTTGACGCGGAGAAGCATAGGTGGGGCAGGCGGGCCCAGAGGGCACCCCGCCTGCCAGGCGGACGAGGGCAGGCGAATCGCCAGGCGAATCGCCTGCCCTACCTATGTGTCTCTGCGTCAAACGGCTTGTGCCAGTCTGCCATGATGGATAAGGGGACTCATGTCTGGTGGAAATTCGGCTGTCATCGGGCCCAAAGGCGATATTCCCATGCCTGAACCGGCGCTGGAAGCCGCGCACCGCCGCACCCGGCTGGTCCTGGCGGTAGGCCTCGGCGGCATGATCCTGCTGATGCTGGCAGCGGGGATCGACGCGGTTCGGGCACTCCAGGACATTCGCGAGCAGAGCGACCTCATCCGGGCGGACGCTATGGCGCGCACCAGCACGCTGGTTTCGATTCGGACCAAGCTGCTTCTCTCCGACACTTTTGTCCGCGACTACCTGTTGGACCCCGACCAGGACCGCAGCGCCGCACACAACAGCGAGCTGCGCCGGGTTTGGGCGGATTTGGAACAGGGTCTCGATACCTACGCCACCAGCCCCAACGCCAACGAGGCCGAGATGGCGGCCCAGTTGAAACGAGGGATCGAGCGGTATTGGGAATCGATCAGCCCGAGCCTGGGATGGTCGGATCGCGAGCGCAGGACGTCGGGTTTGGAATTCTACATTTCGGCCGTGTTGCCGAGCCGGGTTTCGATCCTGGAAATCACCGGGGAGATCGACGACGCGCATTCGCGGCAGGTGGCCGACGGAGAGTCGCGGCTGGCCGCCGGATTCGGGAGGCTACGCTCGGAGTTGTTGTGGACGTTCGTCTTGAGCCTGATGGCGGCAACCATTCTGGCAATGGGAAGCGCCATTTACATTTCGAAGCTGGAGCGGGAAACCCGGCTGCGCTATGAGCAGGTGGCCGCCGGGCGCGTGGAAATGGGAAAGCTGTCCCAACGCCTGGTGGCCGCCCAGGAGGAAGAACGGAAGTCCATTTCACGAGAGCTGCATGACGAGGTGGGACAGACGCTCAACGCCTTGCTGGTGGATGCCGGAAACCTGCAAAAGCGCATTCCGGAGAACGATGCGCAAAGCCGGGAACTGCTGACCTCGATCCGGCGGCTGGCCGACACCAGCGTGAATGAGGTTCGCGATATTGCGCTCTTGCTGCGGCCTTCGATGCTGGACGATCTGGGTTTGACCGCCGCGATCCAATGGCAAGCGCGGGAAGTTTCGCGGCGGACCGGCCTGGCGGTCAAGGTTTCGGCCGAGGCCGAGGCGGACGATCTGCCCGAAGGTCTCAGCATCTGTCTCTACCGGGTCGCGCAGGAAGCGCTGCAAAACGTCACGCGTCACGCTCAAGCCAAAACGGTCCATATCGGACTGAGACAGAATGCGGACCGGCTGGTGCTGAGCGTCGAGGACGATGGAGTCGGGTTTGACGCCGAGAACGTTCGCGGCATGGGGACGGTCGGGATGGAAGAGCGCCTGCGCCAGATCGGAGGTGTCTTGCGGGTCACGTCCCAGCCGGGGAAGGGAACTACGGTAGTGGCGGAAGTCCCTGTCCCGCCTCGGAGGCAGGTGGCAGGATCATGACGGGTCGCCTGGCGGCGATCATTGATGGATCGCCTGGGGCTCGTGAGATTCCTTTGCGCATATAATACCGGCAGAGGGATCATCCTGTGACCACGTTCAAGGAACTCAGCGGCCATGGCCGGCAAGGCGGGAAAATGCGCACCGCCGGGGCTATTGTTTCGTCAATCGCGCTCTGCGCGGCCGCACTCATCAACGGGTGCGGAAGCCCCCGGATTCCAGAGAAGCCGATCGATGATGCAGCCATTACAAAAGGTGTGAAAGCCAAGTTGGCTGCAGCGTTTGGACCGTTTGAAGACCGGCAAGTTCGTCAATTTGATCGAGGAGCCGATCAACAGACCATAAGTTATATGTTCGTGAGCTCGGTCGACGGAGTCGTCACCTTAACCGGCGAAGTGCGAGGTCAACGGGCGAAGGACAAGGCGGGTGAAATTGCCCGCAGTGTCGAGCAGGTAGTCCGCGTAAACAATAACTTATCGCTCGCGCCCGGCTACTCCGACGACGCCGTGGGCGGCAAACAGTGATCGTCCGCATCAGCCTCGCCGATGCGGGACGACCTGGCTTTGACCCTCTCCGGGGCACCTGGCTGGATCATGAGATGATCCCTTTGCGCACAGCATACAGGATCAACTCAGGGACCGAATGCAGATTCAGCTTTTCGAGGATGTTCCCGCGATGGCTCTCGACTGTGTAGAGGCTGAGCTTCAGGACGTTGGCGACTTCTTTGTTGGTTCTTCCCTCGGCCAACAACTGCAAAATCTCTTTTTCCCGCGGCGTGAGCAGGTCGTAGCTGTCCTCGACCTCCCGCTTGGCCACCTGGCGCATGTAGTCCTCCAGCAACATGCGGCCTATGACGGGGCTGAAAAACGACTTTCCGTCGGCCACCGCGCGGACGGCCTGGATCAAGTCGGCTTCGGCCGAGTTCTTGAGCAGATAGCCTTTCGCGCCGGCCTTCAGCGCGCGCAGAACATAGGTTTCGTCGGAGTGCATGCTGAGAACGACTACGGTAATGGCCGGATCGGCCGCGATCATTGCGCGAGTTGCCTCGATGCCGTTGAGTAGCGGCATTCCGATATCCAGAACGGCCACGTTGGGGTGCAGGGAGGCGGCCAAGTCGACCGCCTGGCGGCCGTCATCGGCCTCGCCGACCACTTGAAAGTCCGCCTGCTGCTCGAGTAAGAGCCGCAGCCCGCGGCGCATGACGGTGTGGTCGTCGGCCAGGAGAATGCGAATGCGTGCCATGACTGGTGCGAAGCCCCTCTATTATCCTACGGTTGGACCGAGGAGTTGCCGTGCCGAATGAACGGCGGGTTTAGATGGCGACGGAAAAGGTGGGCATCAGCGCAGCGGTTGCACGCTGAATCTGCGTCTCAATCGTACTCTGACCTTGATCAATCAGAGTCTCCAGAATAATCGGCACGTCTTCGGGGATCCAATGCGCGATTTTCCGAGTGGCCTCGACGGCAGCGGACGACAACGGGTCATGCCGGCTGAAGAAATTCACTTCGCTGATGTGTACCTGTCGCAGCCGAGGCCCATTCTGTTGAAGAATCAGGTGAGCCTCATTCATTGTCGGATCGACTTGCCGGGCGTGTCCCACATCGAAACAGAACCCCGCCTCAGGGAATCGGTCAAACAGTAGTTCGATCTCCTCGGCGGTGCGGCCGACGGACTTCCTTCGATCGCTGTTCTCGAGAATGAGATCGTTGCCGAACGGCAGCCAAAGCGCGCCAGAAAAGATTACATCGGGATGTACCACAATCGGCCAACCCCGTATGACCAGCCTCTTGAGCAAACCTACGACGGCTTGCTCGTCATCCGGACCAAAGCGGCTTGGGGCATGGATGGATATGTGCCGGTACCGGGCAAGATCCAGACTTTCCGCCATCTCTACCAAACGAGGAAGCTCATTCAGGCGCAAAGCCGACAATTCAACCGCCTGAAGGTTGAACGGCGCCATTGCTTCGAGCGCTCTTCCGAAATCGCCTTTGGCGATAGCGCCAGTCGAAAAGCCGATCGGTCGCATCAGAATACTCCGTAAAACTCAGTCAGCTCGTACAGCTCTGGCTTGTCACGGAAGAAGAGACGAGTCAGCCCATCTTGAAACTGGTGACTGATCTCACGAACCTCTCCGAAAACCCGATTGGTTCGGGCCTGACTAGGATCGAGATCTTGCAGATCCCTTCGTTTTTCGTGATTGTCCAAAAGCGCAAGAAATGCGTTGTAGCTGTCGAACAATAATCTGGCTGTTTCCGGTCTCCCATGTTGGCGGACAGAGTACGCCAGTATCTCTAGCGGCGTTAATGAGAACTGCTGCTCGAGGTAACGAATGAGTTGTGTGCTGCCGCCCTCTGGGTTCCTCAACTCCCGCCGCGCCTGATCGGCGGCTGGATCGAGATGGCATTGGAAGCAGACGAGGAGGCCGGCCGCAAAGATAAGCTTGCGAGACATTCGCAGTTTGGCATTCCTGAGCGCCCACTTGCCACCCGCATCCGCCCGCTGCTTGTGCACGAAATCGACAGTCACGGTGCGCCAGTATCTGGAGAGGTCGTTCAACAAGAACCGTGGAACGATCATCTGACCGCTGCCGAAACTCAAACCGTAGTCGTCTTCCACGTATCGGTGGAGTATGTGACGGCGGACCCGGTCATACGCATCCCGGCTTGCAGGGGCATAGGATTCGAGGAGCAGCAGGACGCGGCGCGTGGTGTTTGCGTTGGTGTCATCCTGGCCACCAATGTCATGGACTAGCGAATGGCTCGATGTCATCGAACCAAAGATGTTGGTCTTGCCAGGTTCGGCGAACTTGGCCTGGTAGATCTTCGAGGCGATCCGTTGAGTCGTTCCGCTGTCTGCCGGATCCACGGGCTTGTCCAGAAGGAGCGTCCAGTCGAGATCACTCTCGCTCGTCATTTCTTCACGAGCCATTGAGCCATACACTACTACGTTAGCGTCGGCGGAGTCTTCACCTGACAACAACTTGGCAAGTTCGTTGCGGCGCTCTATCGTCGTCTCCCTTGCCAGTGAGATCGCCGGCCACCCGCATTCCAGCTCTCGCTGAAGATCTTCGATCGATGCAGTACGGTCGCGACTCGTCATTCGGCGGTCTTTGATAATTCGCAGCGCAAGCCTGTCCATGCCCCTGTTGATAGTTCGGGCCTCAAATCCAGTTTACATTTGATTGATGGCCTCCCGCAGGGGGCAACGCCAGCGCGGTGTGGCTGACACGGGCTGCGGACCGCCGGTCACCCTGGTCACCCAACGCGTTCGTATTCCCGCGAGGGCCTGTGCTATATTCGGCCCGTATGCCTCAGAAAACCGGAAGCGATTTGCAATTCGACCGGCGGGACTTTTTCAAGGCCGCCGGCGCGGGCCTGGGCGCAACGGGTCTGGCCGTGGCGGCGGAACAAACAGCGGCGGCGAGTCCCCTGACGGAAAAGGAGAAACTGGCCCGGATTGCCTCCAACACCTGGCCGCTCCGGTTCATCTTCAAGAGCCGCATGGGCTTCGGAAGCAACCCGCGAGCCGAAGAAATGAAGAAGAAGTACGGCGAGATCACCATGCTGGACTTTCCCCAGTTCACCAAGGACACCTTCCCGGGGGTTACCCACATGGATATCTTTTCCGGGCTGTTCGGGGACGTCACCGATGACAGCATGTACGTTCGGGTTCCCTTGATGGTTGGCGCGGCCACACGCACCACGCTGGAATTCGACCCGTCCAGCGCGTCCGGGCAAAAGTGGCTGGCCAAACTCGCGAACACGATGGCGGCTACCGGTACGACGTGCCAGCATATCTCCAACAATGCTCCACGGGATCTCTGCGAACCGGACGAGGAGAGGCGCAAGGCCGGAATCGAGGTCGCTAAGAAATGGCTGGATGGCGCCAAAATTCTCGGGACGAAGTCGATGCGCGTGAACAGCGGCGGGCCGAGGATTGCTCCCTGGCCGGTGGCCACCGCGGATTACCCCAAGAACGATGAACTGGCCAAGTACTTGACGAATTGCATCGAATCCTTCAAAGAACTGGCGGATTACGGCGGCAAGGTTGGAGTGAAGGTCACGCTTGAGAATCACTGGGGTCTGACGGCCAATCCGATCAACATCCGGATCATTGTGGACACGGTGCACAGTCCCTTCTGCGAAGCCTCGCCGGATTTCTGCAACTGGGAGCACGAGTATCTGATGTACAACGGGCTGAAGGATCTGGCGCCGTATGCGCACACCAATGTTCATGCCAAATACTGGAACCGCTGGAAGGACAATGACGTCCGGCGATCCGTCAAGATCATGACCGATGCGGGATTTCAGGGCACGTTCGCGCTGGAGTATGAAGACGGCCCGTGGGATGGCGTGGAAGGCTCCAAATATTTGTATAAGGAAGTCCTCGCCGCTCTGTGATCCCCTGAGGGTGTCGCGCCGTCCAACGTCAAGGCCATCTTGGCGAGGGGTATTATGGCTATAGAGGCAAATGGGTGTTCAAGGGAAACTGATGACCCCGAAGAAAGGTATTCGGATCCGCCTGAAATCGTACGACTGTCGCATTCTGGACCAGTCGGCCAATGAAATTGTCGACACCGCGAAACGCACGGGTGCGCGGGGCGCGGGACCCGTTCTGCGGCCGGCAATTTCCAGCCGGTACACGGTTCTGCGTTCGGCTCGCGCAGATGAGAAGGCACCCGAACCGTTTGAGATCCGCACTCACAAGCGCCTGCTTGATATCCTCGAACCCACACAGGCGACGGTCGACGCACTGATGAAGCTGGATCTACCCGCCGGCGTGGCAGTGGAGATCAAATCGCTCGGAAAGAGTATCAACGATACCGTGGCGGCTGCGATCAGGAAGAGGGCGCAAACTGCTGCGGAATCGAGCGTCAAGCCTCCCCAATTTGAGGCAGGATCGGCCGAGGCAGATCTTATTCAAAAGGCACTCGCCGTCATCGGCTCGCCGGAGAGGCTTGCCGAGTGGATGCAGACGTCGATACCTGCTCTGCGTGGCCGAACGCCATACTCACTCCTGGACTCCGAAGACGGGCGGAAGCAAGTGGAAATAGTGCTCGGACGCATAGAGCACGGCGTCTATTAATGCTTGTGTACCGGCTCGCGAGCCGGTTGTACGCCGCGAACAACAGCGAAGGCGCCCAGCGCTATGGCGGACGATGGAATCTTCCGGGAACTCCTGTCGTTTACACATCCGCCACCAGATCGCTTGCCGCTCTCGAAGTGATCGTTCATTACGGCGCCATTCCGGCCGACTACCGCATCGTCGTCATCAGTTTGCCCGAGAGTCTGGTAATTGAGAAGGTTGAATTGAAGGATCTGCCCGATGGATGGCCTGACGAGGGTTCAGGGGCGGAGACGGCGAATTACGGAACTGAATGGGCGCGCTCGCTGCGGACCGCCGTTCTTCGTGTGCCGTCGGCGGCGATACGCGCTGAGCACAATTACATTCTGAATCCACTACATCCCGACTTTGACATAATCCGCTTCGACGTCCCGGACACAGAGCACATCGACAGTCGCCTGCGAACCACCAAGTAAGCCCCCCTCCACGGATCCGGGTGAACCCTCGGAAGCGTAACTACCCGAGGACATCGTAGGCCGGAGAATCCGAGCAAGTGGACTGGTAACCAGATGTGTACGGGAAGCGGTTACTGCCCCATCAGCTCCACATCCACCGTCGCCGTTTCGGCGCCGTCCAACGCCAGGGCCACCTTCACCTGGCCGGGTTGGATGCCAGGGGGGAGCAGGGCGTTGATCTGGCGCAAGCCGTTGGCATCGGCGGCGGACACCCAGGTGGCGGGAAGGTCCGTGCCATCCAGCCGCAGAGTGACGCGCTCGGGGGCGGCCGGTTCCGGCAACCCGGCGGCCCACATGCTCATGCAGGCATCGTCGCCGGCGTGCACGCGCGACTCCTCGAACGTGCGGCCGTCGGTGACGGAATGGATACGCAGGCCTTGGGCGCGCGGGCCGTGAGGCTGGCGGCGCTCGACGACGGGCAGATCCACGGCCATCCGCACGGGGTTGCTGAAGGCGCTGTCGCGGACGCGCACACGGGCGTTGTGCCAGCCTGGGTTCAGGCCCGGCGGAAGTTTGCAACTCACCAGCCAGCCCTCGTCGGAGGACGGGTGGACCTCTGCGGGGCGCACACCGTAGCCGCCAATCTCGGGGAAGACGTTGCCGGCCGTCAACTCGCACTCGGCGCTGCGAACCCAGAACGACAGGTAATCGTCCCCCGCCGCGGAGAAATTGTGGTCGCGAGAGACGCTGTTCTCCACGCAGATGAGGCCCGGGGGCGGGGCGGCGCTCACCACCGAGGGCCACTTTCGGTAGCACATGGCATGGGCGCGGTTGGCGATCACGCTCCGCAATTCCACGCGCGCGAAACCGGCGGTGCGGCACATGGCCAGCAGGCAGGAGGTGTTCGGACCCACCCAGTTGTCGAACTGGCCCAGCAACTCGGTGGTCTCGTAGAACTCCATCACCGGCGGGGCATTGGGCTGGGAGCCATCGTCGATGACGAAGGATTCCACCAGCGCCAGATCGGTCGACAGATCGCAAACGGTCTCGAGCGCGCGCATGGGGTGCTTCAGATGGTAGAGCACGCCGAAGAAGAGCACGATATCGAAGCGGCCCAGATCGCGCGCCGTGACGCGGCAGATGTCCGCGATCTGGTAGTCCACTTGGGAGCCGAGGATCTCGCGGGCCTTCAGAAATCGCGTGCGTTTGGCGTTGTCGATGGCCAGCACGCGGGCGCCGCGCCGCTCCATTTCGAAGCTGAACCAGCCGTCCCATGCGCCGATGTCGAGGACGCGCTTGCCGGTGAGATCCTGCGGGATGGGAAACTGCGCGATCCGGTGGCGCAGTTGCTGCAGCGTCTGGATTCCCTCGATGACCTCGCCCGAGGGAAGCTGGATGCTATGATACCAGCCCAGGCGATTGAGATCTTCGATCAGCTTGCGCGTATCCTGCGTGTCGATTGGATTTCTGGCTTCCATGTCATTCGGCTCGCACGGGAATGGGTGGAGAAGCGACACCGCCGCACTCGATCCGGAACGGCAGATCGCCTTTGGGCGCCTCGGGCGGCTCGGACAGGCCCGGCCGCAACGCGGCGTTCACCTGGCGGAAGCCATCGTGGCCCGGTTCTCCGATATAGGTGACGGCCAGGCGCGCGGCGCCCAGAAAGGCGCGCACATTATGGCGGTCGCAGTTTTCTGGCAGACCGGCTACCCAGCAGGTGGCGTGGCCGGATTGGATGCGGCGAGGGGTCCAGGTGCGGCCGTCGGTAACATCCTTAAGAGTAATGGACTGGACCGCGAGCGGCATGTCGATGGCAATGCGCCGCGGCTCGCCGAAACGGCTGCCGGAGAGGCGCAGGCGCACCGGATTCCAGCCGGTCTCGGCGCCGGGCGGAATGCGGAAGGTGCCGCGCCAGGCGCCGCTCTCCTCGAGCTGGAGGTGCACTGCGGGGGCGCCGAAGCGGCCTACTTCCAGATGGAGCAGCTCCTTGCTGAGAACGGCGCCCAGATCGGCGGCGGGCGTGCGGAACCAGCACATCGCATACTGGTCGCGGCGCGAATTGAAGTTGATGCCGTAAGTATTGACGTTACCGATAGCGAGCAACTCGGGCGGGTCGCAGGCGGGCGCCGCGGGTTCCGGCTCCCAGGTGCGGTAACAGGCGACCAGGGCGCTATCGCGATCGACTGCCAGGGTCTGGACGCGCGCGAAACCGGCGGCACGGCACATGCCCTCCAGCGCGCCGACGCTGGGGCCGAACCAGTTATCGAACTGGCCGTTCAGCTCGTCGGTTTCATAGAACTCGAGCATGGGGATATCGTGCTGGTGATCCCTCCATGTGGCGCCATCGATCACGAAGCTCTCTACGATGGCCACCTCGGTGACCAGGCTGCACACGATTTCCAACGCCAGAAACGGGTGTTTCACGTGATACAACACGCCCAGGAAGAGGACGATCTCGAAGCGGCCCAGCCCCGCCGCGGGGATTTCGTAGAGATCCAGGTTACGGAATTCGGCACGGGAACCGAGCCGCGCGTGCATTTGCAGGTAGCCGGGGCTTTCGAAGCAATCGACCGACGTCACGGCGGCGCCGCGGCGCTCGGCTTCGAAGCTGAACCAGCCGTCCCAGGAGCCGATATCGAGCAGGCGCTTGCCGCTGAGATCGGCCGGGATGGGGAAGCGCGACCACCGCTGGCGCTGCCAGGCCAGGGGCATACAGCCTTCGATGAGCGTGCCATCGGGCAGTTCGAAACTGTGGAACCAACCTTTTTCGGCCAGCTCGCGAGTGAAATCGTTCTGTCGCCGGCGCAACTCGCGCACAGGGAGAGGCGGCGGAGCGCCGGCTGGCGGCGGGGTCATCTGGCGAAGGACAGCCGCAGGCCCGTGGAAAGCAGCACGTCGTTGCGCAGCCGCCCTAACACGGGATCGCTGATGTAGCGATCGCTAAAGGTGACGTGCCACGCCAGCCATTTCTTGAGGGCGGTGGCGGCCGAAAGGTCGAAGTTCATACGGTACTGGCCCGTATCGGTGAGGTTCGGGTAGATGCGGAAGTCCTGCGTGAGACTGGTGGCGGCGGAGACCTTGTAGACGAAATCGTCGCCGAAATTGGCCTCGCCGGAATTGCGCTGCAGGATGTTGGTGAAGTTTTCGCGCTCATAATCGCCGCCGCCGGTGAAGCTGAGGGTGGCCTTAGCGTTCTTGACGGCGTTCACGCCAAAGCCGCCGCCAGCCACGAATCGCAGGCGGAGGCTCTGAAACTGGTCGTGCTCGTAGGTGTTCAGCGTGGTGACAAAGAACCGCGGCGTGACGTCGCGGCTATACGTCCAGCCGCCGCGCAACGCGTTGGCGGTGACGCTGTTGACGTTGTTCACCAGGGCCGAGGCGTAGATCTGGGTAAAGTTGATGGTGATCTTGTCCTTGCGGGTGACACGCGCGGCGTTGAAGGTGTTGGTGAGCGATGCGGTGCGGGCGTTGCCGCGCGCCAGGGCCAGGCCGGTATCGAAGGAGCCGGTCCACAGCTCCAGCAGGCCGGGATGCTCCAGGCGCTCGAAGTTGTGCTGCTCGGCGGCATTGCGGACCGCATCCACGGTGGTGAGGGGCGTGGAGCGGGTGGTGGTCCCGGTGGCCACCTCCAGGTTGTCGCCGGTGGTGTTGAGTTTGCCCGAGACCGATTCGCCGCCGGGCAGCACCACGGTGAGAGGCTCGTCGGACTTCAGGCTCTTCACGGCGGTCCAGGGCATGGTGACATCGCCCAGGAACTCGCTATGAATGGTCAGCTTGCCACCATCTTTCTTCACGACCTTGCCGGTGATGGTGTCGCCGTTCTTGAGGACCACCTGGTCGGCGAAAGCCAGCGTCGAGAGAAGGCCGAGGGAAAACAGGTATCGCAGGGGTTGGATGGACACGAAACAGGCACGCTCCTTATGGATGACTCTTCCTATTATGAACCGTGAGGCGCGATTTTCAAGGGTGCGGGCGGGTTCAGTCGTGGGCGGTGTACTGCTGCTGGGGGGGATTCAGGGTGATTTCGACGGTCTTCTCTTCGTCGTCGATGTCATAGGTTTGCCCGAACGTCTGGTACCCCTTGGCCATGACCTGAATCAGAATGTTGCCTTGGGGGATGGGGGGGATGTTGGCCTGGCCCTCCTGGTTGGTGCGCAGTTCGAAGGTGGTATTTATGGCTTTGCCGAAGCGGACGGCGGGATGCTTCTTGTTGGCGGACCAGTGGACCTTGACGCCGGCTCCCACGATGGCATGGCCGCCCTGGGTCTTCACCACCACGCTGAGCTTGGTCATGGGGGGAGGGGTGGAGGCAGCGAAGGCCGCCGCGGACCACAGCAGGACAGGAAGGAAGCAGAGCAGAGCATCCCGGTTGCGCATAATCCGATTATACGCCGTGGTGGTACAATAGAGCCGTAGACCCACCAGTGGACGCTTGAATTTGGGGGCGCAACGGATTCGACGGGATTGAATCGTGGTGGGGAGGCGTGCCGGGTTCCGAGCTCCCGTAAAACGATCGGAAAAACAGAACTGCCAATACACAGTTCGCATACGCTGCTTAAGTAATTAGGTAGCCGCTCCAGCCGCTGAGCCCGCGCGGCGGTGAGTGAGCGTCATTTTGCGGGATAGGCCAAAGGCTTCGGTCCGGAGCCGGCGGTTGAGATCCAATCGGGCTAAGCCGCCGCCGCTCTCGCCGGTTCTGAAGCGGTGGCTGACACTTTTGAGCCGGATACGCACGTAGTCTCTTCATGGCGGGCTTTCTCGGACGGGGGTTCAACTCCCCCCGCCTCCACCATTACCCGGAACCGGATCGTCGCGGCGACAGGGGGATCGGCGGAAGCAGTCACCTTCTTGGAATCGCTGTAAACGCGGACCACACCCTCCTCCGACACCGTTGCGAACAGACTGCCATCGGTGGACAGCGCACATCGCGCAAGCTGCGGGCAAGCCACGGTGGCCGCGAGGATGCGCTTCCCCGACCGGATGTCATAATCCACCATGGCCTTTACGGCCCGAAGGGAAGCTTCGCTCGCCGGCGGTTCCCCAGGGTGACCCTCATCCGCAACCCATCGGTTGAAAATCCGAACGGCACGGGGGCCAGCTTGGAAAAGCGGTCGTGCAGGAGTACCTTTGCCCGCAGATCGACGACTCTGAAAGCGCCGCAACCAAACACCACGACCACGGCTATTTCCTGACGCCGGAGCCATCCACGTGGACTTCGAGCAGGTGATTCACGTAAATGACCTTGGCCTGAGAGGCTACGCCACATCGCCCCGCCTGCCGGAGCGTTATCCCAGCACCTGCTCCGCCGCGCGCTTCCCCTGCTGCAGGGCGCCCGTGGCGTTCTGGTGGCCGTTCAGCTCGGAGTGTGCGATCGCGATGCGCCCGTAGCCTTTCTGCACCGTCTCCCGAGGCGAGGCCTTTCCGTCGCGGCCATAGTAGAAGCCCGGCGGTTGGAGAACACGGGCGTGGCCCCAACGGTTCAATACGATGCCCGCGATGTCTTTCGAGGCGCGAAACCCGGCGTCGTGGAACAGGGTGGTCATCTGCCGGCGGATCTGGCTCTCGTAATCGGCGTAGGTTGTCCCGAGAAGCTTCTTGCGCCCTAAGTCTCCCTGCTCGGCAGCGGGACGGCCGGGAGTGTACAGACCCAGATAGAAAGTGAGGACCACCGGCTCGTCAGGATGCATAACCGGCTGGTAAGAACCGGCGGTCATGGGGCGGCGGATGTTACAGGACCAGCCAAAGCCGCCATCGAAATAGCGCACCGCGGGGGCCTCCAGTTTGTAGAGGAAGCGCCAGTTGGTGAGCGCGACGTTCACGCTGAGAGCCGGGGCGTACTGGAATTCGTCGTACGCGGCGCGGAGATCGCCGGGCAGATCGGCGAGGAGATGGCGGTTGATCCAGCCGGCGGACGCCATCACCGCGCGGGGGGCGCGGGTGCAGTAGAGCTTGCCGTCCTTTTCATAGGTCACCGCCACGCCGCCGCCGCCGGGCGCGTGTTCCACACGGATGACGGTGGCTCCCAGACGGATTCGGGTGGGCGAATCGGGACGATCGAGCGCGGCGAAGTCCACCGGGGTGTTGAGCACGCCCGGGAAACTCAAGTCCGCGGGGATGGCATCGGGGATGAGCGATCTTACTAAGTGCCGTGCGAAGGTGGTATTGCCGCCGGGAAACGAGATGCCGCCGGGCGAGTTGGCCGGAATCACCAGGTTGTGTCCGGCCCGCGCGCAGACCGCATCGGGACTGGCGCCGCAGATCAGGCCGATCACCGGCTCGACAAACTTAGTCACTGCCGGATCGAGCCCTAATTCTCCTTCCAGATACTGCTTGTAAGTGATGGTGTCGAGATGGCGCCGGACCTCTTCGGATCCGCCCGTGGCGCTGCGCCATTTGAGTAAGTCGCTCTTCACCGCGTCGGAGAACGGAGCGCCCTCCAGCTTGTTGGCGAAAATGTTCCGCACCCAGAGCAGCTTGGAGCCGCCCGGTTGACGACCGAAGCAGTAGCCGATGTCCACCTGGGTGTCGTTGATGCCATCCATGTGGGAGTAGTTGTCGCGAGGGAAACGCAGCGGCTTGAGGGATGGGTCCCAGGAGGCCCAGGTGTATTCGCGGGGGAGATGGAGTTCCGTGAACAGCTCGTCCATTTGGCTGTGCGATCCCTCCCGGGGGATGGCGAAGTCGTTGGAGGCTTGCGGACCGATCAGGCGCCGGCCGCTGACCACGAATTCATTCTGTTTGCAATGGCCGCCGAACATGGGATGGTTTTCGAGAATCAGACAGCGCTTCTTTCCACCGGTAGCCTTGGCGAAATAGTACGCCGATCCGAGGCCGCTCAGGCCGCCGCCCACCACCAGCAGGTCGAAGGATTCGCCGGTGTCGGAGATGTCCGCCGGAAGCGGGGTGTAAGCGCCTTGGGAGATCCTGTGGCCGGCGGTTACCACGGACCAGGGATCGCCGTTGGACTTCGCGTAGTCGCCCACGCCGCCATAGCCGGTGAAGGTGTCGCGCGCGGCACTGGCTTGGGCAGCGGCTTGAGCGGCGGCCGGGGCCGGCATGTCCAGGAGGGCGGCGCCGGCGGCCAGGAGGGTGTTGTTGAGGAAGTCGCGGCGGAAGATCTTCACAGTGTTCTCAGAAGCCCAGCGTTTCCGGCAGAGTGCTGGGAATCTGAAAGAGATTGATGCCATAGTACAGCAGCACGAGCTGGTTGGGGTTGGGGATGCTGGCGCCATCGGCCTGGAAGAAACCGGCGAGTTGTCCCTGCGCGTCCAGGCTGATGACCAAACCGTCCAGACCGGGCAGTTGAATGGTGCTGCCGCCCAGGCTCACGAAAAGCTCCAGGAAGGGATGCGGGTCCACCGGCAGATCGGGCGCCTGGGCGCGCGCCAGGTCGTGGCGGTACTCCCAGGTGCTGGCCGCGAGGCCCCCCGCTCGAATCAAGCCGGTGTTGGCCGGGTTGACGACGGTCATATCTTCGAGGGCGAACTGCACCAGCGTAGGGCGCGCGATCTGCCCGGCCAGCGGCGAGAGATTCAGGTGCGGCGCAAAGGCCATGGGGTCGCCGATCATCCCCAGCCACTCCAGGTTTTCGAAGGCGCTTTGGATGGCCAGCGCTCCGGGCACGGTGACCACATCCACCGGCTGGTTGGGCAGCACGTACTGCTCGTTATAAGAGTTGCCCGCGTTGAGCAGCGAGGGAATCCGCACCGCCATGGTTTCGGTGGCCTGCGGCACGTAAGCTGGACTCCAGCGGGCGATATCTATGGTGGTGGCGCCACCCACGGTGAAGGTGGCCGCGCGCACGGAGGGTTCCACCGCGGTGAACATGGGTCCGTACAAAGAACCCAACGAGTCGCCGGAGTAATAGATGTGCGAGGCGTCCAGGTCCGGCCGGCCATCGCCGTTGAAATCCAGCCCCTGGCGAATGACTTGGGTGAGCTGCACCAGGTCGACGACGGTCTGGCGGAAGCAGTCGCGCAGGCCGTAAGCCACCGGCGCGATCAGCGTGCAGCCTTCCTCGGAACCGATCATGCCGTCGCCGTTGACCTCGACGCCGCGGCCGCCAGCGGGGATGGTGGTGCTATTGCCGAGGTTGTCCACCAGGGTCACGGTGGAGAGCGGGCCGAATCCGTGGCCCACCGCGTTGATGGCGATCACCGCGAAGCCGGCGCGCGCCAGGGTGGGAGCCACGGCCGTGGGACCGCCCCAACGGCTGTCGCCCAGCCCGTGTCCGAAGATCACCACCGGGTAGCCGTTGGGCGGTTCCGGAGTGGACGGCAGCAGGGCGTTGTAGTAGATCAGGTTGGTCGAGGCCGGAACCGCCAGGCCGGGCAGGGTGGGGGAGTTGAGGATGCTCTGGTCCTGTTCCAGAAAGTTAGGCGATTGGAAGTAGCCGACCACCAGCGTGCCGAGGCCCGTCAGGAGGGCGGCAGGCAGCGGCAGGCTGAGATCGGTGAACCGCACCGGATTCCAGCCGGTTTGCTCATGCAGCGTGATCTGGGTCAGATTGGGAATGCTGAAGCTGCTCGGCTGGACCAGGCCGGGTGCCGGCGGAACGTACTGCACGATGTCGCGGGCGTGCTCCAGCCATGCCGTGGCGCTGAGGGTGGTAAAGACGGAAGCCGCCACGATGTGCTGCGGGGCCACTCCGGCGGCCACCGTGCCGACCGCCTGGGCCAGCGAAACGCAATACGCGGAGGTGGAGGCCAGGCAGGCCAGATAGGCGGGATCGGAGACGACCGAGTTGCCGGCGGTGTCTTTGACCGCGTCGGTGACCACCAGGGCGTAGTGCCGGTGCTGGTCGAGCACGTTGTCCGGCTTGGCGTATATGGTGTTGGTGGAGGGGTCGTAAACCACCTGGTTAATCGCCATGTGCTGGCCGGTTGGCATCACGCCGACCTCTTCCTGGGTGACATTCGCGAGCGCCACAAAGAACACGCCGTTGACTAAAGTCGCGGTGTTGACGGGCGCCGAAAAGTGTACTTGGGCGCGGGCGCGGACGCTGAATCCATCGAGCTGGTCGAGCAGGCCGCCCTCCTGGCAGGCGGTGTATTGGGAGTTGCAATCGGGCACCGGCATATCGATGCGCAGGCCGGTCTTCTGCAGCGGATCGAAGACCGTCAGAAAATCGGTGGGAAAGGGACCGGTGGCGGGCGTCGAGGGATCGAAGACGACGACGGTGCCGGCGCCATAGAGCGGACAGAGAAGCAGCGCGCAAATCAGGAGGCGAGACAAGGGGCCCATGGCTTCGATGATACCCCGAGTTTTGCGCGGCTTGCCGCGCGCCCCCCGGCTCTGCCGCGCGGACCCCGGCTCTGCCGCGCGGACCCGGCTCTGCCGCGCGGACCCGGCTCTGCCGCGCCCCCCCGGCTCTGCCGGGGAACCCCCGGCTCTGCCGGGGAACCCCCGACTCTGCCGGGGAAGCAGTAGAGGTTTGACAGCTCCGGGAATTTGGCGTTCGTGCCGCTCTCCCTTGAACGATTGCCGTCAGCCCGAAGCGTTTGAGGGCGACAGTTCAGTTCGAGTGCGGGTTTTTACCTTTGGACGATTTGCGATCAGGCTCCTTTGAGGGGCCAGCCATTGAAAAACCTCCGGCCCTGCCGGAGGTGCCGGAGGATACTCACTTAGAAACGCCCCGAGATCCAAACCAGCAGGTCTGGATCTTCGGGGGCTTAGTGCACCTGTCGCTCTCCGAACTTATACCCGTTACGGCTCAGCTTCTCGATGCGCGTCAGGATCGTCATCTCTGGGCGGCCAGCTACGAACGCGAGAGGGCCGACATCGTCGGTTGCAAGGACAGGTGGCGAAGGCCATCGCCGATCGCGTGAAGGTGAAACTCACATCGGAAGAGAGTGCGGGAGGGGAACCATTTGACGAAGGAGCCGAACCACCCTACACTGAAAGCGAACACTTGCCCGACCCGTAGTAGTCAACCATGAAGACCGCCGCCAAGAAAAATAAAACTCCATCGGCCGACCTCGCCGCCCTGCTCAAACCGTATCCTTCCGGCTGGGTTGCCCTCTCTGACGACGAACGGCGCGTAGTGGGCGCCGGCGAGACGCTCCAGCAGGCCAACGACCAGGCGCGTGAGCACGGTGTACCCCACGCCGTTTTCGTAAAGGTCATTCCGCCCGACCAGGGTTACATCCCGCTTTCCCTGTGACGCGGCTTGCGTCCCAACGATTCCGATACCGCAACGAGCCGACCTCGCCAAGCCCGGTTTACCCAAACCGCCACTATATTCCTCGGCCGAGGATCGAAGTGCGCCTGATCCACGGCGACCGCTTCGTCAAACTCCTTGCGCTCGTTGACTCTGGCGCCGACGACTGCCTCTTCCCGCTTGAAGTCGCGCACTTTCTCAACCTCCCTTGAAGCGCGACGCCATCCACCGCTATGGCGGCATCGGCGCCGGAAGCATCACGGCAACCTTCGGAACCGTGACCCTTGGGGTAGGGAAGTGGACCATCCCGCTCTATGCCGGCTTCAGCGATTCGCCGAGTGTCGTTCCCATCCTCGGGCAAAGCGGGTTCTTCAGCAAGTTCGAAATATCCTTCAATCGCGCCCAGGAAATCATGCGGCTGAAGGAAATCAGGCAACGCACTAAACGCACAGAATGAGCTTTCGCTGGCTCCGCGCGTTCAAAACCCGCGGATCGCCCTCTCGCCCGGCGCATCCCTCCGCCGTGCTATGACTAGACTGAGTGGACCGCATCGGGCGCTACAAGATCGTCAGGGAGCTGGGGCGCGGCGCTATGGGTGTGGTGTACCACGCCATCGACCCGAATATCGGCCGCCCCGTGGCCATCAAAACGATTCAGCTCGGGGCGCGCTCGCCCGAGGAGCAGGCCCGCCTACGGGAGCGCCTTTTCCGAGAGGCGCGCTCGGCGGGCATCCTTTCCCACCCCGGCATCGTCACCATCTACGATGTCGAGCAGCAGGGCGACCTGGCGTACATTGCCATGGAGTACGTGGACGGCCCCACCCTGGACCAGATGCTATCGGCGCCGCAGCCGCTTTCCGGCCAGCAGATGTTCAGCATCCTGGGGCAGACCGCGGTGGCGCTGGATTACGCCCACGGGAAGGGGATTGTCCACCGCGATATCAAGCCGGCCAACATCATGCTCACCGGAGACGGCACCTCCAAGATCACCGACTTCGGCATCGCCAAGATCACCGCTTCCGAGCAGTTGACCATGACCGGTTCCATCGTGGGGACTCCGCATTACATGTCTCCCGAACAGGTGCAGGGGCTGGCGGTGGACGGGCGCTCGGACCAATTTTCGCTCGCCGTGATCGCCTTCGAGATGCTCACCGGGGAGAAGCCCTATACCGGCGAGCACCTCACCACGGTCGTGTACAAGATTGTCGCCGAAGAGCCGGTGGCGCCGCAGCGCCTCAACCCGACCCTGGGCGGGACCATCGATGCGGTGGTGCGCAAGGCGCTGTCGAAGAAGCCGGACCAGCGTTACCGCACCTGCCAGGAGTTCATCGACGCCCTGGAGCAGGCGGCCGCGGCCACGCGCGGATGGAAGACCATGCCCCGGGGCGGCAGCCTGAACGAGCCGACCGTGGCTGATGTGGCGGCGCCCGCGCTCAAGCTGCCTCCCGCGCGGCCGGCGCGGCGCGCCGAGGAGAGCACCACGGCGGAACGTGCCGGCCGGCGCAAGGCCGGTTTTCTTACGTTTTTGTTGGCCATGTTGGTAGTGGTAGGGCTGCTGGTGCTGATCGGCACGCAGGCGATGCCGTGGCTGTCGCCAAGGCAGGCCCGGCAAGGCGAGACGGAGGCCTCGAAACGAGCGGCGGAACGGCAGCCCTCCACGGCGCCTCCCACGCCTACCTCCACGGTGCCGTCCACGGAGCCGTCTACGGTGCCGTCCACGGTGCCGTCCACGCCGCCATCCACAAACCCGGCCGAGCCGCCCGCCACCCCGCCCGTGAATGAGGCCAAGCCCAGCCCCATGCCGCCGCCGGAATCGGCCAAACCCGCCTCGCGGAAGCCGCCGGAGGAGGATACGCCCAAGGAAGTTCCTGCGCGACGGCCGCCACGCGCCGCGCCTGCCGTGCCGCAGCCGGTCACGGTGATCAGCAGCCCTGGCGGCGCCACCGCTATCCTGGACGGGCGGTCCGAGACCGCCTGCACCACGCCTTGCGATCTGGACGCCACGCCCGGCCGGCACAGCGTGACCGTCAACCTGCCGGGCTATGGCATGGAGCGCCGCGAGGTCGACGTCGGCCCAGGTCCCATGGAGATGCCCGCGATCGTTATGCACGTCCAGGGCGGGACCCTGATGCTGACCACGGCGCCTTCGGGGGCCTCCATTTCGGTCAACGGCAAGCGCCTCTCGCAAACCACGCCGGCGCAACTCCCGCTGGCCCCCGGAACCTACAGTATCGAAGTCGAAAAGGACGGCAAGCAGAGCGCCCGCTCGGTCGAGATCCGCAATGGGGTCATCAGCTACCTGAAGATTACGTTCTGAGGGTTACGGCCACCACCTTCTCACGGCTGAGGCGGGGGGGGCGGCAGCAGTCCGTGGCGGAACCTGCATGCGCTCCAATTGAGCGGCGGCGTTCCCGTAAGTAACTGATTCAAAATGGTCCGTGCTCTTGCGGAACGCTCATATGAGCCGCCGGGCACTTCGGTCGCCGGCTGGGTGTTGAGTTCGAAATTGATCTGGTAAGGCAAGCCCCGTGGGCAGCATTTCAGGCGGTGGACCCGCTTTCAGGGCCCAGAGGGCGCCCCCATCCGGCCGAAAGCCGGATGCGGCAAGATCGTTCTCAAGGATCCCACTGAAACCACCGGACCACGTCCTGTGCTTTCAAGGGTGCCCGCCCCACTCACTTGAGCACGGTGAGAGATCCCATGATCGCTTCGGCGCACTGAGCGGGCGCGAGAGCGCCCGGAGCCGCCAGCGGGACCCGCCAATCCCAATTGCGGCGCTCGATGATGGTGCGCGGTTCATAGGTTTGGCCGGCGGCCAGGCGGCGGGCCTCGCGGCGCGCGGACCACAGGATCACGGGACCCAGCAGGCGGCTCATCACCCGGCTCATCAGGCCGAACTCGCGCCCGATCTCCCGCCGCAGCACGCGGATCCTTTCGGCCACCGCGGAATTGGCGCCGCGCAGGTACTTCTCCATGGCCCACAGAGCCGAGGCGTAGCCGTCGCGCAGCGAGCGGGCTTCCCAGGCGAATCGCGCGCGCACGCGCGGGTCGGGATCGTTGTGGTACCGCCGCCAGCCTTCCAGAGTGGTGCGGCAGATGCGGTAAATGCTGGGGCCGTTGCGTTCGAAATCGCGCCGGAAGGCCCAGTCCAGCAGCTTCTTGGATTCCTCGCGCGGGATCGCGGAGTGCTCGAAGTTGAAGCGGTCCTGCCCGTGGATATCGGCCAGATCCACGCCCTCCAACATGCGGCCCTGGGCGGACATTTCGGCGTAGAGCGGCGTGCCGGGCACCGGTGTGTAAAGCATGAACTGGTGGAAATCGGTGTCGTGGGCCACCGCGTGTTCGATTTCGCCGCGGATGTTTTCGGGCGTGTGGTGCTCCAGCCCCACAATGGTCGATCCGAGCAGCTTGATGCCGTGCCGGCGCAGCTCGCCCGTGAGCTCCAGCGTGTCGGCGCCCGCCAGCTTGGTATAGCTGGAGTGCGGCGATTCTAGGCCCATCCAGATCCACGAGACGCCCAGTTCCACCAGCTCGCGCATGGAATACTGGCGGATGGCGTTGGCCGACGAAAACACATACAGCGCCCAGGGCTTGTGGTGTTCGCGCATGTGGTCCAGCAGCTCCATGGCGCGGCGCTTATGCAGCAGGAAGTTCTCGTCCATCATGAAGAACGAGTGGGCGTCCAGCTTCGCTTCCATCTCCGCCATCACGCCATAAAGCTCGGCGCCGGTGTTGTAGAAATTCAAATAGCGGCCCTTGCCTCCGAAGAAGGCCGATGTCGTGCAGAAGTTGCAGCCCATGGGGCAGCCCACCGAGGGGATGATGGTAGCGGCGGTGCTTCCCTTGGACTGCGGCAGCTTGAGGCCCAGGGTGCGGCCGTCGAAGCCGGAAACGATTTCGGGGTGGCGTACGGGCGCTTCGGGGTCTTCGCCCAGAAAGCGCCGCATCCAGGAAATTCCGTCGCCGCGCACAATGTGATCGGCGTCGATCATGCCTTCGATGCCCTCGATGGCGGCCACGTGGCCGCCCACCACAATCGCCGCCTGGGGCGCCAGGCGCCGTGCGATGCGGCACATCTCCTTCACCTTGCCGATGTTGACGATGATCGAGGAGATACCCACGATGTCGTAGTGGTTCTCGCGCAACTCCTGCTCGAAGGCTTCGCGGGTGGGAAAATCGAGCACCGTGGTGGGCGCCGAGATATTCCGCTGGATCATCAGAATGCCCCACGAGCGGTGGAACATGCGCAGAGAGAAAGGACCCTGCTCGCGCGTCACCTGGTTGTGATACAACTCCATGGGGTTGATCTTGCGGCTCCCGAATTCGTCGTCCTGCGCGTACGGGCCGAACACCGAAGAGAGCAGAATACGGGCTTGCGTACCTTTGGGATGGGGAAACATTATAAGAATTTGAGACCCTTTACAGCCTAATGGTAGCGCTCAGGGCAGGGCGGGAATTGTAATATCTCTGTAAGTTCTTCCTGGCGGGCCGGGAGGTGGTTCGCGAAGCACCCGCGCCTGGGCGGATTGCGCGAAGGCGCGGGTGCCGGAGATCGGCTGCGGGCTCGGCGCCGGCCTCCATTTGCCGGACATCGCGCCGGGCGGGGTCTAGCCCAGGTCTAGCCCCAATACGGTTCACTTAGGGACGGCGCCCCGACGCGGTACCGGCCGCCGCTCGGGTACGATGGTCGCGGCTCTGCTGGACAGCCACGGCAGCGTAGTGGCGGGGAAACGCAGCGAATTGCAACTGGCGTTCCGCGATGACACATTTAACCGTTTCGCGAAGACCGGGCTCACCAGCGCCATGACCATCAAGGCTCCGCCGGGGCGCTCCGTGGCGCGCGCGGCCGCGCAGGAGGCGATAGAGGGCAACCTGGCGGCGGGGAGCGCAAACGTCGAGATTCAGTAGAACAATGGCAGTCTCCGGCAACCCCGATGCAATGTCCGTGGCAAATCTATGGGTGGACCGGAAGCACCACCGGCCCCGGCGCCGCTGTGTCGATTGTGGACGGCGACGAAACGCCGTTCACCGAAACCGTGATCGGATAATTTGCGGCCGGCATGTTCGCAAACTGCTGAGGTACGGTGAAATTGATCTGAAACTCGCCAACCGCCACAAGACCCGCGAAATCGGCGTTGACTGTGACGCTTCCGATGGTGACCATGACGCCGCTAAGCGGCGTGACGGTGACCGTGGTTCCGGCGGGCGACGGCGCCAGGCCGGTGGCGAACAGGCTGACCGCGTCTCCCGGCCTGGCATTCCGGAACGCCGGACCGTTGGACGGATCGGCCGCGATCTTGCCGTCGGGGAAAACGGCCGCCGCATAATTCGTGCCATTCAGAATGATCGGAAAAATGCCCGGCGCGCTGGAAACGGCGGGCGCGCTCGTCATGCTGCTGACCAGCCCGTCGCGGGTCACTTGAACGTTCGCCGTTCCCGAAATTCCGGCAGGGACCTGAAAGCTGACCTGCGTAGGGCTGATGTAGTAGACCGCCGCGGCCGTCCCGTTGACCAGCACCTGGACGCCGCTGAGATCGGTGGGAAGCCGATTGCCGAGACCGGCGAAATCCGACTGCTGCCAGATGCGCGTGCCATCCGAAAGGCCGCTGCCTTTTACTTGCGCCCACGACCCGGGAACCAGCCCGCCGGCCAGGTAAGTCGCGCCGTTCTGCGGAGCCGAGCTCAGCACGGGCGCCGTACCGAGCAGCCCAAGGTTCTGCAAAGTCGCAATATTGGCGGCCCGCACTTTGTTCACCAGGTCGTATTTCGGGCGATTGGCGATGTCCAGCATTCCGAACGCCTGATTCTGTCCTGCGACCAGGCTCGCAGGCGTCGGGTCGCCGTTATTGGCATTCCCGGTGACCGGCTGATCCACGTATTCGAACCACTCTACGCCGACAACGTGCGGATTCGCGCTGGCGTCGCGCAGCCACTGCGCGTACATATCGCCGGATTGGGAATCCGTGAGGGTGAGATCCTTCATCAGCGCGCTGAAGCCGCGCGTTCCGCCATAATCGGCCGGATAGGAGAATTCGCCCACCAGGACGGGCTTCTTTGTGCCTTGAATGAGCGCCTGGACATCCGGGTCGAGAAACGTCTGGTTATAGAAATCGAAGCCGACAACGTCGCAGTTGGCGGCCATGATCGACCATTCGGTCGGGTTTTCTTTCGGCTGGGTCCAGCTTCCGAGGTATAGATGGTGGGAATCGATGGCCTGCACGGTCTGGTGCAGCGTGGAATACCAGGCCCCTTCATAGAACTGGCGCATGGCTTCGACATCGTTTGCGGGTGGCTGGGCATTGGTGGCCGCATAGACATCGGCAGCCGTCGAGGCGGTGATCTTCCAACTCGCCGCCAGTTTGGCCACACTGCCTCCATACAGCGTTTGGATGGCGTAATCCGCAAGGTTCTTCTTCGCCGGCGATGAGGCGCCCAAAGCCAGAATGCCGGTGATTTCCTGCGCGGCGATCACTTCGTCCGCCTCATTGCCCACCGACCATCCGAGGATGTAAGGGTTGGTTGCGTCGGAGCCGATTTGAGACGTCAGCGTTGCCTTGAGCTGGCTTAGGATGCTGGGATCCCAGACGTCGGGATGTCCTCCGGGAACGGCGTCGGCCACCGCAGCGTGAGCCAGCACGGGGTTCACAACCAAGGCTGGCTGGACTTGGGTCCACTTACCCGAACCGGCGAAGACCCAACTGGCGAGTTGCTGGGGGATGAGGTTCGCCTGCGTGTTCTCCCACCCGCTGCCATACTTGCGAATCATGTTGGAAATGGCGGGTGAGAAGTAAGTGATGTTCTGCGAACCGCCCTGGAGATCTTGAGCATACGCGGGCGCAAAAGCCCCCGTCATCGGCGGCAAATTGGCAAACATGGATTCCCGCCCCGTAACGGGAGTAAAGTCGCGGAGCTTGGCCGTGTCCACGCCGAGGTAAAAGAGCGGATTGCCGAGCGGGGAAATCAGCCAGTAACGGTTGTTGTGAAACGCGGTGTGGTAGTAGCCCGTGGCCTGGTCGGTCCAACCGGCCAGCAGCGAACCGCCGTACATATCGAGGCCGCCGATGGGGCCGTTGTTTGCCAGCCAGGTCTGCTCCTCGGTAATGGCGGCTTGAAGATCGGAGTCCGTCGCTACTTTTCCGGGCCAGGTGGTGAACATCGTCTGGCCGTAGGCGTCGATGTACGGATCGAACTGATGCGGATTCGATACCGCGGCCGCGCAGACGAACGTCGCGGTGATGGTCAAGGTTTGCGTCGGATCTTCGGTGAGGGCGGCCGGCCATGGATCCGGTCCCGACATCAAGGTGAGCGGAAGCGGAATGGGGGTGTTGCCGTCCGGCGCCAGCGAAATATTGTTCGAGCCGTTGGAGGCCACGAGCGAAATCTGCGTAACCACGTACTCCTCCGTCAGCGGGCCGGTATCTGCGACGAGCGATCCAAAGAGGGTTCCTGGCGTGGGCTGGAATGCGGTCGGGATCGTGCCGAGCGACTGCCCATTGAGGGACAGTTGCTGCGGCCCGGCTGCCGTGATCACCGCTTTGGCTGTGTAAACGATTCCGGTTTGCCAGGAAAGAGTTCCGCCGATTCGGTGCAGGGATACGCCGTTGCCAACAGCCAATTCCAGGGAGACCGAACTGAGCTGACAGTTCCCGTTAGAATCCGGGGCCGCTACCAGCGAGAGCGTCACGCCGGAAGTTGCGCCATCGGACTGGCTCGCCAGATGAAAGCGGCATTGATTCTGCCCGTAGGCTCCCGCGGCACAGAGCAGGAGACAGAGCGGCAGGTGAAACGGTCGCCGCCTGCGCCCGATGCGGCGTGCAGATGTCGGAGGAAAGGCGAGGTCGCCATTCCTAAGGCGGCACTGATCGATGTCGATCATCCAACCCCCGTCATCATGATGGACATAAACCTTCATTGATCGCAGTTTAGCCCACGTTACCCTACTGGGGTCACCGACGAAACATGGCGCTGTTTTCCGTTAATCGCGTAAAAACGGGCTTATCCGGCCAATCCTGATGCCCGCGCACCGCTAACCCAAATCGACTCTATGAATTAGGGGCGCGTGCACAGATTGGACCGGATGAGCCCACAAAAACCGGCCAAACTGTTTGATTATAAGTCGCTTACGCTGAATATTTCGGTTCAAACAGTTTGGCCGGTTTTTGTTATCTTTTCGGAAACTTGCCTGCCCTTCACGTGAATCCGTTTTTCGGTCTCGGTGGGTCGGCGACAAGAGCCGTCCGCCCCGCCCAGTGCGTTAAGTGAACCGTATTGGGTCTAGCCCTGGTCTAGCCCCCTGGCCGCCAGATTCGGTGCCCTTCCGAAACCGCTCGCTAACGGGGTGCCCCTTGGGCCCGGCTCCGATCGGAGCCACGACTATAAGGGAGTAGTTTCCTGGGTTCTGCGTCATGCCGGGCCGCCGGCGGGATCGCCGTGGCGCCATCCGCCCGTGCCTACGGCTTCTTCTTCTCCTGCGCCAGCTTCACGCGCGCATCGTCCAGTTTCTTGGAGACCTTGGCGGCCTCCTCGGGGTCGGCCTCCGAGGGCGCGGCGGTTTGGAATGCCTTCAGCGACGCCTGCCACTGCGCCACCGCCTCGTTGGTTTTGCCTTCCTTGAAATAGACGTCGCCCAGGTGCTCGTGCACCGTGGGGTCTGTGCCGATGTGATCCAGGGCCTGCCGCAACAGGTCCTCCGCTTCGTTAAATTTGCCCTGCCGGAAATACACCCAGCCCAGGCTGTCCAGAAACGCCCCGCTGTTGGGAACGATGACGAGCGCTTTCTTGATCATCTGGGAGGCCTCGTCCAGTTTCACGGCGCGGTCCGCCAGCATGTAGCCCAGGTAGTTCAGCGCTTCGGCATGGTTCGGGTTCAGGGCGAGCACCTTGCGGAACTCCGCCTCCGAGGCGTCGTATTTCTTCATGCGCTCGTACATGGCGCCGCGCATGAAGAAAATTTCGGCCTTGTCCTCGTCGGAATCGGCCAGCTTCTCGGCATCGTCCAGCGCCTTGCCCATCTCCGCATAGCGCTTGGCCTGCTCGTAAAACCGCGCCAGGGTCGTCAGTTGCTCTTCGCGCTCGCGCCCCTCGGCGGGGATTTTGCTCAGCTCGGCCACGGCCGCATCCACCTTGCCCTGGTCGGCCAGCACGGTGGCGTGCTCGATCTGGACCATGCGGTCGTCGGGAAAACTCTTGAGCGCGAGGTCGGCTTCCTTCATCGCATTGGTGAAATCCTTGGCCTGCCGGTAGGTGCGGATCACTTGCACGGCCACGCGCGCAGGCGCTACCACGTGCAGATCGGCGAGTTCCCGGAACGCATCCACGGCCACCTGGTACTGCTCCATGGTGCTCGCCAGAATGGCGTATTGTTCCAGCAGCAGGGAGCGCCGCTGCGCGTCGCCTTCGGAGTATTGGCGCCGCTGCGTTTCGTCCAGCAGGGCCTTGAGAATGGCCAGCGCCTGGTCGTTCTTACCCTCCAGCTCCAGAAGTTTGGCGTCCGCGAAGCGCACGTCGCGGCTGTGCGGATCGAGCGCCTTGGCCTTGTCCATGGCCTGGCGAGCCTTCGCCAGATCGTGCTGGGCGCCGTAAATCTCCGCGATGCTCAGTTGAAACGACGGGTCGCGCGGCTCGTCGGCGGCCATCTGCTGATACAGCTTGAGGGCTTCATCGAGTTGATCGGAGGCCAGCAGATCTTGCGCCAGGCCCTTGGCAATGTTCTCGTTGTCGGGCGCCATTTCCAGCGCCTTGCGCAGAACCTCGGCGGCCGCCTTGTAATCGTGGATCGCCTCGTACTGCTCGGCCAGCATGGTCAGGGTGGCCTCATTGGGATTCTTGTTGGTGGCGGCTTTGAGCTTCTCGATGGCGGTCTTGGTGTCGCCCGCGTCGGCGTACAGCATGGCCAGACCGGTGAGCGCTTCGTCGTCATCGGGCTGCGCCTTGAGCGCGGCGTTGAAGGCTTTCTCCGCTTCCGCCGGCTTGTTGGACATGCGGTACAACTGGCCCAGCTTCACCCAGCTTTCGGCGTCGCTGGGATCTTTCTGGGTGACCTTGTCGAACTGCTCCACGGCCTTGCGGAGGTTCTCCTCGCTGGCGCCGCGGCCGGGCTGCCCTTCGCCCAGCGCCCGCAGGTAGATACGGCCCAACGTGCGGCGCGCATCCAGGTTGTCGGGGTTCTGCGTCAGCATGTCCTCGGCCAGGGTTTCGGCGTCGCGCATGCGGCCTGTGCCGATATACAGGTCGGTGAGTTCCTCCAGCACGATGCCGGCCGAAGGGTCGAGTTTCAGCGCCGTCTGGTAATACTGAATCGCCTTGGAGACATAATCGTTCTTGTTTCCCGCTTCGGCCGCCATTTCCGCATACAGCCGGCCCATGGCAAAGTTGTAGTAGGCCGCGGATTTGTCCGGAGCGTTTGACGCCGTGGGCGTCTGGGTGTCCTGGGGGGTCTGGGCGAGCAGAAGGCCACCCGCGGAAGCGAGGCAGAGGAGCGCTGTAGCTAAGCGAAGCATGAATTTTTACTTTCTCTCGATCGGCCGGCGAAGGCCGGAAATCTCGTTCCTATTGTATAACGGTCTCGTAACAGGGGTCTCGGTCGTGCATATAGCCAATACGAGGGGCCACCGGCTACAACCGTGCCTGTAGCCGCAGACGCGCCCCAGCGTCCGCTGGTTGCGGTGGTGGGGCCGACCGGCTCCGGAAAAAGCGCCCTGGCGCTGCGGATTGCCGCCGAATTCGGCGGCGAAATCGTCAACTGCGACTCCCTCCAGGTGTTCCGCTACTTCGATCTCGGGACCGCCAAGCTGCCGCCCGCCGCCCGTTGTGGAATTCCCCACCACCTGATTGGCATCGTGGACCCCGACGCCCTTTTCACCGCCGGAGAATTCGCCCGTCTGGCGCGGGAAGCGATCGCGGAGATTTCCGCCCGCGGCCGCCTGCCCATTCTGGCGGGAGGCACGGGCTTCTACCTCCGGGCGCTGCTCGACGGCTTATTCCAGGGTCCCACGCGCGACGAAGGCTTGCGCCAGCGCCTCGCGGCCCGTGAGCGCCGGCGCGCCGGCTCGCTGCATCGCCTGCTCACGCGCTTCGATCACGAGACTGCCGGCCGGATACATCCGCGCGATGTGCCGAAAGTCACCCGCGCGTTGGAAGTGTGCCTGCTCACGCGCCGCCCGGTCAGCGAATTGTTTCGCCAGGGCAGGGATGCGCTGGCCGGATACCGTACTCTGAAACTGGGCCTGCTGCCGGACCGCGATGCGCTCTACCGCCGGCTGGACGCGCGCTGCGAGCAGATGTTCGCCGCCGGCCTGGTGGAGGAAGTGCGTGGCATCCTGGCGATGGGCTTCCCGGCGTCCGCCAAGCCTTTTGAATCGCACGGTTACAAACAGGCGCTGCAATGGATCGCGGGCGAGCTGAATCCGCGCGAAGCGCTGTTCTACGCGCAGCGCAACACACGCAACTATGCCAAGCGCCAGATCACCTGGTTCCGCAGGGAGAAGGACCTGGTTTGGTTGAGAGGCTTCGGCGAGGAGCCGGCGATTGGGAGCGAGGCGCTGGCTCGCGTAGCGGGTTTCCTGGGCGTGGCCCGCGATCCCCCCGAGTAGGAGCAGGTTGCCGGGGGCCGGCTGGCTCCCGCCCGCGGAGCGAACGGAAGTCCCCCATTGTCGAGGCCATGCGCGCAAGGAGGCGTGCAGGGATCATGTTCCCGGCGCTCTAGGGTAGCCGGAAAAACAAACTGGACGCGGACCGCGCGCGTTTACCCACTCTACGATATTCAAGGCTGCGTCAAATGTCCAGCTTGTTGTTCCGGCTACCCTTACGCCGTGGCACGGGCGGGCTCCGGATGGACCAACTTGAACTTGCGGGAGGTCATGCGGACGGCCGTCCGGTTGCCGTCCGAGCGAACGATGAAGCCCGTCACTTGCAGGGCTATCGGATCGATTTCCCGGTGCTTCGCGGGCCAATCGATCAGGATCTCGATATGCACCCCCACGGGCAGGATTCTTCGGCACCGGAAACTCAGGCCGCTGGTGCTGATGTCGCAGGTGGTTCCCGAGCCTGCTCTGGGGGCCGCCCCTTTCACGGATACCCGATAGTGCAGCGCGAGGCGCAGTTCGTAGCGCCGATTCGCGCGCAGGTCTTGAGCAATCATCAGACCTCCAGGGAAGTTTACCGGCGATAGTGCAATAAGATGACCAAACCGTTACAAGGGCAACTGGCTGCTTTGCCGCGTTTGATTGCGCACTTCTTACACAGTTCGGAGGGTGGGGAAGCGTCACTATTGCACATCAGGGGAACTGGCGGGGGTACACATTTGCCGCCGTGCCGTTGCCGTATCCTGGCCGCGCCGGAGAAGCCGGAGGACGCCGGAGTACCCCCAGCCCCAGGCGGCGCGGCTCGCCCCTCTGGTACCATGAAAAATCCCCCTCATTTATGGCCCTGCGCTTCTACAACACGTTGTCTCAACAGGTGGAGGATTTCTCGCCGGCGCGCGACAACACCGTCCGCATGTACACCTGCGGCCCCACGGTTTACGATTTCGCTCATATCGGGAATTTCCGCACGTTCACGTTCGTCGATATCCTGCGCCGCGCGCTGCGCGCCAACGGCTTCGCGCTCGATCACGTCATGAACATCACCGACGTGGACGACAAGATCATCCGCAACGCCGTGGCCCAGCACAAATCGCTGGAGGAATACACCGCCATCTATACCCAGGCCTTCCTGCAGGATTGCGCGGCGTTGCGCCTGGAGCGCCCGGAGCGCCTGACTCCCGCCACGGGCCATATCGACGACATGGTGAACGCCATTGAGCGCCTGACCGCCGGCAACCACACCTACGCGAGCGACGGATCGGTATACTTCCGCATCTCCACGTTTCCCGAGTACGGCAAGCTCTCGCACAACGATTTCAGCGGCAACCTGGCCGGCGCGCGCGTGGATGTGGACGAATACGAAAAGGCCGACGCGCGGGATTTCGCGCTCTGGAAGGCACCCAAGGAGGGCGAGCCGGCCTGGCAGACCGCCCTGGGCCCCGGCCGTCCCGGCTGGCACATCGAGTGTTCCGTGATGGCCATCAAATACCTGGGCGAAACACTGGATATCCACGCCGGCGGCATCGACCTGGTGTTTCCGCATCACGAAAACGAAATCGCGCAATCCGAGTCGCTCACCGGCAAGCCGTTTGCGCGGTTCTGGCTGCACGCCGAGTTTCTGATGGTGGAGGGGCAGAAGATGGCCAAGTCGCTGGGCAACTACTACACCCTTCGCGACCTTCTCGATCGCGGCTACCAGCCCGAGGCCATCCGCTACCTGCTGGCGTCGGTGCCCTACCGCAAGCAGTTGAATTTCACTTTCGACGGGCTGAAATCGGCCGCCACGGCCATCGACCGGCTGCGCAATTTCAAGCTGCGGCTGGAGACCGACCGCTACCCCGAGGGAGCCAACCAGCAACTGGCGGCGCGCACGGCCGCCGCCGCCAACGCCTTCACCGGCAGCCTGGACGACGATCTGAATACCGCCGAAGCGCTGGCCGCGGTGTTCGAATTCGTGCGCGACGCCAACAGCGCCATGGATTCGGGCGAATTTCGCGCCGGCAACGCCCGGGCCGCGCTGGAGTTTCTGGCGCGCTTCGACAGCATCTTCGACGTGCTGGCGCCCACCACGCAGGGCCACGCGATTGGCGATTTGGAGGTGGAATCGCTGATCGCCGAGCGCGCCGCCGCCAAGAAGGCGCGCAATTTCGCCCGCGCCGACCAGATCCGCGAGCAGCTTCTCGAACAGGGCATCATCCTGGAAGACACCAAGAGCGGCGTCCGCTGGAAAAGGAAGTAAAGCCGCGAAAGTAGAGCCGCGAAAGTAGAGCCGCGAAAGTAGAGCCGATGTTATGAAGATCCACACCCAAGCCGTGCATGCCGGCGACCGCAAGAAGTCCGCGGCGCATATTCCCGTTACTACCCCGATCTACACCGCCTCCAGCTATTTCTACGAGTCGATGGCGCAGCTCGACCGCATTTTCGGCCAGGAAGAGGAGGGCTACTGCTACTCGCGGTACGACAACCCTTCGGCGGCCGCGCTGGAAGAGTTGATGTGCGCGCTCGAAGGCGGCCACGGCGCGCTGGCCTGCGCTTCGGGGATGGCCGCGCTGCAAATGGCCGTGACGGCGGCGCTGATCGACCGGCCGAAATCGATCGTGGCGGCCAATGCGCTCTACGGCGCCACCATGGGGCTGCTGATGAAGGTGCTGGAGCCGGCTGGCGTCGCCGTTCGCTTTGCCGACGTGACGGACCTGCCCGCGCTGGCCGCGGCGGTGCAAGAGGCGCGGCCGGGCTGCATCCTGATCGAGACCATTTCCAATCCGCTGCTGCGGGTGGGGGCAGTGGACCGGATCGCCGAAATTGCGCGCCAGGCGGGCGCCGCCCTGGTGGTGGACAACACCTTCGCCACGCCGCTGCTGGCGCACCCGCTCGCCTGGGGCGCCGATTTCTGCGTACACAGCGTGACCAAATATCTGGCCGGACACGGCGACGTGCTGGGCGGAGTGGTGATTACAACCCAAGAGCATACTGCCAATCTCCGCAACCTTTCGCGCACCGTCGGTCCGGTGCTGGGGCCGTTTGAATGCTATCTGACGATGCGCGGTATAAAGACTTTCCCGCTACGCATGGAGCGCCAGTGCGCGAACGCCTGCCGGGTGGCCTCCTGGCTGAGCGGCCATCCGAAAGTGGGGCACGTGTACTTCACCGGGGACCCGGCGCATCCGGATGCCGCGACCATCCGCCGCCTGTTCCCGCCGAACCTCTACGGCGCGATGGTGAGCTTCGAGCTGCGCGGCGCGACCCGCGAAGAGGTCTTCCGCTTCATGGATGCGCTGAAGCTGGTGGTGCGCGCGACGTCTTTGGGCGACGTACACAGCATGATGCTGTATCCGGTGATGAGCTCGCACCGCGAGATTTCGCCCAAGCACAGGTTGCGCATGGGCATCCGCGACAGCCTGGTGCGGCTCTCGGTGGGGATCGAAGCGCCGGAGGATATCGTGGAGGATCTGGAGCAGGCGCTGGAGAAGTTGTAAAGGGGGGACGCGACCAGTCGCGGAGATTGTTCGGGATGGCGTACGGTTTTTCGCGTTCTTGTGCAATACCCGCTTTGAAGCCGTCGAAAGACACCAAGACTGAAAAGACGCCGTAAAGCACCGAGAGCGCAACCGTCACCGCCGTGGAATGTAAAGGAACACAGCGTTAACGTCCCGGCCTGTGTCTCGGGTCGACGGAGAAGTGCCGAAGGCATACCAGTCTGCCAGCGAACGCCACTCAGTCGTTACCCCGGGAGCCGGGTCGTAAACCTTTACCTTCAGTGCTGCGGTATCGATGCCGGTGATGACGACGATGTGAGTCTTGCCATTAACCCAAAGTGGGCCGTACGTTCTCAACCAGTGTTCCAGGACTTCGGGCGTGGGACTCATCGGTGGGATCGCTTTGAGGCCGATGCGCTTGGCCATTTGAATGATTTGCGGATTCTGAATTCCAGAATTGCCGTCGCGGAGCCGAGCGCATTCAGCATCAAATTCCGGCGCTACGAGCCACGCGAGGCATTGCCTGTCCCTGTCCTGTCGCCACTTAATCAACATTTGTGCGCTGGCGTACCAGCAAGACATGGTCTTCGCTTGCTTGATCAGCGTCATCCCCGGAACTTCGTAAAAGCCCATAAACCAGAACCCTTCATCCACCAAGCCCTGAGGAATACAATTGTAATTGTACATCATGCATCTGGATCGCGCTTGCGGCGGTCATTGGCTCAACAGGGGTCAACAGGCTTACTCAGCTATTTTGGCGGAGCGCAGGAAAGTGGGGTGCAGTTGCAGACCGCTGTTCAACGAAGTTTTGAGACGAATGTGAAAAGGCCCTGAAATTGGCCCTCGCATGTCTCATAATTCCCCCCCCAAAAAATGATCCGATGAAATTCGGCTCAGCGGCAATCAGGGTGGGGAATCGACCGATAACAGACAGATCCGGTCACTGGCAACGCAAAGCGCGTCACGCCGCCTCTTAGATCCTCTCGCCGTAGCAGGGCTGGGCTGCCGTTAGAAAGGTCTTCGGTAGCGATCCCTCGCCTACCAGCTTGAATGAGCCGAAATCCTTGCACCAGGTTCCCGCCGGCACATCCGGGTTCGTTTGAACCCACGCCAGCAACGTGTCCAGTTTCATCGGCGGTGATCCCCCTGACGCGGGCCCAATCCGTCAAATGTTCCTGCAGCCGCCTGGGCAGCGCGCGCCAACGAATGGTTGGCATCTGTTACTCGAACAATTCCCGGAGAATCTGGTCGCGCAGACTCTCCACCTCCGCGGGGTCGGTCGACTCCTGGAAGCGCTCCACCTTCTCTCGGAAATGCCGGTGGTTGATTTCCGTCAGGGTCTCGATCAGGCGGCCCGCTGCCGAGGATCCCCCCACCACCGCGGCGAATTGCTCGGGTGATCGCAGTTGCGCAACCGCATCGGCGAGCGCACCATTCCCGATCGTCTTCACCGCTTCGGCGATGTTGCCGATTGGAACTTCGACGGAGCCGTCGGTGGTCTTGTTCCACTGGCCCATGCCCCGCACCGCGGCGGATCCGAATCGTTCCA
>JBKQPR010000348.1:0-12939 GCA_052144935.1 Bryobacteraceae bacterium
TTCACCGCGGAGACGCGGAGAGAACGGAGGAAGCGCGGAGAAAGGCAAAAGAGAATGTTTTCTCCGCGCTTCCTCCGTTCTCTCCGCGTCTCCGCGGTGAACCAGGACGCCCGCCCTCTACACTCCCAGAATCTCCGGCCCCAGAATCTGCAAATGCACGGCCTCCATCACCTTGCGCGTGCAATCCAGCTTTTCGGCCAGGCGGATGGCGGTGATGTGGCTCATGCGAAATTCGTCCAAAGTCAGCCGGCGCACCGCCTTCATCCGGATGGGGCGCAAGGTCCGGTCGGCGCAGGGCATCAGGAAATAGGTCTCGTCGGAGGCCAGTTCGTTGTGCACGCCGGATTCCACGAAAATCTGGGCGGTCAGTCCAAGTTGGCAGAAGTTGACGCGTTTTCCTTCAGTTTCCGGAAACAGGGCCCACATTTCGCGCTCAGTCTCGATGTAATCTTCAAAATTGAAGGTCCTGGGGAGGGCGAAAGAGCACGCGGGATCCAAGAAAGAAAACTGCGACACTGAGGGACTCCTAGCCCCTCAGTGTAGCCCTTCTTACAGTAGCCCGCCAGTGGGCTACGCTTGCGTCGCTTGCGTTCCCCGGCGGAAAAAGGACATCGCCATGGCGCCGGCTCCGGCCGGCCGGGGCGAAAAACTCTCGCTCTGGCGCACCCCCCAGGGCTCGACGGGTGTAGAATAACTGCACTGGCTCCAAATAGTTTCCGGAAGGCCATTGACATGGGACCGAGAACTACTCAATCTATAGATAGCGAGGTGGTTATGAGAGCGACCTGGATTTTGGGGTGTTCCGCAGTTCTCGCGCTGGCTGTAGTGCAGGCATCCGCGCAACCGGTGGTCGCCGCCAAATCGGGGACGATTTCGCTGGCCGATGGCCAGGTCTTCCTGGACGACAAGCTCCTGGAATTGCAGCCGGGGCAGTTCCCCGACATGAAAGAAAAGTCCGTTTTGCGCACCGAAGAGGGCCGCGCCGAAGTACTGCTGCCGCCGGGCATGTTCCTGCGCGTGGGCGAGAATGGCTCGTTCCGCATGGTGAGCAACCGCCTGGTGGATACCCGGCTGGAGTTGCTGACCGGGTCGGCCGTGGTGGAGATCGACTCGAACTCCAAAGACGCGCAAGTCACCTTGCTGTCCAAAGACGGAACCGTCACCTTCACCAAAGGCATTTACCGCTTCGACACCCAACCCGCGCGCCTGAAAGTGTTTGAAGGCAGCGCCAGCGTGGATATCGCCGGCCGGTCGCTGGCCGTTTCGACGGGCAGGTTGATCGGCCTGACCAGTGACACGGCCTCGGTGGAGAAGTTCGATGTAAAGGATACGGACTCCCTGGACCATTGGAGCCGGCGGCGCGGCGAAGAGATCGCCATGGCCAACGTTTCGGCCGCCAAGCGGGCCTACGACACCTCCTGGAGCGGCGCCATCAACCCGTGCATGGGAACCGGACCTTACGGAAATTACGGAAATTACGGCGGGCCGTCCTACGCCCTGGGGAACGGAATGCCCGGGAGCGGCGTGTGGACGTACAACCCCTGGTACGGGATGATCACCTACATGCCTTGCAACGGCATGTTGATGAGCCCCTACGGCTACAACTATTGGAGCCCTTACACGGTCGGTCGTGTTTATTACTCTCCTTCTGGGATCTTCGGACGCGGCAACGGTGGATTATTGGGCGGCGGGACGACTGCCAGGGGACCGGGTTATTCCACGGTGGGGGCCACCTCCAGCGGATATTCCGGCGTGGTTGCGGCTTCGCCCTCAGCGGGTAGTTCGGCTTCCTCGGGTATAGGGTCGAGGTCCGGTTCCACGTCCGCTTCAGGCGCGGCTGGCGGTTCTGTAGGACACGGTTCGGCCGGCGGCGGTGGCCACGGCCACTAAACCCGGCTCCCCCTGATTCGGCTGGGCGCTCGGCCCCAGTAACATATCTGGCCAATCCTGGCCCATTTTGCACACTCCGGCGGCGGCAAGCGGAAACGCTCGCCCTCCGGCAGTACCGGCCAACGCCCCGCCTTGCGCAAGCACGCAGCATCCTGGCCCGCCTCACCTGCCTGCCCCGTGGCCTCCGTGCCGGTCACCAAGTTTGTCGATTATTGATCGGCATAGGGGCGGCGGTCACCCACCGACCCCTGCCACACCACCGTGCGTACGGGTCCGTACACGGCGGTTCGAGTCGGTTACGCTAACAGTTCTCGAACAATGAGGGAAGTCCGAGCGATTTGAGGTACGCATTGGAAAGCCCTGCAGACAGGGCCTTGGCCTTCGCGAGGTACCAAGGGCGGTGATCGCTGACTGATTTAGTGCCATAACTTGCGAACCTCCCGTCGCATCTCAGCGTTTCCGGCGAGTCCGTATACAGCGATCGCGAAAGCGGCCGTCAAGAGCCAAACGCCGAGGTTGCCGCCAAAGATCATCCAGGTCGCCACCGCCGCCGTCCCAAAGGTCGGCACTAACAACCACACGATACTGCGATTGAATCTGTGTCCCAAGAATAGGATCCCGAGTATCATCAGGTCCCAGGCAACCGTTCCGGCAATTCTTGCAGCAGCAGTGGATCTTAGTAGTACGCAGGCGAGGTATAACACCGACGCAAATCCAGCGCGGCGATGAGACCAAGGCTCCGGACCAAGGGCGGTTTACGGATGGTTTTCACTGGGCCTCCCACCACCACTACCACCCGGTACACCGCCGCTGCCGGCGCCTGGGTTTCTCATTTTCCCTCTTTGGATCATCAGTACACCGTCTCGGCCGATTCGGCTGCCCGGCGCGAGCGAAGCTCGCTGCGATGAGCGGGGGCAGGCGAATCGCCTGCCCTACCAAGCTTGCCAGTGTAGGCCAACAAGCGCGAAACCGGCGTCCACGCCGCCGCCCATTAGTTCGTCGGCTGCTTCTTGCGCGGACGGGTGGTGCGCTTCCTGGGCTGTCCGTCGGAGCCGGCGGTTTTGCGGGGCGCGCGCGGGCGGCGCATCGGCTTGGGAGGCGCCTCGGGAATGGGGATCTCGCCGGTGGCGGTGGGCTGCCCGGGCACCAGCGGCTGTGGCTCGTCCTCCTCCTCCTCCTCTTGTTCCGCTTGCAACACGGGTTCGGGTTCGGGTGGCGGAGCGGGCGGGTGGAACTCGGTGCCGAGGTAAACGATCAGGCCCTTCTCCTCATCCGCCTGGTTGCGCACCAGGCCCTTGTCCTGCGCGTAGTTCAACAGCTCGCCGAATTCCTGGAAGCCGTACTCGCGCCAATCGAAGTTGGGATGATCCTGGCGCACCCAATCGGCCAGATCCTCGGCCAGGGCGCCGTTGTCGATTTCCAGGCGGTGCTCCTCCAGCACGTCGCGCAGCAGCGGGATGGCCTCTTCGGGCTTGGCGCCCGGCTTTTCGGGAACCCCGCCGCCCTTCATGCGGATCATGTAGCGGCCCTCGCCGCCGGTCACTTCCACGTAATCGCTCTTCTGCAGCTTCTCGACGAAATCGGTGAACGAGCTGGCCCCGTAGGCCTTCTCGTTAAAGGTGGAGTCGAGCTGCAGCATGGTGGATTTCAGCAGCCCGAGCTGCGGCCGCACTTCGCGCCGTTCCAGCACGCCCAGCGCGCGCTCCACCAGCGGCATGGCCTGCGCCAGGTCGAGCGCCTGGCGCTTATGCGGGCGCTGCTGTTGCGGCGGACGTTCCTGTTGCGGCGGACGTTCCTGCTGCGGCTGCGGCGCACGCTCCTGCGGCGCGGGTTGCGATTGCTGTTGCGGCTGCGGCTGGGCTTGCTGCTGCTGTTCCTTATGGTGGCCCCCGCGGGGCCGGTCGTCGATCAGCGATTCGTAGGCCACGAATTCGTGGCAGTTCCTCTGGAGGATCGTGCTGGTGAAGGCCCGCCCCCCCACTACATAGATGCGCTTGTCGTACTGCTTCAGCTTGTTCACCAGGGCGATGAAATCGCTGTCGCCGCTGACGATTGCGTACGCGTTGATGTGGTCGTGAGTGAAGGCCATCTCGAGCGCGTCGAGGGCCAGGTTGATGTCTGCGCCGTTTTTGTCGCCGCGCGGCGAGGGGTCGCGCTGAACCATCTGCACGGCGTGCTCGGAGAGCGCGCGGGTAGCGGATTCCTGCCTTCCCCAGTTGGCATAGGCAAATTTGGTGACGATTTCGCCACGTTCTTTCAGGGCGTCCAGCACGGCGGCCACGTCGAATTCGCGGTGCAGGGTGGACTTCACGCCGATCTCGATATTGTCAAAATCGATGAAGACGGCGATCTTCAATTTCTGTTCCATTCAGGTTCCTTTTGAGGCGGCAATCGGGAGTGGCGAACCGTAAGGTTCGCCGCGCCTGGGTAGGCCGCGGAAGCGCACCGGCGGGCGGAAGAGCCCGTGGGCACACGAACACGGCAAGCCTCATGCGTAGTGTAGCGTAAATTGGCGGGCGGAGTGGGGTGGGGCAGGAAGGGCGCCGCGCACCGGCTGGGCGCGAATGCTGCCGCCGGTGGCTCACGGCGGTAACTTTTACTGTAAGTATCATACACCTATGCCAATTTAAGGCGGATTTGTGAAGCCACTCTGGTGTCGGGTGTCAAGGAGATTGCCGATGATCGCTGCCACAATCCGGCGGAGCTCCATGAGCAAGCAAGCTCAAGCATGCCCCACGAAGCGTTATGTGTCCGGGCCGATGCCTCGGCAACGACGACCACAGCGCCGCGCCCGCTACAATGACATTGGCCGCCACCACGGGCACGGCGTGAATCGTCAGGCCGTAGGCCACCCACAGGCACGCCGCGGCGGCCTGGATGCGGCGCAACGCAGCCTGCCCCCGAAACAGGTAACTGCAGGCAAAGATTGCCGTGGCTATCCAGCCGAGCGCATCGAGCATCAAGCGGCTCCCGAGCCGGCACCGGAGGCGGTTGCCGGGGCAGTGAGGGCCCGGGCGATGGTGAGCGAGTCGGTGCGCACCTTGTCCCACTCGCGCAGCACGAAGCCATGCGACTCGAAAAACGCCCGGATGCGCATCGGATTCCACCCCACGATCTCTTCCAGGATCGGCACCAGCACGCTCAGCGCATCGTCGCAGAGAATGGTGCGCCGCGCGATTTGCGTGAGGTACTTGTTTTCCGAGACCGCGATGGTGAGGCCGTCCAGCCGATTGACGTGCAGCATCACGTGCACGTCGGAGCTGCCATCGCCGACATAGACCAACCGGTCGTGGCCGATGGGCAGGGGCGCGCGCAGATCGTCGAGCACCGCCACCTTGCCGTACCCGGCCGGCACGCGCACGAGGGATTGGATCTCGCCGGTCGATGGGTCGTAACGGAACTGCGTGCCGAAGATGTGGTCCTCGGGGACGATGCCTTCGAGCGCCGATTGGATGACTTCCTGCGGCGCGGCCGAGACCACGCGGACCAGGAAACGGTGGCCGTCGAGGTCCTCGAGCATTTCGAGCAGCAGCGCGATGTTCTGTTTGAGGCGGATGCGCTTTCCGGTCTCGATCAGGTCCGCTTTGCGGACGCGGCGAAATTCGGGATCGTGCAATAAGAGGTAGGCCAGTTCGCCGCCCTGCTGCACCAGGTGGATCCGCGAAAGACCGGCGATGCGCCCGGCAAAGCCGTCGATGCCCAGCAACTCGCTGAGGACAATGCCGGAATCGTTGAAGCTAAGGGTCTGATCGAAATCGCTGACCAGCAGATACTCTTTGGGCCTGTTTTCAAAATCGCGCATTAAGGTTTCCTTTCGTTTGTGAGCTAAATCACTATCTGCGTCAAGGCAGAAGAAAATCGCGGGCGGGGCTGGAGAGTTAAGCTTGCATTAGATTTGATGCATCAGCGCGCGCAAAAGTTGCCGCCCGGCGATTAAGGAAGCTTCACGGAAGAGGCGGCCAGTGAGTCACTTGACGCGGACGCCAAGACCAGGACTGGGGCCGGCACGTTTTGCTGAGTGGACTGGCGCGAGGGCGGCACGGAGTCTTTTCGGCGCGTCGCGGAACCGATAGGTGTGGTTGAGCGGCATTCAAGGTCCGGCGGGATGAATTCCAGTGTTTCAGACGCAACATGATCGAGACGATTCCGGATTTGACGCGGAGTCGGGGAGACGCTGAGGAAAACGGGGAGAAGAAATCCAAAACCGAGGGCACGGAGGGAGCGGACGCCCGGAGCAAGCAGGCCGGGAGAGCCAAAAGGCTCGGTGCTTGCGCAAGGTGGACGTTGGTTCCGGCAGGCGTCGCCGCCGTGGATAGCCACCCGCACCTTCGGAAGATCCGGCTGCGCGAACCTCCACCACGGCGCTCTTCAGCAAGTAGCGGCCGCAGAGCCGCGCCTGGGCAGGCCGGCCCGCGTGCCCCATGGGCCCGCCCGCTGAGCCCGCCTGCCTGCTTTGGCCCAGCATGGCCCATCCGGCCCCCATCCGCCTTCCGTCCCCCCGCTTCGTTGTACGATACTCCCATATGGCACGTCCATTTCTTTGCGGCAGACTTCGTCTGGCCGCCTTCGCGGCCTTCGGGCTGGCTGCCGTGGTGACCGCCCAGCAGGGCTATCGCGATACTCCCATTCTTCCCGGTCAGAAGTGGCACGTCCACGATCCCGACCGCCCCCACCCCAACCCGGTAACTCCCGGCGCCACGCCCGGTGCGCCGCCCTCCGACGCCACCGTCCTCTTCGACGGCAAGGACCTCTCGCAATGGGCCCAGCACGGCCGGGGCGCCGACCGCGGCAAAACCGTCGACGCCCGCTGGAAGGTCGCCAACGGATATTTCGAAGTCGCGCCCGGCTCGGGCGATCTCTTTACCCGCGAAGCCTTCGGCGATTGCCAGATCCACATCGAGTGGTCCGAGCCCGAGACCGTCAAGGGTTCCAGCCAGGACCGCGGCAACAGCGGCGTCTACGTCGCCAGCCGCTACGAAATTCAGGTGCTCGATTCCTACCGCCAGTCCACCTACGCCGACGGCCAGGCCGGGGCCCTCTACGGCCAATGGCCGCCGCTGGTCAACCCCATCCGCAAACCCGGGGAGTGGAACATCTACGACATCGTGTACGAGGCCCCCCGATTCGACGGCCAGAAAGTCCTCAAGCCGGCCTTCATCACGCTCTTCTTCAACGGCATAGTGGTGCACAACCGCCAGCCGCTCGACGGCAACACGGAGCACCGCATCCTGGGCCAATACAGGCCCCACGGCGACATGCCCCTCCTGCTCCAGGATCACGACCACCCGGTGCGCTTCCGCAATGTCTGGGTCCGCCGCATGGCCGGATACGACCAGCCCGAGAAATAGCGCAGGCGCTGTACATCAGAGTCCATGCCCCAAGGGCCTCTTCCAGGTCTCGCTGCCGTTGCGTGCCTGGTTCCGCATCCGCGGCCCCCGGCTCTGATGCCCCTGCCCGTGAAGGCCGCAGCCTCCTCCGGCCAGCTTCCCATGGACATCCTTCCAGGCCGCTGCCACCGGCTGTTCCGATCCGCGCCTGAATCCCGCGCTTCTCCGCTTCATCGCGTGGCGGCCGCCCGTCCCGTGGGCATCCTGCTCGATCGGCTTTCGCACGAAGGGCAGCCATGAAGAACCAAGGCACCGCTCCCAGGGGGTGTCCTCGGGGGGGGTGCCCTCCAGGCCGGTGCCGAAAGCGCATCGGAGCTGGGCCCCGAGGGCCCCCCGTCACGGAGCGGATTTCCTGGCGGGCTGCTCAGGTGGTGGCGTCCCCTTGGCCTCCGCGGCCGGCGGCATGTACTGCACGATGACCGAGATCCGGCGGTTGGACGCTCCCTTGGGATCTTCCGGGTGGCGCAACTGCCGGTCGGCGAATCCTCGCACCTGTCCCACCTGCTCCGGCCGCACGCCGTTCGCCTGCATCAGCCTGCGCGCCGAATTGGCGCGGTCGACCGACAACTCCCAATTGCTGTACCCATCGTCCCTGGAAAACGGCTTGGAATCGGTGTGGCCTTCGATCAGCAGGGAATTGGGCAACTTCCCCAATTCGCCGGCTAATTGCACCAACAGTGCCGCGCCGCTCTCGGTGGGCACCGCTTTGCCCGATTCGAAGAACATCCCGGCCTCGGTTTCCAACAGTTCGATCCGCAGGCCATCGGAAGTAATGGTGATCTCCACGTGGTCTTTCAAATTCCGGAAATTCGGCACCTTGAGCAGCGCCTGCTGGATCTTCTCCGCGAGTTTGCTCATGTCCTCCTTGGGAACTTCCAGGGAGTTCCCCAATCCGGCCGCCGCCGTGCCGGTGAGTTTTCCGGGGCCCGCCGGATTATTGAAGAAGGCGCTGATCGCCTGCTGCACTTCCTTGTCCGCGCTCATCAGCCACAGCACGATGAACAGCGCCATCATGGCCGTCACGAAATCGGCATAGGCCACCTTCCAGGCGCCGCCGTGGTGGCCCTCGTGCCCACCCTTTTTCCGCTTGACGATGACGATCGGCTTGGGCGGCGGCGGTGCTGGAGCAGTTTGCGATTCCGCGGCCACGGCTACGCCGCCTTCGAGGCGGCTTTACCGCCGCCCCGGCATACGGCCTCCATCTCCTGGAAGCTGGGGCGCACACCGGTGGGGATAGAGCGGCGCGCCAGTTCCACCGCCATCATCGGGCTGAGACCCTTGACGAACGCCAGCGTGGCCATCCGCAGGAAGCCGAAGTAATGACCCTCCGCGTCGTTCTGCTTGCCCATGGCCTGGGCCAGCGGCCCGAAGATCCCATAGCACAGAAGAATACCGAGAAAGGTGCCCACCAGGGCCGCCGCCACGTGGTTGCCAATTTCTTCCTTGGGCCCGCCGAGCGACCCCATCGTGATCACCACCCCCAGAACGGCTGCGACAATTCCCAAACCCGGCAGCGAATCGGCCATGGTGGTGAGCGCCGCAACCGGCTCGGCGGCTTCGCGGTGATGCACCTCCAGATCCACCTCCATCATTTGATCGATGTCCATAGGATCTACGCCGCCCGAGACCGCCATCCGCAGCGTGTCGCAGAAGAACTGAAGAGCGTGACCGGACTTCAGAAATTTCGGATACTTGGAGAGAACCGGGCTCTTCTCGGGATGATCGACCTCTTCCTCCAGCTTCCCTGTGCCTGCCTTCCGGGCATGGCTGAACAACTCATAAACCATCTTGAGATTGTCCAGATACACCGCTTTGCTATAGGCTCCTCCGGTGATCACGCCGAGCATGCCCTTGACGATGCGCATCAAGGTGGGCAGAGGGTTGGCAACCACCACCGTTCCGACGGCCGCTCCGAAAATAATCACCAGCTCGGCGGGTTGCATCAGCACCAGCAGCTTTCCGTGTTCCATGAGGAAGCCGCCGACAATCGCTCCCAGTACGATGGCAATTCCGATGATTGAGATCATGTGACCATAGCGTCAAACATCTCTCTAATCGGCCGAATCGGAGGAAAGTCTTAGTCGGGTGATTCCCCTACCGCGGTGCCCTCTGGCATACCCTCTAGGTCTCCGACCGCGTGATATTGTGCTGTTGCGGTGAACCACTCCCTGCGGTCGTGGCTCCGATCGGAGCCGCGCGCGTCAGCAAGCGGTTTCGGAATAGCACCGAATCTCGCGGTCGAAGGCCTGGCGGTGCCCTCTGACGTGCTCTCTAGTCGTGCCCTTCCGGGGCGCCCTTCTGGGCCCGGCGGCGGTACCGAAGCACTTCCACGAGAAACTCGTCGCGGCGGGCGCGCACCTGGTCGGCGCTCTTGATGGACCAATCGTAGAATCCGCGCCCGGTCTTGGCGCCCAGATCGCCGCGGCGGACCAGGCCGTGGAAATAATCGGGCGCGCGCGGCTCGTTGAACAGGTCGCGCGCCACATACTCCACTACGCGGAGGCCGAGATCCAGCCCCACCACATCCTGATGCTCCAGAATGCCGTAGGCCGGCATGCGCAGGCCGAAGCCGTCCTTGGCCACCGTGTCCACATCGTCGGCGGTGGCGATGCCCTCGGCGACGATGTGGGCGGCTTCGCGGACCAGCGCCATCTGGAGGCGGTTGCCGAGCTGGCCGGGACGGTCCTTGCGGACGATTACGGGCGTCTTGCCGCAGGCGAGGAGCAGCTCGCGCACGGCTTCGGCGGTCTCCGGCGCGGTTCGTTCGCCCATCACGATTTCGACCAGCGGCATGAGATGCGGCGGGTTCCAGAAGTGCGTGGTGAGGACGCGCTCGGGCCGCGCGCAGCCTTGCGCGATGGCGGTGATGCTCAGCCCGGAGGTATTGGAAGCCAGCACCGCATCCGGCCGGGCAAGGGCGTCCATCTGGGCGAAGAGGCGCTGCTTGAACTCCAGGTCCTCGGGGCCGGACTCCACTACCAGGGCGGCGCCGCGGATGGTCTCCTCGAAGGTGGTGGCGGCGACGAGGAGGCTTTCGGCGCGGGCGGCCGCGGCGGGCTCGGCCAGTCCGCAGCCGGCCAGGAAACGCGCCTGGGAGCGCGCCCGTTCCAGGCCCTGCGCCGCGCCTTCCGCGGTCCGGCTGAGAATGGTGGCCGGCACTCCACCCAGGGCCAGCGTGAGAGCGATCCCCGGCCCCATCATGCCGGTTCCAATCACGGCGGCAGAGTGGAAGGGGGCGGCTTCAGTCATACCCTAACCGAATACCACAGTGAGGCATGGTTTCGCTCAATGCCACTTACTTTGCCGGCGCCCGGCGCTCTGCATTCATAGGGCGGGCAATCCTGGGGGCACCCCGCTTCAAGGTCATAGGCGCTTTGATAGCGAGCCGCGTTGCTCTCGAAGGAGCAAAGCGCATTCCTCCAAGCCCAGCCGGCGTTCCAGCCGGCAGGACTTCTCCCATCACCATAGGGCGTTTTTGGGCCAAGTGACCCGGCAGATCCCTACTTTCCGGAAGCCCACTTTCGAGAAAGTTGCCTCTCTCGCGTGGGTAAACACTACGCCGTCAGCCGAGATCTACGATGTCGCATTTGCATCTGGAGTGCTTTGCCAAGCTGGGCCGTCGCCCGTCGGGTCGTCTGCCAGGTCAATGATCGTCCAATCTGCGGAGGGCTGCCGTTGCGGCTTGGAGTTGTGCCAGAGACAAGCAAGTGGCCAAATGGTTGAGAAAGCCAGGAGTCGCGATGATCGCAGTATCGCCGTCGGGGAAACGAATACCAACGATGACTTGTTCGAAAGTGCCGTGTGCAAGGCTGTTTCGAACGTGCCGCACGAAATCGCACCGCAAGAGCTTTTGAAGACGCCCCGCCACTGGCTTCCGAGCCTTCGCAGCCTCTACTGTTAGACTTGCAAGGTCGCTCTCTCGAATGAAGACGAGGGCTATGTAAAGCCTGAGCACCAGTGACCCAAAAATGGTCATCTGAAATAGCGCTTTGAATGGGATCTCAAGTTCAGGGAAGGGGGACACCGGAAACCCCCTCGGGTCGCGCTGGTCGATAGAGCTGACCATAGAGTGCCAAAGCGAGCCGGATGTCAAGCGGTCGAATTGAGCGGTCGTGAGGCGCGATCCCTCCGAAAGCTCCCTTATTAGGGCATCCCGGTCATCTCCGCTGCGAGAGACTCCAAGAGTTCTCTACATTCGCGGTGCATCCGTCGGAGTCTATCGTCGAGAAGGGAGTGCTGAAGTACCTCCCGTTCACTCTCTTCGACCGGGAAGCTCAAGTCGAAGCGTCGGAGGTCCAGGGCGGGCGGCGGCCTTCACCTGGCATGCCAAACTCCTTGTAGAATTCGCGGAGCAGCACGCTTGCGGGTTGACTGGATGAGGATGATTTCATTCATCAACTCTATCAACTGGCGTAAAATGAAACGGGGAGACGGTCATGGAGGTAACGCTGCCGGCGGATTTGACAAAACAGGTCGAGCAGGAGCTCGCCAGCGGCCACTACCGGAGCCGCGATGAACTGATCGAACAGGCGGTTCGGCGCTTCTTCGACGAGCGCCAGCGTGGCCAGCAGCGGCTCGATGCTCTCCGCAGAATCGGTCAAGCGGTTGATCAAGCGGGCTTGTACGAGCGAGTGCTGATCCCCAGTCCCGAATGACGGGCATACCGCTCGTGGTCCTGGACGCGTGCGTCCTCGCCAACTTCTCTTTGTGCGATACGCTCCTGCGCCTCGCGGAGCCGCCGCGGCTCTTCGAGCCGAAATGGTCAGAGGAGATTATTCGGGAGACTACCCGTACGTTGGAACTGAAACTTGGGTGGCCCAATTCTCTGACCACTCATCTTGAAAAAGAACTGCGCGCCCACTTCAACGAGGCCTGGATCAGCGGTTACGAGTCGCTGATTCCGAGGATGACGAACGATGAAAAAGACCGCCACGTAGTCGCCGCCGCAGTCCACCGTGAAGTAGCGATCATCTTAACCCTCAACCTTCGCCACTTCAGGCCAGAGCACCTGGCGGCGTGGGGTGTCCGCGTGCTGCACCCTCAGTCCTTTCTGATCGAGATCTTCCGCCAGGAACAAGCCGTGGTTTTGACGAAACTCGAGCAGCAGGCAGCCGATCGCGGCCGCAGCTTGAGCCAACTTCTGGACATTCTGAACGCCACCGTGCCCGGCTTCGTAGCGCTCGTTTCCGCCGCAATCTCAAGAGAATAGACTGATTCATCGCAGGGTGGCGGATAACTCCTCCCTGGTCCCCCAGTGTTTAGGAATCGTCGTGTCGACGGCCAGTGGAACCCGCCACTCGGCGGTCCAACGCCTAAGCCCTCGAACCGCCAATACGCTGGCCGCGCCGATTCGGCCTCAGTCCGAAGTTGCGGCCGAGGGTGATCGGGGCGACGCCCGCATCGGCCGTGACCAAAGATGCGACCGCTTCGCACCATGTCTTCCAAAGCCCGTCTCGCCGCGGCGTCTTGCAACTCCGCAGCGCCCGGAAATCGGCCTGCGCCCGCCGAAGTCCCGGCCCGGCCCCTCCGCCGGAAAGCGTTCATTTACTGGCCAATCGTGACCTACTTTTTTCCCGCCGGTTTCCTGCTACCGGCGCCAACTGCTGCGTCAGTATGAGCCACCCTTCGGCCAATAGCAAGGCGGCTCGGCCACCTCTGAAGC
>JBKQPR010000349.1:0-34875 GCA_052144935.1 Bryobacteraceae bacterium
CTAGCACTAGGAACTAGCACTAGGAACTAGCACTAGGAACTAGCACTAGGAACTAGCACTAGGAACTAGCACTAGGAACTAGCACTAGGAACTAGCACTAGGAACTAGCACTAGGAACTAGCTCTAGGAACTAGCACTAGGAACTAGCTCTAGGAACTAGCTCTAGCCCGGAATCGGTTCGGCGGCCGGCCCCGAGGGCGGCCCGCCACCCGGCGCGGCCGAATTGTTGACCACGTCCTTCAATTCCTTGCTGGGCTTGAAGTAGGGAATTTTCTTGGCGGGCACTTCCACCCGCGAGCCGGTCTTGGGGTTGCGTCCAATCCGGGGTTGCCGCTGCCGCGTGCGGAAGCTGCCGAACCCCCGGATCTCGATTTTATCTCCGGCTCGCAGGGAGCGCACGATACTGTCGAATATCGCCTCTACGATGACCTCGGACTCTTTCCGGGTCATCTCCACCACGCGGGAGACCTCTTCAATCAGATCGGCCTTTGTCATCGCATTCTCCTTGGCGTCAATCGGTTAGAAACCGCAGTATCGCTTGAATACGCGCGTTTTGCAAGTCACCCCTGGTTGCGATCCTTGAGACTCATCACTTCTTCAATGGTGGAAGTGGCAGCGGCGGCCTGGCGCTGATAGTCGCCCAGCCGGCTTTTTTCTTCGTCATCCGCCACCGCGCGGAGGCTTAATCCAATCTTTTTCTCCGCCTCGCTCATCTTAATGATCTTGAAATCCATCTCCTGTCCCATGTGCAGAGGCGCCTCCTCGGACCCGCGCCGGCCCGAATAACCGGGAACTTCCGAGAAATGGCACAGCCCTTCCACTCCCTCCGCCAATTCCACGAAGGCTCCAAAACTGGCCAGGCGGCACACCTTTCCGTGCACCATATCTCCTGCCTGGTGGGTCTGGAAAAAGCTTTCCCAAGCGTCCGGCTGAAGCTGTTTGATCCCCAGGGACAGCCGGTGCGACGAGGAATCGATGTTCAGGATCACCGCCTGCACGATTTGGCCCTTCTTGAGAATCTCGGAGGGATGTTTCACCCGCTTCGTCCAGGATAGGTCGGAAACGTGCACCAGACCGTCGATGCCCTCCTCGATTTCGATAAAAGCCCCGAAATCGGTCATATTTCGCACCCGGCCCTCCACCACCGATCCCACGCTATAGCGGCTGTCGATGGTGGTCCAGGGATTCGGTTCGAGCTGCTTCAACCCCAGCGAGATCCGCCGCTCCTTGGGATGCACTTCCAGGATCACCGCCTCCACCTGATCGCCCGCCTTCACCACCTTGGAGGGGTGTTTCATGCGCCGCGACCAGGTCATCTCGCTGATGTGGATCAGCCCCTCGACGCCCGGCTCCAGTTCCACGAAAGCCCCGTAATCGGTGACATTCACCACCCGCCCGATGACCCGTCCGTTCATCGGGTAGCGCTCCGCGACGGTATCCCAGGGGTCCGGCTCCAGTTGCTTGATCCCCAGCGAAACGCGTTCCTTGGAGCGTTCAAACTTGAGCACTTTGACGCTGATTTCGTCGCCCACGTGGAGTATCTCCGAAGGATGCGAAATGCGCCCGTAGGACATATCGGTGACATGCAGCAGGCCATCGATGCCGCCCAGGTCGATAAAAGCGCCGTATTCCGTCAGGTTTTTCACCGTGCCGGTCACCACCGAGCCTTCCTTCAGATGCTCCAGCGTGGCGGTCTTGCGGACGTTAATCTCCTCTTCCACCGCCGACTTGCGCGAAACCACCACATTGCCGCGGCGCCGGTTGAGCTTGATGATCTTGACCGGGATATCCTGCCCGATCAGCAGATCCAGGTTATGAACCGGGCGCGGATCGGCCTGCGATCCCGGCATGAAGGCGCGGATTCCCACGTCCACAGCCAGCCCACCCTTGACCCGGCCCAGCACGCGGCCGGAGATGATGAGCTGGTCGTTGTAGGCCTTTTCCAGGTGGTCCCAGATGCGCAGCCGTGCGGCGCGCGTGTGGGAAAGCAATACATAGCCCTCGGGCGGCTCGCCGTGCTCGATCATTACATCGACCACGTCTCCCGGCGACACCGTCAGTTCGCCCGCGGGTGTCTGAAACTGCTCAATGGGCACGATGCCTTCGGATTTGTATCCGAAATCGATAATCACGTCCTTGCCGTTAATGCTCAGGACGGTGCCTTGCAGGACCTCATCGGCGGCCGGAGGGGCGAAGTGGCTATAGTCGTCCAGCAGATTCTCGTAGTTTTCCGGAATCGTCTGGTCGACCTGCCCTTTGTCTTGGTCTTCGGCCATCTAGCCTCCGCCACTCCTCGACGCGCGGGGGCCGGAAAACATGCCGGTTGCCGCGCTCTCGATGCCGGCAGGCGCTAACGAGGATGCTGTCTTCCTATGGTTGGTCACGCTGTGGAAAGAGGGCATGCTTCCGGCTACCGGCAACCGGTGAAAGATCAGTATGTTAGCAAATATACGCCGAGTTGTCGAAGCTTGTCAACGGGCACTCGCGGGCGGGCGCCGGGCGAAGCGGGGGTTTTCGTTCTCTCCGCCCAACTTGCCATTTCGCAGGCGGCATAGACGGGCCTGCTGCGCCGCCCGCTGGCGACTCCACCGGCCGCCCGGCGACGCTGAAAATGGGCCGAAAAATGGGCCTTGGAGTTCGACCGTTTCGGGGCTACAATCGGGCAGGCTCTATTCCAGTTGTCGATTCGTCCCTTCGGTGGCCTTTTTTATACCGGCATCTTAGGAGGTTTCCATGTTTGACAGCCTCGCGGACCGGATCAGAGAGGACGAGCACAAAGAAGTGAACCAAACCGAGCGGATCGTCCGCTGGGTGGTGGTGGCCGTGTTGTCGATCTTGTTATTCGGCGGTCTCTATATGGGCATCCGGATGCTTGAATAGGCCGGGGGCCTTCAGCGCCCGGCCGCCGGAGCGGTTCCGGCGGGGCCGCTCGCGTTCGGAGCCGGCTTAGCTCATTCCGTAGGTGCGATCTGACGCATCACGGATGCGACCTTCTGTGCATACTCCGGCTTGGGATTATAGATCGCCAGAATCTGAGCTACATTCTTGTGCTTATAGGGGAGCCGGTGGGCGAGTTGGAAGCCCACCTGGTGAATTCCGGCGGCGAAGCTGTCGAAATGCGCCCGCCCGCAGGCCCACCCAAAGAGATTATTGTTGTGGGCCGCCTTGCCGCCACTGGTTTCCACGAATGAAAGGCTGGGAAGCAGCCGCCAGTCCAGGTGGTAATCGTCGGCGGCTTCCAAAAAGATGTTCGCCAACTGCCCGGCGGGGCAACCGCCTTGGGCGAAGAATTTGTGCAGGCAGGCCAGCCGCGGATCGTTGCGGTAGTCGGCCGCCGGCGGCGGTTGCGCCTGCCGCTGGGAGACCGCCCCTGGCAGCGACACAATTCCTGCAAAAACCACGAGACCGCCGGAAATTTTTTTTATCATCCAACTCCTTTCGGTAGTGAGGCAAAAACTGCCTCGGGGGAATAGCCACCGGCGGACCGGCAGGGAGCGCAGACACTCCCGTGGTGCGAGGGTTTACGGAAACGACATAAGTTGAGATTATACCACCATCGGCCGGGTGGCTGCTCGTCGTTCACAAACTTCCGCGATTTTTCTGGTAACAACCAACGCCATGCGATTCAATCACTTACAGACATCGCCCAATCGATTTGCGCCGGTCCGAATGCGCGGCGGCAGTACAATGTGATTGGAAGAGAGGATTCGCACAAGCGAGCTTCTTTCCAAGGGAAGCCGGTTCCGAACATTGATGTTCGGCCCTCTGGCAGTTAAGTATATTGTTTTCAACAAATGGTCCCCGATTTTCCGAACATCGATGTTCGGAACCGGGTATGGGGCAGCCATGGCGCGGCCGCGGTGCGATCCGCCGCTGCGCCAGGAAAAACAATCCTGGGCCGCAGCCGCCTCTGGTGACGGGACCGCGCTCGGGGCACTATCCAAGGGGTCTGAAACTGCACGCACGGTCACCGCGGGCCGGTTGCGGTCTCAGTGGCGCCAGTTTCCAGACGGGCGGCCTTTTGGGGCGTCGCAGGTCTTCGCACGCGGCAATCGCCTGGCTGGCAGCCGTCCCCAGACGGAACCTAGCCAGGATTCGCCGTCCGGCGACGTTAAACACAGCGCCGGAAATCGCTGCGCATCTCTCCTGCCCCGGCGCCGGTTCACTTCTGGCTTCTGTCTCCTTGCTTAGTCTCCGCGCGTGTGCTTGTTCTTATACGCCACGAAGCCCACAAACCCCGCCAGGATCAGGAACGGCGGCGCGCCCAGAATCACAATTCCCACGTCCAGCACCCGTGAGCGGGCTTCGTTCTGCGCGTGCGCGGTGCGGTAGCACATCACGCACTGGGCTCCCGCCGGCAGAGCCGAGGCTACCAGGAAAGCCGCTACTGCCAATCGGTGTCTCATGCTGCCGGCCTCATGAAGGGCAAGCGCACGGCGTCGCCCAGAAAGAAGATCGTCATCAGCAGAATACAGAACACCAGCATGGGAAACAGGGTCAGAAACAGGCTCAAGCGCTCGTATTTCAAGTGCATGAAATAGGCGATGATCAGCGCCGCCTTGACGATCGACACCGCCACCAGGATGGTCAGCATCAGCATCACGCCCACCTGCTCGTAGGCCAAAAACACCTCGCCCGCCGTCAGCACCAGCAGCGTGACCCACACCTTGACGAAAGTCAGGGTGCCCGGCCCGTCGAGATGTTCCACTTCTTCGATATGCTCGCTCATGAATTGCTCCTCAGATCCTTGCGGACATCAAATAGACCAGCGGGAAGATGAACATCCACACCAGGTCCACGAAGTGCCAGTACAATCCGGCGACTTCCACGTCCTCGGCCTTGAACTTGCCGCGCAACACCGCCTGGCAAATGATTCCCAGATAAATGATTCCGATAATCACGTGCGTCATGTGCAGGCCGGTGAGCCCGAAGAATGTCGCACCGAACAGCGGCACATCCCACGGATTGTGGAACGGCGTGACGTGCTCGTTATTGATCAGGTTGAGCCACTCGGTGAGGTGCAGCCCCACAAACAGGGCGCCGAAGCCCATGGTGGCCAATATCCAGGCGCCCGCCGCTTTGCGGTTGCCGTGGTTCATGTTATGCACCGCCATCACCATGGTCAAGCTGCTCGAAAGCAGCGCGAAGGTCATCACGCTCGAGAAGATGATGCTGGGTGAAAAGTGGAACGGCGTAGGCCAGTTCGGATTGGAAACCCGGCTGTACGTGTAGGCGTACAACATCGCCGAGAAGGTGAGCGAGTCCGAGATTATGAACAGCCACATCCCGAACTTCTTCGAGTTAGTTGCGTAGGGCGACCGCCCTCCATCCCACACCGATGCGGCCGCCGCGCTGACTTGGGTCGACATCCCTTACCCCCAAACGTAAAATAGGATCATCAGGTAGATCCAAATACCATCCAGAAAATGCCAGAACATCGCGCTGATGTCGATGGCCGTGCGCTTGGCCGGCCCCAGGCTCAGCCGCAGCGCCTGCACATCCACGTACGCCAGCGCGCTTACCCCGCCCAACAGGTGGAAAGCATGGCAGGCGGTCAGCACATAGAAGAACGAGCTGCTCGGGTTGGTGGCCACGAACACCCCCGCGGACTTCAGCTCGCCCCACGCCATCGCCTGGCCGATCAGGAACAAGACCCCCAGGACCGTGGCGCCGCTCCACCAGGCGTTGAAGCGCGACCGGTTGCCCGACCGCAGGGCGCGGCGGGCCAGTTCCAGGAGCGCGCTGGATGCCACCAGCACCGCCGTGTTGAGAAACAGGATCGGCGGCTTGGGCATGGACACCCAGTCGTCCGATAGCCCCTTCCGCACCACGAAGGCGCTGGTGAACGCCGCAAACACCATGGTGCTGGCCGCCAGCAATACGAAGAGCGCCGTAAAGGAGGCCTTGCGCGACGAGCCGCGGCCCCCGGAACTTTCATCTCCGCCCCAGCCGCCCTCCACCGGCGGTGGTGGCGGGCCTTTCAAAACGTCATGTGTCAGGATCCCAGGCATACCCATATGGATGCTTTAGTGCTCGGAAGGTACCGGAGACGGCGGGTCCGTCTGCATAGTAAAATCCGTCGGCGCGCCCGGAACGCTGTACTCATAAGGACCGTGGTACACCACCGGATGGACGCCCGCGAAGTTGTCGAACGGCGGAGGCGAGGGCACCGTCCACTCCAGGGTGGTCGCGTTCCACGGATTCACCGGCGCCTTGGCGCCCTTCCAGAGGCTCCAGAACAGATTCACTACGAAGATCACCTGCGCGGCGGCCGTGAAATAAGCCGCGTAGGTCATGAACTGGTGCACCGGAATCAGCTTGCCCAGATACTCCACGTCGGTAAATGCCGAATAGCGCCGCGGGTTGCCGGCGATGCCCAGGTAATGCATGGGGGTGAAGATCGCATAGACTCCGATGAAGGTCAGGTAAAAGTGGATCTTGCCGAGGGTCTCGTTCATCATCCGGCCGAACATTTTGGGGAACCAGTAGAAGGTGCCCGCGAACATGCCGAAGATCGCCGCCACGCCCATAATCATGTGGAAGTGGCCCACCACGAAATAAGTGTCGTGGAAATACAGATCGAGCGCCGGCTGGCCCAGGAAGATGCCGCTGACGCCGCCGGTGACGAACAGGGAAACGAATCCCAGCGCGAACAACATGGCGGTGGTGAAATGGATCTTGCCGCCCCACAAAGTGCCCAGCCAGTTGAAGGTCTTGATCGCCGAAGGCACCCCGATGCACATCGTCAGGGTGGCGAAGGCCATGGCCGAATAAGGGTTCATGCCGCTCATGAACATGTGGTGGCCCCACACCAGGAAGCCCAGGAATCCAATGCTCAGGATCGCGTAGACCATGGCCTTATACCCGAAGATCGGCTTGCGGGAAAAGGTGGACAGTAACTGCGAAGTAACTCCCATGCCGGGCAGAATCGCGATATACACTTCCGGGTGGCCGAAGAACCAGAACAGGTGCTGCCACAAAAGCGGCGAACCGCCTTTGTGATCGGTGAGGATGTGATCGCTGATCATCAGGCCGCTGGGAAGGAAGAAACTCGTGTTGGCCATGCGGTCGAGCAGCAGCAGAACGCCCGCCGCCAGCAATACCGCGAAACCCAGCAAGCCCAGGATGGCCGTCACCAGCCACGTCCAGCAGGTCAGTGGCATGCGCATCAAGGTCATCCCTTTGCAGCGCAGATCCACGGTGGTGGAGATGAAGTTGATGGCCCCCATCAGCGACGCGCCGGAGAAGATCGCGATGCTGATGATCCACAGGTTCTGCCCCATGCCTTCGCCCGGCCCGGTGACGCGTCCGGCAGCGCTGAGCGGAGGATACGCCGTCCAACCCGACAGCGGAGCGCCGCCCTGCACAAAGAACGCCGCGATCATCACCACCAGCGCCAGGAAAGTGGTCCAGAAAGACATCATGTTAAGCACCGGGAAGGCCATATCCTCCGCCCCGATCTGAATGGGCAGGATGAAATTCCCGAATCCGCTCTGCGGCACGGTGGTGAGCACGAAGAAGACCATGATGGTGCCGTGCATGGTCATCAGTGAGAGATACAGTTCCGGCGTCATCACGCCGCCCGCCGCCGCCGTGGGCCACAGATACTTCATCCACGCCACTGGCACGGTGGGGTTCACCATGTGGTAACGCATTAGCAGCGACAGAAACATGCCTATGAACACCGAGAACAGCCCCAGAAAATAATACTGGATGCCGATCACCTTGTGGTCCAGGCTGAAAACCCACCTGCGAATAAATCCCTGGGGCGCATGATGCGCCGTATGTGCTATGGGAGCCGACATAAGCTCTCCTCTGAAGAATTAGCCGGCCGAAGCCGGCGGCGATCCAAGCGGGGCATTATTTTTGGGCTTGCATCTGCTGCTGCCACGCCTCGAAATCGGCCATGCTCATTACCTGCATGGTAGTCCGCATCTGGAAGTGGCCCAGCCCGCATAACTCCGAACAGGGCACTTCGTAGATGCCGATCTGGTCGGCCTGAAAGTGCAGCGGAATCTCCATTCCGGGAACGATATCCTGCTTCAGCCGCAGCTCGCGGACGAAGAAATTGTGGATGACATCGCGCGAATTCATAATCAGGTTGATGGGTTTTCCCACCGGCACCTTCAGCGAAGCGCTCATGATGTCGTCCTTGCTGGCGGGGTCCTTGTCGTCCAGGCCATAAGGGTTGCCCGCCGAATCGTTGACTAACTTGAGGTCGACGCGTCCGAACTTGCCGTCCGGCCCAGGATAGCGGAAGCTCCACGAAAACTGCTTGGCCAGGACTTGGATCGGAATCGCGTCGGGCGGCGCTTCGTCGAAATGCACGCCGGCCCAGATCTTGGTGCCCATCACCACCAGGCCCAGAAACAGCAGCGCGGTGGCGCTGGTCCACAAAGTTTCCATGCGGTTATTGCCGTGCGAATAGGTGGCCCGCCCGCCGTCGTTCTTGAATTTGACGATGACGTACCCGAGCGCGAATTGCGCCAGCACGAATATGACCCCCACCACCACCAGCGTGCGCATGAACTGCTCGTCGTACGCCACCCCATGCTGGTTGATGGGCGGCGGAAACCACCATGTCTTGGCCGCGAAGAAATAAACTACCGCGATCGTCAGTGCCCACACTACGGGAGCAAGCAGCATCCCAACGTCCCTCCACGAAGGATCGGTACTACCCTCAAAATGATGTGAGGTGGAGCCACACTATCACAGTGCGCGAAGGATGTGCAACTCCGATTCGCGAAGCCCGCGAAGCCAATTCGCCAGGCACGTTGCGCATGGGCGGGCACGGATTGCAAAACCGCTGGGGGCCGACGCCGCCAGCCGGCCAGCGGCAACCGCTCCCTGACGGGGTACACCCGGGCCGGCTCTGCAACGCACGCCATCTTAACCGAGCCGCGACCGTCAGGGAGTGTCCACGGGCTTGCGGTCCCACGGAAAGCGATGAACACGTTGACAACGGTGTGGGGCGGACCCCAGGGTTGCCCTCGGGGCCCGGCCGGCCCCCTGGCCGGATTTCGGCCGGAGGCCGACGAGGGCGTTGGCCGCTAACCAGAGGGTCCGCCACTGAGTTCCGCCCCACCTCGCTGACCGCATCTTCAGGGGAGTGCCCATGGGCCTGCGGCCCACCAAAACGCTTGAAGACGCGGCTGGGACCTCTCGCGGAATCGATAACTTGGACCGCGTCTTCAGCGGAGCGTCCGCGGGCTCGGGCCGTTCAGGCACCTGGCGGTCGCGTCCCCTCGAAACGGCCGCGGCCGTGCCTCCCTCAACGGCGGCGTCCACACCGCGGCGTCCACACCGCGGCGTCCACACCGCGGCGGCCGCACCGCGGCGGCCACGCGAGGGCCGCGACGCGAACCGCCCGCTCAGTACAGCATGAACGCGTACAGCAGGTCTCCTGCCGCCGCCAGAATGTACTGATGGCCGTCGAGCATGTACGTCTCGGGCGCATTCGAAACCTGGCCAATGTGACTATGCCACAGCGCCTTGCCATTGGCCACGTCGTGCGCCACCAGATTGCCGCTCGGGTCGCCGCCGAAGAGCAGCTTTCCGGCGGTGGTCAGCAGACCCGCGCCTCCGCCCAAACCCGCCGTGCCCTGATACTTGTACCTCCAGGCGACCTTGGCGGTCTTATAATCGATGGCAGTCAGATAACTGCCGAGCGAGCCAACGCCCTGCTCTTCCTTGCCACCCAAACCCATGGCGCCGCGCGGATCGGTCTCCGTCAGATAGTACATCGCGTAGCTGTCGTGTTGGGGAACATAAAAGAGGCCCGTGTCCGGCGAGAAGCTGGGAGGCGGCCAGTTCGTCGTTCCGCCGTTGCTGGGGGATACCAGCGCGCCGGCGACGTCGTAGTCCTTGGCCGGATTACGAACCGGCTGGCCTTTATCGTTGAGGCCCTTGGCCCAGTTCACCGCGTTCGAGAATGCCCCCGAGACCAGGCGCTCGCCGGTGAGCCGGTCGAGCGTGAAGTAGTAGCCGTTGCGGCTGGCGGTCAAGACCAGTTTGCGCGGCTTGCCATTGAAATCCGCATCCACCAGGACCGGCGTCTGCGCGGAATCCCAATCGTGGGTATCGTGCGGAGACGTCTGGTAATACCAGACCATTTTGCCGGTATCGACGTTGATCGCGACGATCGCACACGTGAACAGGTTGTCCCCTTCACCGCGCGTCTGCGATGTGTAGGCGGGCGTGGGATTACCGGTTCCGGTGATGTAGAGATGCGTCTCGGGATCGTACGATCCCGGAATCCATACCTCGCCGCCACCGTGTCTGGCGGCGTCCAGACTCGCCCAGGTCTCCAGTCCGGCGTCCCCTTTCTTCATCGGCACCGAGTACCAGACCCACTGGCGGTCGCCGTTTTCGGGATCGAACGATTGCAGCAATCCCGGCTCGTCGAGATCGTTACCCGTCCCAACCAGCACGTGGTTGCCGACTACCACCGGCGCCGGGGTCGAGAAGTACTGCTCGTTGAAGCTGGCGATCTCTTTGTGCCACCGCTCCTTGCCGGTGCGAGCGTCGAGGCACACCAGATAATCGTCCGGAGTCTCCAGGTACAGCCAGTTGCCCCACATGCCCATCCCGCGATTGCCGATATGTGTGCCGCCCTTGGTTTTCCAGAAGAAGTGCCATATTTCCCGGCCGTCGAGCGCGTCGACGGCCCAGGCATTGTCGGGAGTCGATACATAAAGGATCCCGTTCACCTGCAGAATAGATCCCTTGATGCTGGTGCCCCCGCCGAACCCTCCCGCGCCCACGTCTGCCGTGCCTTCGCCGCCGACGATTACCGGAGCCCCGCCGCCGCCGAAGCGGCCGCCACCCCGTCCGCCGCCCGCCCCGCCTGCTCCGGCCGTCAACCTTGAGGTCCAGGCCAGCGTCAGGTTCTTGACGTTGGACTGATCGATCTGGGTGAGGGCGCTGTAGCGTCTGCCGGAATAATCGCCCGAATAGGTCGGCCAGCCGTTGGCCAGGGGCTTCAGGATATCGGCCGGATTCAGGCCCTGGGCTGCCGCGATGGCGGGCAACAAGCACGAGGAGATGGTAAGAAGCAGTTTTTTCATGGTCTCACTTCAGGGTCGCCAGATAGGCAGTCAGGTTGTGGATGTCCTTGTCGGTGTAAACCGGCAGCAGTTGTTGATGGGGTTCCAAGGGATCGTGAACCTCCACCTTGGGAGTGTCGCCATTACGGCGGAAGCTGCGGAGGTAGCCGTCTGTTTCCAGGGTGACTGTGAAGTCGTCGATGCGGATGAGGCGGCCTTCGATCTTCGGACCGGACGCAGGCGTTACGGTGACCGTAGCGGGTGGGACATGCGTCTGCGGCGCCTGGCCCCGGCCGCCACCACCCGGAGCCAGCCAGGTCTGTTGCAGAGTCTTGGGATCGGTGAACCTCGCTCCGAAGCCCTTGAGGTCGCCCGTGACCGAATGACATCCGGCGCATTTGGCCTGGAAGTATTGCTCGCCGGCATTGGCATCGCCGACCAGGATGGTGAGAGGCCGGTTCCGTGCGGAGTCCCGCCCGTTGACGCGGAAACTGTGCAGGAAGGCGGCGATATCCGAAATCTGCGCGGCCGTCAGATCGAGCCTCGGCATTCCGGCATCGGGACGGCCATTCTGCACGACCGGCGCGATCAACTCGCCTTTTTGATCGTTGAGCACGACTTCCGAGCGGATCAGGTTCGGCCCGCCCTCTCCGCCCCGCGCGTCGGGACCGTGGCAGAAGGCGCAATTCACGCCATAGATGGCCTTGCCGCGGTCGACGATCGCAGGATCGGCCGGGGGCCGGTCGGGATAAGCTCCTCCACCTCCCCCTCCGCGCCCACCTGCCCCCCGCCCCGCGGGCGGGCCGGCCGGCGGCTGCGCCCAAAGCGAACTCCCAGCAATCATAATTGCCGACAAAACAGTTACGGCTACGAACCTGCTCATCCCAGCATTCCCCTCGCTCGTCCCTATTTTATGCCAGCTTGTCTCTGCAGAACAGGACGCATTTCTTGACTTCGGTCAACACGTCGAAGCCTTCCGGCGTGTCGTAGGCGATCGTGCCGATCCGAACGCCGCCGAAAATCGACATTCGGCTTCGCCCCTTCGCCGCCATCAGCCCGGCTGCAGCCCCAGCGGCTATGCGATGATGTCCTTTACCACCGTCCCGTACACCACGGGAGCCGCGATCGACGCCAACTGGCATTTATATACGAGTTGTTTCGCCTCTTCGAAAGCCAAGTGCCCGTTCCAGTTCTCAAGGTTCGGTTGGGCATCTATCACCTCGCAAAACAAATTGCGTAGCATAACGCCGTCAAGGCGCAGAACACCCAGGTTCAACGATGAAAGAAATTCAATAAATTTCGTCCGCACGCTATTTGGTGCCTCGTCGCGGATCAGAGTTCCGTCTGGCTGGCCCGAAAGCCCATGGCGGCGGGAGAAAGGCTCTTCGCTCATGAACCGGCCGTACCACGGGCCGCCCTTTCGTACAACATAGCTCCTTTATGTTTCGTAGTCAATGTAAGCTTTTGAAACTACTGACTTTACGGTAACCTCGCGGCGCCGTTCATCCGGATGGGAGACGCAAATATGGGAAGCGCCAGCTACTGCCCCCCTCAAAACCGCGTCACTTCCGTAAGCCGGAACCCGCCCACCTGCATGGCCGGCGCCACCAGATCGAAGGCTTCTTCCCCCGACGCGCGCACCGGTTCGGACATGACCTCCACGTGGCTCAGCATCTCGATCAGGCTCTCGTTGAAGCGGAAGTTGCGCAGGCCCGCCGTCACCTGCCCGTCTTCCACCAGGAACGTGCCGTCGCGCGTCATTCCCGTGAAGACCTTCTCGTAGGGGTCCACTTCGCGGATGTACCACAGCCGTGTCACCAGGATGCCGCGCGGACAGGCGGCCACCATCCGGTCCACCGGCGTCGCGCCGCCCAGAATCACGATGTTGGCGGGCGCCTCGCCGGCATCGTTGGGCAGGGGGTAGCCGTGGCCGGTCGGCTCGGCCGCGGCCAGCGCGGCGGCCTGCCGCGAATAGGCGATCTCGCGCACCACGCCGCTTTCCACCAGCGTCAGAGGGCGCCGCGGCACACCTTCGCCATCGAACGGCGGGCCGGATTGGGCGGGGTGCGCGGCATCGTCCAGGATGGTGATGTTTTCGCCGAACAGCTTGCTTCCGATGCGGTCGTTCAGGAAGCTGCGGCCATCGCGCACGGCGGTGGCGCTGAAATCGCCGAACATCTGGCCCGCCAGGTCGAGCACCGCGGCGGGTTCCAGAATCACCGTGTAGCGGCCGGGAGGCAACTCGCGCGGGTTGGCCGATTGGGCGGCTTTTTGGGCGGCGGCCCGCGCCAGGGCGGGTGGGTCCAACGCGCGGTGGTCGCAGTGGCTGGCTTTGGCCCAGCCGGAGCTGCCCGGCGCCATCGCGGTGATCGAGAAGCGCGCCATGGTTTCGGCGTGGCGGGCGAACACGCCACGCGAGTTGAGCAGCGCAAACACGGATTCGCCGGTGGAATAGATGCCCGCGGCGGTCTGCCCGGCGCCCTCCACCACCGCGATGGCCCCGGCCACCGCCAGCGCGCGCTCCCGCGGAGTGGCTTGCGCGGTGGCTTCGAAATGCCGCTCCAGGCGCGCATATTCCGCCGCGCCGGCCATCTCCGGCAGGGTGGGATCGGGCGCGGTCAGGCGGGTCATGGCGATGGCCTCCTCCACCACCCGGCGGATGGACTCGGGGTCCAGCCGATTGGTTCCGGCCCGCGCCGTGCGGCCCTCGATCGCCGGCCGCACGGAGAGGCTCACTTCCCGGTCCGCCACGTTCTGGTGGATGGCGTTATTAGCGAAGCGCGTGAGCGCCTGGCTCTCGAACGAAATAATGGCCTCGATGTCGCGGACGCCCAGTGCGCGCGCGGCGTCCTGCACCTGGCCGAAGATGCGCTGGCAGTCCTCAGCCTGCATAGGCGCCCCCGATCTTGATCCCTCCGAACCGCGCCGGGCTGGCGCCGTGGCCCGTTCCCATCACCTGTTCCGGCTGGCCCTTGCCGCAGTTGGGGACGCCCCACAGGGTCCAGTGCTCGCGCCCGGCGATGGCTTGACACGCGTTCCAAAACTCGGTCGAGATACCGCTGTAGCTGGGGTTCTTGAACATGCGGACGCGCTTGCCGTGGCGCATCTCCCAGGCGATCTCGCAGCCGAACTGGAAGTTGAAGCGCTTGTCGTCGATCGACCAGCTCCGGTTGGTCTCCATATAGATGCCGTGCGGCGTGTCGAAGACTTCGTCGAGCGAGTGCGGGCCGGGCAACAGGCTGACATTGGTCATGCGGATGAGCGGCAGGCGCGACCAGCCGTCCGCGCGCATGCAGCCGTTGGAGCGCGCCTCTCCCACCGCGGCGGCGGTTTCGCGCGAGGTCATGTAGCCCGTGAAGCGGCCCTCGCGGATGATGGCAGTGGATTGCGCGGGCACGCCCTCATCGTCGAAGAGGAACGTACCCAGGCCGGGGCCGTGCTCGGGACGCGCGTCGCACACCACGTTCACCGCTGGCGAGCCGTAGCGCAGGCTGCCAAGCTGGTCGAGCGTGAGGAAGCTCATGCCGGCGTAGTTGGCTTCGCTGCCCAGCACGCGGTCGAGTTCGATGGGGTGGCCGATGGATTCGTGGATCTGCAAGGCCAGTTGCGAGCTGTCCAGGATCAGGTCGAAGGCGCCTTCGGGGCATTGCGCGGCGGAGTGCAGCGCGACGGCCTCCTCGGCGATCCGCGGGGCGTTTTCCAGCAGGCGCAGCTCGTCCACCAGCTCGTATCCCTTCAACTGGAATTGGCCGCCGAAGGAGTTGGGATAGGAGCGCCTCTGGATCTCGCCTTCGCGGAAGCTGAGGGCCGAAAAGCCCGCCCCGGTGAGGTAGCGCGTCTGGTCGATCAGGCTGCCGGGCGTGGAAGCGAACACCTGGCGGCGCTTCTCGAAGTGCATCGAGGTTTCGGCCAGGTTGACGCCGTCGGTGCGGCGCAGTTCCTCGTCCACGGCCAGCAGGACGCCCAGGCTGCGGTCCACCGGGACCGCGAATGGATCGATGGCGATGGGCGAAACCCAGGTGGCCTCGTGCTTCTCTTCCGGCGCCAGCGCCACTTCGTGCTTGCGGGCGGCCGTGCCGGCCTGGGCGATTTCCAGGGCCAGGGCGGCGGCGGATTGGATGCCCTCGCGGGAAAGCTCGCCGGTGGCGGCGAAACCCCAGCCACCGAAGGCCAGCACGCGAATGCCGACCCCCACGGATTCGCCGGCCGAGACGTGGCCGGCCTTGCCGTTCTTGGTGGTGAGGTCGCGAGTGCGGATCTCCACCGCGCGGGCATCGGCGTAAGTGACGCCGCGGCGCGCCACGGCATCCAGCGCTTCGAGCGCAAGGTCTTTCATCCGTCTCATTGTCGCAGGAACCCGCTCAGTCAGAAGCCAAGAAAGATATTGGCCACAGATGAACACAGATGAACACAGATAAGACAAGAACAAATTCTTTTGTGTTATCTGTGTTCATCTGTGTTTATCTGTGGCCAATCATTCTTCCCCTGCTCTACTCGCCGGCCGCGGTCCTTGGGAACCGCGTCGAATAGGCCTCCGGGTACTTCAGTCCGGAGCCGGTGTTGTAGAGCACGATCCGATCGGTAGACTTGAGGAATCCCGAAGCCAGCAGCTTTTGCGCGGCGGCCACGCAGGCCGCGCCTTCGGGGGCGGGGTAGATGCCTTCGTCCGAGGCCAGTTGGACTCCGGCGTCCAGCATTTCGTCGTCGCTTACGGCGATGGCCGTGCCGCCGCTTTCGCGGACCCCCTGCAGCACCAGAAAATCGCCCAACGGCTTGGGCACCCTCAGGCCGGCGGCGACCGTCTGGGCGTGCTCGTAAAAGCGGCTGCGCGCTTCGTTCTCCTGGAAGGCGCGCACCACCGGCTGGCAGCCCTCCGCCTGTACGGCCACCATCTTCGGCCGGCGCGAACCGATCCAGCCGAGTTGGTCCATCTCGGCGAAGGCCTTCCACATTCCAATCAGCCCGACGCCGCCGCCGGTGGGATAGAAGATCGCGTCGGGCAGCTCCCAATCCATCTGCTCGGCCACTTCGTAGCCCATGGTCTTCTTGCCTTCGATGCGATACGGTTCTTTGAGCGTGCTGATATCGAACCAGCCTTCGATCGGGCCGCGCTCGGCCACCATGCGGCCGCAATCGCTGATCAGGCCGTCCACCAGGGTGACCTGGGCGCCGTACGCTTTGCACTCCAGGTAGTTGGCCTGCGGGACGTCGCGCGGCATGAAGATGTAGGACTCGATGCCCGCCGCCGCGGCGTAAGCGGCCAGCGCGCTGGCGGCATTTCCGGCCGAGGGAATGGCCACCTTGCGAATGCCCAGCGCCACGCACATCGAGATGGCGCAGGAAAGGCCGCGGGCCTTGAACGAAGCGGTGGGGTTGAGGCCCTCGTCCTTCACCCACAGCGAATCGGCGCCGATGCGCGCGCCCAGGCGGCGCGTGCGGACCAGCGGCGTCCAGCCTTCTCCCAGCGTGACGATCGACTCGTCCGGCGCCGGCAGAATGGGGGCATACCGCCACATACTGGAGGGACCCTGGGAAACCTCGCGCCGCGGCCACCGATGCCGCAGCGTGTCGATATCGTAGCGGACCAGCAGCGGTCCTCCGCACTCGCAGAGGTTGGCGATCCGGCCGGCCTCGAAGCGCCTGGCACACAGGCTGCATTCCAAATGCGTCACTTTTGGCATGGTAAATAGAGAGTCTAACATCCGGCGGCGGGGCGGCTGGCGGGGCGGGGCCGGATATGGCGGGGATGCCTGCCGGCATCGGTGAGTTGCGTGAGTGCCGGCGGAGGGCCGGCCTGCTGCAGTTCCCCTTTACGAGGCCTTCTTCAAAGTCAGCTCGAAGGTCCGGTCCATGGCAGGTAATTCGATGGTCAGCTTGATCTCGTCACCGCTCACGGCGCCTTTGTAATTCATGCGGAAATCGTTGCCGTTGAAGTTACGCACCACCGAGAAGGAGAGTTTGTCCCCGTCCACTTTGCCCTCCGAAATATCCGATTGGCCCATGGGACCGCTTTCCACCGTGCCGGTCAGCTTGCTGCCATCCACTTTGAACACAAAGGTGTTCTCCATGGTGCCATTGGGTGTCTCGATGGAGCCTTTCCACGTGCCGGACACATCCGCGCCCCAGGCGCACAGGGCGAATATCGCCGCGAGGGCGAAGAACGGTTTTTTCATTCTCCCAGTAAACGACGGATAGCTCGCCGCCGGGCCTTAAGTTTTGTAAAAGCTGATTGGCCTGCGCGGAAGCACTCAGCCCGGGCATCTCGTGGGTGAATTTCACGGGCCCGCCGTCACGCGTCATCTCCATGGTCGATTCGGAGACGAACTGAAGGCTGCGCCATCCGGCAGTGGTTGCGTCGCGAGAGTCGGAAGCCACGGAGCGGCGAGGCCCCAGGCCCGACCGGCGAAAGCGTCGGTCCCACCCTCCGCCACGTGCCACGACTGTAGCGCACTTACCGCCCTTCGCGGCGGGCAGCGGCTACGGGAGGTTCGGTCGTGGGGCGCTCGGCCAGCAACTTCTCCACCAGAGACGTCACTTCGGCGCGCAGCACCTTGTGAAACTCGCCGCTGGCCGGCGCCGCAAAGCCCGCGTGAATGCTGCGCACGCGGCCGTCGCGGCCCAGGAAGAAGGTGGTGGGCCAGGCGTCCAGGTTCACGGCCTGCGGCAGCTTGGCGTGCAGCTCGCTGGTTTCGCCGGCCAGCAGCACGGTATATTCCAGGCCATACTGCTTCACGAAAGCCCGCAGCCGCGTGGGGTCCCTGAACTGCTCGGCTTCCTCAAAGGAGAGCGCCACGATTTCCAACCCCTGCGCGCGATAAGTGCGGTAGAGTTCTTCGAGAAAGGGCGCTTCGTCGTGGCAGTTGGGGCACCAGCTTCCGGAGATCGCCACGATCACCACTTTGCCGTGGAAGCGCGGGTCGGCGTCGGACACCGCGCGGCCATTCAGATCGACGCCCTGAAAATGGAGCGGCTCGGCGGGGTCTTTCACGCTTGTGTGCTGGAATGGATCGGTGGGTCCGGGCAGCCCTTTGGCGCGCGCTTCGGCGGGGCGGGTGGCGGTCAGCTTATTGCGTCCGTTCTGCACCACTTCCAGGGTGCCATCCGGCTGCGGGGTCACTTCCAGCAGCGCGGGCCGCGCGCCGGAGAAATGGCTCAGCACAAACTTGCCGCCGCGGAAGCTGCCGGTGAGCGTACCGGTGTCGCCATCCACTCGCAGAATGGCGGCCGAAACCTGCGCGCCCGACTGCCGCACGATGAAGTGCCACGCCAGCTCGCCCTTGGGACTCTTCACCGCCAGCTCCCAGTCGCCCGCGATGTTGGGCGCGTTGCCTGCTTCGGCCAGCGACGCCACGGCCGGCGACGCCGCGGCGGGCCTGGCGGAAAAAGGATACGCGCGCCCTTCGCGGCCGTAGGTCCCTATGAGCGCGCCGTCCTTCAAGCTGGCTTCGAGCCTGGTGGCGTAGTGGTCGAAGTTCAACACCAGCGAGCCGTTGTCGAACCGGCCGCCGGTGGAAGGAACCTTTTCGTCGCCGTTGAAAAAGGCGCCTCTGATATCCGCACCGGAGCCCGAAAACTCCATGCGAAAGGGAATCGTGAGACCGTTTACGGTGACGGTGGCGTCCCAGAGTCCGCTCAGTCCCTGGGCCGCGATTGCGGGAGCGAGGGCCAGCAAGAGGGAAAGGAAAAGTCTGCGCCGCATCGAATACCTCTTTCTCTATCGACTATACGGAGATCTGATGCGAGTGTCAATGCGGAGGTTGCAGGCAAGAGATTAAGGCAGCTTGGCGTGACCGTTGCGGCCCCGCTGCAAGGGACTGGATGAACGCTTGCAACTGGGCGTCGGTCTTGCGCTGCGAAGCGGCCAGGGAATTGATCATCTTCATCCCTTGCAGGATGAGCTTGCGAATGGCCGCGATCTGGCGATCGTGCTCCGCCACGCGGGCTTCGAGCTTGGTAGGCATTGGTTTCTCCTGCCGGATGGGGACCAAAGGCGCCCCGGCTGTTTCCTATCTTGCCAGATCCTGGAGAGCGCTTCAACCAGCCACGCCAGCCGGCGGCCGCGCGGACCAGAGAGGAATGCAGCCATACCGGATAGGGCGTCGCGCCTTCAAAATTTAGGGCAGCTTGGCGTGACCGTTGCGTCCCCGCTGCAGGGACTGGATGAAGGCTTGCAACTGGGCGTCGGTCTTGCGTTGCGAGGCGGCCAGCTCGCGCTGCGAGGTGGCCAGGGAATTGATCATCTTCATTCCTTGCAGGATGAGCTTGCGGATGGCCGCGATCTGGCGGTCGTGCTCCGACACGCGGGCTTCGAGCTTGGTAGGCACTGGTTTCTTCTGCCGAATGGGCCAGAGGGCGCGCCGGCTGTTTCTTATCTTGCCAGATCCTGGCGGGGGCTTCAACCGGTAGACGCCGGCCACGCCGGCCCGGCAGGCGCCGGCACCGGTCAAAGCCCGGAAAGTGCCGCGTGGCGGGGCCGGCTAACCGGCGGCGGCGAACACCGACTCGTCGGCGGAGGGGCCGTACATGCCGGGGATCGCCACGTCGTTGAGCCGCAGGAAGACGCCCAACTGCGCGCGGTGATGAATCATATGATTCATAATCACGCTGCGCATCACCGCGGCGCGCGGCATCGACAACACCGTGTTTCCCGCGAACTTGAAGGTCCAGATCTTCTGCCAGTGTTCGTCGCTGGTGGCCTCGATCTTCGCGCGCGCCTCGGCCACGGCCTTATCGAAGATCTCCAGCAACTCGGCCCGCGATTGGGCGATATGGGGCTTGTATCCTGGTTGCATATCGAGCACGTCCTGATCGATGGTAATGTTGGTCCACGTAGGCAGCTCCGCCACGTGGGTGGCCAGACGCCCCAGCGTCATCGATTTCGGGTGGGGCTGATAATCGAGCTTTCCATCGGGCACGCACTCCAGTATTTTGCGCGTGTTTTTCATCTCTGCGTCGAATTCGGGTAAAAGCGATTGGCTGAACGGCATATGGTCTCCTGTCTGATTGAAGCTTACAGCAAAGACCATAACAGGCATTGCGGACAGTTTCAGTCCGCGAGTCGTGGCAGACTGGAAGCATGTTGGAGACCTCGGCACGCTTGCTGCGATTGCTGTCGCTGTTTCAGGCGCAGCGCTACTGGTCGGGCGCGCTGCTCGCCGAACGGCTGGAAGTGACGGCGCGCACGCTGCGCCGCGATGTGGATCGGCTGCGCAGCCTCGGATACCCGGTGAATTCGACTTCGGGCATAGCGGGCGGCTATCAGCTTGGGGCGGGCGCCACGCTGCCCCCGCTGCTGCTCGACGACGATGAGGCCGTGGCGGTAGCGGTCGGATTGCGAACGGCCGCCAGCGGCACGGTCGCCGGAATCGAAGAGGCCTCCGTGCGTGCGCTGTCGAAGCTGCAGCGCGTGCTGCCCGAGCGGTTGCGGCGGAGGGTCACGGCGCTCGATGCCTTCATCCTGCCGCTGGCCAACACCGGTCCGAGAGTACACGCCGAAACGCTTTCGGAGATCGCGGGCGCCTGCCGCGATTTGCAGAAGCTGCGGTTCGGTTACCACAGCCGCGATGGCGCCGCGACCACGCGCGAAGTGGAGCCTCACCGTCTGGTACACACCGGCCGGCGATGGTACCTGGCCGCATTCGATGTGGGCCGCAACAATTGGCGGACGTTCCGCGTGGACCGGATCCAACCGCCCCTGACCACCGGCCTGCGCTTCACCTCGCGCCAGCCGCCCGAGGGCGATTTCGCGGCCTATGTGTCGCGTAGCGTCTCCTACGATCGGCGCCCGGCGAAGGTGATTTTGCATGCTTCGGTGGAGCAGGCCGCCGAGCGCGTGCCCCCCGCGGCGGGGACGCTGGAAGCGCTCGACGAGCACCGCTGCGTGCTGCACACCGGAGACTGCTCGCTCGACGGGCTGTCGGTGCACCTGGCATTGCTGGGTTTCGAGTTTGAGGTGCGGGAGCCGGCGGAGCTGGCGGAGCGGATTCGGCGGTTGGCGGCACGGCTCAGCCGGGCGTGCACCTCAACCGCCTGACGACGGGGCGTCATGACACACGCCACCGGACCCCGCTGGCACTTCTCCTGCATGGGCGTTTCCGGTCCAGTTCAATGCGCGGGTGGCGATCGAGGCGATCCGCGGCGAGAGGACGCTCAGCCAGTTGGGATCGCAGCTCAAGGTGCATCCTAATCCGGATTGCGAAGTGGAGGAAGTCTGCTATGGAACAACTGCCGGAGCTTTTCGTGGACGGGCGGACGCCTAATGGGCGGAACGGCTACGCCGACAGCGATGCGCTCTACGAAGAGATTGGGCGGCTGAAGGTGGAACTGGATTGGCTCAAAAAAAGTCGGCATGCTCGATTGAGGAGATGCGGTCGCTGGGTCTTCGACCGCCTGAAAAAGTGCTTCTGAAACACTCTTGATACGGAATGTCTTGGCTGAATACAGGGTCATGCGAGCCTGTCGTCGCCTCCATGTCCGTCTTCCCAAGCGACGCCGGGCTAAGCTGGATGGCATTCTCAACGGCGGCATCCAACCAGTTCGCGTCGTTCTCCGCGCCTTGACGCTCTCCCAATTGCACCAGGGAAAGGCGGCTTCCGAGGTGGCCGACAATCTCCGGATTACGCCCAAGACCGTCCGTGAGATGGGCCGTCGCTACGAGGACGCCGGTTTGGCCCAGGCGCTGTACGACAAGCAGCGTCCCCGTGCGCTACCACTGCTGAACCACAATAAGCGCCTACGGATCGTCGCGATGGTTTGCGCCGCTCCCCCACAAGGCTATGCGCGCTGGACCGTCCGGCTGATAACCGGGGAAGCGGTCAAGCGCAATCTGGTTCCCAAGGTGGGGAGGGAGGCAATCCGGATCTTGTTGCAATGCCACGACCTCCAGCCTGGCACGAAAAAATGTGGTGTATGGCCGAGCTCGACGACGATTACATCGAGCCCATGGAAAATGTGCTGGAGGTCTATGAAAGGCCGCTATCAGCCGAAGAACCGGTGGTGTGCGTCCCCGAGGGGCTATCCTCGCCGGGGACGCTACGCACAGCCGGTTCGGCGCGGACGCCCTGCCGGGATTGAAGGCATTCATGAACGGCGGAACCTCCAGGATCAACCTCCCATTGGACCTATCGTCGCCTATCCCGCAGAAATGGCGACGAATCCCACCCGGCCGTGAGGAATGCACTTTGATCCAGAGAGAACAGCGCGGCCCTGGAGAGTGCCCTGGAGAACCCCACGGCAGCCTGAAAACCTGCCCCACAACCCTGCTACTTCCTGGGCTTGCTTTTTACCACCTTCTTGGCTGCGGTCTTGCTGGCAGCCTTCGTTTTCGCAGGTTCCGGTTTCGCCGTGGCCCTCTTAGCCGCCCGCGCTTTCACAGGTTTCGCCTCCGCGCCGGCGTCTCGATCCATCTCCAACCCAAAAATACCCGACAGATCTTCGCTGCCCAGGATCTTCTTGGCCGCCGGGGCCGCCTTGGAAAGCGCCAGCCCCTGACCAGCCTTGGTGATGAGATCCCCGTGATCGACGTCATGCAGACGGAACAAGAGTTCGGGCTGCGTGTCGAACCGCGCGCCGATGCCATACAGCACCGCCGCCACATGCTTGCACATGCCTGCCCAGTCGGGACAACTGCACGATAGCTCGATCTCCCCTGGCGATGGGAACAGACCCGCGTTGGGCCTGCAAATCCGCTCCATGACGCCCTTGGAAAACTTTCCCTGGAGCAACTCGACCAGCGAATCGATGGCGCCCGCGCAGTCCGCGCAGATGGATTTCCAGCGCGCCTTCGAGACCGGAGTAATGCTCACTTCGACCTCGTAGATTTCCCGGCCGCTGACCAGGGCCTCAATCTTGCCGGGAGCGATTTGCAGATGGATCACCGAGCCATTCCGCACATAGGTCCGCCCGCGCGGCAACCGGTTGGCAAAGTCGCTGTAGCGTTCCAGATTGTCGCACCACGCCTTCCCCCAGAAGGTCTTGACGATGGTGCGGCCTTCAAGGACGACCGGCGAGACCGCATGCCCCTGCTTCTTGCGCCTCGCCATCTCGCGCGCCGCGTTGTTTCGGCGCTGCGCCACCGAAACATAGGGCTTCCATCCCCAGCCGCCGTAACCCATCGCTTATGTCTCCTTCAGCGCCTTGTTGAGGTCCAGCGCCACCAGCCTGAGCAACTCCTCGTCATTCAGCTCGGTCAGCAACAGATCGGCGCCTCCTTCCAGCAAACTGGTGGAAAGCTGGCGCTTCGATTCTATGAGCTGATCGATTTTCTCTTCTACGGTACCGCGGCACACGAATTTGTGCACCAGCACATTTTTGGTCTGGCCGATGCGGAAGGCGCGGTCGGTGGCCTGGTTCTCCACTGCCGGATTCCACCACCGGTCGAAATGCACGACATGGGAGGCAGCCGTAAGGTTCAACCCCGCGCCGCCCGCTTTAAGCGAAAGCACGAAGAACTTTTCGGCTTCCTCTTCCTGAAAGCGGCGCACCAGATCCTTGCGCTTCTTGACTTCCGTCTCTCCGTGCAGCACCAGGCCGGGCCCTCCGAACACCTGGCCCAGGAAAGCGGCCAGGGGCGCGGTCACCTCGCGAAACTGGGTGAAGACGAGCATCTTTTCCTGCTTGGCGGCCACCACCTCGGCAATCTCGCCCAGGCGCGCAAATTTGCCGCTGTCCTCTTCGTTCCACGCGCCGTCCGCCAGCCACTGGGAAGGATGATTGCAGATCTGCTTGAAGCGCATCAGAAATGCCAGGACCAGACCTTTGCGCTGGATTCCAGTCTTGTCCGCGAGCTGCCCGGAAAGCTCCCGCACGGCCTGTTCGTAGAGGGCCGCCTGCTTGCGGCTGAGGGGGCAGAAGGCTTTGATTTCGGTTTTGTCCGGCAAGTCCGCGATCACCGTCTTATCGGTCTTCAACCGCCGCAGGATGTACGGCCGCACCAGCTCGCGCAGAGGGCCGTAGGAACCGTGGGGACTCTCGGCAAGCCGTTTGGCGAAGCTGGTAAATTCCTTCGCCGACCCCAGCAGCCCTGGATTGACGAAGTCGAAAATGGACCACAGATCCCCCAACCGGTTCTCGACGGGTGTGCCGGTGAGCGCCAGCCGGGCGCCAGCCTGAAGCTGCTTGACAGCCCGCGTCTGCTTCGCGCCCGGATTCTTGATGGCCTGCGCCTCATCCAGAATGACCAGCCGCCACGGCTGCTCCGCCATCCACGGAACGCGCAGCAGCGAGCCGTAGCTGGTAATCACCAGGTCCACATCCGCCAGGCGCCCGGGGGCAAGGGTTTTCAAGTCGGCCGCCGGAAGCGCGGAAGGATGCGCGATGAGCGCCTTCAAACCGGGCGTGAAGCGCTCCATCTCCGACGCCCAATTGGCCAACAGCGAGGCAGGTGCCACCAGCAGGCTGGGATCGCGGTTCCCCTGGCGCTGCAGCACCAGCAGCAGCGAAAGCACTTGAATGGTCTTGCCCAGTCCCATGTCGTCGGCCAGGCACGCCCCCAGACCGAGTTTGGCGAGCAAATGGAGCCAGCGCACGCCCACTTGCTGGTAGGGCCGCAGCGTGCCGTTCAGCGCCGTCCCGGGGTCGATCTGCGCCAGAACATCGGGGCTGCGCAACCCCTTCAGCGTCTCCGCCAGCCAGGGACCGGCAACCACCTGCGCCCAGCCGGCATCGGCGGCCGGCCCGTCGGCCCCATCGGGGTGCCCTCCGGGCCCGGGAACGCCCGCTCCCGCGAGCAGCCGCATGGCCTCTCCGAAGCCCAGACCGTTCTGGGCGGCCGTACGCTCGATTTCGCGGAAGCGCTCCATCATGCGGCTCAGTTGTTCCCGATTGATTTCCACCCACCGCCCGCGCACCAGCGCGAGTCCGTCCGATTGAGCCAACAACTGGGCGGTCTCGGCCGCGGTCAGAGGCTCGCCATCGAGCGTCACTTCCGTGCGGAAATCGAGCAGCGCGTCCTGGCCGAGCCCCGAGGGGGGCTTGCCGCCGACCGCGCCAACCACGCGGGGCCGCGGCGGACGGTTGCCCCGCCATCCCGCGGGCATGCGCACCGCCACGCCCGCGCTTTCGATCTGTGGGACGTCCTTCAAGAGCTGCATGACCTCGCTGGGCGTCCACCGTAGCGGATGGAAGATCTCGCCGGCCTCGATCATGGTCTTCAACCACGGGCAGATCTCCGACGCGCGCTGCACGGGAAGCAGCAGGGACAAGAGACGGTTCTTGTTGGCCGCGCCCGCGTATTCGCGGAGGGCCTGTCCCAGCGGCAGATGCTGGGCCTTGGCGTGCTGCGACAGCCGCGTGGTGTAGGTTGCCAGAAAGGCAAACGGCGCCTCCCGGTCCTGGCGGTTTTCGGCGACATTGAAGTGGACCCGTCCGACCAGGTTCCAGGCCGGGTTGCGGCGCTTCAGAAACTCCTGCACCCCGCACCCGGATTCGGCCAGCGCCAGCCCGAAGGCCGCGTCCAGCTCCTGCCAGAGAGCCGCAAGGACGTCCGCCGTCAAATACTCCGCGCCGGTCATGGGTGGCGCGGACAGGGCCATCCAGTTCAACTCCTCGTCCGGAGGCTGGGGTACATGCACCTTCCGGAGCGGCGCATCGAGATCCGGTTGGGTGCACAGGGCGGTCACGTACCGCGCGCCGAATTCGCGCCAGTAGGAGAAAACGGGAGGAAGCGCGGTCCCGACTTCATCCGCTCCCAACCAGAGAAGGCCGCGGCCCGATCCGTGCTCGAAGGCATCCTGCAGACGCCGGGCCAGCGCGGCATCCAGGCTGGGCGCCTCGGCTTCGTGCGCCAGGACCAGATGGCCGTGCGGAGTTAGGACCAGAGCCAAGGAGACCGATTCCAATGCGGGGAGGTTTTCACTAGCTTAGCACTCCGCAAGGCGGGGCGTCGGCTAAACACGGCAACGTTGTTGTCTGCGCTAGAACCGTTCTTTAGTTCGCGGCTCCGCACAACGCCGACTCAGAGCCGCGAACGTAAGAGAGCGGTTGCGCAATTATTTATGACGTTTCTGTCTAGCCGGGTTGCTCGCCGGACAGAGTCTGCGCTAGCGCACGAAAAAACTCGACCGGCGTCGCAATCCGTAGGCCGGTCCTCCGCGCAACAGCAGGCGTGAAATGTTTGGTGTTGTGCGTAAGAAGCCAATCGGGACGACTCGCGATCGCGGAGAGCAGCACCGGAACATCCGCCGCATGACGAATCAAATGGCGGGACGCCTTAACCTCCGCTTGACCTGGATAGGGCACGACCTCCGGCTTCATCAACGCGATCAAACGGGCATAGTGACCCAGGGCCCGGTCCGCATCGCCGGATTCAATCCCGCCCAGGCGGACCAAGAGGTTCTCCTCAACCTCCTGGCGCACGGCTTCAGCGAGAACCAGCCGGCAAATCCGAGCTGCGCACAGCGAGAGGACAGCTTTATCCAACCCCCAGGTTGAAACGATTCCAGCGGTCAAGACATTGGAGTCCAGGAAAACCCGGACGCGCTTCCCCTCAGTCAACGGCGCTTGCTCCGCCGCGTTCCGCCTGACTGCGGCTCCGCCAACTCAGGGTAGCGGCGAAGAAAAACGCGCCGGCGCGCCTCCGGTAGCGTACTCAGCAAGTCCGCCGGGGTTAGTTGCCGCCGCTCCAACACGGATGCGATGGACTCACAGAGAACCCGAAAGCGGTTTTGCTCCGGGATCAACATGAGACCGTCACCAATCCGCAGCACCGCGACCGGAGCTCCGGTATCCAGGCCCAGCTCATCGCGATATAACTTAGGGATTGTGAGTTGGCCCTTCTCGCCAATCCGGGTGTGGGCCACGTACTCGACTTGCGGTTGGCGGGTAAGCATTGTAAGAATATCCTACCACAAGCCGGCTTGGGAACTCGGACTGCTGCACGGAATGGCGCGGGCGCTCGCGGACCATAGCGGCGCCGATCGCAAAGCGCCGGCCACGTCTTCAGGCTCGCTGACCAGCAGGCGCACATTGCTGCGACCACTGGCCGGGTCGAGAACACCCGGCCGATTTGGCCCCTAACCCTCCCAGAGTCGGGCATAATAGAGGAATCGGCATGGGCCGCACACTACAACTCGGCGATACGCAGGTCGAGGAGACCAAGCTGGCAGATCTATGCGTGCGGTACAGCGTCCGGGAGCTTTCGCTGTTCGGGTCGGCGGCCCGCGGCGAGATGCGGCCCGATAGCGACATCGACCTGCTGGTCGAGTTTCTCCCAGGTGCGCACATTGATCTGGTGGATCACGCCGGATTGATGTTGGATCTCTCTCATCTTCTCGGGAAGAAAGTGGATCTAGTCTCGAAAAATGGGCTGAAACCGCGGATCCGAGCTTCTGTGCTTCAAGACGCACGGCTCCTGTATGCGGCGTGAGACCCTGTACCTCGAGGATATCGTCGAGGCTGCCGACCATATTGCCGGCTTCATAGCAGGACACGACTTTCAGTCTTTTCAGAAATCGGAGTTGCTTCGCAGCGCCGTCGTTCAAAAACTCACCATCATCGGCGAGGCGGCTGCGCGGGTCTCCAGGGAATTGACGGTTCGCCATCCCCAAGTGCCTTGGCCCCAGATCGTCGCCTTCCGTAACGTTGTGGTTCACGGCTACTTCGGGATCGACTGGGGTGAAGTGTGGCTGGCTGCCAAGGATCGTTGCCCCGTTCTGCGGGATCAGGTGGCTGCTATCCTGGCAGCAGAATCCGGCGGCCCCGGCACGCCGTAAAGCCTGTTTTCCCCGCCCAAGCTCGTCGTCCAATGCGAGGCGCTAGCCCCGCCCGGCCCTACCACGGCACCGCGAACCCGCAGGCACTCCGCCCCCGCCCAGCGCTATCCTGGACTGGATGCGCGCATCCCCATTTCTGCTCTGGGCGGCGGTTTCGGCCGCGGCCTTCGCCCAACCCGCCACCCTGGTGCTGCGGAACGGAAAAATCGTCACCATGAATGCCTCCGCGCCCACCGCGCAGGCGATCGCCGTGAGAGGCGATAAGATCGCGGCTCTCGGCAGCGACCGCGAGGCGGCTCAATGGATTGGCCCCACCACCAAGGTGATCGACCTCCACGGCATGACTGCCATTCCGGGCTTCATCGAAGGGCACGGCCATTTCACCGGCGTGGGCGAGTTCCGCATGGGGCTGGACCTGCGCGAGGCTCGCACGTGGGACGACATTGTGGCGCAAGTGGCGCGCGCCGCCAAACAGGCCAAGCCGGGCGATTGGATCGTAGGCCGCGGCTGGCACCAGTCCAAATGGGACCACGCCCCCGACCCCAACGTGGAGGGCTTCCCGCTGCACGCATCGCTGGACAAAGTTTCGCCGGATAACCCGGTGCTGCTGACGCACGCCAGCGGGCACGCTTCGTTTGTCAACGCCACGGCCATGCAACTGGCCGGCATCGCGCGCGACACCCCCAACCCGGCGGGCGGTGAAATATTAAAGGACAGCGCAGGCAACCCCACCGGCTTGCTGCGCGAACGCGCCGGGAGCCTGGCCAGCGGCGTCTACGGGAAATGGCAGGCGAGCCACCAGGATCTGCAGAAGGAGATTGCGCTGGCCACCGGCGAGTGCCTCGCCAAGGGCATCACCAGCTTCGAGGACGCCGGCTCGCCGCCGGCCACCGTGGACGTGTTCCGCGCCATGGCCGAGAAAGGCGATCTGCGCATCCGTATGTGGGTGATGCTGCGCGCCTCCAACGCCGTGCTGCAGGCCAACCTGGACAGGTACCGCACCATCGGCGCGGGCGGCGGCTACCTCACCGTGCGGGCCATCAAGCGATACATGGATGGCGCGCTGGGATCGCGCGGCGCCTGGCTGCTGGCGCCCTACACCGATAAACCGGACAGCACCGGGCTGAACGTGGAAGACCCCGCCGACATTCGCGAAACCGGAGAGCTGGCCCTGCAGCACGGCTATCAGCTTTGCGTGCACGCCATCGGGGACCGCGCCAACCGCGAAGTCCTCGACATTTATGAAAGCCTGTTCCGCGAACATCCCGAGCGGCATCCTGAACAGAAAGATCTGCGCTGGCGCATCGAACACGCGCAGCACCTCAGCGCCGCGGATATTCCGCGCTTCGGCCAGCTCGGGGTGATCGCGGCCATGCAGTCGATTCATTGCACCTCCGATGCGCCCTACGTGCTGCTGCGGCTGGGCCCCCAGCGGGCCGAAGAGGGCGCCTACGTCTGGCAGAAGCTGATGAAATCGGGCGCCATCGTGGGCAACGGCACGGACGCTCCGGTGGAGGATGTCAGCCCTCTGGCCTGCTACTACGCGGCGGTGAGCCGGAAGCTGAAGGACGGCTCGGTGTTCTATGCGGATCAGCGCATGAGCCGCGAGGAGGCGCTGCGCTCCTACACCTGGAACAACGCCTACGCGGCGTTTGAGGAGAAGGTCAAAGGATCGCTGGAGCCGGGCAAGCTGGCCGATATTACGGTGCTCTCGCGCGACATCCTGACAATTCCCGAAGACCAGATCCCGGCGACGGACGTGGTCTATACGATCGTCGGGGGCAAAGTGATGTTCCAGCGGTAGGCGGCGAAAGCGCGTAAACTGAGAGAAAGAGCCTAACCAAATGACCTTCGAAGAGCGATTGGAAAAGTTGGTGGAGCGGCACGAAGCGCTGGCCCAGACCGTCGAACTGATGGCAGCCGAAAACCGGGAGCGCGATCAGCGGTGGAGCAAAACGCTCGGTGAAATCATGGAAGCACTCGCCCGGCTCGTCCACGTCGCGGAAATGCACGAGCACCGAATCGAGCGGCTGGAGGAAGGCCAACATTGAGGCCTCCGGCTTAACCCCTGCTCAGCCCCAAAGATCCAATTTAAGAGTATCGCCTCCCCATTCTCGGGTTGCCTCCGATACCCGCCTCCTGATATCCTTTGAATTAACGATCCCTCATCCAAAACAGGAGAAAAAATGGCAGTCAAAGTTGGCATTAATGGCTTCGGCCGCATCGGCCGGAACATTGTCCGTGCGAGTCTCGACCGGAACGACGTGGAGTTCGTAGCGGTAAACGACCTTACCGATACCAAGACGCTGGCGCACCTTTTGAAATACGACTCGGTGCTCGGCAAGTTGCCCGTAGAGGTCACCGCGGACGCCGATTCCATCACGGTGGGCGGCAAGAAGATCAAAGTCTTCGCCATCAAGGATCCGGCCCAACTGGATTGGGAATCGGTAGGCGCCGAAATCGTGGTGGAATCCACGGGCAAATTCACGGACGCCAAGGATGCCTCGAAACACTTGCACGGCCCGGTGAAGAAGGTGATCATCACCGCTCCGGCCAAGAACGAGGACGTGACCCTGGTGCTGGGCGTTAACGACGACGTTTACGATCCTGCCAAACACAAAATAATTTCCAACGCCTCCTGCACCACCAACTGTCTGGCCCCGGTCGTCAAGGTATTGCACAATGCCTTTGGGATTCAGAAGGGATCGATGACCACGATCCACAGCTACACCAACGACCAGAACGTGCTCGACTTTCCGCACAAGGATCTGCGGCGCGCGCGGGCGGCGGCTCTCAACATGATTCCCACCACCACCGGCGCGGCCAAGGCCATCGGCCTGGTGATGCCGCAACTGAAGGGCAAGCTGGACGGGTACTCCTTGCGCGTGCCGACGCCGGACGTTTCAGTTGTGGACCTTGTGGCCGTACTGGACAAGCCCACGACCACCGAGGCGGTCAACGCGGCGCTGAAAGCGGCGGCCGAGGGCGAGCTTAAAGGCATCCTGGCATACACCGAAGACCCGGTGGTTTCGACCGACATGCTGCACAATCCCAACAGCTCGATTGTGGACGCGGGGCTGACCAAGGTGCTGGACGGCAACCTGGTGAAGGTGGTCTCCTGGTACGACAACGAGTGGGGCTACTCCTGCCGGGTGGTCGACCTGATCGCGTTCCTCGTAGCCAAGGGCCTGTAAGGGCCACCGCTCCCTGAGCTGAGTCTGAGACTGACAAGCTGTACAAGAACCGCTGGGATCGCCTGGTTGAGAGACGGCGTGTCCCCCTGGGCCCGTCACTAGGCCCGTCTGTCCCACCTTGCTGCCGAAAGACACAAGAAGAGCATCTCGGCGTGCTTGATCATTCGTGAGCACGGCAACCCTGAGAAGCTGGAACGTCGCTTCGGCCCTTCACGCGGGAACTGGAGGATATGGCCCAATGGCTGCTGGTGAAGTCCGCGCCGGAAGGAGATGGTCTTGGCACGAGTGCCGAGCCCGGAAGGATCTTCCGAGTTCGCCGTGATCCTGCCAGAACGTTTTTGCGATCGCAAAGTCCCTGCGGAAACCCTGGGGCGACACGAGGAATCAGCGGCGAACCAACCGGTCCGAGTACTCCAGGAGTCGCCCGCTACGTACACCTCAAACCCAACTAGCCGTGCCGCAAGGCCATCGATCCCGTCCCGGCAGCCAAAGGTTTTCGGCTCGTATCGCCGGCGATGCTCCAGTCATCTGATTTCACGGCTTTCTTGGATCGCTCGGAAGATCGATCAACACGACGTATGAATTGCCGCGCAGGCGGTCAAACACGATGTTGCCGTCGGGACTGATATCGAAACTGCGAATGGTGCCGGCGTTGTTGAGATGTGTCAGCTCCCTGGTCTTCATGGTCGCTAGATCGAGCAGCCATAGACTCTGTGCCGAAGGCAGTCCCTGCATGTAGACCAAACCGGAGCCGTTGGGCAGGAAGCGGACGCGCACGCCTTCGCGGAGCACTTTGATGGAGGGTAGCTTTACCGGAGTTCCATCTGGGAGAACGGCCAAGAGGGGGGCGAAGAAGCCCACGTTCGCGCCAGCGTATACGATCAAGTTTCCGGCCGGCGACCACACGGGGTTCGATGCCTGCCCCGTGGTTAGCCGAACGGGCATGCCACCGCCGGCCGGAATCTTGAAGACGCCCGGACTCTGGGCATCGGTTCCTCCTGTGACAATCCACTGCCCATCCGGCGACCAGTCAGCCGCGCCCCGGATGTCTATAGACTCGCCGAGCGGCTGGAATTCGTTGCCCTCGGCGGTGGCCAGGTGCAGCGTCAATCTCCCACCGCGGCGAAGCACGATCGCCACCCGCCGCCCGTCTGGGGAAACGGCCGGAGGATCCAGCAGCGGTCCATCGGAGCCCTTCCAAATCTCCGTGGTCTGTCCGTCCTGGTAGCGCCACAGCCCATCGCCCGTGCCGCGAGAGGATAAATAGAACAGTGATGTTCCGCCGAATCGCGGGCCCAAGGCTCTCACCGTGCCCACCGGGTACGGCTTTGCATCCCGCTCTTCCGCCACTCGATTCAGGATCGGCACGCTCCACAAGCTCGCGACCGGGCTGGCTTCGGTCGCCACCAGGTGGCGGCCATCGGCGCTGGCGGCAACGGAGATGTACTTCTCCAAACCGAAGCTGATCCGGTGAGTGGTCTTGCGGTTCACGTCGAGCGCCCAAAGCCAGGGCCCCGAACCGTCCCGATCGCGGGCCACGTATACTACCGTCCGCAAGTCCAGAGGAGCCGGATAGCTCACTTCGCTGTTGTGCTCGGTGAGCCGCTCAGGCTCTCCCCCTTTGGGAGAAATGCGCCACAGATCCATCTCGCTAGTGCTGGGAAACCCTCGCACGAAATATATCCACTGGCCGTCCCGGGACCAGACTGGAAAATGATTGTGGATACCCGGATTGTTTATGAGTATCTGACGCGGGCTGGCGCCAGTGCGATCCGTGACAAACATTGGGTCGCCCCCGTCCGAGGTGTGATAGACGAGGCGATTCCCGTCGGGCGACCACGCCGCATTCCATGGCGGCGTCTTGACCGGACTGCTGGCCAGGAACACCCTCGGCGCGCCGCCCATGAGGGGAACGATGCGCAACGGCGTCGTGACGTCCGCTTCGTGGAACCAGACCTGGGAACCATCCCCGGAAAAGCCCAGGGCGCGCACCAAGCCATCGAGGTTTCCGGTTTTGCCTTGGGTGAGATTGACCGCACTTCCGGTCCCCACTTGGCTGACCCAAATGTCCAAGGGGCCGCTGCGGTTGGAGAGAAACGCCACAAACCGCCCGTCCGGGGAGATGGCCGCATCGCGCTCCACACCCTCGAAGTCGGTCAGCCGCGTGAATATCGCATTGGCGAGCGGATTCGCGTCGGCTGCCGATGGGCGGTGAGCCAACCATCCCGTCACCCCGCCTGCTCCCAGAAGCAGCGCGGCGGCCAGGAACCAATACAGCCTCCCGTGTCGCCCGGCCACGACGGGCGGGGCGGGCTCGGCCGCTTTCTGCCGCACCAACCGCCGGAGATCCACCACTAGCTCCCGCGCCGTTTGATAGCGATCCGCCGGGTCTTTGTCGAGCGCTTTCTCAACGATCGCGCCCAGGGCATGCGGGAAATCGGCTCCCAGCGGCTCGGGGGCGCCGTGAATGATGGTCTTCAGCGTTTCCAGCTCCGACGATCCGGAGAACGGCCGCCGCCCGGCCAGCAATTCGTAGAGCGCAACTCCGAAGGAAAAGATGTCGCTGCGGGCGTCCAGCGGGCGGCCCGAGGCCTGCTCCGGCGACATGTAGGCGACCGTCCCCACGATCGCTCCGGGACGGGTGTGCGCTTCCGTGAGCGTCTGCGTTAAGTCCTCACTAGGCCGCTCAGGCTTCGCAAGCTTCGCCAGTCCGAAATCCGCCAGCTTGGCGTACCCATTTTTCGCTACCAGAATATTCGCCGGCTTGATGTCGCGGTGCAGGATGCCCGCCGTGTGCGCCGCCGCCAGCCCGTCCGCTACGCCCGTCAGCAATTCCACGATCTGCTTCCAGGTCCGCTTTTCCTGCTGCGCCCAGTCTTTCAGTGTCCCGCCGTCGACAAACTCTGTAACGATGTACTGGCGGCCCTCAAACTCGCCCACATCGTACACAGTAAGGATGTGCGGATGGTTTAGCGACGACGCCATCTGCGCTTCGCGTTGGAACCGCCGCCGCGCGGCTGTGTCTGCCAGATCGTCGGAGAGAACTTTGATGGCCACCGGCCGGTTGAGCTTAGTGTCCTGTGCCCGATATACCGTGCCCATCCCGCCCTCGCCCAGGCGAGACTCAAGACGGTAGGCGCCGATCAGAGTGCCTGGTGTCAGAGGGTCCGGAGTTGGGTCGCCTTCGATAGTCCAATCGTCGGGCATTCTGCGGCCTGCCTAGCATTCAATACTACCGCTTTAGACGCCAGATACTCGAATCAAAGGTCCGGGCCACGCTGCGTGTCTGACCGATTCTGCAAGTAATAGGACAGCTAAGTACTGATTACCGGCGCATCCGGAAGTTTCTTTTTTTTGAAAACCGCTTCGTACGGAGTTTGAGGGTCGACGAGCCCACGGATTCCTAAGTGAACATCGTGCATTCTTGAACTCCACTTTGACTTGTAAACACCAAACCATTGATCTGGCTGGCGCGTTTCGCCTCCTCGGATCGATACTGATAAACGCGCTTGCGTCAGGTATCCGCCTCCACGTGAGCGCGTAGTCGCCATCTCGGACCTTGGCCCGGACCGGTAGTGTCGACGGCCAGCAGAACCTGCCACCCGGCGGTCCAACCCCCAAGTCCTCAAACCGCCAACGCCATCCAGCCGTTCGCGGATCCGGAACCAGATGCAACCGCATCGGGTCTTCCAAACCCCGTCAGCCCGCGGCGCCCTGCAACCCCGCAGCGCCCGGAAATCGGCCTTCGCCGGCCGAAGTCCTAACCCGGCCCCTCCGCCGCAACGCGTTCACAAACTTCGCCAACTTTTTGCTTTTCTCCAACTCCCGCCATTCCAACCACTTACCACCACACGCCGCATTCTCCCCTGCCGTCCTCCGCCTGCCCGCCGTATACAATGTGGCTTGGGGAGGGCTCCGGGAAAGCGA
>JBKQPR010000350.1:0-9694 GCA_052144935.1 Bryobacteraceae bacterium
GGGTCGGTCTGCGAAGTTGCGATCTTGGCAGAACTACTGTTTTACCCCAATGTTCTTGGGGTCCCCAAATGGTTCACTGCGCCTCCGCCCTCACCCCACCGGCCGTACAGGCGCATAGCTCAAGTTACCCGTAACCTGCTCGATAAATCTTACAGACTACAGAAAAGTGAAGGCATCTATCCCAAAACTCTGGACCCCGGAGGATATTTGCTTGAACACATGCTTCGGGAAGGTCGCCGTCCATCCTCATCGTGATTCCGGTTTTAAGGTGGTATTTGATAGGAAGGAAAAATTCCATGCGATACTGAGGAAAGTGTGGAAAGTGTGGAAGCAGAAAGACCGTGGTAGACCAGTCTGGTGGGCTGGATTTGTCTCTAGCATCGAAGAAATTGATGATATGCGCGAATCGCCAGAGATCCAAGCGGCCGACTTATTGGCCTGGTCAGCTAATCGTTATCATACGCACGGCTCAGGAGATAGATGGGGATCGCTATTGTTTCGCACTTTTTTAGCTAAACAACATTACCATATCTACATTGATGAAGCCGCACTGCTCATGCTGTTTGAGTCGGACGGAACAATGAGAGCTGGGGTAGTTTCACCTCCGCCTTCTATAGACGCACCATTTTAAATGCACACATCTGTGATGGAGTAACGTGATGGCTCCGTTCCAGGGAGGCGCCAAAACAATTTCCGCACCCCGGTGCGGCCGCTGATCCGCCGCGATTGGGGTTCACGCGATATTTCGGCAATTTCAATTCTCTCTCACGTCCCGCGCCTCAACGTCGAGGCAGCCCCTACTGCTCCGCCGTGTTCTGCAGCACCAGGGCGTTGGCCACCACGCGGTCGCCGGCCTTCACGCCGCTCAGGATTTCCTGCCGGTCGGGCGGCAGCATCTTGCCTCCGGTCACCTCCACGCGGCGGAAGCTGTTGTTCGGCGCGGGCATGTACACCCAGTCGCGGTCGTGCAGGTGCAGCACCGCGTTTGCCGGGACCACCGCCCGCACCTCTACGGTCTGCCCGTGGAAGGTCGCCGTCACAAACATCCCCAATTTCATCAGGCCGGGGTTGTGGATCTCGAGCCGCACCTTGGCGGTGCGGATGTTGGGGTCGAGAATCGGTCCTATGTTGCCGATTCGCGCGTGCAGCACCTGCCCGGGAAAGGCGTTCAAGTGGATGTCGGCGAATTCGCCCAAGTGCACGCCGGGCAAATCGTTCTCATACACATCGCACAGGATCCAGACTTCCGAGAGATCCGATATGGTGAACAGGTTGGGCGAGTTGTCGAGGGTCTTCACGCCCGCCGCGGCGGTCACGTTCTGCTCGGTAATCACGCCCGAGACCGGCGCCGAGATGTCCACGATGGGCGAGGGATGATCCGGATCGGCCCCCAGCACGTGGAGGTGCTCGAGCGCCGTCTCGACATCCACCTTGGCCTTTTCCTCGGTGTCCTGGGCCACTTCCAGATCCTTCTGCGCGATGGCGCCCTTGTCGTAGAGCAGCTTGGAACGGTCCAGTTGCGCGCGCGCCAGTGTTTCGTCGGCGCGGGCGTGGCGGTAGTCCGAAAACGCGCCCGAGAGATCGGCGCTCTGCACGCGCATCAGAAGCTGGCCCTTCTCCACGGTGTCGCCAAGGCGCGCGCGAATATCCACTACGCGGCCGGAAGCCAGCGAAATCACCGGCACGTTGCGCGAAACGTCGGCGGTCACCGTGCCCGTGACGTTGAGTTCGGGAGCCGCGGCGCGGGAGGTTGCGATGGCCAAGGGGAATTGCTCGGGGTGGTCCACTCTCACCAGGCTGGCGTCGGGTTCCTGCTCCACCTGGGCGGGCGGCGGCGCTTCGGACTTCTCGTCTTTGGGGGTGCCCCCTTTGGCGCCGCAACCGGACAATACCAGGGCCAGCCCAAACAGGCCGGCCGCCCACATCTCGCGTTTCATTGGATCACCTCGCGGCCCACCGCCATGTTGAGTTGATTGGCGGCGCTCAAATAGGCCCCAACCAGATTCAGATAACTCACCTGCACGCTGCGATAGTCGTTCTGCGCCTGCAGAAAATCCAGCAGCGACGACCCTCCATGTTGATACGCGAAAGACACCGTCTCGCGCACCCGCGTGGCAAGCTGCAGATACTTGGCCTTATAAGGCCGCAGCAGGGCCAGGTTGCTGTTCAGGGTGGCATAGGCCGAGTCCACATCGCTGAACACCTGCGCGCGGGTGGCGTCCTCAAGCCGCTGGTTGCGCCGGATGTCCAGAAGCGTACGCGCTTTTTCGCCCTGATTGCGGTCGAACAGGCGCAGCGGAATGGTCACGCTGACGCCCAGTGTTTCGTTGTCGTACGGGTTGTTGAACGAGGGGTTGTGCGTCCACCACCCACTATAGGTGGGATCAGTCGAGCCGTTCGCGACCGCCAGCAGATGATTGGCTTTCGCCTGTTCCACCGATTGCATGGCCGCGCGCAGGTCCGGCCGGATGGCCAGAGCCGTGTTCCGCAGCTCTTCCAGGGGCGGCAGGATTTCGCTGAATGCAAACGGGCCGGTCAGGTCGAACTGCTCCACCGGCGTGCGGTCGTCGAGCAGTTGGAGGAGCTCGATCTTGGCCGTGCGCACATTCACCAGGGCGGTCTGGACGTCGCTCTCGAACTGCACCCGCTGCAGCTCCAGGCGGTCCAGATCCACCTGCGCGATGTCGCCGGCTTTGAAGCGATCGTCGCTCACGGCGAGCAGCCGGTCGTAGTAGGCCAGGTTGTCGTTGGCCTGCGCCAGCACGGCCTTGGCCTGCAACGCCTGCACGAAGGCGCCGCGCAGGTTGAACAGCAGTTGGCGCTCCTGGTCATCGCGCTGCGAAATGGTGACCGCGGTGCCCTTCTGGGCGCCCTCCAGGCGCAGCTCGCGTTTGTGCGCACGTTCGTGCAGATAGCTCATGCTGGATGAAATGTCGGTACCGGCGAACGGCCGCCAGACTCCCTGATACCGGGCAATTTGAGTCCCATCCGTCAACAGGGTGAAGTCGGGGTTGGGGCGCAGATACGCGGTGATTTCGGCGGCGCGGTTCTCATCGATATTGATTTGAGCCGCTTGCAACGTGGGATTGGTGGCTTCGAACTTCTCCCGCACTTGCTGCCAGGTGAGAGCCGGCTGGCCCCACGCGCTTTTCGCCAGGCAACCCGCCGCTGTCATCCCGAGCCACAGACGCCACCACAGGCGCTGCATGATTCCTCCTGAAGGTAACAACCGCTCCCTTACGGTCGCGGCTCAGACACCGTTCAGAGCCGCGGCTCGGACATCTACGGTCGCGGCTCGGACACCGCTCAGAGCCGCGGCTCAGACATCGTTCAGAGCCGCGACCATGAGGGGGCGGTTGTTGCGGCCGCCGCAAAGCAAGGCTTCGCCTCTCGCCGCCGGAGTCTCCTGTACCTCTTAACTGTAGCTGGCCGAAAGGCGCCCGGACGATCTATCTTTTAGTGGGACAAGACCTATCTTTTGGCTAGATGCTTTGCGAAAAGTTTCGTTTTTTCTACAATTTAAAAAGAGGATCTTGGAATGGATGTCCCGCTCTTGCAAGGGACGCCGCGCGCCGTTCTAATACGGGCCACGTTGCTGATCGCGATCATCGCGGTGATCGATTGGCGCGTCGATCTGAATATCTCGTTCGGCTTTCTGTATCTGTTTCCCATGCTGCTGGTGGGGACCGTGCTGCCCCGCTGGCAGGTGCTCGCGGGCGCGCTGCTGTGCACGCTCCTCTCCGACCTGTTCGATCCCTTCCCCTTCACTCTGGCCAATTCGCTGCCGGGAGATATCCTGGTGTTCACGTCGCTGGCCGGAACCGGCCTGTTCGCTTATGAAGTGACCCGCAGCCGCCAGCGCGAGGCCGCCGCCCTGCGGCGCGTGGAAGCCGAGGTGGACGCCCGCCGCGAGGCCGAAGAGCAATTGGAGTTTCTGATCGACTCCAGCCCTGCCGCCATCCTCACCATGACCCCGGATGGAATCATCCTGCTGGCCAATGGCGCGGCGCATCGCCTGTTCAGCGTGCCGGACAGTCAACTGCCCGGACGCAACATCCGGCGGTACGTGCCCTCCCTGGCGCGGGTACCTTCGTTCGAACACACCGCCCAGGCTTTTCGCACCGAGATGCAGTGCCGCGGGGAACGCGAGAGCGGCGACGTGTTCCTGGCCAACGTCTTCTTCTCCACTTACCGGACCGCCATGGGACCCCGCATGGCCGCCCTCGTGGTGGACGCTTCCGAAGACTTGCGCGAGAGGGAGGAGAGCAACCTGGAGCAATTGCTGGCCGGCTCCCGCATCCTGGTGGGCGCGGTTTCCCACGAGATCCGGAACGTCTGCAGCGCCATCGCGGTGATCCACGAAAACCTGGTGCGCGGAGGCACGCTCCGCGGCAACAAGGACTTCGAGGCCCTGGGCGCGCTGGTCGACACCCTGCACAAAATCGCTTCCCTGGAGCTGAAGCAGACCACCAGCCATTCGCAGATCGGCTCGATCGAGCTGGGCGAGATTCTGGACGAGCTGCGCATCGTGCTGGAACCGTATTGCGCGGAGGCCGATATCCGGGTGAGCTGGAACGTTCCCCGCGAGATGCCTCCGGTCTGGGGCGACCGCCACAGGCTCCTGCAGATTCTGCTCAATCTGACCAAGAACAGCGAGCGGGCGCTGGAGAACTCGGGGGAGAAGCGCATCGACATCTCGGCCGCCGTGGGCCGCGACACGGTTTCCATTCGCGTCAGCGACACCGGCCCCGGCATCGCCTCTTCCGAGACGCTGTTCCAGCCCTTCCAGAGGGGCGCCGATTCCACCGGGCTGGGCCTGTATCTTTCGCGCGCCTTCGCCCGCTCATTCCGCGGCGAGCTGCGCCACGATCCCGCCCGGCCGGGCTGCTCGTTCGTCCTCGACCTGGCCATCGCCGGCCCCGTGGAGGCTATCCCCCATGAACCCTATACGACTGCTACTGCTCGATGACCACATCCTGTTCCGGGAAGGCCTGAGCCGCCTGCTGGCGTCCGAGCCGGATTTCGAGATGGCGGGCAATTGCGGGACCTCGTCCGAGGCGCTGGAAGCGCTTGCCGGCACGCCGGTGGACCTGGTGCTGCTGGATTTCGATCTGGGCGAAGACCATGGCAGCCAGTTCATCGGCGCCGCCCGACGCGCCGGCTACCAGGGCAAATTTCTGATGATCACCGCCGGGATGACCGCCACGGAATCTTCCATCGCCCTGCAGTTGGGGGCCTCGGGTGTATTCCTCAAGCACAACTCTCCGGGTACACTGGCCAAGGCCATCCGCCTGGTGGCGGCCGGCGAAATGTGGCTGGATCAGAAGGTAATCCAGTTGATGGCCGATGGCGTCCACCAACGCGAAGATACTAACTTCCGCGCCCTGCTGACGGACCGGGAGCAGCGCGTGCTGCGCGGCATATTCGAGGGCCTCGCCAACAAGGAGATCGCGGCGCAACTGGGGGTTTCCGAAGGCGCCGTGAAAGCCACCCTGCAGCAGTTGTTCCAAAAGACCCACGTGCGCACGCGCAGCCAGTTGGTGCGCATCGCGCTGGAAGGTTCGCTGGCGACTACACGCAGGCTGTAGAGGTTGGCTCGATGGCCTTACTCTTCGAAATCAGCTTCGGGCGCCGGCAGCACATCGTCGTCCGCGGCAACCCAGACGTACAGGGTCGGCAGCAGGAAGACATTCATCACCATCGCCACCATCAGGCCGCCCACAATTACGATGGCGAACGGCCGCTGCGAATCCGAGCCGATGGCGTGCGACAAGGCGGCGGGAATCAGGCCCAGGGTGGCCACCAGCGTCGTCATCATGATGGGGCGCAGGCGGAGCACCGCGCCTTCCACCGCCGCGTCCAGCACCGAATGGCCCCGCGAGCGGAGCTGGTTGATGTACTCCAGCATGATCACGCCGGTTTGCACGCACACCCCAAACAGCGCCAGGAAGCCCACCCCCGACGAAACGCTGAAATGCGTCCCCGTGATCAACAGCGCCACGAGGCCTCCCAGCGGCGCCATGGCCATGTTGGCCAGCATCAGGGTGGCCCACTTGAACGAGTGGAACATGGTGTACATGATGATGTAGATCACCAGAATGGTGATCGGCAGCACGATCATCAGCCGCCGCTGCGAACGCTGCTGGCTGGCGTACTCACCCGCCCAATCGATGCGGTAACCGGGCGGCAGCTTGACCTGCGCGTTCACCTTCCGGATGGCTTCTTCCACCGTGCTGCCCAGGTCGCGGCCGCGCACGCTATACTTCAGCGCCACGTAGCGCGAGTTCTCCTCGCGGTAGATTTCGGAGGCGCCGTCGGCTACCTGGGCGTCGCAAAGCTGCTTCAGCGAAACCCGCTCGTTGGTGGGCGACAGCAGGCGCACGCTCTCGATGGCCTCCTGCGTGTCCCGGTAAGGCGCCTGATAGCGCAGCACCAGGTCGAAGCGCCGCTCGCCTTGCAACACCTGCGTGAGGGCGTTGCCGCCCACCGCGGTTTGCACGGCGTCCTGCACGTCGGCGGCGTTGAGGCCGAAACGCGCCGCCTGGCGCCAGTTTACCGAGAAGTTCAGGTTGGGCTGCCCGATCACCCGGAACAGCCCGAGATCCTGCACGCCCGGAATCTTGCGCATCACGCCGACGATCTGGTCGCCCTTGTCTTCCAGAGTCTTGAGATCTTCGCCGTAGATCTTGATGGCCAGCTCGCCCTTCACGCCGCTGACGGCTTCCTCCATGTTGTCGGCGATCGGTTGGGAGAAGTTCCAAAGCACGCCCGGGAGCTTTTCCAGCTCGCGGTCCAGCGCGCCGATGAGATGCTCCTTATCCTGGTCGAACACCGGCCGCCATTCTTCCTTGGGCTTCAGATCGACGAAGTACTCGGTGTTGAAGAAGCCCGTGGTATCGGTGCCGTCGTCGGGCCGGCCCACCTGCGAAACCACCTGCTTCACCTCGGGGAAGGAGGCCATTACCAGGCGAGCCTGAGTCATTAAGCGGTTGCCCTCCGCGGGACCCGTGGAAGGGGCCAGCGTGCCGCGCGCCCAAATCGCGCCTTCATCCAGGTGCGGCAGAAACTCGGAGCCGATTATGCCGCTCGAAAGCAGCCAGGCGGCCGCGCACACCGAACACACCGCCGCGCCGGCGGTCAGATAGCGCGCGCGAATGGCGAAGCGCACCGCCGAACGGTAGCCGGCGATCAACCAGGCGAGCACCGGATTGCGCCATTCGCGCGTGGTGCCGCGGAACAGGAAGCTGCAGAGCACCGGCGCCAGAACCATCGAGAAGAGCAAGGCGCCCAACAGCGCGAACGCCACCGTCCAGGCCATTGGCTTGAAAAGCCGGCCCTCCACGCTCTGCAGCGTAAAGATGGGCAGGTAGGCGGTGATGATGATGCCGATGGCGTAAAATACCGGGCGCTGCACTTCGAAGGCGGCTTCGCGGATGCGCGCCACCACCGAGCGCGGCGGATCCGCCTGGCGCGCCATGTGCCGCACGATGTTCTCCACCATCACCACCGCGCCATCCACCACCATGCCGAAATCCAGCGCCCCCAACGAGAGCAGGTTGGCCGGGATGCTGCGCAAGTCCAGGCAGATCGACGCGAACAGCAACGCGAACGGAATGGTCATGGCCACCACCAGCGCGCCGCGCGCGTTGCCCAGGAACATGAACAGGACCAGGGCCACCAGGACGATGCCCTCGGTCAAATTGTGCAGCACGGTGTGCGTGGTGTAGTGGACCAGCTCGCTGCGGTCCAGGAAGGGAACCACCTTCACGCCCGGCGGCAGCAGGCCGTCGTTCAGTTGGTCCACCTTTTCGTGAATCTTTACCAGGGTCTCGTCGGAGCTGGCGCCCTTGCGCAAAAGCACGATGCCTTCGATCGTGTCGTTGTTGTCGACGATCTTGCCGTCGGCGCGGTGGCGCGCCTGGCCGATGCGCCCCAGCCGGATCTTGGGACCCTGCACGACTTTGGCGATATCCTCCACGCGGATGGGCGTGCCGTTCTGCAGCTTCACCACGATCTGCCCGATATCGTCAACGTGTTTCACCAGTCCCAAAGACCGCACGTTGATCTGCTGCAGACCCGCTTCGATGAAGCTGCCGCCGGCGTTCACGTTGTTGTTGGTGAGCTGCTGCTCCACCTGGGCCAGACTCAGCCCGTAATCCACCAGTTTGTCGGGATCGAGCTGCACCTGATATTCCTTGGTGGTCCCGCCGAAGCTGGCTACGTCCACCACGTTCGGCACCGACTTGAACTGTTTCTCCAGGTACCAGTCCTCGAGCGACTTCAACTCCATCAGGTCGTATTCCGGATTGTTGCTGTGCAGCGTGTACCAGTAAATCTGGCCCACGGGGCTGTAGTCGGTGCCCATCTGCGGCTGCAAGTTGTCCGGCAGGGTGACGCTGGAAAGGCGTTCGAGCACCTTCTGGCGGTTCCAGTCGTTTTCCGAATCGTCGTCGAAGATCAGCATCACGCTGGACAGACCGAACAGCGATGTGGAGCGCAGGTGCTGCAAATGGGGCAGGCCGTTCATCACGATTTCGATGGGGATGGTGACCTGCTGCTCCATCTCTTCGGCGGCCCGGCCGGGCCACTGGGTGATCACTTGAACGTAGTTGTTGGCAACGTCGGGATAGGCTTCGATGGGGAGGTTTTCGAAGGAGATCACGCCCCATATAAACAGCATGATTGCCAACGCCACCACGAGCAGACGGTTATGGAGCGCGAAATCGACGAGTCCGCGAATCATGGAGAGGGGAGCCTAATTTCCAATGTAGCGAGAGGGCCTGGCGGGGCGGCCCTATCTTTCGGTTCCGCTCACCCTATCTTTTGGAAAAGGGGCGGTTGGGAAGACGGGCGGTTGGGTAGTTGGGCCGGTTTCGGAGGCGACGGCTCAGGGGCGGGCGGCGATGCAAGTCCCGGCTAGCGGGCCGGTTTGTTTCCTCCGTCGAGCCGGTCACCAAGGGATCGGTCCACACAACGGCGTCAGGGGGATATACCGGTTCCTAAACGCCGGGCGACCAGGAAGGAATTACTCGCCGCGTGCGGGGACTGAGGAAGATCGCTTCCGCCAAGCCAATGATTCGGGAGTTGACAAGCGAGATCAGAGAGCCGTGCAGCGGTTGGCGGCGTTCTCCTCTTTTCCCTCGGCGGCGTCTCGGGGCGCACGGCGGCATTCTTTTGTTCCGATATCCTCGCGTCGCGCACCTGGCCAGGACTCTCCACCGCGGGGTCGATCGGATCTATGACGCCGACGAATATCGTCTGATCGGGCGGCAGATAGCGGCCGATCATCTCCAATACCCGCTCCGGATCCTTTTCGCTCGCCAACTGGACGTAAAAGCGCCCGGCGCGCAGCCGGAAGAGAACAGGCAGCAGTCCGGCGTAGTCCACATCGGCGCTGTGAGTGGCGTCCCGGTCACCGCCCGGACAGGTATGCACGCCGATACGCCGACGCTCTTCGGACGGGAAACGATCGAGCACACGGTTGTTCAGTGCGACGAAGCTTTCCAGCAATTCACTCCTTGCCTATGAACATAGCTAGTAAATGAACTCCCAAGCTGCCCAGACCTAGTGTCCTGTGTCAGAAGTTCTGCACCACGGCCGGGCGACCTCGCATCCTTCCCTGCGCATGACTGAGGGCAAGATGGCCTGATCCTGGTCAAAACTGCGGCCAACTGAGATTTCGCTGGACATCCCT
>JBKQPR010000351.1:0-13684 GCA_052144935.1 Bryobacteraceae bacterium
AGCATGCACGCCAAGGCTCCCCAGATGCGCTCGGCTCTGCAAGGGATCAGCTCGTTCCTGGCGACGATCCGCAATGCTGCGGAGCAGTTGACCTATTCTCAAAAATGGCTCCTCATCTTGAGCAAGAGTTTTTGTGTTTTTCTCAAGGGCAGAACGCTCGGACAGCCGCAATTCATCTCCGGGACTGGCTGACAACTGCCGTTTCTAGGTTCATATGTGCCCGTCCGACATTTTATCAGATCTGTCCGACAGTCAGTGTATTCCGCCAATGTCAGTGGGTCGAAAAATGCCCGTTTATCCCCTGTGCCGGCCTGTTAATTCGGGCGCCGGTAGAGGGAATCGTAGGCGGCGATACGTGACTGACAGGCGCGTCCCCGGTCCAGGTGGCTTCGGCCCGAAAAGAGCTAGCCTTTGCGTAGCGCCAGCACCGCGTTCAGTCCGCCAAACGCGAAGGAGTTGGAGATCGCATACTCCACCTGCGCGGCCCGCGCCTGGTTGGGAATGACGTCCAGGTCGCACTCCGGATCGGGCCCCGTGAAGTTGGCGGTAGGCGGCAGCACGCCATCGCGCAGCGCCAGCACGGCAGCCAGACATTCCAGCGCCGCCGCCGCGCCCAGCGCATGGCCGTGCATAGACTTGGTGGAGCTCACCGACAGCTTCCTCGTGTGGCCGCCAAACACGGCCCGAATCGCCGCCACCTCGGTCGGATCGTTGGCCGGCGTGGCGGTGCCGTGCGCGTTGATGTAACCGATCTGCTCGGGCGCGAGAGCCGCGTCGCACAGCACCGCCCTCATCGCCCGGGCCGCGCCCTCGGCTGAGGGCTGGGTGATGTGGCAGGCATCCGCCGACATGCCGAATCCCACAATTTCCGCGTGGATTCGCGCGCCTCGCGCCCGTGCCGCGTCCAGAGGTTCCAACACCAGCATCCCGGCGCCTTCTCCCAGGATCATGCCCTTCCGGTCTTTGCAAAAGGGCCGGCAGGTATCCGGCGATACCACCCGCATGGCCTCCCAGGCCTTCAGAATTCCAAAGCTGAAGGGCGCCTCGCTGCCGCCCGTGAGGGCCACGTCGGTGGTGCCGTTGCGCACCATCCAGTAGGCCAGTCCGATGGCATGCCCCGCCGAAGAGCACGCGGTGGAGATGGTGAAACTCGGCCCCGTGAGACCGAATTCCATCGAGATATGGCTGGCTCCCGCGTTCGCCATGGTTTTGGGAATGGTCAGCGGGTGGACGCGGCTGTGGCCCAGTTTGTACACTTCCTGAAACCCGATATCCTCGGTGCTCTGGCCACCCACGCAGGAGCCGGTGATGATGGCGGCTGTCTCGCGCAACGCCGGCGTCCACGGGATGCCGGCGTCCTCCACCGCCTCGCGCGCGGCGATCACCGCGAACTGCGCGAAGCGGTCCATAAAATCGGCGCGCCGGTCGTCGAAGTAAGGCTGATGGCTGTACTCCTTCACTTCGGCGCCGTTCTGAAAGCGCAGTTGGGAAGCGTCCGTGGAAGCGATCGGGCCTATGCCCGATCGCCCCTGCCGTAACGCTTCGGCGAACTCCGCGGTGTTCCGGCCGAGGGCGCAGATGGCGCCCACGCCGGTGATGGCCACTCGTCGCATCGCCTACTGGACCGCCGCGCCAGGCTTGGCCGCGATCAGCTTCTCCACACCCTCGCACATCTGGCGTACGTTGCGCACGCTGCGCACTTCCTCGTCCGGAATACTGATATCGAATTCGTTCTCCAGCGCGAACAGAATCTCCACCGCATCCATCGAATCGATCCCCAATTGCTGGAATTCGCTGTCGATCGTGATCGTTTCCAGCGGAATCCGCCTGGACGTGGCGATCACCTTCAGTACCCTTTGGATTAACTCATCGGACATAATAATCGGCTTATCGTTTCGAATTTATAGCCCCGCTCCAGAAACTCGGGGATTACCCGCCGGACGGCTTCCACGGTCACGCCGATTTCCGGCCTGATGCGAAGCTCGCGTCCATCGTGCAGACACACAATCGCCCCGTTCGATACCCGGCCGGCGATCCGCCCGGCAACCTGCTCCGCCTTCAGACTCCAATCATAGCCGATTACGGACCACATGACGCCGCCCAGCCCCAGCCGCCGCTGCGCCGCGCGCACCCCGAACCAGCGCACCCCGAAGGGGGCCCGGAACCAGACCGGCCTCGCGCCGGTGGCCGCTTGGATGGTTTCCTGGGCGCGCTCCAGATCCTCCCGGATGGCCCGCGGCGAATGCAGGCAATAGAGCGGATGAGCGTGGCTATGATTGCCGATCTCGTGCCCCGCCTGGGCCACCGCGCGGGCTACCGCGGGCAGCCGCTCGACGTTGGCGCCGCACTGAAAGAAGGTAGCCGGAACGGCATATTGAGCCAGCACGTCGAGCACGTCGCCGGTGCTCTCGCTGGGTCCATCGTCGAAGGTTAGGGCGATGGATTTGCACCGGCGCGGTCCGCGCCACACCGAAGGGGCAAACACGGCAGAGGACCGCCCGCGCACCGCCCAGGCCATCCCAACCGCGGCCCCCGCGGAAACCGCTGCGACCTTGCCCGCCATCCACCCGTCCATGAAGTTTCGATTGTAACGTGGCGCGGGGGGGCGGGCAGCGGTGGGGACCGGGCAGTTTCCGGGAGTGCCGCTACGGGACCCGGTGGTGATGCAACTTCCGGAGGGGGCGCTTGGCCGGCGCACGCGGAAGAGAGCGTTCCCCTGTTATCTTTGGTTTCTATTGGCCGCCCGTCAGCCCCGTGCTAGAGTCGGCCCTTGGGGGCGATTGTGAGTCTTCGAGAGTTCCTGGTCAAGCAGTTAATCGACGTCATCCAGTGGACTGAAGCCGATGACGACCTTCTGGCTTACCGTTATCCCATGCAGGACATGGAAATCCAGAACGGAGGACAGCTCACGGTTCGCGATTCGCAGCTCGCGCTGTTCGTACAGGAGGGCCGCATCGCCGACGTTTTCAATCCCGGCTTGTACACCCTCACTACGCGCAACCTGCCGTTGTTGACGGACCTGATGAACTGGGACAAGGGCTTCGAGTCGCCGTTTAAGTCGGATGTCTACTTCTTTTCCACGCGGCTTCGGATGGACCAGCGCTGGGGCACGGCTACGCCGATCACCATCCGCGACAAGGAATTCGGAGCCGTGCGGTTGCGCGGATACGGCATCTATTCGTACCGCATCGCGGATCCGAAGTTGTTTTACCTCAACGTGAGCGGCACGCGCGAGACTTACTATGTCTCCGACCTGGAAGGCCAGCTTCGCAACACGATAGTGGCGAAGATGACCGACATTTTCGCTCCCAGCGAAGTGGCCTTCGTGGACATGGCGGCAAACCAAGCCAGGCTGGCCGAAAGGATTGCGGGCGAATTGAAGCCGGTCTTTGCGGGCCTGGGATTGGAGCTGGCTCAGTTCGTGGTCGAGAACCTGTCGCTGCCGGATGAATTGCAGAAGGTGCTGGACCAGCGCATCGGCGTCAACATGGCCGGCGACCTTGGGCGGTATACGCAGTTCCAGGCGGCCCAGTCCTTGCCGGTGGCCGCGGCCAATCCAGGCGGCGCGGCCGGCGTGGGCGTGGGACTAGGCGCAGGGCTGACGATGGCGCAGGCGATGATGGGGGCCATGAAGGGGGCCACGACCGCCGCGCCCGAAGGACCGGCGGCGCCGGCGGCGGGAGCGGAATCGAAGTTCTGCATCGAATGTGGGCAATCCATGCCCCGGCGCGCGAAATTCTGTCCGGAGTGCGGCAAGCCACAGCTATGAACTGCCCATCGTGCGGCGCGCCCTTACGGTTGGAAGGCGATCAGGAAGGTCTCGCCTGCGACTACTGCAAGAGCATTTACTACGGTGAGAAGAATGATGAGGGGGTCCGGGTGCTGGGTGAGGCGGCGGAAGCGTGCCCGATCTGCGCGATCCCGCTGATGCACGCGATCGTCGGGCGCGAGGGAATCCGCTACTGCACGCGATGCCGCGGGATGCTGATTCCGATGGAGAAGTTCCTGGCGTTAGTCGAGGAACTGAAAGCCGGCGCCCCACGGCACGCCGTTCCGCACGCGCCGGACCCGAGGGAGCTGAACCGGCACATCGACTGCCCCCAATGCCACCAGCGGATGGATACGCACTACTACGGCGGGCCGGGGAACGTGGTGATCGACGACTGTTCGAGGTGCTTTTTGAACTGGTTGGATCACGGGGAGCTCATGCGCATTGCGCAGGCGCCGGACCGCTCGTATGGCGAGGAGTACGGGCCGGAAAGCGATACTCACAGGCCAAGCTGGTAGCGGGTCATTGAAAGACCATCGCATTACCGTGCGATTTTCCCCTGAGATGCGCCGCCGGCTTAAGGCCGCTGCTCGCCGTGGCGGAACGCGCGAGTCCGACCTCGTTCGCGACGCCGTGGAACTGCGCCTCGCGGCGGAGGAGGGCTCACCTACCGCGTACGAACATGCGAAAAAGGCTGGATTGATTGGGGTGGTGAAGGGAACAATTCGGGACCTCAGCACGAACCCAAAATATTTTGACGGATTCGGTGGCTCTTGACCGGCCAGGTGCTTGTAGATACCGGCCCGATTGTGGCCATACTGTTGGAATCCGACGAACACCACGGAGCGTGTGTCGAGCAACTTCATCACATCAGGGGTCCGCTGTTGACTTGTTGGCCCGTGATTACCGAGGCTGCATGGCTCTTGCGTGCAAAACCCGCAGGCGATCCGGAAACTCCTGTCATCTTTCCATGGCCGCCCCTTTGAGCTTGTTGCTCTGGGCAAGACGGATCTTCCCGCCATTGCCGCGATCCTCGCCAAGTATCAAGGCTTAGGACTACAGCTTGCCGATGCATCGCTGGTGCATCTTGCAAACCGTGAAGGGATTGAAGTGATGTTCACCCTGGACCGGCGTGACTTTGGCCTACTCCGTCTGGCCCACGGGAGAAAGCCACGCCTGATTCCATGATGGGCCCCACCAGTGTATAGGTTCACCTCAGGCCGAGGCCGGTTGAAATCGAATTGACACCTCCGCCGATAGGGCGCGATTCGGCCCAATACTGGTACCGGGAACTCGTTGGGCACTGCAGGACGCGGGTGCGTCCGAGAACGGGCGATCGGTTGACCTGGGCACACCGTTAATTTAGAGGGTTGGCCGAATCGGGAACGGATGGTCGGGCATCCGGAAGTTGGCCCACAGCTCCGGGGCTCGCTCCCGAGCAGTCGCACACCGTTGACCTGCAGGGGTGCGGAGCGCGTGCCTGCACGAGCGAGGCCGTGAAACGGGCTGATCGGAGACTGGCCACCCCGCGACCGCGTGTCGCGTTTGCCATGGCGCCAGAGCGTTGGTTTCCACGGTCCTCCTTTACCAGACGACGCGCACCGGGTAGGCCCCGATCTGCCGGTCACTGGTGACCAGCGGCAAGCCTTCCGCTACTGCTTGCGCGATCAGCACGCGGTCGAACGGATCGCGATGCAAATCCGGGAGCGCCGTGAGCACCGTAATGTGGTGGCGCGGATCGGCAACACCCGGCCGCCGAGCAACCCCGCAGCCCATGTCCACCAGCTCACCGGATCGGGGATCGGCAGCAGCCCTTTCGTGGTTTTGATGAACACCTTCCAATACGACACCACACTGAGCACCGGGACGCCCGCAGCGATGACGTCCCGTGCCGCCTGCGAAAAGCGCTCGGGGGCCGACAAAGTCCACAACAGCGTGCTGGTGTCGAGAAGATTCACCACTTCCCTTCCCAGAAGGCATGCGCTTCCTCAGCGGAAAGCGGCCGGTCCCCGCCTTGGGGCAGTTCGAATTCCCCCCGCATGGCTCCCTACGGAGATTGCGCCGCGGGCGCGACTGCCGCCAAGCGGGCGACGGGTTTCCCGTGCCGGCGAATGACCACCTCTTCGCCATCCTGGATGAGGTCCAGGAGATGGGAGGGTTGCGCTTTGGCTTCCTGAACGCTGACCTCGATCATCCCTATCCGATTTTAGGCTAAAATCCACGGCATTACGAATCGGCCTTATGTCTAAAGGCCCGCTGGATCGGACATCTTTGCGCCCGGAAACCCCTCCTGGCTTCGCGAGGCGAGCACGTGGGCCGCTCCGAAAGTTAATCCCCCGATGCCTCCTCGGTCTTGGGCGTGAACCACCAGCCCATATCCGCGAGGTACGCGCGCACCTGCTGGCGGTAGGTTTTGATGGTCGCGATCGCCAGCATCAGCAGGATCATAAAAACCGCGGCCACCATGGTCTGCGGCACATTCAGGGCGCTCTTCAGGAACCAGAAAGCGCGGCCGTACACCAGCTCGATGTGCACCCAATACACCAGCAGAGAAGTGGTGCCGAACTGGCGCACCCAACTCCAGCCATCGCGCGCGCCGTAGCGCGTCCACAGGAAAGCGAACGAGACCATCAGCAGCGTGACCCCCACTTTGGTGAGCACCTGCGCCGGGCTGTTCAGCCAGAAGTCCGATTGAGCATAGACCGAATAGCCCACGTTGGCGAAGTATTGGCAGGCCAGGATGGCCGCGCCACCCATCAAGGCGGCCCACTGCATGGCGCGCTCCGTGCCATCCGCGGGCAGGGTGCGGATGATGCTGCCCGCGCTCATGCCGAACGCCAGGTAGGCGCCCCAGGGGAAGAAACCGAAAAACCTGTAGTCCGGGACGATATATGCGCGGATCATCCACGGCACGCCCGACCAATCCATCTGCGAGACCAGCGGCGCGGCGAGCGCGATCGCCAGGCCCAGGATGGCGCACAGACGGACGCGCTCGGAGGTTCGAAACAGCGCCATCACCGACATCACCGCGATGGAGAATCCCATGCAATTCAAAATGTCCACCCGCAGCAGATCCTGCCACGGCGCGGGAAGGCCGAGAATCCAAAGCTGGATACGGAACGCGAAGGCCAGGAAAAACAGGTAGCCCGAGCGGCGGAATGCCGCCCAGACCCGCTCGCGCGGCGTCAGGCCTTTGCGCTCCGTGCTGTCCATCAGGAAGGCCAGCGTGAGGCCGGTCAGGAAAAGGAATATGGCGGGCGGCATCCCCCCAAGGAATTGCGAAAATATGTACGCACCGCCCGGGTGCAACTCGTTCTTGAGGAACGAATCGAACACGTGCCCCTGCAGCATGACGATCGCGCCCAGACCGCGCAACCAATCGAGATATTGCAATCGGTAAGAACTGGTCCTGGTCTTCATCACTTGTCGCGGACGGGGCGATTCCACACCGCGTCTTTGGGTACCTGAAGCTTTACGTCGGATTCCGGAACATTCATGAGCGTCATGTGTGTGTAAGTGGCCACTTCGTAGTCGCCTCCGGTGCCATAGAATTTCTGTTGCACGGCAATGCCCGTTTGATCGGAAATCCAGAGTTCGAACTTGGGATAGTGCTTGGCCAACTCCTTGTCCTTCGGCGTCAGGACGATCCTGGTGGCTTTCTGATCCCCGACCGTTTCGGGCCCTCCCATCGTTACCATATAGGCGCTCTTCAATTCCGCCGAGTTACTGCCGAATCCGAGCAACAAAAACTCTTGCGCCATCAACTTATATTCCTTAGTGAAATCGTAAACATCCACGGAGTTGATGTGGGGATAATAGATCTCCACTTTTTTGCTGGAAAGCAACACCTTCTTGGGGTCCGGCTCCTTAAAGTCCACCAGGACATCCAATTCCTTTGGTTTGGTGCGCCGGACGGTAACGGTGCCGGAATCCACGGTGTCCTCGTTGATGGCGTCGAGGTGCGAGACTTTACGAATATCCGCCTTGAATCCACGAAACGCGATGGCTGCCTTGTCGATGGTGGTGAAGGTCTGGTCGAGAGTGGTCCCGGCGGCGGACGCTCCCGGCGAGAGTCCCGACAGGGCGGCCGAGGCGCACAACAGCGCGGACACGGACGGAAGAAAACGTACTACTTGACTTTTTGACACCTTCATACCATCGTGCAAACTTTGCCGCACGGGCTACGAACGGCGGCAAGCGCCCCCTTCAGGGCCGGGCGAACGCCATGTACCCTTGCAGCTCGCCCTCCGAATTCAGGATCGGTTCCACGCGCGTAACCCGCAGGTGGCGATTGCTCACCTGGGCCTGCACGTCTTTCGTTAACTGGGCCACACGCTGGTTTTCTGGGACGCGAGCCAACCGCTCCGGATCCACAAAAAAAGCCACGCCGCCAGTCTCCGAGGGCACCATCACGATGCTGCTGGCGCGCGGCTGGTCGCGAAACCAATCGCGTGGCGTCAGAAACATGAATGCCAGGATGATCCCGACCATCACGTCATATTGCCAGCTCCCCCGCTGAAAATCCCAAAGGATGAAGCGCTTCAGCATCTTACATGGTTATCTTAACAGGTGGCAGGCGGCCGTTCCATGGCCCCGCGGGGCTACGGCGTAGGAAACCGTTCCGGCCACGGCGCCGCTGGCGGGGCTACGGCGGCGGCCACTCGATCGGCAGCCACCCAGCCGCTCCACAGCTTACCAGCCGCGCGGGAACAACAGGCGCACACCCTGGTTTGGATTGACCAACTCGAAGCCGTCCAGGTTTCGCAGCGCGTCTTCGATCAGATGGTTCGGTTCCGGGACCGCCGCCGGCGGCTGAGCGGTGCCATGGGCCTCGGCTGCGGCAGGGGCGGGCCGAGGGCGTCGTCCGGCGTGATTCCCGGTACGGCCTGTTCGAGGACCCGCTGCGTATTTTCATCGGACAACCGCTGGCGGTAGGTCGCTGTAGGAGCGGCGGACAGTTCCATCCGCAGTTCCACGCGCAGGGAGCTGTGTCCTTCCAGAACGAGCGGCATGGGGAAGCTCGGGAATCCGGCGGGAGGCTCGCCCGCCGCCTGAACCAGGCGGACTTCGGTCTGTTCCGGAGCCAACCGCAGGGAACGCCAGGCGCGATTCTCCACCGAATAGGTGAATACCAGCCCCGCCGCCTCGTATCGCACCGACTCAAAACGGACCCGCAAAGTGCGCGAATCCCAAGGCGCCGGACGGACGATATTCCACAAGAGCAAGGCGGGAAGCGCCGCCACTCCCAGGCAAGCGGCCGCCAGGAACGCCAACCGCACGCGCGTAAGGCTTTGGGCCATTCGGGAATATTGTACTGAAACCTAAAGCACCACGACAGGATGGTACAGGTTTGGAAGTACTGCTTCGCCTATGGCTACCACTTCGCCCTGCCGGGTCACCGCCTTGACGTGCCTCGACGCGGAGGGCGAACGGAAGGGAGACGCCGGAAAATCTCTGCCATGGCGAATCCCGGTGGCCGTCAACTCGTCCACGAATACGCTGGGGAATCCCGGCAGCATCTGCGCCGCCGGCACCAACGCGTCCATCAGCCGATCGTCTCCGGCCAGGGATTCGAGCTGCGCTAGTGTGCGCGCCTGAGCGATTTCGAATTCGCCGCTGGCCAGCCTGCGCAACTCCTCGATGTGCGCCCCGCAGCCCATGCGCTGGCCCAGGTCGTGAGCGATCGAGCGCATGTAGGTCCCGCCCGAGCAATGCGCGCGCAGACACACGCGGGGGCCGTCCACGCCCAGCGCCACCAGCTCATAAACGTGCACCGGCACGGGCTGCAGGTCCGGCGGCATCGACTGGCGGGCCAGCTCGTAGGCTCGCTTGCCGGCAACCTTTTTAGCCGAAACGGGTGGAGGCGTTTGCAGGAACTCGCCGCGCGAGGGTTCCAGGAGCGCTTCCAGTTCGTCGGGATCGACCACCACGTCGCGTTTCTCGCTGGTGGGTTCCCCGGCCCGGTCGTAGGTGTCGGTGGACCAGCCAAAACGCACCACGCCCTGGTAGATTTTGTCGCTGCGCGTGTAGAACTGCGCCAGGCGCGTGGCCTTCCCAATCACCAGCGGCAGCACGCCGGTGGCGATGGGATCCAGGGTGCCCAGGTGCCCCACCTTCTTGCTATTGGCGATGCGGCGCACCTTAGCCACCACATCGTGGGAAGTCCACCCCTCCGGTTTATCGACTACGATGACTCCGTCCAAATCCCCGTCCTTCAGCGCTTGCGCGCCGTCGCAATGTATCCGAGTGTGAAATTGCAGTCCCGGTCGAGGAAATCGAAGAACGGCAGGATCAATGCCGGTGGGACCAGGAGCAGCGCCGACGGCACAAAGCCCAGCCAGCGAAAGCCTCCTGAGAAGAATTGTAAACCGTTGAGCAGGCGCCGTGCGAGCAGCCGGAAGAATCCGCCCGCCGGACGCAGATCGCACACCTCGAAGCCGGCCTTTTCCAGCAGGTAGCGCAGCCCGTAGCGAGTGTACCGGAAGTAGTCGTGGGGCGGCTGGTGCACTTCCCATTCGTGCGGCGCGGCCACCAGCAACAGCGCGCCGGGCGCCAGCGTGCGGGCGATCTCCGCCAGTGCGCGTGCCGGCTCCGCCAGGTGCTCGATGGTCACGATGTGAATGGCGGCCTGGAACTGGCCGGCGCGGAAGGGCAGCGCGGTGAGATCGGCCACGGCATCCAGGCGGCCGTAGTCCCAGGCCGCGTCTCCCACCGCGAGGTCTACGCCGCAGTAGCGCTGGCACGCGAAAAAATGGGCGTACCGGCCTTCGCCGGCCCCGGCATCCAGTACGCGTGCGCCCGCCGGCAGGCCGCGGGCAAAGGCCGCCACAGCGTCTTCGATTTCCACCTCAAAATGCAGGATGTGCCGTCGGAAGGGCCGCGGCAGGCGGTACGCAAGATCCGAATACTTCACCGCCGCCGCGCCTCAATCATGATGGTGGAGCCCGCGCGGCAGGCCGCCTCGGCCACCGCAAACGGCGCCGCCGCCATCGCCAGCGCCAGATAGGCCAGATCCTTCGCCAGCCTCGCGCCCGCGCTTTCCTCCCGCTTCCGCACGCGGCGCGCCATAGGATCGAGCCCGGGGGCCAGGCTGCTGGCCAGCCCGGCGGGATTGTCGCGCAGTGAGAAATGCTTGCGGCGCACCGTTTCGAAGCCGCAGGATTCCAGCAGCCGTTCCAGGTCCCGGGCGCGAAAATCGAACAGGTGCCGCGGCACATCGATGCCGTTCCACGCGCGCCCCAGGATGCGGAATTGCCAACAGGCGGCGTTGGGCACCTGCACCACCAGCCGGCCGTCCCGCGCCAGCAACTCGCGCGCGGCCATCAGGTAGGCGCGCGGGTCGTGGAGATGCTCGAGCACATGGAACATCGTCAGGCCCGCCAAGCTCGCGGGGCGGAAGGGCGCTCGCTCGAGCATAGCGCAGACCACCGGAGCGCCCTGCTGCCATGCCACGGCCGCCGCTTGCGCCGAAAAATCCAACCCTACGGCGCGGAAGCCGCGCCCGCGCATCAGCCGCAGAAAAAGTCCGCCGCCGCAGCCGACATCCAGCAAGGGCCCTTGCGCGCGGGTGGCCCGCAGCGCCCGGTCCACGAAGCGCACGTGGTCGCGGAGCACCAGCCGGCGGTAGGCCTCCTCCAGACGGCCGGCGGCGGTCTGGTCGGGCGAGAACCAGTAAAGATCGGGATAGTAGCGCCCCAGCTTGTCCGGCGCAGGCGGAGGATCGAGCCGCATCAGGCCGCAATCGCCGCAGCGCACCACGGCAAACTCCTGGGTAGTGGTGCCAAAGAGCCGGTCCGAGGCGCGGAATACGGCGGCGGACCGGGGACAGCCACACAACAGGCACGCGCTCACGCCACCTCCCGCAGGCTGAGGCGATGGGCCAGCAGCAGCCGTCGCACCTCGCTCGCCGTCAAGCGCCGGATGCCAGCCATGGCGGCGCGCTTGCGAAGGATTCGCGGCGCCATGCGCAGCGCCTGCCAATCGCCGCGCGCGAGCGATCGAGCCATCGTCCATTTGCCTTGCAGGCCGGGAAAATGCGAAGTGTCTCCGGCCCCGCGGCCAGCCGCCGCCAGCCCTGCCACCAGCCGCGCCGCGAAATACAACGGGTTCAGCCACAACAGGCTCCACGGAAACAGCTTCAACGCCAGCAGCACGCGGTTGCGCTCGATCAGTTCCAGGCGGCGCGCCGAATCTTTGCCCAAGGTGGCCCCACGGTGGTGCCGCACCACGGCCGCCGGGGTGTAGATGCAGCGCCATCCGGCGATGCGCGCGCGCAGCCCCAACTCGGCGTCGTCGCCGTAGGCGAAGAAATCCTCGTCGAAACCGCCGATCCGGTCCAGCATTTCCTTGCGGTAGAGCGCCGCGCAGCCATCCGGCCAGAGCACTTCCTCCTCGCGGTCGTACTGGCCCTGGTCGAGTGTGCCGCTGCCTCGCCCGCGATTCTGGCCGTCGGGATAGATCAGGTGGCCGGTTTTGTCGATCCGGCCAGGGTCCTCCCATACCAGCACCTTGCTGGCCGCCATCCCGACGTCGGGCGCACGAGAGCAGGCCCGCTCAAGCGCGGCCAGCCATCCGGGGTCGGCTTCGGCGTCGTTATTCAACAGCGCGATAAACTCGCCGTGCCCGGCCGCGATGCCCTGATTATTGGCCGTGCAGAACCCGCGGTTTTCGCGGTTGCGGATCACGCGGGCGCGGAATTCGCGCTCCGCCAGGTCGGCTGAGCCGTCCGACGAGCCGTTATCCACCACGATGGTCTCGAACTCCGCTCCCACCTGTTGCGCGAGCGAACGGAGGCATGCGCGCAGCAGTTCCTTCCGGTTCCAGTTGACGACCACGACGGAGATCAATCGACTATGCTAACAGGGTGGTGCTGGAAGGGGCGGCTTGGCCGCGGCCAGGCTCTTGGTGGTGCCCGATCCCGCCCTGCCGCGGCCAAGCTCCCGGTGGTGCCTGGTTCCGCCCCGCAGCAGCCGGCTGTAGCGGTGATGCCCCGGTTCCGCCCTGGGCGCAGCCGAACTGTGGTGGTGGTGTGCCGGTTCCGCACTGGGCGTAGTTAAGGTGGGCTGCAGAAGAGCTTCGATAATCCGTCCGTAAAGTGGGCTGCGATACGCGCAACGCTATCGGCAGGAGGCGCAGCGCTTCGATCCACTCGGCCAGTTGCTCCCTCACCCCGCTTGACCCGCAGCCAAGCCTGCCGCGCATGGGTGACCAGTCTGCCGAACAGAAGATCTGGAAGCGCATCCGTTTGGGACGCGCCCGCAACCACTTCTCCGGCAGAGCCAGACGCTTCAGCCCTGTCAGTATGTTGTGGGTCATCACGGCCAACCGCAGCCAAGCCGCGTTGGCTCCCAGGCGCCCACACGGAATCTCCCGCCCGAACTCGTTCTTCAGCACATCGTGCAGAGCCTCAATCGTGCGCGCCCGGCACCCTTTCGGGTTCCACTCCGAAATCATCTACAGACGGACTACGGCCTATGGTACCGTTATAACGGCCTGAGCCTGATTCGAATAGGGACTGGCGCGGTTGCTGCTGTCTACAGCCGTTATCACATAATAGTACGTGAGCCCGGACTGGACAGTGTCATCGGTGTAGCTGGTCGTAAGCCCCAGCGAGGAAAGGATCGCGTAGGGTCCGCCTGACGTGGTTGCCCGGAGAACATTATAGCCGATTACATCAGGAGAGTTGCTGGCCGTCCAAGTCAAGGTCACGGTGCGGATTCCAGCGCTGGTGATACATGCCCCGCCCAGCGACGCATTGATCACGCGCTGCACGACCACGACATCGCACACATTGGCGCCGGCAATATTGGCGGTGCAAGGCGACAGGCCGAGGGTCATGTTGATGGCTGCCTGGACGTCCGCCACGTCGACCTTGCCATCCAGGTTAAGGTCGCAGCTATTGGTCTGGCCCCAGAC
>JBKQPR010000352.1:0-8843 GCA_052144935.1 Bryobacteraceae bacterium
GGTATTGGATCGGCGCGATTCCCGCCATGCTGTTCCTGGCCATCGTGATGATCCCGTTCTATTACATCTCCAAGACCCACTCCGTGCCGGGCTATCTGAAACTGCGCTACGGCGAACCGGCGCGCGCTCTCTCGGCCATTTCGTTCGGCTTCATGACCGTGCTCATGAGCGGCATCAACATGTACTCCATGGCCCTGGTGATGAAGGTCGTGCTGGGCTGGGACATTCATTTCAGCATCTGGGTCTCGTCGGTGACGGTGGCGGCGTATGTGGTGCTGGGCGGTTTGCTTTCGGCCATCTTCAACGAGGTGCTGCAATTTGTCCTCATCTGGCTGGGCGCGCTGCTGATTTCCATCATCGGCCTGGTGGAAACCGGCGGCTGGAGCGGCATGGTGGCGCGCATCCACACCAATTTCCCCAATGGGGACTACACCCATCTCTGGAGCACCCTGGGATCGTTCAAGGATAATCCCATGGGCATCAACTGGGTGGGCATTGTATTCGGCCTGGGCGCCGTGATCTCCATGGGCTATTGGACCACCGACTTCCTGGTGGTGCAGCGGGTGATTGCGGCCAAAGATCTCCGCTCCGCCAAACTGGCTCCCATCATCGGCGCGGCTTTCAAGATGTGCGTTCCGTTCATCGTGATCCTGCCCGGCCTCCTGGGCCTGGCCGTGCTGCCGTTCCACCTGATGGGTGAAACCGAAGCCGTCGCCACCGGAGGCCACAGTTACAACGAGGTGCTGCCGCTGATGCTGGCGCGCTATTGCGGGCCGGGCCTGCTGGGCTTGGGCATCACCGCGCTGATTGCCGGCTTCATGTCCGGGATGGCCGGCAACGTGAGCGCTTTCTCCACCGTCTGGACCTACGATATCTACCGCGCCATGTTCAAGAAAGAAGCCACCGACGCGCATTATGTGAAAGTCGGCCGCTGGTGTACCATCCTGGGCGTGCTGGTGAGCATCGGCACGGCCTACCTGGTGATGCACTTCAAGAGCATCATGGATTACGTGCAGGCGCTCTTCAGCTTCTTCATCGCGCCGCTGTTCCCCACAGTCCTCTTAGGTATGCTGTGGAAGCGCACCACGCCGGCAGCGGGTTTCTGGGGCCTGCTGGCGGGCACCGCCTCCTCGATCGGCATGTATACGTGGGTGCAGTTGGACCCCACAGCGATTCGCTACGTCGCCCTGTCCCCCTTAGCCAAGGACATGGCCGAAAACATGTTCCGCGCCCTGTGGTCGGCCCTCATCTGCACCGTCGTCATCGTGCTGGTCAGCCTGGTGACCAAGCCCAAGCCGGAAAAGGAGTTGGTGAACCTGGTCTACGGCTGCACCGATATTCCGTCCGAGGGCCACCTGCCGATCTACCAGAAGCCGATTTTCTGGGCGGGGGTGGTGGCGCTCGCGTTTGTGGTTTTGCAGATCGTCTTCTGGTAGGTGAACCATGCATCGTCCTGGAATGATTCCCATCTGGTTTTTCATCGGCGCGCTGCTGCTGGTGTACGGATTCCTGATCTGCGGCGCGGGAATCTACGAGCTGGTGTCGCCGCCCGAACATCCCACCGTGCTGGCGGAACTCCACGCGGGCGTCTGGTGGGGCGCCCTGCTGATCGTATTAGGCGCGATTTACACCATCAAATTCGCGCCCCGAAAAGGACACTAACGGAATGAGCAACCCAACCGGCCGGCCGGTCGCCTTCGGTGTGATCGTCGGCAACCGGGGCTTCTTCCCGGATCATTTGGCGCAAAGCGGGCGCACCGGCATTCTGGCGGCCCTCGAGAAGGCCGGCTACGGCGCGGTGGCCCCCAGCCCCCAGGATACCAAGTACGGCGCCGTCGAGACGCGCGCCGAAGCCGCCTGCTGCGCGGACCTGTTCAAGAAACACCGCGATTCCATCGACGGCATCGTTGTGACGCTGCCGAATTTCGGGGACGAGCGCGCCATCGCCGACACCCTGCGCATGGCCGGCCTGAACGTGCCGGTGCTGGTGCAGGCCACGCCCGATACGCCCGGCCTGATGACCATCCGCGACCGCCGCGACAGCTTCTGCGGCAAGATGTCGGCGTGCAACAACCTGGCGCAGTACGGCATCCCCTACTCGCTGACCACCCTGCACACCGAGGCGCCCGATTCCGAGATTTTCCGCCGCGACCTGGATTGGTTCGCGGCCGTCTGCCGCGTGGCGCGCGGCCTCGCTCGCCTGCGGATCGGCGCTATCGGCGCGCGCCCGGCCGCCTTCAACACGGTGCGCTACAGCGAGAAGATCCTGGAAGCCAACGGGATTTCCGTGGAGCCGATCGACCTTTCCGAGATCTTCGGCCGGATTGCCCGCATGAGCGACCAGGACGCCGCGGCGGTGGCCAAGCTGGAGGCCATCCACCGTTATGTGCCCAGCGGCAGCGTTCCCGCCGAAGCCCTTCTCAAAATGGCCAAGCTGGGCGCGGTGATCGACCACTGGATGGCGCAGACCGAAGTCTCGATCAGCGCCGTGCAGTGCTGGACCTCGCTCGAAGAGTACTTCGGGGTGGTGCCCTGCACGGTCATGAGCATGATGAGCGAGAACCTGATGTCCAGCGCCTGCGAAGTGGATATCTGCGGCGTGGTGGGGATGCACGCCTTGCAGCTTGCCTCCGGAACTCCCAGCGCGCTGCTCGACTGGAACAACAATTACGGCGACGACCCCGACAAGGCGGTCTGCTTCCATTGCAGCAATCTACCCAAGCATTTCTTCCGCGAGGTCCGCATGGACTTCCAGCAGATCATCGCCGGCACGGTGGGCCGCGAGAACACCTACGGCACCTGCGTGGGGCTGGTCAAATCCGGGCCCATGAGCTTCGCGCGCTTTTCCACCAACGACCGCGCCGGCACGATTCACGGCTACGTCGGCGAAGGTGCCTTCACCGACGACCCGCTGGACACCTTCGGCGGCGCCGGCGTAGTGCGCATCGGCAACCTGCAGGGCCTGCTGCGCTATATCTGCGAGCGCGGATTCGAGCATCACGTGGCGGCCAATCTGTCCTCGGTATCCACGGCGGTCCGGGAGGCGGCCACGCGGTATTTGGGCTGGCACGTGCACCAGCATGTGTAGCGGGGCTCTGTATTCACCGCAGAGACGCCGAGAACGCAGAGGCTACGCAGAGAAACCCTCTATTTTCTTCTCTGCGCTTCCTCCGCGTTCTCGGCGTCTCTGCGGTGAATACAGAGCCCGCCCAGAGAGGCGCTCATGAGCATCGTCGCAGGCGCCGATTTCGGCACTCTCAGCGTTCGCGTTTCCATCTTCGATAGCGTCCGCGGCCGTCTCGGCGCGGGCATCGGCGAGTATCCGCTGCTGCGCAGGAAGGACGATCCGGATTACGCCACCCAGAGCCATGCCGCCCACATGCGCGCGCTGGCCGAAGCCATGCACAGCGCCGTGCAGGCGGCCGGGATCGACGGCCAGGCCATCGACGCACTGGCGCTCGATACCACCGGCTCCAGCGTGATTCCGGTGGATGCGCTTCTCCAGCCCATCGACGATTATTACCTCTGGTGCGACCATCGCGCCTGGAAAGAAGCGGCCGAGATCACCGCCGCCGCGCGCGAACGCGGACTGGAGGCCATCCGCTGGTGCGGCGGCACGTATTCCTCCGAGTGGGGTTTCGCCAAGCTGCTCCACTGGCTGCGCCACAATCCCGACAAGCGCGCGCAGTTCTCGACCGCCCTGGAGCATTGCGATATGGTGGCGGCGGTGCTGTGCGGCATCACGGACCCGGCCGCCGTCCCGCGCAGCATTTGCGCCATGGGCCACAAGTGGATGTGGAATGCCTCGCTGGGCGGGCTGCCGCCGGAGGAGTTTCTGTCGGCCGTCGATCCGCTGCTGGCCGGGGTGCGCGCGAAGATCGCCGGCCGTTACGCCACCTCCGACCAGATCGCCGGCCACCTCGCGCCCGACTGGGCCGCCACGCTAGGCCTGCGCGCCGGCATCCCCATTCCGGTGGGGGCCTTCGACGCCCACTGGGACGCCATCGGCGCAGGCGTGCGGCTGGGCGACGTGGTCAACGTGGTGGGCACCTCCACCTGTATCATCGCCATCGGCGAGCGCGCCGAACTGATCCCCGGCGTGTGCGGCCTGGTGCCCGGCTCGGTCGACCCCCAGCGCATCGGGATCGAAGCCGGCCTCTCCGCCACCGGCGATATTTTCGAAGCCATCGCGCGGCGCGCCGGGTCCACCGTGGCGGTGCTTTCGAAGGGTCTCGAAAACTACCGCGCCGGCGAGACCGGCCTGCTGCGCCTCACTTGGGACAACGGCGACCGCACCGTGCTGGTGAATCCCGAATTGAGCGGCGTGACGCTGGGCTGGCGCCTGACCCACACCGCGCAGGACGAGCTGTTCGCGGCCATCGAGGGCACCGCCTTCCACACCCGTGTGATCCTGGAGCGCATGGAGCAGCACGGCGTGCCGGTGCGCCGCATCGTCAACGGCGGCGGCATTCCGCAAAAGAATCCGGTGCTCAACCAGGTGTACGCCAACGTGCTGGGCAAGCCCATCCTGGTGCCCAAGAGCGAAGTCACCAGCCTGGGATCGGCCATTTTCGCCTTTCTGGCGGCGGGCACGTTCGCCAGCATCGAAGAGGCCCAGGACGCCCTGTGCCCCGCCTACGAAACCGTCGAGCCGCAGCGGTCGGACGTCGACACCTGCGAGGATCTGTACTCTCTCTTCCACAAACTGTATTTCGCTTTCGGGGCGCGCCGCTCGGGGACCCAGGGGCACCCCGCCGAATTCGGAGACGTGCTGCCGGAGTTGCGCCGCATCGCCGCACACGCCAGAATGGGACGAGATGCTGGAAACGCTAAAAGCTGAAGTACTGGAAGCCAACCTGGAGCTGCTGCTGCGCGGCCTGGTGATCTACACGTTCGGCAACGCCAGCGGGATATCGCGCGAGCACGGTCTCATCGTGATCAAGCCCAGCGGCGTGCCCTACGACGAGATGACACCCGACCACATGGTGGTGACGGACCTGGAGGGCAACATTGTGGAGGGCAGTCTGCGCCCATCCACCGACCTGCCCACGCACGTGGCGCTCTACCATGCGTTTCCATCCATCGGCGGCGTGGCGCACACGCATTCGCGGCACGCCACCTCCTGGGCGCAGGCGGGCCGCGAGATCCCCTGCTTCGGCACCACCCACGCCGACTATTTTCATGGCGCCATCCCGGTGACGCCGCCGCTTTCGGCCGGCGAAGTGGAATCCGAGTACGAGGCCCACACCGGCGTGGCGATCATCCGCACCATCGGGACGCGCGATCCGCTTTCCTGCCCGGCCGTGCTGGTAGCCGGCCACGCGCCCTTCTGCTGGGGCGCCACGGTGACGGAAGCGGCCCACACGGCGGTGATTGTGGAGGAGCTGGCCGCCATGGCCTGGATGACCGTCACCATCAACGCCGCCGCCACCCCGATTTCGCAGGCCCTCCGCGACAAGCATCACTTCCGCAAGCACGGCTCGTCGGCGACTTACGGGCAGAGGTAGCGTTACCAAGCCGGGCCCGGAGGGCACCCGTGAGGAAGCGGCGCTTGCCACGGGCTGCTCGGCGCCACACCAGCCGCCACCGCGTGCGCCGAAGCGCGTGCAATCGTCCTTGCTCGTGAAACACGGCAATTATATGAGTAAAATATGGTTAGGACGAGCCATGCTTGATACCCGTGAAAGCCACTCCTTGACCGACTTCCTGCGCAACCACGAAGCGCATTTTACGCGGCTGAAGGAAACCCATACGCCGGAAGTGCTGACCGTCAATGGCAAGGCGGAATTGGTGGTGCAGGACGCCGAAGGTTACCAGCGGCTGCTAGACCGCCTGCACCATATGGAAACCATTGCGGCGATTCAGGAGGGAATGGCCAGCGCGGAGCGCGGCGAGTTGAAGCCAGCCGATCGGGTGTTTGACGAGATGCGCGCCAGGTATGGCATACCGGGTTAGTCTTTCCGCTCCCGCGGAAGCCGATGCCTACGCGGCGTTTGAGCGCATCCGCGAAGCGGCCCCCATGCATGCCGGGAAATGGCTTACCCGTCTATTCGCAGCCATTATCAGCCTCGATGCGTTCCCATCCCGTTGCCCTCTCATTCCTGAAGCGGAGGAGCTTGGGTTTCCTGCCCGCCATCTGTTGTTTGGCAAGGGCAGGGGGGTGTACCGGATTATTTTTCATGTCCGGGAAGAGGAGCAGCATGTCCGGGTATTGCGCATCTGGCACAGTTCCCGCGACGCCATCACTCTTGACGACGTGGAGCCATGAACACCGCCTGATCACGACTGCCCGTCGCCCAAAACAAGGTCCTCTACTACGGCTATTCGATGCTCCGTCTACGAGGTTCTCTTCGCTACCCACTCGATGGACTGGCCGCCGTTCGCGGAGCTCGACGAGGTGAACTTGATCTGGTCGCCGCCGATCTTGCCCTTGTAGTCGATCTTCATGTCGTTGTCGCCGAACTTGGCCGTGATGCTGAAGGTGATGGTGTCGCCCTCCACCTTGCCATCCGTGATGGTGGACTTGCCCAACATGGAGCTGGTGGTCTCGCCGGTGACCTTGTTGCCATCCACTTTGAAGGTGAACGTTCTTTCCATGGCCCCATTGGGTCCATCGGCGGTCGCCTTCCAGTTACCCGAAATGTCGGCCGCCAAAACCGCGCATGCGCAAATCGCCAGTACAGCCAATAATCGTCTCATAGGCGTCTCCTCGTTGTTCTAAGATGCCGGATTCGCGGGCCGCGGTCAAGGGGCCCTGCCAGCCATAAACGTTAAAACAAGCCCGACCCGACTGCGGCTGGCACTTCTGCGGGCAGGGCGTTTTTCGTCAATGTGAAGTCCCACACCTCACTTTCGGATGGGCGCCCCGTGTGCCTCACCGGCAAGTGTGGCGCGGCTGAGCATCTTCAGATCGTCGCTGGACTCTTCCTGAAAAACGAAATTGCCCCTCCAATGTGATCTCTTTCCTTCATCAGTGCAGCTTTGCGAGGAAGGCATTCATCTCGCGCAAAACGTCTGCTTCATTCGAATTGAAGACGAAGTGATCGGCATTCTTCAATCGGACAACCTGGGCGGATGGCAGGCCGGCTTCGAAGGCGTTTATTTGATCGATGGCTCGAGCGTCGGGGACCTGTGGGATCGCGAAGATGGCGAGTATCGGGACATGAATCTCCGTGTGCTTCTGCCAGCCGAACTGGATTGCTCTATCGATGGACTGAGGAGTTCCAGACTTGGCATGGACGCAATTTGGTTCGTCAGCTCCTGTAATGGCCTTTCGAGATGCGAGACGTCCGTCAGTATGTCCTGCCAAAGCCGTCTTCGATCGCCCGTGCCTGACTGCAGCTCATCGATCCGCCTCCTGAAGTCGATCATGTCGAGCCACAGGTCTCCGTGGGCACGATCATAGTAGGCGAATGCATAGCCGGCGTCCAGGTAGACCAATCCAGTTATCTTTTCGGGGTAGCGGCTGCCAACGGAACTCAGCTCTTCGCCGGCGAGGGAGTGCCCGGCCAGTATCGGGCGATTGAGCCTGAGGTCATCCATAACAGCCAGCACATCATCACCCAGACGCGTGGCCGAGTAGTTACCCACTAACGGGGCGGGCTGGCTCGACGCGCCGAAGCCTCGGCGTGTGGCCCCATAGACATGATACTTCGAGGTGAGTTTTGGAGCGAAGCCGTCGAAGACGTGGGCAGTGCTTCCCGAACCTGCCAGGAGTATCAGCGGCCTCGCGCCGCCACCCCAATCAAGAACTTCCTGCTTGACATCTTTGTCCACGGTGACAAACTGCACGCTATGCGGAGAGGAGTCCGTCCTGTGAACCGCGTCGATTGCAGAAGGCCGCTGCTGTGCGGCCACCGCGCTCATGCCGAGGAGGACAGCCGCTACGCGAGTACAGGCGCTGGAAGCCGCACACCTCATAATGAGCGTTGGACACCGAATGCCTAGACCAAGTTCCCCGGTAAGCGTTTGTCGCCTACCCGGAGAAGCCCGCACGGTTGGGAACGCCTGGGAACGCCGGGTCGCCTCTGAGCCGGCGGAATCCGTAGCGCGGACGGCGCGGTAGGGTTGGCGGGCCGGCCGCCTTCCCGCCGTGAACCAAGAGCTTTGAAAACCCCTGGGGCAGGGGAGGCGGTTGGGAGGGGAAGAGGCCTGCGCCCCAATTGCCCCAATTACCCCAAATTGCCCCAAAACCTCACCCCCTGCTATACTTGATCTTTACTGCCGAGGGAGAATACTGTCATGGCACAAGTTTGCGAGATATGTGGCCGCGGACCCCAGTTCGGGAACCGCATCAGCCACGCCCACAATGTGACAAAGCGACGCTGGAATCTGAACCTGCAATCGGTGCGCGCGATGGTCAACGGCGCCAGCCGCCGCATCCGCGTCTGCACCTCCTGCATTCGTTCCGGCAAAGTGCAGAAAGTCGCGTAGGACACAAATCCCGCGATTTGAATTTGACCCAGGCTCGCCTCGGCTTGCCAAGGAACTACAGGCTCTCTACGCACGCGCAGTCGCTCCCCAACGGGGACCTCTCGCCCCGGCGCAGCATCCGCGACCTCTTGTTTCCCCCGCGTTTCCCTCCGTGTCTCCGCGTCAACCGCGACCCTCAACATGCTCCCAACCTTGCGCGCGCGCCTCGATCCATCCAATCCCCCCGCCTCCGCCTACGACGCCTGCAGCGGGCGGGTTGTGCCGTCCGGTCCCGCTCTCCTGCCGGGTGCGCGACATAGAAGTGGAAATCAAGCCACCCGGCGGGCGGCCCAGTAATCCTCAAAGCGGCCGTTGATTTGGCAGCATCGCAGAGCCAGGATGGCGTTTGCCCCGCGTACTGTCCAGAACAT
>JBKQPR010000353.1:0-6592 GCA_052144935.1 Bryobacteraceae bacterium
GGTCCCGCAGTTGCGTACCCGCTCCCTCGGCAACTTCGTTCACCTTCTTCATCACGCGGATCAGGACGCGGACGCCATCGCCCAACAGACTGCTGTCGGTGGGGTGATGGATGTTGGTTTCCACCACTGTGCAATCGACGCGCAGCTTGCGGCCCTACGAACCCGCTCTGGCCCCTCCAAACCCACCTCCCACGCCGTCCCATGCCGGCGGGCCGCCGGCCATTCTGTCTTCTGACTCCCGCCCCCTTGTTATATTGGTATTTTCCCCATGCAAATTGAAAAAGTGTACGAGCCCCGGCGGTTCGAGCCGCACTGGGCTCAGTGGTGGATCGATTCCGGCATCTTCCGTGCCTCCGCGAAAGCCGGCGGCCGCGTCTTTTCGCTCGTCATCCCACCCCCCAACGTGACCGGATCGCTGCACATCGGCCACATGCTGGAGCACACCGAAATCGATGTCACCATTCGCTGGCGCCGCATGGCCGGCGACAACACTCTGTGGCTTCCGGGTACCGACCACGCCGGCATCGCCACCCAGATGGTGGTCGAGCGCAAGCTCGCCGAAGAGGGCATCAGCCGCCGCGACCTGGGCCGCGAGAAGTTCGAAGCCCGCGTCTGGGAGTGGAAGGCGCAGTACGGCGACACCATCAAGCGCCAGATGGTGCAACTCGGCGCAAGCTGCGATTGGAGCCGCGAGCGATTTACCCTCGATCCCGGCCTCTCGCGCGCCGTCCGCGAAGTCTTCGTCCGCCTCTACGAAAAGGGCCTCATCTATCGCGGCGAGTACATGGTCAACTGGTGCCCGCGATGCCAGACCGCCATCTCCGATCTGGAAGTGGCCCACAACGACGTCGAAGGCCACCTGTGGCATATCCGTTACCCCATCCACGGCCTGCCCGGCCAGTTCGTCACCGTGGCCACCACCCGCCCGGAGACCATGCTGGGCGATACCGCCGTGGCCGTGAATCCGGCCGACGAACGCTATCGGCACTTGCACGGCAGGACCGTCCAGCTTCCGCTCATGGATCGCGAGATCCCCATCATCCTGGACCAAGTGGCCGACCCCGAATTCGGCACCGGCGTGGTCAAGGTGACCCCCGCGCACGATCTCAACGACTTCGAAGCCGGCCGCCGCCACAACCTGCCCAGCATCCGGGTGATCGACGAAAACGGCGCCATGACCGCCGCCGCCGGCCCCTACGCCGGCCTGGACCGTTTCGAAGCCCGCAAGCGCGTGGTGGCTGCGCTCGAAGCCCTCGGCGCACTCGCCAAAGTCGAAAAATACACCCTCAGCCTCGGCACTTGCCAGCGCTGCAAGACCGTGGTCGAGCCGCTCGTCTCCACCCAGTGGTTCGTCAAGACCAAGCCCCTGGCGGAAAAGGCCATCCACGCCGTCGAAACCGGCCGCATCGAATTCATCCCCGCCAACTGGGTCAAGACCTACAACGAATGGATGTACAACATCCGCGACTGGTGCATCTCCCGCCAGCTCTGGTGGGGACACCGCATTCCGGCGTGGCATTGCGGCGAGTGCCGCGAAATCGTGGTGGCGCGCGAGGCCCCGTCTACCTGCCCGCGCTGCGGCTCGTCCCATCTCACGCAGGATCCGGACGTGCTCGACACCTGGTTCAGCTCCGCCCTCTGGCCCTTTTCCACGCTCGGCTGGCCGGATGCCACCGAGGATCTGGCCGTCTACTACCCCACCGCCCTGTTGATCACCGGCTTCGACATCCTGTTCTTCTGGGTGGCCCGCATGGCCATGATGGGGATCGAATTCATGGGCGACGTGCCCTTCCGCCAGGTCTACATCCACGGCCTGGTGCGCGACGCCGACCGCCAGAAGATGTCCAAGACCCGCGGCAACGTGGTGGACCCCCTGGTGGTTACCGAGAAGTATGGCACCGATGCCGTGCGCATGGCTCTCCTGCAGGGCGCCGCGCCGGGCACCGACATCGTGCTCACCGAAGAGCGCATGGAAAGCGCGCGCGCCTTCGCCAACAAGATCTGGAACGCGGCCCGCTTCCTGTTCCTGAATATGGAGCGCTCGGGTGTAGAGCCTTGGTTGCCCGTCAGCCTGGAAAGCTTCCTGGCCGAAGCCGATGGCGCCTCGCTCGAAGTGCCCATCGAGGATCGCTGGATCTTCAGCCGTCTGAACAACTGTGCCGAGCAGGTCAACCGCGCGCTGGAAAACTACCGCTACCACGAAGCCGCCCAGATGCTGTGGCACTTCTTCTGGCACGAGTTCTGCGACTGGTACCTGGAGTTGAAGAAGCTGCGTTTCCAGGAAGCCTCCGGTCTGAACGCGGGATGGCGCAACACGCTGGCGGCTTTCGAGACCGCGTTGCGCCTGCTGCACCCCGCCATGCCCTTCCTCACCGAGGAGCTGTGGCAGCGCCTGGCCACCGACCGCCGCACCCGCCCCGTCTCCATCGCCGTGGCGCCCTATCCGCAGTATCGCCAGGACGTCACCGACTACGAGGCTGAGCGCGAGATCGCCATCCTGCAGGAGGTTGTCACGCTGGCGCGCACGCTACGCACCGAAGGCAAGCTCGACCCCAAACAGCAGCTTGCCGGCGCGCTGTATTCGCGCAATTCGGCGCTGGAGGTGGCGCGCCGCCACGCGGGCGCCATCCAAAAGCTGGCCAACGTGACCCTGGAATTCCAAGCCGATGCGGCGCCCAAAGCGCCATCCATCCGCTCCACCGCCCAGTTCGACCTGGTCCTGCACGTTCCGCAACAGCAGGAAGAGGCTCAGCGCAAGCGCCTGGAGAAGGATCGCGAGCAGCTCGCCAGGAACATCGCCAATTCCGAGCGCCAGTTGAATGACCAGACGTTCCTGAGCAAGGCGCCGCCGCAGGTGGTCGAGAGCCTCCGGCAGAAACTGGCCAACTACCGGGAGCAGTTGGGGAAGATCGACGGCGCGCTATGAGGCGACGCGCTATGAGGCGGAGAACCAAGTCGTTCACCGCGAGACTAGTGGGGCAGGCGCTTTCGCCTGCCAACTCGGCGCACCTATGACCCCCATCGTCCGCCTGGCCCTCGAAGAAGACATCGGCCCCGGCGACATCACCACTCGCGCCTGCATTCCCGAAGCGCAACTTGCGCGCGGCCATTTCCTGGCCCGCGAGCCTCTGGTCGTCGCCGGCCTCTCGCTGCTCGACGAAATCTACGACCAGCCCGTAGAGAAGCTCAAACGCGATGGCGACCAGTGCGCCGAGGGCGACATCCTCGCGAGGATTTCCGGCCCGGCGCGCCTGTTGCTGGAGCGCGAGCGGGTGGCGCTGAACTTTCTCCAACGCTTGAGCGGCGTGGCCACGCTGGCCCGCCAGTTCGCGGACGCCGTGGCGGGCACGGGCTGCCGCGTCCTGGACACGCGCAAGACCACCCCCGGAATGCGGGCTCTGGAAAAGGCCGCCGCCGCCGCCGGTGGCGTCACCAATCACCGCATGGGACTCTACGACGCCGTGCTGATCAAGAACAACCACATCGCCGCCGCGGGCAGTGTGCGCAACGCCATCGAGCGGGCCCGCTCCAGTGGGTTGCCCATCGGAATCCCCATCGAGGTCGAAGTCCGCTCCCCCGCCGAACTCGCCGAAGCGCTAGAGGCCGGCGCCGACCATCTGCTGCTCGACAACCTGACGCCGGCCGAGGCCGCCGAATGGGTGCGCCGCATCGCCGGGCGCGCCACGGTCGAGTTGTCCGGCGGCATCACGCTTGCGAACATCCGCGCTTACGCCGAGGCCGGCGCCGCTTTCGTTTCGAGCGGCGCTATCACTCACTCCGCCCGCGCCATGGACATCAGCTTCCGCCTGGAGTTGGCCTAATGGGCATCGCCCGCCTGCGCAGCGCCTTCCCCGCCGCAGGGCATTCAAACCCCGAAAATCGAGTCCCCCGCCATGCCGCCGATGTACTGTGGTGGGACAGACCATTGGCCTGTCCGGTGCAGGCCGCCGCGGGCCCGGATTCCGCCAGCCCGGAGCCAGCCTGATGGACATCGCCCGCCTGCGCGCCGTCTTCCCCACCGCAGCGCATTCAAACCCCGGAAATCGGGCCCAGCACCATGCCGCCGATGTACTGTGGTGGGACCGGCGATTGGCCAGTCCGGTGCAGGCTGCCGCGGGCCCGGATTCCGCCAGCCCGGAGCCAGCCTGATGGACATCGCCCGCCTCCCCAGCGCCTTCCCCGCCGCGGCGCACTCAAACCCCGGAAATCGAGTCCCCCGCCATGCCGCCGATGTACTGCGGTGGGACAGGCCATCGGCCTGTCCGGTGCAGGCCGCCGCGGGCCCGGATTCCGCCAGCCTGGAGCCCGCCTGATGGACATGGCCCGCCTGCGCGCCGCCTTCCCTGCCGCGGCGCATTCAAACCCGGGAAATCGATCCCACGGCCACGCCGCCGATGTACTGTGGTGGGACAGGCCATTGGCCACTCCGGTGCAGGCCGCCGCGGGCCCGGATTCCGCCAGCCTGGAGCCCGCCTGATGGACATGGCCCGCCTGCGCAGCGCCTTCCCCGAGCGGCGCATCGAATACCACCCGGAGATCGATTCCACCATGCTGGCAGCCGCGGGCCTGGAGTTGGGGGCGGTGGTGCTGGCCGACCGGCAAACCGCCGGCCAGGGCCGCCACGGCCACTCCTGGCACTCCGAACCCGGCCACGGCATCTACTGTTCGGTGGTCCTGGAACCCACGCCCTTCCTCACCCTGGCTTTGGGCCTCGCCGCGCAGCACGCCATCGTCGAGGCCACCAGCCTGGTCGCGGATCTGCGCTGGCCCAACGACCTGCTGCTGGGCGGCAGCAAGGTGGCCGGCATCCTGGTGCAGCTTGTCGACGGCCGCGCGATTGCCGGTATCGGCATCAACGTGAACCACACCGCGTTCCCGCCCGAGCTTGCCCGAGAGGCCACCTCGCTACGCCTCCACGCCGGCCGTGCCATCGCGCGCGAAGAAATCCTCATCGCGCTGCTCGCGGCCATCGACTCGTTTGCCGCCGAATCCGGCGAAACCATCCTGCGCCTCTTCACGCATGCCTCCAGTTACGCCTGCGGCAGGCGCGTGACGGTGGAGCAGCCGGGCGGCACAATCGTTGGCACCACCGCCGGCCTCGACCCCTCCGGATACCTGATGGTGCGCAAAGACGATGGAACCGTTACCCTGATTGTGGCGGGAGGCGTACGTGCTGCTGGCTCTTGATGCAGGCAATAGCAATATCACGATTGGAGCGTTTGTAGACCGCAAGCTGGTCAGCCAGTGGCGCCTGCGCACGGTCCACGAGCAGACCGCCGACGAATGGGGCATCCTGCTGCGCAACCTCTTCTCGCCCGCTGGGCTGGACATCTCGACCGTGGATGGCATGATTATTTCCAGCGTGGTGCCGCCTATCGACAGCACCCTGGCTTTCACCGCGCAGCGTTACTTCCACACCGAAGCTATGTTTGTGGGGCCGCGCACCGATATTGGGCTGGCCATCCGTTACGACAACCCCAGCGAAGTGGGCGCCGACCGCCTGGTGAACGGCGTGGCGGGCTTCTACAAGTACGGCGGACCGTGCGTGATCGTGGACCTGGGCACCACCATCAACTTCGACGTGATCTCGAAGGACGCCGAGTATCTGGGCGGCGCCATCGCCGTAGGAGTGGGGATCTCGATCGAGGCCCTCTTCCGCAAGACCGCGCGCCTGCCGCAGGTGGAGTTCCGCGCGCCCGCCAACGTGGTGGGCACCAACACCGTGGCCAGCATGCAATCGGGGCTGTACTTCGGAACCATCGGGATGATCGACGGCATCCTGGAACGTATGATCGCCGAACTCGGCCCCGAGACCAAAGCCATCGCCACCGGAGGCCAGGCCCACTTGATCGCGAGCGGCTCGCGTTACCTCCGGACGGTGGATGAGCATCTCACGCTGGAAGGCCTGGAAATGATATGGGAACGCAACCGGGGGCGGAGAGCGCCGACAGCGCCCCGCTGAATTACTACAACTACTTCACCGAAATCGAGGAGCACTTCCAGCGCGCGCGGGGCACCAGTTTGTTCCTGCTCTCGCCGCTCGATTGGGCGCTGATCGAAAGCTGGAAGAATGCCGAGGTGCCGCTGGAAGCCGTGCTGCGCGGCATCGACGCGGCCTTCCAAAAGTGGCGCAGCCGAAGGGTGAAGACCCGGATGGTGAACTCGCTGGCCTTCTGCGCGCAAGCCGTCCTGACCGAGGCGCAGATCATGGCGGGCGGGGAGCCCGCGCGGCGCCAGCAGCCCGCCGCGCCGCCCTTCAGCGCCGAGGAACTGGGAGCGTACTTGCTGCGCAACGCCGAGGCCATGCGGGCGGGCTTCGAAGAAATTGGCGCGACGCTCCACAAGCTGGCCGGAGAAGTGGCGCAGCACATCAACGACCTGGAAGCGCTGGAGCAGCGCCTGACGGTGCTGGAAGAGAAGATGATCGCCACCGCGCGCACCGTGCAAACCGAGGAATCGCTGCTGGCCTCGCGCCAGGAACTCGACCGCCAGTTGCGCCCCTATCGCGGCAAGATGACCGCCGCGCAGTTGTCGATGCTGGAAAAGCAATACCTGGAGCGGAATGTGCTGGAGAAGGCCGGGCTGCCACGGT
>JBKQPR010000354.1:0-4470 GCA_052144935.1 Bryobacteraceae bacterium
GGTCCCGCAGTTGCGTACCCGCTCCCTCGGCAACTTCGTTCACCTTCTTCATCACGCGGATCAGGACGCGGACGCCATCGCCCAACAGACTGCTGTCGGTGGGGTGATGGATGTTGGTTTCCACCACCGTGCAATCGACGCGCAGCTTGCGGCCGGGAGCGATTTTGCGCTCGCGGGCGATCCGCCATCGAGTGCTGCTGGATCGGACATGCCAGGGGCGGACTGCACCGCGTGACGCCGGATGGGTGCGCGGACATCCTGTTCACCGGCGGCGATCTGGTGCTGGTTGGCCCCATGACGGGCTGGCGCGACTTCCCACTCCAAGACGGCCAGCGCCTTTTCGGAGTGCGGTTCCGGCCCGGCATGTGGAGCGCGCTAGCGGGCGCGCCGGCCGACCGCCTGACGGACCTTCTGCTGCCGATGGACGATCTGTGGGGCGCGCGGGCCGGGCGGCTGGCCGGGCAACTGGCGGAGGCCCGATCGGCGGCGCAGGCGATCCAGGCCGTGGAGGCCACCGTCCCCGCGCCCGCGGAACCCGGCCTGGTGGAGCGGGCGCTGGCCTGGATGGAGCGGCGGCGCGGGGCGGTTTCCATGGACGAATTGGCTGGACGCGCCGGTCTGAGTCCCCGGCAATTGCGCCGTGTCTGCCTGGAACGGACCGGCCTGCCGCCCAAGTTCCTGGCCCGCGTGCTGCGCTTCCGGCACGCGCAGGAGCGCCTCGCCACCAATCGTCGCGCACTCGCCGACTTGGCGCTCGATTGCGGCTATTACGATCAGGCCCACTTCATCCACGAATTCCGCGAATTCTCCGGCCGCACGCCGACCGCACCCCAGGGCGCGCACGCCGATGGCCGTTTTTTCCAATCGCCAGCGATGGGTGGCGAAGTAACATCGGCTGCATGAGCGACACTCCGAACAACAAACCCAACGACAAGCGGATCGATTACATCGAGTTTCCCGCCACCGATATCGCCCGAACGCGGCAGTTCTACCAGGCCGTTTTCGGCTGGACCTTCGAGGACTACGGCCCCGACTACACCAGCTTCATGGACGGCCGCATCGCCGGCGGCTTTTATAAGGCGGATAGCGTCGGGCAGGTCCCCAGCGCTCTAGTGGTGATCTACGCCGCCGATCTGGCCGCCATGGAAGCGCGCGTCACCGAGGCGGGCGGCCGCATTGTGAAGCCGGCGTTTTCGTTCCCCGGTGGGCGAAGGTTCCACTTCGAAGATCCGGGCGGGAATCAACTGGCGGTGTGGTCGGAGTGAGGCGGGCGGGTATCACTTGCCCGCCCAGCCCGTCAGGATGTTGATGACGTTGGAATCAGGTTGCTCTACCGCCTGCACGAAGTAGATGCGCGAGCCGTCGCGCGAAACGGCCAGAGGGCGGGCGCTCGCATCGTAACCAACCGGAGAGCGGAGGCCGGAAAACAGGAGTTCCGGAGCGCTGAAGTGTAGTCCGCCGCCCACTGCCTCTACACGTACCGACCAGACACCCCGATTGTCGGCAATCACGATCTCCTTACCATCCTTGCGCCAGACGGGAAAGCCGCTCTCGCTGGCAATCTGTTTCCGCAATCCAGGGCCGGGATACGGCTGCACGTAGATCCCCTGGTCCGGACTCGACCCCGAGTCCGCTGAATAGACGATCCACCGCCCATCTGGAGAGAAGTGGGTACCGCGGACGTACTGGCCCGCCACCTGAACGACCGGCTTTGGGTCCCGATCCCGCTCTGGCCCTTCAAGGCCCAGTGCAAGGATACCGCCGGTTGACGCCATTGCTAGGACCTGTCTGCCGTCTGGTGAAACGTCTTGCAAGCTGGTTATGTCGCCGGGCAGGTGCCCGATCACTTGAATCCCGCCCGTGCCGTCGACAGGTCGCTCCCCCAAGAGGGCCGAGCGGCCCCGATATCCGACTAGGCGCGATCCGTCGGGACTCCAGAGATCCCAGGACCAACCCCTTCCTAAGCTCTGGCGGCCGGACTGGCCGGGATCGAGCAGCCAAGAGTCGTCGCCGGAGGCCAACAATCGCGTCTCATCCGGTGAGAGTGCGAGCGATTGGATCGGGCCTCCCGAGCCCGCCGTGCTGACCTCCTTGCCCTGGCGGTCCAAGATGGTCACCTGATTGAGCGCGGCTCTTCCGGGCCGCCATGCCATCACTCCGGAGAGGGAAACCGAAAAGAAGGCGCGATTGACATCAAGTCCCGGTACCGAGGCTACACCCTGTTGGACCAGCTCCGCATCCCCCTCCAATCTCCTGCCCTTGCGATCCAGTTTCTGCGAATAGAGGTTATCGTTCCGAACAAACAAGATGCGCCCGCCGCCCGCCGGCGTGTAGCTGGCGGCGGTCTCGTTCTTCATCAGGAGGACGGGATTGATTGCCTTACCATTGTGCAGCGTCGCCAGGCAGACATCGGCGCCTTCCCCTTCATCCGGTTCGAACAGAAACAGAAAATCGTCACTCTCTGGCAGGAACTGAGGATAGCGGTAAGTCCCAGCCTTCATTCCCGGCACATCCGCCAGCTTGAGGTCACCGCCCGAAGCCGGGACTGTGTACAGGCGATTCAGATGGGAGATCAGAATCGTGCCGCTGTCGCTCCAGGTTCCCCCGCGCGCAAAGCCCTGAAACCGCGTGATCAGTTCGGGAGCGCCGTCCGGGACGCGGATTCTGATAAGCCCACGAGGCGTTCGGAACACGACCACCTTGGAATCGGCGGACCAGAATGGCGCATCGAGGCGATCCTGTGACCCGCGCAGCAATTCAGGTTCGAGAGAATCCAAACGTCGCACCCAAAGTCCACTAGCTAGGCGCGGCGTACAGCACCGAAGAACCGTCGGGCGAGATCTCGGGGTTCGCGACGTGGCTTCGCGCCGGCCGCAAGGGAGCGTCGGCCGGCGGGGCGATGGTGAGTGCCAAACGCGGAGTCGGGGCGGCCGGTCCCATGCGCAGCCAAATCAGGAACGCCACCACCGCGAAGACCGCTGCCGCAGTCCACGGGATCCACTTCCTGGCCGTGCGCGGCGCAGCCGCGGCCGCCCCACTCCCGGAAACGCTCCATTCGATGTCGCGCTTCAGATCGCGCGCGCTTTGAATGCGGTCGTCCGGGTCCTTGGCCAGGCACGCTCTCACCACGCGGTTCAACCCCGCGGGCTCGAACGAGGGCGGCTCACGCTCCAGTATCGCGGCGATCACGCCGGCCCGGCTGGGCGCTTCGAATGCGCGCTTCCCGGTCACCATTTCGTACAGCACCAGGCCGAACGAGAAAATGTCACTGCGCGCGTCCGCCTCCTTGCCTTCCACCTGCTCGGGCGACATGTAGTGCAGCGTGCCCACGATCGCGCCCCGCTCCGTCACCGTCTCCGCATCGGCCGGGCCCAGTGGGCGCCCCGCCACCGGCTGCTCCATCTTCGCCAGCCCGAAATCCAACACCTTCGCGCCGGAGCGCCCTTTGGTCCCTGTCAGCATGATGTTGGCCGGCTTGAGGTCGCGATGGACCACGCCGCGGCGGTGGGCTTCTGCCAGCGCACCGGCGATCTGCACCGCCAGCGCCACCGCCTCGTCCAGCGGCAGAGGACCCTTGGCCAGCCGCGCCGCCAGAGTTTCGCCTTCCACCAACTCCATGATGATCGCCGGTTGCCCGCCGAGATCCTCCAGCCCGTGGATGGTGCAGATGTTTGGGTGGTTCAGCGCCGAGGCAGCGCGGGCCTCGCGCTCAAACCGCCGCAAGGTCGACTCGGGCAATTCGCCCACGCCGCACGGCAGGAACTTTAGCGCCACCTGGCGGCCGAGCTTTAGATCTTCGGCGCGGTAGACCACCCCCATGCCGCCTTCGCCCAGCTTGTGGAGGATGCGGTAGTGGGAGAGGACCCGGCCGGCGAGAGCGCCTGCGGCAACATCCAGGGCTTCCACGGAAGCCGCAACGGGCTCGGCCTGTGGCTCACCGACCCGCACCACTTCTCCCAGAAACCGGTAACCGCGGCGCGCGACCGTCTCGACGCACCGCGGCTTATCGGCCGATTCTCCCAGGGCATCCCGCAACTCCTGGATGCCCGCGTTGATGCCGTGATCGAACTCGACGATGGTGTTGTTGGGCCACAACCGGAGGCGGATCTCCTCACGCAGCACCTCCTCGCCGGGATGATCGAGCAGCATGAGGAGGATCTGCACGGGTTGCTCCCGCAGCTTGATGCGGATGCCGTGCTTGCGCAACTCCGCGGCGCGAACGTCGAGTTCGAAAGGGCCGAAGCGAAAAAAGCGCGCTTGCGTAGAGGCAGTACCGGGCATCGGTGCGGTTTTTCCGAAGCATACCACGCCGCCAGCGCCACTGCAACCCCCATCGTTTCAATGGGTGTGCGACATAAAAGTGAGGATCGGCGGGATTCCTATTTTTGTGGCGTTAATCCTTGCGTATATACTACGCTAGGGCAGGAGGCCACCTTCATGATGATGCCGAAATCCCTGGAATCCCTCGCC
>JBKQPR010000355.1:0-10533 GCA_052144935.1 Bryobacteraceae bacterium
GGGTCGGTCTGCGAAGTTGCGATCTTGGCAGAACTACTGTTTTACCCCAATGTTCTTGGGGTCCCCAAATGGTTCACTGCGCCTCCGCCCTCACCCCACCGGCCGTACAGGCGCATAGCTCAAGTTGAACGCCGTCTTTGGAACCGTTTGTTCCACCATCGCCGCAGGTCCACTTCTTCCCGATATGTTCAGTGCCGGTTTGAGTTCTGGTGGTATCGGGAAAGCCGGCTGATAATCCACGTAATCGTTTGCTTCACAAAGGTATGTCTCCAGCACGCTCGCGATTCTTCTGGCCACCGGAGTGGCTCGGGAAACCTCGCAAGTCTGAGCGGTCCTTCGGTAAGTCACGAAGCATCGGGTTGGCTGCATTTACGACGAGATCTATCTGACAGGACAGCGTGGCCGAAGCTGAGGTGAGGCAAGCCAGAGATGGCTCATCAAATTCCTCAACTGATCCAATGTTGCGGGTTAGACAGGCGTTAGACCTCAGGAGGCCGGAGTCTCCCGCGCCGCCTACCAGGAATTTGCGCCGCGCAGAACTTCCACCACGGCCTGCATCAGTATGCGGACATACATGCCCAGCGAGCGGTTCCGCACAAATTGCAGATCCAACTTGCGCCTCTGCGGGTAAGTCAGGCGGCTTCGTCCCGAGACTTGCCACAATCCGGCCAGCCCCGGTCTCACTTCCAGCAACTCGGCGCTGTCGGGGCCGTAGTGCAGCCGCAACTCGCGACGGGTCAAAGGGCGCGGGCCGACCAGAGCCATCTCGCCCCGTAAGACATGCCACAGTTGTGGGATCTCGTCGATCGAATGCCGGCGGCAGAAGCGGCAGAACCAGTTGGGTACCCTTGGATCGGCGGCCGCCTTATCTTGAGGGCCGGTTTCATCGTCGATATACTCGATCCAGCCTCCACGTTTTGGTCCACGCCTTTGCGGGTCCCACATGGTTCTCAATTTCAGCATCCAAAGTGTCGAGCCGCGCCATCCCACACGCCGGTGGGCGATCAGAGGCGCGCGGCCGGAGAGCAACGCGACTGCCGCCATGCCGGCGGCCAGGATTGGACTGCCGGCCGCCAGAAGAACGGCCGAGGCGATGCGCTCGCAAAAATCAACCCCCGGCCATGGGCGGCGGTTGGTCGATACGGAATGCCGGACAACCAGAAGTGTAGCCACGATTCGTCTATCGCCATGGTACCTGCCGCGCACCGGATTCAGGGCTCCCGGATTGTAAAGCAATTGTGAATTGTGGCCGGGCGGCCGAAGGTTACAGGATGGCGCTTGGCCTGTCCCGCCACCCTCCCCGGATCGTCTGTAGCATCTGTTAAGACTTGAGTCCGGATTGCCGGATCTGGGAAGCTTGGGGGTATACTGCGGCCCAGCGCCATGCAGCCGCTGGACGGGCCTCTGCCCAATTTCTTCATCGTGGGAGCGCCGAAAGCCGGCACTACTTCGCTCTATTACTATCTGGATCAACATCCGGAGGTTTACATGAGTCCCATCAAGGAGCCGTGTTACTTCGCTTCGGAGATCCGCCCGGAGAATTTCAGCGACGAGTACCAGGATCAGGTACGGAGCGATCTGGAGTCTCTTCGAAAATACCTCGACGGTCCGATGCGCGAGAGACGTCTTGGTGGGATGGTGCTGGAATGGGAGCAGTACTGCCGGCTGTTCCGGGACGCGCGGGAGGCGCGGGCAATCGGGGAAGCCAGCGTTTCTTACCTGTGGTCGGAGAGCGCGGCGGCGAACATCGCGGCTGAGATTCCCCGCGCCAGAATCCTGATGGTGTTGCGCGACCCCGCGGAGCGCGCCTTCTCGCAGTACCAGCACATGCTGACCGGCGGTATCGTGGGGCGGCCGTTCCGCGACCAGGTTGAAGCCGGTCTGCGGGGCGGTCCCCACCGGTTCGGTCCGGCATATCCGTTCCTGGAGTTTGGCCTCTACTACGAGCAGGTGCGGCGGTTTCTGGAGCACTTTCCCCGCGAGCGCGTACACATTTGTCTGTACGAAGACTACCGGGGCCGTCAGACGGAGGTCCTCGCCGACATCTTCCGGTTTCTGGAGGTGTCGCCGGAGTTTTCTCCAGATACCTCGGAGAAGCACCGCCAGGCGCGCGTGCCGCGATCCCTGGCCGGTGGTTACATCTTGAAACGTCTGGGAATCTGGCAGGCCGCGCGCAGGTTGTGCCCGCCCGCGTGGATGCCGAAGTTACGGGCCGCGGCATTGCGGCCTCCGAGGGCGGTGGTCATGGAGCCACGCGAACGCGAGGTGCTCGTGGAGTATTACCGGCACGATGTCCGCAGGTTGGAGGGGTTACTCAACCGGGACCTGGGGGCATGGTTGAAGGTGTAACCAAATCCGGTGCTGCCGAAACGCCGCCCATTGGCTGCGGCGCGGGGCCGGACCGGCCCGATTGCGGCGCTCCGCCAGGACTGAGTCTCCGGGGTTCGCCCTGGCAGGCCTGGCGCCCTGGCAGGCCTGGCGCCCGGGCAAAACGCTCCGGCGTGCGACGGATTGATTCCAGTGATTGCGGTCCAGGCTGTCCCTATGGGCCGGCGGCCCACGAATCGCGATGAAAACCCGGGTGAATCGGATGGGGCGTTTGCCCCATTTTGGCCCCGTCGCGCGTTATCAAAGATCCGGCGGGACGGGAAACTAGCGTTCTACGCCGCTACTGGCCTCCGCCGCCGCCGTCGGTGGCGCCTTTGGGCGCGCCGCGCGGATCCGGCTTGACGGTCACCGTCTGGGTGTAGGTCTGGCCGTCCACTGTGAGACGCACGGTGTAGGGGCCCGACTGCAGGCCTCCCGCGCCGCCGCGTCCACCGAAACCGCCGCCGCCACCGCCACCGCCGCCACGGCCACCACGTCCGCCGCGTCCGCCGCGGCCCCCACCGGGCCCAGGGGGCACCCCCGCCGCGGCGTCGGGATTGGCTCCCCCCGCCGGCGTGCATGCGTCGGGCGCGGGCGGAGCGCCGCCTCCGCGTCCGAAGCCGCCTCCACCGCCGCCACGTCCCGCGGCGCCGCCGAGCGCGTGGCGATGCATGCCGGCAGCGGCGGAGGGCGGCTGCGCGGGTGGTTGCCAGATGGCCTGCACGTTCAGCGTTTCGGTGTCCGGCGGGCGCACGGGCGTGTCGCTGGCGGCGCAGGCGCGCACGGCTCCCGAGCTATCCAGCAATTCCAGCTTCAGCGGCTGCTGGGCGGCGGTCTTGAGCCAGTAGTAGGCGACCACCCCGGAAGGCGGATTCTGCCTCTGCGGCTCCTCGTGCGGCAGCGGCGTGCCGTTCATGCCGCCTTGCCGGATGGCGTAGGTCTCCCCGGGTTTGAACAGGTAGGCGTTGGCGGTGACGATCTGCGCTCCCTGCGCGGCGATCTGCCGCAGCGCGCTCATCTGATCCAGCACCCAGAAGCCGCGGCCGTGGGTGGCGATGTCCAGGTCGTCGCCGTGTACCACGATGTCGCGGATCGAGGTGACCGGCATGTTGTTCTGCAAGGGCTGCCACTGGTCGCCGTCATTGAATGAAACGTAGACGCGCAGCTCGGTGCAGGCGAACAGCAGCCCCTTGGCTTGGGCGTCCTCCTTGACCGAGTTGACGTAGGCGCCTTCGGGGATGCCCGCCACCACGTTCTGCCAGGTCTTGCCGCCATCATGGGTGCGATAGATGTACGGCTTCATATCGGCGATGCGATGGCGATCGACCGACGCATAAGCGGTTTCGGCATCGAAGTGGCCGGCTTCAATCTGCGAGACCTTGCTCCAGGCCGTCATGGGCGGCGGGGTGACATTGTTCCAGTTTTTGCCATCGTCGCCGGTGACGTAGATCGAGCCATCGTCGGTGCCCACCCACACGGTGGTGGCCTGAAGCGGCGAGGGGCCGATGGTATAGACCACGCCGAAGCGATCGGTCATGACCTCGTCGATGTCCTTGGCAGTCGCCGGGTCGAGCGTGGCGGGCACGGGCGGATTCACGCGCGCCAGGTCGGGGCTGATTTTCTCCCAGGTGCGGCCGCGGTCGCGCGAACGCATCACGAACTGATTGGCGTAGTAGAGGGCTTTATCGGCCAGCGAGAAGACCTGCGGCAGGGTCCAGGTCTTGCGGTTCGGATCGTTGTCATCCGGCGGAGGCAACTGGCCTCCCAGGGACGCGGCGGTGTTGAAGTGCTGATCGCAGCGGCCGGCGCCGCCACCGTAGAGGATGTTGCCATCGTCGGGGTCGGGGAGGACGGTATTGCTTTCGCCGGCCTCGCAGGTGGGCTCCCAATCGCGGAACGAGAGCACGCCCTCGCGCGACCAGGTGGCCACGCCCACGCCGCCCGAATCCTGCTGCGCGCCGTAGAGCCAATAGGGGAAGCGATTGTCGGCGGCCACGTGATAGATCTCGGCGGTGGGCTGGTTGTACCAGGTGCTCCAGCTTTTGCCGCCATCCACGCTGACCACGGTGCCCTGATCGCTCGAGAGCACCATGCGGTTGCCGTCCTTGGGATTGACCCACATCTGGTGATAATCGTCGCCGCCGGGCGCGCCTTTGATGGGGACAAAGGTCTTGCCGGCGTCGGTGGTCATGTAAGTGGCGGTGTTGATGACGTAGGCGCGGTCGGGGTTGGTGGGATCGACGGCCACAGAGCCGAAGTACCAGCCGCGGCCCCACAGGCGGTTCTCGGAGTTGACCAGCTTCCAGGTGGCGCCGGCGTCATTGGAGATGTAGACTCCGCCGCCGGGCCCAGAGGGCGCCCCCGTTCCGGCGCCGCCTCCACCGCCGCCGCGGCGTCCGCCGGCCACTGCGCCTCTACCGCCGCCGCCACCTCCACCGCCTCCGCCTCTCAGCGCGACCGGGCCGCCGGTATCGTCCACCACGGCCCACAGGCGATTGGGGTTGCTGGGCGAAATGGCGATCCCGATCTTGCCGACGAACTGGTCGGTGGGCAGCCCGCCGGAGAGCTGCTTCCAGGTGTCGCCGCCATCCGTGGATTTATACAGACCGCCGCCGGGCAGGTTGGAAGGCGCGTAGACCGACCACGGCGGACGGCGAGTGGCCCACAGCGAAGCGTAGATCACCCGTGGATTCTTGGGGTCGATGGCCAAGTCGATGGCGCCGACATTGTCGGGGTCGCCGGCCTTGGACAGGATCTTCTTCCAGGTGGCGCCGCCGTCGGTCGAGCGATAGACCCCGCGCTCGGGGTTGGGGTCGTAGACATGGCCGAGGGCGGCTACATATACGCGATTGGCATTGGCCGGGTCGACCGCCACGCGTCCGATCTGACGGGTGGCCTCCAGGCCGATGTGGGTCCAGGTCTTGCCAGCGTCGGTGGATTTGAACATGCCGATGCCGTAGGAGTGCTGGCTGCGGATATCGGGCTCGCCGGTGCCCACGTAGACCACGTTGGCATTCGAGGGGGCCACCGCGATGGCGCCGATCGAGCCGATGGGAATGCCTTCGTCGGAAATGGGGAGCCAGGTGTGGCCGGAGTTCTCGGTCTTCCACACGCCGCCGCCCACCGAGCCGAAATAAAAAGTGTCGGGTTGGCTGGCGTGCCCCGCGACGGCGTACGAGCGCCCGCCGCGCAGAGGACCCACATCGCGCCATTGCAGGCCAGCCAGCAAGCTGGCGGGGTACTGGCCCCCGGAATTCACTTGCTGGGCATACACCGCGAGCGCCAGCAACGCCACCAGGCACAGCGCCGTGAAGAAAACCAGCCAACGACGTCGAACGAACATAGAGATTGCTCCTATCCGGCTTTGGCGACAGGGCCACCCGAAGGAATCACTTTACCACTGGAAGCGGGGGAATCGAAATCATGTCGCGGCGGGGGCGTCGCCTGAGACCGGGGGAGAACATGCTTGACAGAGATGCGGAGACGCGGTGTGCCGGCGCTTGAGGGTGCGGCAGTGCTCAGCGGCGTCTCAGCGGAGCGGCTAGTTTTCGTCGGGAACGTGGAATCCCATGCGAGGCTTGCGCTGGCGCGGGGCCTTCAGGCGGCGGATTTCTTTGCTGAACTTTTGGTTTTTTGGTCTAAAGCTTGGATATCTTTAATCACAATATCGAACAGCGCGGCATGGTCTTTCTGGGTGGCGGCCATCTGTTCGATTCTTTGGGCCAGGGCTTTGTTTGTGGCCAGTACTTCGCGCAGCTTGACGAAGGCGCGCATGATAACGATGTTCATCTGTACGGCGCGGTCACTGTTGAGCACCGAAGAGAGCATGGCCACGCCCAGCTCAGTGAAGGCGTACAGCAGGTAGCGACGGCCACCATAACAGGTAGCGACGGCCCACCATAACCTGAACTTGAGGTGCCAAATTGGTACCTCAAGTTGCTGTATCACAATCCCGTGTTCTCTTCCGGCAAGAATGTCCTTTTCCATTGTGTTAGCGGGGGCCGGTCGGCGTTGGGGGGCAACACGGCGCAGACCATGGGACTTTCGCGTGTCTCACACCTGGGCGGCGACTTCAAAAGTCGGAGAGAAGCGAACGGCCCGGTTGAGAAAGACTGGCGTATCACGATGCCGAAGTTCGTCATTGAAAGAGACATTCGAGGAGCGGGCAAGCTGCCGGCGCTGCAACTGCAGGCGATCTCTCAGAAATCGTGCGGCGTGCTGCGAGAGACGGGATCTCGGATACAGTGGGTTCAGATCTACGTCAGGGACGACAAGATCTATTGTGTTACGTGGCCCCTGATGAAGACTATGGTCCGTGAGCGCGCCCCGCATGGTGGTTTCCCAGCCAACCGGATCTCACGAATTCGATCGGTGATTGACCCGGCCACCGCGGAGTAGCCCACGAAGCGCTCCACTAGCAGCGACCGAGCACTGCAATTTGAAAGGGGGCACATCAACGGGATTCCGATTCCCACGGAAAGATGCAGCCTAAGCACAGTCTCGAATGCTGTTGAGAACGGAGCAACTACGGCTAGCCCGATAAAAGGCTTCGAAACCGAAGATGCGTAGCTGCGGTTTGTCGGCCAGGTTTACTGCTCGAACTGCTCGACATGTGGCGCGCGTTTATGGATCGCTCCTGAATCACGGCGCACTCGGAAACTGACCCACCACCTATTTTTCGCGACCCGCGACAGTCCGCCCGGGCAGTCCTGGCCCAGGGCTGGGCACGTTTTGCGGGCGCTGCTGGCGCGCCCCCCTGGTGTCGCTGGCGGGGTTGCTGTATGCTTACGTTTTCCAGGGCCGTTCCCAAAGGGAAGCAATCTAGGTACAAGAGGAGCACTCGCTATGAAACGTCGCCATCTGCTCGAAACCATCGGCGCAGCCGGTCTGCTGGGGTTGGCCGGCCCGCGCGAACAGCACGCTCAGGAACAGTCCGCCAAAGCAGCCCGCGGAGTGCCCGTTCCCAAGATCAAGGATATCCAGGTGATCGAGTGCCAGCCCGCCGGCGTGCGGCTCACCGTGGTCAAGATCACCACCGACCAGGCCGGCCTCTACGGTTACGGCTGCGCCACCTTCACGCAGCGCGCCGACCTGGTCAAGCCGGCGGTAGAGCGCTACCTCAAGCCGTTTCTGCTGGGCAAGACCACCGATCGCATCGAGGACATCTGGCAATCCTGCTACGACAGCTCCTACTGGAAGAACGGCCCGGTGTTGAACAACGCCCTGAGCGGCATCGACCAGGCCCTGTGGGACATCAAGGGCCGCCAGGCGGGGATGCCGGTGTACCAGCTTGCCGGCGGCAAGTGCCGCGAGGCCGCGCTGACCTACGGGCATGCCGATGGCGCCGATTACCCCAACACCGTGGAATCCGCGAAACGCTACATGGCGCAGGGCTTCCGGGTGGTCCGCGTGCAGGTGGGGGTGCCGGGCATGGCCGGTTACGGCAGCGGGGGCGGGCGCGGCGAGACCGCGGTGAAGGCCCTGCACGATAAGCCGGTCTTCGAGCCGGCCGTGTACCTCCGCCGCGCGCTCAAGCTGTTCGAAGTCTGCCGCAAGGAATTGGGCGACGAGGTGGAGCTGCTGCACGACATGCACGAGCGGGTCTCGCCCAACCAGGCGGTGCAGTTCTGCAAGGATGCCGAGAAATTCAAGATGTTTTTCCTGGAGGACCCGCTCTCGCCCGAAGACATCGCCTACTTCCGGCAGATCCGCCAGAACTGCGCTACCCCGCTGGCCATGGGCGAGCTCTTCAACAGCCCGCACGAGTGGCAGCCGCTGATCGCCGAGCGGCTGATCGACTACATCCGTGTCCACGTGTCGCAGGCCGGCGGCTTCACGCCGGCGCGCAAGATCGCCATCCTGGCCGAGAACTTCGGGGTGAAAACCGCCTGGCACGGTCCCGGCGATGTGTCGCCGGTGGGCCATATGGCCAACGTGACGCTCGACCTGGTGAGCTACAACTTCGGCATCCAGGAGTACTCGCCGTTCAACGACCGCACCAAGGAAATCTTCCAGGGCTGCCCGGAATGGAAAGATGGATACCTGTGGGTGAGCGAGAAGCCCGGATGGGGCATCGAGATCGACGAACAGGCCGCCGCCAAAGCGCCCTTCACGGGGGGCCGCGGTAATCTGAACGGCGGCTGGGGAGAGATCCGGCGGGCGGACGGGACCGTGATCAAGCAGTGAAGAGATCCGGCGCCGGGGATCGGGCAGGCATAGACCTCACCGCGGAGACACGGAGAGATCGGAGGAAGCGCGGAGAAGAATTTATGTGTTTCTCTGCGTAGTCTCCGTGCTCTCCGTGTCTCCGCGGTGAATGGAGGCTGGCAGTGTGGCTGCCGGCCGCGGGCGTGCCGGCCCCGCTCACTGGCGGATCGCTCACGAATCGTACACACTAAAACCATGAGAGTGCCGATTCTTCTGGGCCTTGCCGCGGTGGCGGCGGGGCTGATTGCGCCCGCCGGCGCCCAGACCGATGCCATCGTGTATGTGGGGACTTATACGCAGCATAGCGGCAAAGGCATCTATGCCTGGAAGTTCCAAGCTTCGCCCCCTCGCCTGACGCCGCTGGGTGTGGTGGCCGATACCAGCAACCCCTCGTTCCTGATCGTGCATCCCAACCGCAGGTATCTGTACGCGGTGAATGAAGACAACCTGTTTCAGGGGCGGCCTTCGGGGGCCGTGAGTGCGTATGCCATCGACCCGGCCAACGGCCGTCTGACGCTGCTCAACCAGATGGCCACACACAGCCCCGGCCCGTGCCACCTGGCGTTGGACAAGACCGCCAAGTGGCTGTTCGTGGCCAACTATGCGGGCGGCAGCGTGACGGAGTTCCCCGTGGAGCCGGATGGCAGCCTGGGAGAGAATTCGGCCTTCATCCAGCATCGCGGCAAGAGCGTGGACCACCAGCGCCAGGCAGGCCCGCACGCGCACGAGGTCGTGCTGTCACCCGACAACCGCTTTCTGCTGGTGCCCGACCTGGGTCTGGACGAGGTGCTGACTTACCGGCTGGACGCCGTCAAGGGTACGCTGGCGCCGGCCAACCCTCCGTTTACCAAGATCGCCGCCGGTTCCGGCCCGCGCCATCTGGCATTTCACCCCAATGGCAAACTGGTATACCTGGCCAATGAGCTGGCGGCCACGGTCGGAGTCTACGCGTTCGACGCGGAGCGCGGCCATCTGGATGCACTTCTACAGACTGTTTCCATGCTGCCCAACGACTACACCGGCGCCAAGAGTGCGGCCGAGATCGTGGTCAGCCCGGACGGCAAGTTCCTGTACGCCTCCAATCGCGGCCACGACAGCATCGCCGTGTTTGCCATCGATGCGGAGAAAGGCACGCTGACGAAGATCGACTATATCGCGACCGAGGGGAAGACGCCGCGCAATTTCGCGCTCGACCCCACGGGAGATTTTCTATTCGCGGCTAACCAGGATTCGGACAACGTGGTGCTGTTCCGCCGCAGTGTGTTCGCGGGGAAAGCGACCGCGTCCGGACTGACCGTGGATGTGCCCAACCCGGTATGCGTGGTGTTCCGGTAGCGGGAGATGCAGCCGCAGCTAGCCCTAGCCTAGCAGCCCGTGGCAAAATTCCGCATGCGCTCAAGATGAGCGCTGGTATCCGCGTAATTGACTGATTCAAAAGGGCCTTGGATTTGCCGGAACGCTCATATGAGCCGACAGGCCCTTCTGCCGAGGGCTGCTAGCTAGGGCGCAATCCACCTCCACCGGCGTGATGCGGAAAGGCCCGAACCGGTCTTCGAACCACAGCGTCTCGGAGAGGTTCTGGCCGCAGTTTCGCAGGCAGTAGCCGCGGCCTTGGACGACGGTCGGAAGCGATAGGCCGGTTCCACCCGCCCGGTAATAATTGGCCCGCCTCGCGCGTTTCCTCGGCGATGGCGAACAAGATGTCCGATAGCCTGATTCTTCCCTCACCAACCTGTTTGTAGAGATACGACATCACAGTGTCCACGCTGACTCCCATGCGGCATGCGCAGTGAGGTACTGGCTGAACTGAAAGGGATGGAGATAGACCAAACACCTCGGCGCTCGGCAAGAATGACCCATTTGCGCTCGGCAAAAGTGACCCACACCAAGAACACGATTTGCCGGCGGGCAAGGAAACGGCCAGCGCCAGCAGTTTCGTAACTCATTCATTCTTCCCGA
>JBKQPR010000356.1:0-19101 GCA_052144935.1 Bryobacteraceae bacterium
CGGAGTAGATTTGCAGGTAATTGAGTGGCGCGGCGCCCTGGGTTCCGCCGAAGGAGGACGCGACCGCCGTTCCGTCGAAGTAGACGTTGAGCACGTTGTACTCCGCCTGCTCCGGCGTGATCAGGTCCTTGGCAGGGACACCGCTGAATTGCTTGTAGCTTGTGAGATTCGCCTGAGTGACGCCTGGGGCCAGACAAGCCTGCGGGATGCACGCCACCGGAATACACCCGTTCGTCGTGCAACTCGATGGAATGCTGCACCCCACGGGCGTATCGTTGGCATTGGGCGGAAATGTGCTGGTGCATCCTTCGGGCAAGGTGGCGATCGAGAAAGTTGTGTTGAACTGTGACCCGCCCAAGATCTGCGCAGAAGGCGACGTCAACTGCGCCGTGCTCTGCGACAACTGTTTCACCCCGGGAACGCCCAGGTTTCCATTGCCCACGCGGGCGGCTTCCATCCCGCTCGTCTGGGTGGCCTTGGCGTTGGCCCCGCCGACGGTGGCTTCCACAAAGTGTGCCAGAATCGTTGTCTCCGCGGCGCAATCCAGGTTCGGGTTGACGGCGCAGTCCGCGGCAAACGCGCTTGGGATGGTTACGGTAGCGCCAGTGAAGTTGGGTAAGCCGTTGCCCGTGGTGGCCACCAGCGTTACTCCGCTGAAGTTCTGCCCGAACATGTCGATGGCGTTGTTCCACTCATCGATGAACGCCTGATTCGTTTTCAAGTACGCCGCCTGACCCGCATAATGGAACGCCAGCAGTTGAATCCACATATTGCTTGGCGTGATCGCGGTTCCGAACTGCGTCTGCGGGTTATTCGAGTTCGCGTCGTTGGGTACAATCATCTCCGCCGACGCGGCCGTGGGCCCCGCAACCGCGATCGATACAAACGCCGGATTGGACCCATACCGGGCGGCCAGCGCCGTCAAAAAAGTTTGCCAGGCACTCTTGTAAACAGGATTCCACGGCAGCGGAAGCACCGTGCCGTCGCCCCCTTCCTGGTAACCCGTGAAGGTCGCCGTTCCGCACGTGCTGGGAGGAGTGACAACGGAGGTCTGAAACAGCCCATCGCAACTGGGAATCTGCGCCAAGATCCATTGGGGCGACTGAAATCCCGGCGTCACGATGAGCTGAGTGGTCTTCGGCGCCTGGGCCGGATTTTGCCCATTCCATGCCGCTGCCTGGGCGAAGGCGTCGTCCACATAATTCCAAAAATAGGGCGCGGCAGACGTCGGCGGATTGGGGTTGAGCGTGTCCCAGTGCACCTGAAGCGTAAGCCCCGCGATCGCCGGGTTGCCCAGGAGATCCTGGTAAAGACTGTCGAAATAGGCGTCGAGTTGTGCCGTCGTGATCGAGGGATTCGCTTTCTGCTGCTGGTTGATGCCGTCCTCGACGTTCACCACGGCGTAGATGCCCCGCGGCCTGCGTGGGGCTGTCGGACCCTGGGCCACGAGGGCCGGCGCCAGCACGAGAAAACTCAGTCCGAGAGCGTACCTTGCCGAATAGCCCATCGTCCCCTCCTCCCTAAACCACTTTTGCGATTCTATCCTGTATCGCGCCACCGGAAAATGAGGACGGCAACGGGGGCAAGCCAAAAGCATGCCCCGGGAGCGGGGAGGACAGGGATTTTCACGGCTGGGGCGCGCAGATCCCGCACCGCGGGGCGGCCCAGCCCTAGGGGCCAGCCACGACCAGGGCGATGCGCCAGATCCTCGCCCGGGGCTGGAAACACCAATATCGTTTAGCACCCGATTTTCCCCCGCGGCCCTGCTCAAAACCAATGGGCGTGTTAACTTGAAATCCAGGGCATGCACATTCTCTTCATTGGGGACATTTTCGCCGCGCCGGGACGACGGATCGTGGCGGACCACCTGCAGGACATCCGCCAGACCAACCGGATCGACCTGGCGATTGCCAATGCCGAGAATGCCGCGGGCGGATTCGGGATCACCCCGTCGGTGGCGGAGGAATTGTTCGCCTTGGGACTGGACGTGCTCACCAGCGGCAATCACGTTTGGGACAAGCGCGAGGTGTTCGATTATTTTGCCCGCCAGCCGCGTCTGCTGCGGCCGGCCAATTACCCCGACGCCCCGGGAAGCGGCATGATCACGGTGCGGGCGCGCAACGGAGTGGAGTGCGCGGTGTTCAATCTGCAAGGGCGCACCTACATGCCGGCCACCGATTGCCCGTTCCGCAAAGCCGATCAGCTTCTGGCGGAGCTGGATCCCGCCATTCAGGTGAAGTTCGTGGATTTTCACGCCGAGGTGACCAGCGAAAAGATCGCCATGGGCTGGTACCTGGACGGACGGGTTTCGGCGGTGGTCGGCACCCATACGCATGTGCCCACGGCGGACACGCGGATTCTGCCGGGCGGCACGGCGTACCAGACCGATTGCGGCATGACGGGGCCCTACCTCTCGGTGATCGGAGTGGACACCCGCATCGTCGTGCAGCGGTTCTTAACCGGGTTGCCGGTGCGCATGGAGGCGGCCAAGCAAGGGCCGGAGCTGCACGCGGTAATCGTAGACGTCGACGAAGCCACCGGCAAGGCGCGCTCGGTGCGGCGCCATGCGATCAACGGAGATTAAATCGGCATGCCGCCTTCCCCGCTACTTCCGGATCTCACGGTCTTCGCCATCCAGGAGTTGGGCGCGCTGCTGTTCGGCCTGGTGTTTCTATTCCTGTACCGGCAGTCCGAGGTGGTGTACTTCGGGCTGTGGTCGATCGCCTGGCTGTTGCGATTTCTGGCGGCGCTGTTCGGCTACGAGCTGCTGCGGACCGAGGCGGCGGGCTGGCTGGCGCCCTATGCGACCTTTGAATTCGCCTTCGTGATCGTGCTGATATCGGCGGCGCGGGCGGGCTTCGCTTCGGGCATCAAGGACTGGCGCACGGTGCTCCGGCTGATCGCCATTCTCCCCATGTTCGTCGCGCTGGTGTGGGGCATCAGCCAGTACGCGGGGCTGCAGGCCTACGAGATTTCCGACGCCCTGGTGCTGGCCACGGTGTACTTTTACAACTTCGCGCAACTGAAAAAGCAACAGGGCATCGGCAGCCGGGTGTTCCGCTTCTCGCTGCTGTTGCTGGCGGGGGCCTTCCTGATGCATGCCGTATGGCTGGTGTATATTTATCGCACCGCCGGTCCGGCGATGGTGTGGGCGCGCTATCTGCACAACGAAGCGTATTACGATTTCGCGCTGCACTGCATGCTGGCATTCGCGGCCATGGGGATGTGGAGCGAGAACCAGATCGAGCGCGTGCGGGAGCTGGGCTCGGAATTGGACAAACTGCGCCGGGATGCGACGCAATCCCGGGACCTCGACCGGCTGACCGGCTTGTTGAACCAGGCGGCCCTGGCGCTGCGCATCGAATCGCCCCTGCTCTTCGATGGCGTGGTGGTGGTCTGCGACATGGACAATTTCAAGGAGGTCAACGACTGCTACGGACACCTGGTGGGGGATGAGATCCTGCGCCACATCGGCAATCTGCTCAGGGCGTCTATCCGCAAGGAGGATGAAGCCTTCCGCTGGGGCGGCGACGAGTTCGTGATCCTGTTCCAGAACCAGTGCGCGGACGTGGCCGAGAAGCGCATGGGAGAACTGGAGCTGCGCCTGCGCGATTTCCGCGTGCGCGGGTTTGGCGTGCTGCCGATCGGATTCAGTTGGGGGACCGCTGAATTAACCGGCCGCAGTTTGCGGGATGCCCTCGACGAAGCCGACCGCAACATGTACGCGCACAAGCGAATGCGCGGCGTGGAACGGGCCGGAAGATAACGTTACCTGAGAGGGCACCTACGCCGCGGTACGCCGCGAGCCGTCGACGGAGGTACTGTTAGCGTTTGCATTCTAACTCCAACGAGCCATTACCAATAGTCATAACCAATAGCCAGTACCCGATTAACCCTGGTCAGTCTTGAAATACTCTACAAAGTCCAATATTCTCGTTACCAGGAGTTTATGATGCGTTTCGTGAAAACATTTTGGACGGACGATCAGGGGCAGGACCTGATTGAATATACACTGTTAATGGCATTCGTGGCACTCGCCTCGGCTGCCTTGTTTATTGGCGCGGGGGGTAGCATCTCGGGAATCTGGAGCACGTCGAACTCACAGTTGGTCGCTGCCAACTCCAGCGCGTCCTCCTAAACCAACCTCCGGCGGCACGCTAATCCAGGAGCGGGGCCGCCGGTTTCCCAAAACAGGTCAGGACGATGCCGGCGCCGGCGCGCCCGCTGGGGGGATGCCCTCTGGGCCCCGCCGGATGGTGGGGTATTCCTCACCGCCCAGACGGCATACCGGACCGCCAGCACTTCTCGGGATCGGTCGCCCTACGGACAAACGGAATCGCCGGCACGGGGGCGTTTGCCATTTTCCAGCGGCCCTGACGCACAGGCGATAGGATAGAATCATTCCAACCGCTATGGCTGTCTCTGCTGGGACGCAGCTTGGCCCCTACGAAGTCCTCGCGCGGATCGGCGCGGGTGGCATGGGGGAAGTGTACCGAGCCCGCGATACCAGGCTGAAGCGCGATGTCGCCCTGAAGGTGCTGCCCGCGGGCCTTGCCACAGACCCGGAGAGGCTGGCGCGATTCCAACGCGAGGCTGAGATTCTGGCATCCCTCAATCATCCGGGGATCGCCGGGATTTACGGCCTGGTTGAAAATGCGCTCGCCATGGAACTGGTAGAGGGCGAGACGCTGCCTTGCCCCGTGGCGGTGGAGAGTGCGATTGCCTACGCCAGGCAGATCGTCGACGCCATCGAGTACGCGCACGACCGTGGCGTGATTCACCGCGACCTGAAGCCCGCCAATATCAAGGTGACGCCCGAGGGCGCGATCAAGATCCTGGACTTCGGCCTGGCGAAAGCGCTCGATGAGCGTTCGGCCGCCACCGAGAACACCGACAACTCACCCACCTTCACGATGGGCGCAACGGCGGTGGGCGTGATTTTGGGGACTGCGGCGTATATGTCGCCGGAGCAGGCAGTGGGGAAGGCCGCCGACCGCCGCGCCGACATATTCTCCTTCGGCGCGGTGCTGTATGAGATGCTGGCGGGCAAGCGCGCGTTCGCCGGGGAATCGACGGGGGAGACGCTGGCGGCAGTGGTTAGAGACCAGCCCGACTGGTCGGCGCTGCCACGCGCAGGCACATCATCGGCGAAGCGCGGCGCCCATGGCCGGGAGCGGAGCGTAGTGCCGCCGGGTCCTACTTCAGCAGCCGGTAAGCCCGCCGGGCGACGATGGTTTCTTCGTTGGTGGCCAGCGCCATAACCACCACGCGGGAATCTTCGGCCGAGACCACGCGATCGCCGGCGCCGCTCCGGTTGCGCTCCGGGTCGAGGCGGATTCCCAGGAACTCCAGGCCCTGGCAGCAGGACTCGCGCAGGCGCGCGGAGTTCTCGCCGATGCCTCCGGTGAAGGCTACCGCGTCCAGGCCGCTCATGGCGGCGGCGTAGGCGCCGATGGTTTTGCGCACCTGGTAGACAAACACCTCCAGCGCCAGGGCGGCCTTGCGGTTGCCTGCGGCGGCGGCGGCCTCCAAGTCGCGCACATCGCCGCCGGGGATGCCCGAAAGGCCCGCCAGTCCCCCGCCCCCGGCAAGCTGACGGCGCACTTCTTCGGCCGTCCAGTTGTGGCGCTCCATCATGAAGAGCACCGCGAAGACGTCCAGGTCGCCGTGGCGGGTGGCGTTTTCCAGGCCGGATTGCGGGCTGAACCCCATGGTGGTGTCGATCGAGCGGCCACCGGCGATGGCGCACATCGAGGAACTCCCGCCCAAGTGGCAACTCACCAGCTTGATCGGGGCCCGGAGGGCACCCCCGGGGGCGTCCCCCAGCAGCGCCGCCACACGCTCGGCGATGTATTGGTGCGAAGCGCCGTGAAAGCCGTAGCGCGCCACGCCCTCCTCCAGCCACTGGGCCGGCACGCCGTAGAGACGGGCGCATTCAGGCATGGTGGCGTGGAACTCGGGTTCGAAGGCGGCCACCAGAGGCACGCCCGGCATGGCTTCCCGGAAGGCTTCGATGGCGGCCAGATAGATGGCGTTGTGGGCCGGAGCGGCGGGCAGAAACTCGCGCAGCGCGGCGACTACGTCCTCATCCACCAGGAAGGTGCCGCGGTAGCGCGGGCCGGCGTGCACCGCCTTCAAGGCCACCGCGTGGATGGGCGCGCCGCCGGTATCGATCCGCCGGATGGCCTCGCGGTAATCGGCCACGCGTTCGAAGCGGCCTTTGGCCAGCACCTCTTCGGAGGGCATTTCGAGGAGCTGGTATTTCAGCGAAGTGGAACCGAGGTTGGGGATCAGGATGTTCATGGAGTGGCGTGGTGTTCGGTCCGGAGGCATCTCAAATTCGCGGCGGCATTGGCGCAAGCCTCCTGGTAGTCCCTCTCGATTCGATGGAATATTAGCACAGCCGCCGGCTTTACGCGGAGCGGCCCACCTGCGGTTTCACGGCGCGGCGCCTCCTGGCTGGACGGGGGGGGTGTGGCGCCGGAGATGGCCTCAAAAGTTGATCGGCTCGTGCCAGTCGGGGCTACTGGTTGTCGGGTTCGGATGGCGGCTGGGCAGCCGCTGGAGCCTTGCGGTCTTTGATAAATTCCTCGAAGATCTGTTCCAGCGTGATATCCCTATTGGCGAATGATTGCAGCGCTGGACCGAGAAGCACTCCTGGAATGCGAATAGGGCCGTCGATCTCCTCGTGTGAAGCCACGTTAATGGATAGAAACAAAGCCATCGCCTTGGCCTGCAGCCACGGTACAGTCATCACCGCGTGTTGCTGAACGACCGATGGACTGCCGTACTTCAACACTTCGCCAAACAGGATCTTTACGTCCCATATACTTAGTTCGAATTTGACATTGTTTGCATACGCTGACACAAAGCGGTCAGATCGGATAATTTCGTCGGCAACCGGCTGTGTTTCTTGTTCGGCCATTGATACTGCTCCTTCAGGAAGTGACGGGTTGTGCGACCATTTGCTGGGCCGCAGCGCCAGTTCCAGCGTTGAATGCGTCCATGCGCGATGGCAGCGCAGGTTGTTCCCGAGTTGCTATTAAGCCCAGATCTTCGCCGGAACCGAATGGAGCGTTGAATGCGCAGCCCGGCGCTGAGTTGAATGCCTGGTAGGTGTAGCTGCCTAGCGTTTGAAGAGATCCGGCCCCCGCAACTCCAAAGAGATCTTGCATCTTGAGACTCCAGGTCCACGCCGGCGGTCTGCCCAGATGTAGTCTTGCGGATGGGTGTAGCGACGGTGAAGCGCCCCCGCCTATCTCTGTATTCGGCCGTGGCGTTGCGTTGACGGCCCTGAACTCAGCTTCAATCCCCAGTGCGGCTAAGACAGCATCAAGGCTGCTCAGCCGCGGATTACCCCCCTCCGAAAGCATACGGTAGAGGTTTTCGCGGTTGACGCCAGCCTGCGCGGCCACTTTCGTCATTCCTTTTTGCGCCTCAGCTACGTCTCGAAGGGCTAGAAGGAATGTCTCGCGCGATTCCCTTCTGGCGGCAGTCAGGTACTCAGCGGCATACTCTGGATCCTTCAGATCCGACAGGAGGTCATCAATATAATCACTCATTGGGTTGCCCTCTCCCGACGGGTTCGGTCTTTATAGTCGCGCCATAGAGTTTTGGCCCACATGATATCGCCGTCCTGCGAGTTCTTATCGCCTCCGCACAAGAGCACGATCTTGTCGCCGTCGATTCCGTAATAGATCCTATATCCCGGCCCCATGTCAATTCTTGATTCCGAGACTCCTTCGCCAACGGATTTGCTATTCCCGAAGTTCCCCGCTCTCATCCGGGTGATGCGCGCATCGATAGCCACCTTGACCTTGGCGTCGCTGAGTCCGCCGCGCCATGACCGGTATGGTTTCTCGCCAGAGCCGGTTTGGTAGTAGACGGCCTCTCGCTCTTTCGCTTCCATCGCATGGCGCCCACTTCAACCCGTGGTCCGTAGCGTATAAGCTACACCCATAAAGATGGTAGCACTCGACCCTCCAGCTTGCAATAGCTCGCCCGACAGCACGACAGCAGCCGGCAGCGGGGATAGTGCCGGTATACGCCTTATGTGCGTCGAGCACATCGTTGGAGGGATTGGAATTGCGAAGCGGGGACAGCGATCCAACGGCCCTGCTCAATCCACCAGCCCGAGACGCCTGAGGGACGCCTCGGGCTCCCGCTCGTCGAAGATGGTCAGGGACGCCTTTTCGCGGCCGTGCTCGAGGGCCACTCCGAAGGGATAGGCGGTGTAGTGGAAGATCGCAGCGAGCCGGTCGAATTCGGTGGAAACGCCGGCGCGCAGTCCGGTCTCGGCCAGGAATTGGGGCGCGAACCGGGGATGCTCCACGGGCACTCCGATCACCGCAGTGCCGGCCCAATGGTAGTGCGACATGCGGCGGGCGGCCTCTACGCAGTGCATGCACTCGGGATTGAAAAAGAACAGAAACACGTTGCCCTGTTCCAGCGAGTAGGGCTTGCCATCCACCACGATGGAGGCCGGCGCCTTCACGCCGGTTTCGCGCGCGGCGGCCACGCCGTAGGATCCCAGCGCCAGAATTACCACCGCGCCGGCGACGAGGGCGGCGGCGCGCAGGTCCGCGGCGCGGCGCGGCGCTCTCGCACGACCCCAGGCACCCGCCGCGACGGCCAGCAGCAGCATGACGGCATCGCCGATGAAGAAGCCGGGGCCCACCGCGCGCTTGATCCAGGGAAAACAACTGCAATCCGCGCCGCGCAGCGCCTGGTAGTTGACGCCCACATAAACCAGGAAGGCCGCCAGCAGCAGCCCGGTAGTCAGCGCGCCCCAGCGGCGCAGGCGCGGCACCAGAATCCAGACGCCGCCCACGGTTTCCAGAATGCCGAAGGCCAGCGCCGCCGGCAGGCTGAGCGCGGCCGGCACTTTGGCCTGCGCCATGCGCACCGCGGCGTCCCGCGGGCCGGTGATTTTCCAAAGGCCCGAGGCCAGAAACAGCAAACCGATCGACAGAGCGGCAACCCAGCCCACGGCGGTCTTCCATCCGGGCAATTCCAGCGTAGCGACGGCGCGCGGCTGTGCCATACTGTCATTCATGGCCCCATTGTAGCTTTTTCAACGGCTTCCGGGCCCCGGGGGCACCCCAGAGGGCACCCCCGAAGGCACCCCGACCCCCATGATCCCGATTGCCTGCCTCGTGCTGCTGGCGGCCACCACGACCGTCGAACTGGCCGACGAAGTGTACCGCATACCGCCGCACTACTGGCGTTATATGGAGCTGGGTCTGAAGCAGCGGCCCGCCCTGGTGACCGCGCGTTTCGAGGTGGATGAGGGGCCGCCGCGCGTGCGGCTGGCCCTGATGACCCAGGACGACCTGGAACGCCTGCGCACCGGCCTCCCGCACCGCTTGCTCTCCGTGACGCCCCTGGGACCCTCCGGCCGCGTGCTCTACGACCTGCCGCAGGCGGGCGACTACGTGCTAGTGGTGGAAAACCGCGGGGCCGGCGAGGCCGTGGTGCACCTGCGCGTGTTGCTGGATTTCTCCGGGCGGCACTCCCTCACCGTGACGCAGATTACTCCGCGGCGCAGGGCGGTAGTGGTGGGGATCAGCCTGGCGGTGTTCTTTGCCATCGTGATTTACTCGGCGCGGCGTCTGCTGCGAGCCATTGGGCGATAAAGGCGCTACCCCGCCTTGGCTTCCACGTCCGGCTCGGCGGCCGGGCCCTGCGGGGACGCCGCCCGCGCGGCGGAGCGCGGCTCCGGACGCACGATGTCGATGCTGCCTTTGAAGTAGGCCCCATCGTCGATGCTGATCCCGGCGGTCTTGATGTTGCCCACCAGGCTGCCTTGCCCACGGATGGCGAGTTTTTCCTTCATTTCGACGTTGCCATTGACCGAGCCGAAGATCACCACTTCGCGCGCCTTGATGTCGGCGCGCACCCTTCCGTTGGGGCCCACGGTCAGCAGGCTGTGCGATTCCAGCGTACCCTCCACTTCGCCATCCACCAGCAGCTCTTCGCGCGTGCTGATGTCGCCTTTGATGTACATAGAAGCGCCAATCGAGGCCGACGGCGGACGCTGGACCGGCGCGGCCGCCGCGGGGCGATCGGGCGGCGCGACGCCCGCCGCAACTGACGGCGCAGCCGATTGCGTGGGGCTTGCATTCACGGGACTACGAAAGGGTTCCGATTGCGGTTGCGGCCTGGGCGCCGTTCCTTCATCATGTTTATTCCACAAAGTGCGGTTCTCCTTTTTGGCAGGTCGGTGACCGCAATGCAGTGCATATGGAGGGCCATCGCGCGGGACGCGGAGAAGACGGCGAACGTAAGCTCACGCCGGTCGAACATGACGGTCACGCTCTCCGTCACGGCCCGCGGTCCATGGCGCGGATGATAGAACTCCTCCCTGGATTTGCCAAACGGCCAGTTCGGTGCGGTTGGTGACTTTAGCCTTTTGGAAGATATGGCACATGTACACCTTGATGGTCCCTTCGCTCAGATGGAGCGCGAACGCGATCTGCTTATTGGAGAGGCCCTGCGCGACCAGCGCCGCCACCTGGCGCTCCCGGTGACTCAGTTTCTGCCCCGGGACGGAGCGCAGAGTTGGCGGCCTCGGTGGCCGCCGGCACGATTCACACACGCGCACTAGCTCACCGGTAGACCGAAATTCGACGCCGCACCGGCAGCAGGTGCGCACGCACAGAATGGCTTGAGGTTCGGCCATGTTTCTAGCGCTCATCCGCCGCCTCCGAGAACCTGCGCGTCACTTCGCCCGCATGGAGCGCCGCGAGCCGGCTTTCGACGAGCCGCACGGGATTGAGACAACGCCGGGGCCCCGGCCTCACGGCGCCGCCGGGGCTGCGCTCGCGCCAGGTCTGCGGATGGTCGTAAAACTTACACAGTCGCAACAGGCAGCGGCCGTGCGCGCAATCGGCCACTTTCTCCGGCCGCCGCCAGACCCGCACCGCGCCAAGCTCGCGGTTCGCCAAGACCGTGCGCTTCTCGCCCGCGCCCGCATCCTCGATTTCGAGCTCGCTCAACAGCGGCTCCACTTTGCAGCGGATCTTTTGCACGCGCCGAAAGAGCGCCATGCCGCCGTTGAAAGCATTGACTTTCGTCTTGATGCCCGGCGAGAGCTGCCGCAAGCGAAGCGGTTGCGGCAGCGGCTGCGTTCTTGACGCCATTCCGTTATTACTTTGGTTGCACATAACTCCCCACGGGCAACGCACCTTCCCGGCAACCGTGAGGGCCCAGGGAATAAGTGCGATTCCCCCTATTAACAAGTTTGGTGAAGGTAACGCAATGCATGCGGAGTTCCATAACGCTCCCGATGGCCCGCCTCGCCCCGAACCCGCGCAAGTCAATGCAGAACGCGGAGAAGCCATTGCGGACGGCGCGGGCCGATTCAAGATTCTCCGGCCCAAGCGTATTCTTTTCCACGTGCGGCCGGTAACTTTTACGCGTTCACTTTCGGCGCATTGATTTACCATGGAAACAAGCGCGCGGAAATACAGCGAAGGCTATCGAGTGGCTTTATGGCTTGTGCATTGGATCAACTTACGGGAGTGTCTTTACCGCAGGGATACTATCTGGAGAAGTGCCTGGGAGAAGATGACGAGGGCGCGCTTTACCTGACCTCGTGCGGCCGGCCTGCGGAGCCGGCCGAAGAGCGTGCCGCGCAACCCGCCGTGCTGAAACTGGTGGCCGGGCATTCGGCCGCCCCCGGTCAGCTTGCGGCTTGGGAACGGCTGTCCAGCCTATCGCATCCGAATCTCCTGTCGCTTCTCGATTGCGGACGCGCCGGTCCTATTGGGCCCGCCGGCGGCCATTTCTTGTATGCCGTGTTCGAACACCCGGATGATTACCTGGCCTCCGCGCTCGAAGGCGGCCCGCTTTCCGAATCCGACGCCCGCGATGTGTTGGCGGCGGTGGAAACGGGTCTGCGATTCTTGCACGCGCACGGGCTGGCCCAGACGTCGGTGGACCCAAAGCACATCGTGGCGGTGGGGGATCGCATCAAGCTTTCCAGCGATACAGTGAAGCCGCTGGGCCCGGCGGCTACCGAAGCGGTCGATTGGAAGGCGTGCGGCGCTCTGCGCGACAGGCTGCTGGGGGGCCTCGAGAATACCCCGGAGTGCACCCGTGTGGCGCCCCTTCCAGGCCCAAGGGGCGACCCTCCGCCGGTGGAGGGGCGCGCCTTGGGCCCGCCAGAGCCGCGCCGCGGTCTGCCCGTCTGGGGGTACGCGGCCCTCGCCGTGATGCTGGTGTTTTTGCTGCTGACCGCGGTGCGGCGAAAACCGGCGCCGGCGGTGCCTCCGCCGCAGCCCGCGCCCTACGTTCCGGCGCAAGCCCCCGTTCCAGCGGTGCGGAAAGTGTTACCGCCCAGCCATCCGGCCGATCCCGCCAACTGGCGCGTGGTGGCCTACACCTATATGCGGCGCAAGGACGCCGACCACAAAGTGGAGCAGATCAACGCTAAGTTTCCGGGCTTTGTGCCCGAGGTCTTTTCTCCCAAAGGCGGCGGCCAGCCGCCCTACCTGGTGGCGCTGGGCGGCCGCATGACCCGCGTTCGAGCACAGACGCTACAGCGCCAGGCTCTGGCCAAAGGGCTGCCACAAGGTACTTACGTCCAGAATTTCTCGAACTAAGTGGTTGCCTCCGTTCTCTAGCGGGCCCGGCCAGGAGCATAACTGAATATAGAACGACTTTTGCGATGGCATGGTAATCCTGGCGCAGCAAAGAACTGGAAGCAAAGGGACACGGGCTGAGGGTTGCGCGTGTCCGACGGACATCGCGTGAGCGGCTTAGCGTGTGCTCGGGGGCATCGCGCGTGAGGATTTCATTCGGGCGGGACGATGTTGGATTGGCGGCGCCATCGTCAGGTCGAATAGCGGCTCTCCATCAAGGCGCGTTTCGACTGAGCAGCGACTTTCGCCAGTGTGCCTCGGCCAAGTCCAGTAACTCCATTTCGGCATTGATTTCGGGCTCGTATGGCCATTCGTTGTCAGGATTGTCATCCACCCCGTGTTTCGTAATGGCTCTCTCTATCACCCGAACGGGAATCGGATAGCTGCGAGTGCGACCTCTCGAAATAAAATGGCTGCCGTAGCTGCATTCGTTCCACCCGTCCCAGCCATACACCAGGACGAAACGGAGGCATCGATATGACCGCGACAGGTTTTGAAAGTGATCGAGGCCATCGTCACCGCTCCCCTGGAAGATGTACCTCTTGGCGGCAAGATCCGGGGCAAGCGGCGTTGCCCGTTCGGAGAACGGTGCCTGTGCCTCGCCCACCAGCATGTCCGGCCTGAACACAGAGGAAGGCCGGGCATGGGCGAGACGCCGGAAGCGCGCTACGTCAGCCGTGCGCCCAGCGACGACCAGCCGTGCATTGCACCAAGTCCCCATGTCTCGATTTCCTTTTCGCGCAAACCAGAGTCTACCGGCTCTGAACCAGCGGTCCGGCTCTGAACGGAGCCGGGCCCAGAGGGCGCCCCATCAGCAGGCGGTATTCGATACGTTAGCGGACTTCTGAAACGGTTTACTAAGCTAAAATCCCCGCCGCTGCCGGCAGGCTTGCCTGCCCCAGGCGGCGGGCGCTTTGGACAGCCTTGCGCGAGTGTACCAGGCGATGGCCGGGGCGGCCGCATTCGCAGAGGTTGGATTCCACGACCGCCACTACGGTGCAGGTCGGGCGCTCGCCTTCTTCAAAGAAGGCCGCCCAACCGGGTCCGGCCAGGCAGTTGACGGCCATGTGCAAACCCTCCTGCGCTTCGCATTCGTAGGCCAGCGGCTTGCCGCGCGCGCCCAGCAGAACCGTGAATACAGGGACCTGGAAGGTGCGCCAAACGGTCTCGCGCTCGCTTTCGGCGAGGAAGGGATGTCCGACGCCGCGTACCACGTACACGGCGCGGGTGGCCCGCACTCCGGAGCCCGCGGCTTCCATGAGCTGCGACAAGGTGCCGGAAAGAGCGGTGTATTTTCTGGGGCCCTCGGTCTCCACGGCGGGGGTGGCCAGCCAATCCGCAAAGAACGGATGGCGGATGCGCGATCCGAAGCGAATAACGACTCGCATGTAACCGGTTAGTGCGGGGGGCTTCCGGCAAATCTCAAGTTTCAGATGAGATTCTCCGCAAATTGCCGCCCAGAATCCGCCCGGCATCGGCGGCGGATACTTCCAGCTCGGCCAGCACGCGGACCTGTTCCTCAAAAACCGCGCGGTGCCAACCACGCGGGAAGAAGGAGGAATCGGTGCCGAACAGCAACCGGCCCGGCCCGGCCACCGCCAGGGCGCGCCGGAAGACGGTCTTCAGGTCGAGCCCCTCGTAGCGCGTCCAGGAGTTGCTGCTGGAGGTGTCCAGGTAGACATTGGGGCAAAGATCGGCCAGCATGAGGGCTTCGCGGAAGTAGCCGGCGCCAAAGTGCGGCACGACGAACGGCGTCTTCGGATAGCGCAGAGCGATGGCGTGCAGGTCCAGCGGATTGGAAAACCGCATGTCGAAAGGCGAGCGAAGCCCCAGCTTGCGGCGCACCCCCACGGTGAGGACACCGCAGTGTACGAAGACGGTCTGGCGGAGGGCGGCGGCGCGTTCCAGAACCGGCTCGACGCGCGGATCGTGCAGCGAATAGCAGTGCATGGCCGGGAACAGGCAGAGGGCCCGCATGCCTTGTCCGGCGGGTGGGCCGGCAGAGGCGGCGGCCAGCGGATTGACCATGGCATAGGGCCAGAAACGTCCCGGCACGGCGCGGACCGCCGCGGCTACCGAGGCTTCATCGCCCGGGAAACTGGCGATCAGGGCGGCTTGTCCAACGCCCTGGAGATCGAGTTCCGCCGCCCAGGCGCGGCCCAGACCGGCGGGGTCTTCGGGCGGCAACTGCCAGGCCAGCGTGGCGGCCAGATCCTCGACCGATTTGCCCGAGGGGGCGCCCGCTGGGGTGCCCGAGGGGGTGGCCGCTGGGCCCGCCAGCGATTCGAAGAAACGGCGCGAGAAGAAATGGACGTGGGCGTCGGCGACCGCCAGGTCACCCCATGGGGTGTTCATCCGTCTTGTTCCAGTGGGTGATACCCGCGGCCAGGGCCAGTTGGGTAAGGCCGGCCACGTTATTGACCCCCAACTTCTTCATCATGGTCTTGCGGTAACTGCGGACGGTTTGCAGGCCCAAATCCAGCATGACCGCAATATCCTTACTGGTCTTGCCCTCGGCCACCAGGCGCAACACCTGCAATTCGCGAGGGGAAAGCGACCCCAGCGGGCTGGTATCGTGGGTGTTCAGGTCGCCGCGCTGGATGCGCTGCAACAGGCGGTCGGACACCTGCGAGCTCAGGTAGGAGCCGCCGCGGGCCACCGTGCGCAGGGCGTCCAGAAGCTCGGTGGAAGAGGCCTTCTTGAGGACGAAGGCGCGCGCGCCCGAGCGGATGGCGCTGACCACCGAATTCTCGTCGTCGTACATCGACAGGATCACCACTTTGACGGCGGGACAATGGCGCAGCAGCTCGGTGGTGGCTTCAATGCCGTTCATGCCGGGCAGTCCGATATCCATCAGGACCATATCGGGACTCATCTTCTTACAAAGCTGCACGGCGTCGGCTCCGTTTTCGGCCTCTCCCACCACACGGAATTCGCTACCGCGCTCGAGTATGCCCTTGACGCCGTCGCGAACCAGCTTGTGATCATCGACAAGAACAATGCCGAATGTCATAACGTTGTCTCAGAAATTTCCGTTCGAGGCGGCCCGCACCAGGGTGCCGTTGCCGCGGTTGCTGACGATCGACAGTTCCAGACCGGCTTCCGCCGCGTAGTGTTCCATGCTCAGCAACCCAAGCCCCCTGCGCCCGCCCAGTATATCCGCCGAATCGAATCCGTTCCCATTATCGCGGACCTCCAGGAATAGACCGGCACGTGTGGACTTTACCGCGATTTCGATCGTAGAGCAACTGGAATGTTGCACGGCATTCTCCACGGCCTCCTGGGCGATGTGAAACACAGCCGATGCGAACGCCTTTTCGATCTTGAGCGAGGGGTCCACGTTGAGCCTCACCGTGCCCGGGAAGCGCTCGCGCAGGCGGCCCACCATGCGGTCGAGCGCGGAGCGCAGCCCGGCGCGCTCCACGTCGGACGGGTTGAGCGCATAGGTATATTCGCGGGTCTCCTGCATCATCACTTCGAGGACTTTTTGCATTTCGGCGATGCGGGTGCAGCCTTGCGGCGAAATCGTTTCCAGGTCCATGCGCAGCAGGTCGAGCTGCAGTCCCATGGCGGTGAGATTCTGGCCCACCACGTCGTGGAGGAACCTGGAGACCTGGCTGCGCTCGAACTCCTGGGCTTTCAACGCCCCCAGCACGGTGCGGCGCAACTCCTGCTGGGCGCTGCCCCAGGCCGTGGTCTCCGTGGCCAGTCCGCCCACGTAACGGATTTCGTCCTCCGTGCGGATGGGGAACAACGAGATCTGCCACAAGTGGCTTCCGCCATGCTCGCTGAGCAGCAGGGTTTCACCTTCGAAGGCGCGGGCGATACGAGCCGTCCAGGTTCGGGCGAGGGCCGGCTCCAGGGCCTCCGGGACACGCCGGCCGAGCAAATCCGCCGCCGGGCACCGCAACAACAGCGAGGGATCGCCGAAGACAGCCACGAATTCCTGGGCGCGGTTCACAATCCACTGACACACGGGGCTTTGTTGCAGTAACGCCTCGGCCAGGCCCGGGTGTGACATGGGTGACCTAGCGCTTGCGCGCCAACACCTTGCGGACAGCGGCGGCCACGTCGCGCGCCATCAGGCCGAATTTCGCGAGCAGCTCTTCGGGCTGGCCCGACTCGGCGTAGGTATCGTGAATGCCTACGAACTCCATGGGGCAGGGATGGGTTTCGGCGACCGCCTGGGCCACCCGCACGCCCAGGCCGCCATCGATCAGGTGCTCCTCGGCCACCACCATGGCGCCGGTCTCCCCGGCGGCCTTTTGGATGGCGGCGCGGTCCAGCGGCTTGATCGTGTGCATGTCGAGGACCCTCGCGGAGATGCCCTCGGACTGCAGAGTTTCGGCGGCCAGAATGGATTGGGCCACCAGCAGCCCGTCGGCCACGATGGTGACGTCGCTGCCCTCCACCACTTGAATGGCCTTGCCGATCTCGAAGGATTGATCGGCGCCGTAGACGATGGCCGTCTTCATCCGGCCGCAGCGGATGAAGACCGGACCGTAGTAGGCGGCGGCCTGCCTCACCAACGCCTTGGTGGAGGCTTCATCGGCGGGCGCAAGGACCACGAAACCGGCCAGGGAACAGGCCAGCCCGATCTCCTCGACGCTCATCTGCGAAGGGCCGTCCTCGCCGATGGAGATGCCGCTGTGCGTGCCCACCACCTTCAGGTTGACGTGCGGATAAGCCGCGCAGGTGCGGAGCTGCTCGAAGCCCTTATTCATCACGAAAACCGAGAAGCTGGAAACGAAGGGAATCTTGCCGGCCATGGCCATGCCAGCGCCGGTGGCCACCATGTCGGCCTCGGCGATGCCGAAGGAGAAGAAGCGCTCGGGAAATTCCTTCTGGAAATAGACCGTCATGGTGGATTTGGAGAGATCCGCATCGCACACCACGATGTCCTTGTTTTCGCGGCCCAATTCCACCAGCGCGCGGCCAAACGCCTCGCGGGTTGCAGGTCCTAATTTCAGCTCGAATTTGGTCTTGGGAGTCATGGTTATTGCAGCTCCTGTAGGGCCAGTTTGACTTCGTCCGCGGTGGGCGCAGTGCCGTGGAACTTGGGATTGTTTTCCATGAAAGAAACGCCCTTGCCCTTGATGGTATGGGCCACGATGCAGGTTGGTTTGCCCTTGGTGGCTTCGGCTTCTTCGAGAGCGTGGCGGATGGCCGGGATATCGTGGCCGTCGATTTCCAGGGTATGCCAGCCGAAGGCGCGCCACTTATCCACCAGCGGCTCCAATTCCATGATGTCCTTGACGAAGCCATCGAGCTGGATGCGGTTGTAGTCCACGATGGCCACGATGTTATCGGCTTTGTGAAAGGCGCCCGCCATGGCGGCTTCCCAGATCTGCCCTTCCTGACTTTCGCCATCGCCCAGCAGGACGTAGAAGCGGGAAGGCCGGCCATCCAGGCGTGACGCCAGTCCCATCCCCAGCACCAGGGAGAGACCCGAGCCGAGCGAGCCGGTAGAGGCTTCGAGCGATGGGATAAAGCGCCTATCGGGATGGCCCTGGTAAATGGAGCCGAGCTTGCGCAGGGTGTTCAATTGGTCCTTGGGGGTGTAGCCGGCCTCGGCCATGACGGCGTAAAGCACCGGCGCGGCGTGCCCCTTGGAGAGAACGAAGCGGTCGCGATCCACCCAGGTTGGATTGTACGGAGCGATGCGCATGTAATCGAAGTACAACTCCACCAGAATTTCGACGGCCGAGAGCGACCCGCCGGGATGGCCCGACCCGGCCGCGCCGATCATCTCGATAATCTCGCGCCTTACCTGCTTGGCAAGGGCCTGCAATTCGGAAAGAGATTTAGGCATGCGGTAATTGTTAGTTTAGCACTCACGGCGCAGGCGCTTGGGCGGGCCATGATCCCGCGTCCGATGAGCCTGCCTGGACTCAGGTAGTGGGTACTTCATCTTGGGGCGGTGGTTCCCAAAGCGGCGGTTGTGTTTCGAAAAGTACGCAACTCGAAATGTGCCCCGCCGGACTTCCAGCGGCGCACCAGCCCAAACTTTTTTGCGTCTCGGCTGCTTTACCTTTGCACGTCAGCACCGGAGGGCGTATTCTAGCAACGAACGAAGAGATCATTTAAAACCCATGCCTAGAGAGAAGATTCCCATTAACCCGACGCTGGTTGAGTGGGCGCGCAAGCGGGCCGGGTTCACCATTCAAGAGGCAGCCGAGAAGTTTAGTCGCATCGCAGCGTGGGAGGCGGGTGAAGCTTTTCCGACCTACCCTCAGCTCGAACGCCTTGCTGAAGAATTCAAAGTGCCGATTGCAGTGTTCTTCTTCCCCGAGCCGCCACACTTGCCGCCGATCAGGGAGTCTTTCCGCACCCTACCCGATACGGAGTTCAACCGAATCCCGCGCCGGGTTGGATTCCTGCTTCGAAAGGCCAAGGCCCTACAGATGAACCTTGCGGAGCTCAGCCAAGGGCGTAACCCTGCGGCTCGGCTGATCAC
>JBKQPR010000357.1:0-89464 GCA_052144935.1 Bryobacteraceae bacterium
ACCACACGCCGCATTCTCCCCTGCCGTCCTCCGCCTGCCCGCCGTATACAATGTGGCTTGGGGAGGGCTCCGGGAAAGCGATTTCGCCCCGAGGAAAGGGCTTCCGGACGCACCTGTCCGGTTCACCTCTGGTTAACTCTTTTGGTTTCAATGAAGCTCTCCGAATTTCCCGGACATGCATGTCCGGAATGGGTTCGTTATGGAAGAAACTACCCAAGCACCCCCGACAGGATCGAGATGGGCGCCTGGATCGGCCGCCAGCAGGCCTTCGCCGTCATCGCCAAGAAATGTTCCGCCGCTCAGGCGCCGTCCCTGAAGCAGATGAAAGAGTCGTGCTCCTACGAGAAACTCGGCCTGTCCTGGGACAACTTCTGCCAGCAGCACGCCGGCATCAGCCGCGTCTATGCCGATCGCATCATCCGTCGGTACCAGGAATTCGGAGAGGCCTGCTTCCGTCTGTCCAGCCTGGCCCGAATCTCCCCCGAAGGTTACCGCGAAATCGCCATCTCCGTGGAAGACAACTGCATCGAAATCGATGGCCACCAGGTGCCCATCGTTCCTGAAAACGCCGCGCCCTCATCCGCGCCTTCGTTCGCGCCCGCCGTTCCAGGCGTCCCGCCGGCCCGAAGACCGATTCGCCCCAGACACGGGAACTGGAGCACCGTCTCCGTGCGCTGCTCGAAGACGTCAAACAACACCTGCGCCCCAATATGCCCATAGGCGCCATCTCATACCTCAAGGACACCGCCTATACTGCCCTCTGGAAGTGGGGCCGCATCGCCCGCCGCCTGGAGGAGATGGATCCCCGCCGTCAGGTGCTTCCGTCCTCCGGCGCCGGCACAGAAGTGCCACCCGCACTCTGGTCGGGCTTGTTTTAACGCCCTTGCGTGACGGAGCGATCCGCCCCATCGGAATTCTTCCAACGCCTCGTTCCCTGGCGCCGTCCAAAGGTCGTCTTGGATTCTTCGCCGCCATGAGTACAATAGGAGATATGAAGCTACTCGCCCTCGCGCTGACCGTTGCCCTTCCCTGCCTGGCCCAATTCCCGGAGCCCGACAAAGAGAAGTCGCTCGGCAACCCCTCTGCGCCGATTACTATCGAAGTGTTCAGCGATTTCACCTGCCCGCATTGCAAGCTCTTCCACGAAAACGAGCTCCCCATGCTCATGCGCGACTACGTGGTGAAGGGCAAAGTCTACGTGGTGAGCCGCGACTTTCCGCTGACCGGTCCGGGCCACCAGTTCTCCCGGCCGGCCGCCACCTACGCCACCGCCGCGGCGCGCATTGGAAAGTACCCGCAGGTTGCGGACGCGCTCTTCGCCAACCAGGCCACCTGGGCGATGAATGGACAGGTGTGGGAATGCGTGGCAGCGGTGCTGACGCCGGCGGATCAGAAGAAGGTCCAGGCGCTGTCCAAAGATCCCGGCGTGGCGGCGGAGGTGGAGCGCGAGTTGCAAGAGGGCCTTTCGACCGGCGTGAATTCCACGCCCACTCTGGTGGTGAACCGCGGCGGCAAGCGCTTTCCCCTGCCTTCCACGGTGGACTACAGCCTCTTGCGGTCGTTCCTCGATGCCCCCAAGTAAGACCTTCCGCGCGCTGGCATTGGTGTTGCGCCTGCTGCTGGGCGGCATCTTCGCTTTCGCGGCCTGGGTGAAACTGAAGGATCCGATGTCGCGGGCGCTTTTTGCCATCGATCTGGACGCCTACAAGATCATCCCCCTGCGCTATGTGGAGACCGTGGCGTGGATCCTGCCGCTGGCCGAGATGGCGGCCGGAGCGGTCCTGATCCTCTCCGCCATCGGCGTCCTGCTGCGGCCCCAGAGCCGCGCCTTGACCGTCTGTCTGCGCCTGTCCAGCGTGCTGGTCTGCCTGTCTCTGGTGATTTTCATCGGCGCGATGAGCTGGGCGAAGCTCTCGGGCAAGAACATCAACTGCGGCTGCTTCGGCCCCGGCGAACCGATTTCCTGGAAGACCATGCTGCGCGACGGAAGCATGCTCGCCGGCGCCGTGTTCGTCACGTGGACCGCCTTTCTCCCGCGCCGGAAGACCGCCTGATGGGCGTTCTGGAACGCGAGCTTGCTTATCACGAAAAGCTCTATTCCGGATTCGCGCAAGCGCACTTTGCGCGTCCCGCCGTGCGCGCGCTGCGGCGGCACATGGCCGGCCGCATCCTCCGGCTCACCGGGGCCGGGCCGCGGTCGCGCCTGCTCAGCTTGGGATGCGGAATCGGCGACACGGAACTGCTGCTGGCGCCGCATGTGGCCGAAGTGGTGGGCGTCGACCTTTCGCCGGCCGCGGTGCGCCAGGCGCGGGAGGATGCCGCCCGGCTGGGCATCGCCAACGTGCGCTTCCTCGAAGGCGCCACCGCGCAAGCCGCCGGCAACGCCTACGACGTGGTCATGGCGGTTTTCTTTTTGCACCACCTGGCGGACTCCGCCCTGGCCGATGCCCCGCGCCAGGTGAAGGAGTTGCTGGTAAACGGCGGCGTGTTCTATTCGCTCGATCCCAGCCGGCGCCGCCTCTCAGGGGCTGTCGGGCGCGCGCTGTTTCCAAACCTGATGAAGCGCTACCAAACGCCGGACGAGCGGGAGTTGGACCCCGAACAGACGGCGGCGTTGTTCCAGGCCGCCGGTTTTCAGGCGCGCGTCGAGATGTACGATTTCGGCTCGTCTCCGCTGGCCGGCCTCGCGCCCGGCTGGCAGGCGGGCTATCGCGCCGCGCGGAAACTGGACGATTGGCTGTTGCGCCTGCCGGCTCTCCGGCGGCGGGGAAGCAATTTCGAAGTGGTCGGGCGCCTCGGCGGGGCAACCGATCCGGCGGGGTAGCTCCGTCAGACGATTCGCCCGCCGAACTCTACTTAGGGCAATAATATAGTTGATAAACTCGAGGGGTTGGACGCGAGGTAGATCATGGAGAAACTGTTCACGATTGCCTGAAGATTCTTTTACTTTGCGTCCGCTTTCTGTTGCGCGCGAAAGAGCGGAGCAAAGCGACGCTAACGCTTCTTCTTTCTTCCCCAGGACTCTGGCCCTGGGCATCCTTTATCCACGTTGTGTTCGAAATGGTGTCCCCGGCTTCCTTTGGACCGGGAACTATGATGAGGGCTTCACGAACTCGTGGCACTGCGGACAGCGAAACCCTGGGTTTGGATGCAGACCGGTGGTGCAATAAAGCAGTTCGTTGAGCGCGGCAGCGACTTCGACATCGATTAGACATTCTGGTTTCTTGCTCATGCCTTCTCCTGGATTGGGATTCATTTGTGCTGAAGCGTAGCAGGTATCCGCTTCGATAGATAGGGGGGGTGGGAAGCAGGCGTTAGCTCTTGAGCTTTCGCTTCTTTACCCGTGCGCGCTTGAGCTTAGCCTCTTCCTTGAGCAGGTCTTCTTTCGAGACGCTGAACATTTTGCGGACGGCGTTGTCGAAGCGTTCAGCTTCGGTGTCGCCGGGAACGTAGGGTGGTGGTGATGGTTTCATAATTTCAATCCGAGCTTCCGAAATGCGTCATAAACGCCTATGCATTTCACGTCAAACTGAGCGCAAACATTCGGGATTTTCACTCTCAGTGAATCGGGGGGAGCAAGAACTTCATGGGTGACTACCGTGCCTCGATTCTCCAAAGCGTGAGCTATCACCCATGGATCAGCCCCACGCAAGAACTCTGCGGCTTGTGGTGGTGAGTATCGCTGCTGTACAAAGACCGCAATCGGGCCGAAGCATTTTTGAACCTCATGATCTGCCCTTACGAACAGGCCGCTGGATTTTTTCACTCGCCTTACCCATCGAGCGAGTTCGTCCGCTCCTCCCTCGATTTCCTGGTACACGTTGATAGGACTACGTATCAAGCCGTCCCTGCTCGCCTTTTCCAGCCAGCGCCAAAAACCGGGAGCCATTTCAAAGCTGTACGGTCCGTTCTTGGCCTGGATAAAAGCATTGGCGTCTAGCCAATGGTAAGGATCGGCGGGGAACCCGGCAGGGAACAGACTCATTTTCTACATGCCTTCCTTCACCTTGGCCAAATAGCCCGCCAACTTCGGCACCGCTGAAACGCTGATGTTTAATAAATGGGCCGCATCCCGATACAGTAAGCGACCTTCCAGCGCCTCTCCGACGACAGCTCGCGCGAAGACTGGACCGTTGCGGGCCGTAGCGTTTCTGAAATAACCACCGCCGCCTTTTCTCTTGGGACTGCTTGCGAACCTCTGCTCCTCCCGCGCGTAGTGCTCTCTGTACTGCTTGAAGGTAATCATCTCCAGATCAAACGCTCTCCGAAGGATAACCAGCTTACTCACTTTAAAAATGTGAGCGAGGACATCCGCATTGTCGTCGGGCGATCTCGACTTCCGCCATTCGTTAAGAAACTCGGCTCTTGGCGTTAGGATTTCGGCTGCAGTTTGGTTACAGAACCGTTCTGTGTCGCCATGTCCAGCCAACCTCGGCTCTTTAAAATCCTCATTGGAAATTCCACTCTTGCCGATCCAAATGTGTGCGATTTCATGGCCTACAGTGAAAATTTGAGCGCTCTGGGAGTCCTTAGAGTTTAGAAATACCAGGGGCGCAATCGGATCGCTAATGGCGAAGCCGCGAAATTCCTGTATTCCGAGCGGTCGGCGCAGGTTGCCGGCAGCAACCCCGCTACGCATCACCAAAATACCGGCCGCCTCCGCATTACGGATGAGGCTCCTTAGGAAATCCCCCAAAGCCGCAGATTCCTCGCGTAATTTAGAATCGATATGAAGTGTCTCCCGTATGCTCTCCGCAACTGTTTCGGAGGCATCTCTGACAGAAAATCTCCCCACGAACGTGCGCGGCTGCGTGCCCTGCTCCAGTAGGAACTCTCGATACCACTGATGCTTGAAGATGACGTCGTTGAGCAGGTCTATGAGTTCTGCACTTGGCTGGCCCCTCTCGCCGCGAAGGGTCCTGAAATCTTGAAGTGGGAGCTTCTCCTGAGGCGGAGATGGCAGGAAAAGATAGCCGAAGGGAACGTGGAGTATGTCGGCTAGATGCTGCGCTTGATTGAATGTTGGAAAGGAATTTCCCAACTCCCAGCCCTCAATGGATTCGGGTTTAATGCTAAGTTTTTTAGCTACCTCGTCTCGCTTTGCGCGTGCGCGCTCCCTCGCCCAGAGGATCAGGCCCGGTGTAATTAACGCCCGGTCTGGAGCATTCATGCGGCCTCCCGTTGTGCTAACCTAAGTTGAAGCGGCACACTTCCAGTGGGCAGCACTCGCGTAGCGTTCACGGCGCCACGTGACGAGTAGGTGTCAGCAGTCGGCATTTCTTAAAGAAAAGCCGTGACTAGCAATCACGGCTTTGCTATTTCCTATTTCAGCAACCTCTTTTCCTCCACTCTATGCTTTCCGCGTCCTTGTCGCTTCTGCGGGGGCTTGCGCGCCGGCGCATCATGATTGCGCCTCTGCCATTTCCGTCTTCCCGGTCAACTGGTCGAAGGTCAACCGCTTCCCGACCATTAGCCGGACGGCCAAATCGAACCGGTCCTTATCCTCGAATCCCTTCCGGTTATTGTAGCGGAACGCCTGTTCATCCAGGTACCGGAACAGGTGGTATGGTTCGTGAGCGCTCCCGTCAGCGCTGCATTGCCTGGGCCGTTGAAAGTGGTGTCATCGATGGTGTCGGCAGGTATGCGGATGGGTCGAGCGAAGGCCTTTACCACCCACCGGGCGTCGACCGGCTGGGTGATTCGGGACACCTGTGCCTTCTCAGGACTCGTGAGCAGGAAGCGGAAGGCTCCGGCGGCGCGGGCGGCCAGGCGCAGGCGGCCAGGCGCAGGCGGCCAGGCAACAGGGTGGGCTTACCCATTACCAGGATTCTCCCGGAGGTCGAAAGCCACCCCCCGGTCCTGTTATCCTCATAACTAAAGGGACCAGTCGCGACGTGAGAGGACTTAGTATCGCCATGCTGTTGGCGGCCGGGGCTTTGTGGCTACCGGCCCAGGATCTCGCCGGTTTTGAAAAGCGGGTCACCGAGTTCACCCTGCCCAACGGGCTGCATTTCATCGTGGTGGAACGGCACGAGGCGCCGGTGGTTTCGTTCAACACCATGGTGAATGTGGGATCGGCGGACGATGCCTCCGGCGAAACCGGCCTGGCACACATGTTCGAGCACCTGGCTTTCAAGGGGACCGAATCGATCGGCACTCGCGACTGGCCGGCCGAGAAACACGCGCTCGAAGCGGTGGAGGAGGCCTCCGATAAGCTGGACGCCGAGCGGAACAAGGGTCCCCAAGCGGACGCCGGCAGGCTCGCCGGCCTGGAAGCCGAATTCAAGCTGGCGATCGACCGCGCGGAAAGCTACGTCATCCCGAACCAGTACGTCCAGATCTTCCAGGAAAACGGCGGCGTGGATCTGAGTGCTTCTACCACCCACGATTCCACCGAATTCCGTTATAGCCTGCCCTCGAACCGCGTCGAGCTGTGGTTTCTGATGGAGTCGCAGCGCTTTCTGCACCCGGTCTGGCGCGAGTTTTACCGGGAGCGCGACACGGTGGCGGAGGAAAACCGCGTGAACGTGGAGTCGTCGGCGCAGGGAAAGCTGGTGCAGAATCTGCTGGCCACGGCTTTCGCGGCGCATCCTTACCGCAATCCCGAGCTGGGATGGATGAGCGACCTGGCCCGCCTGCGGGCCGCCCGGGCCAAAGCGTTTTTCGAAAAATATTACGTGCCGGGCAACATGACCATGACGATCGTGGGGGACGTGAATCCGGCCGACGCGAAACGCATGGCCGAGCGCTACTTCGGGCCGCTGCCGGCCCGCCCGCTGCCCGCGCCGCCGCACACCGTCGAGCCGCTCCAGAACGGTCCCAAAACGGTGGAAGTTTACTCCTCCACGCAGCCTCTCCTGATCGCGGCTTACAAGCGGCCGGACATGTACGATAAGGACGATCCGGTCTTCGACGTGATCCGGCTGATTCTCTCCGGGCGCACGGGGCTGCTCTACAAGCAGTTGGTGGAGGACAAGCAACTGGCGCACGGAGTCGCGTTGGCCACGCCGTTTCCCCGCGGCCGCTACCCCAACCTGGCGTTGTTCTATCTGGCGCCCGCGCCCGGCCGCACGCTGGGGGAGAACGAGAGGGCCCTGAACGAGATCCTGACGGGCCTCCAGACGCAGAAAGTAGAGGCGGCGCCGCTGGCGCGAGCCAGAACGCAGGCGCGCGCCACGGTCATCCGGCAGCTTGCCAACAATTCCGGGCTGGCGGAGTCGCTGGCGCTTTACCAGTCGGGCTATGGGAACTGGCGCAAGCTTTTCACGTCGCTGGACGATGTGAACAAGGTTACGGCCGAGGACGTACAGAGAGTGGCGCGCCAGTATTTTGTGATCAATGGCCGCACGCTGGCGGTTTCCGGGCCCCGGGCAGTCCCCGCCGGCACGGGAGACAACCGATGACGCGCGCGTGGCTGGTGATGCTGCTGGCCGGGACCCCGTTGCTGGCGCAGACGGCCCCTCCCGCCGGGCCGCTATCCTATCCGGTCCCGACGATCGTGGATCCCAACCGGAAGCTCGAGGCCAAGCCGGGATCCGCTCCGGCGATGGCGCCAGCGAAGAGCCCAAACCCGGCCGCAGGGGTGGCGCGCACCGCGGGTCCGGCCGCGGCGCCGGCCGCTGGTCCGTCTTATAAGGACCTGAAATATCCGCCCCTGCGGCCGGTGCAGATCCCCAAGGTGGATTCCACGACGCTGGCCAACGGCATGCGCCTCTACCTGCTGGAGGATCATGAGCTGCCGCTGGTGAACGGCACGGCGCTGGTACACACCGGAATGCTATTGGACCCGCCCGAGAAAGTGGGACTGGCCAACCTGACCGCCACGGTCATGCGCACGGGCGGCACACGGACCGCCACCGCCGACCAGTTGAACGAGCGGCTGGAAGACGCCGCCGCCACCGTGGAAACCGGGATTAGCTCAAACTCCGCCACCGTCACGTTCAGCAGCCTGAAGGAGTCCACCGCCGAGGTGCTGGCGATTTTCAAAGACGTGCTCGCCGCGCCGCAGTTCAGCGAGGAAAAAATCGACGTGGCGCGGACGCAGATGCGCAATGCCATCGCGCACCGCAACGACGACGCCGGCCGGATCGCCCATCGGGAGATCTCCGATATCCTCTACGGCCGGGATACGCCCTACGGCCGGGAGCAGGAATACGCCACCGTCGGCAATATCCTGCGCAGCGACCTGCAGGCGTTTCACACCCGCTATTTCTTCCCCAGGAACACCATGCTGGCGATCCGCGGCGATTTCGACTCCGGCGCCATGAAGGCGCAGATCGAGAAGCTCTTCGCGGACTGGACCGTGGAACAGCCGCCGCCGGAGTTCCCCAAGGTGAATCCCGCGCCCAATCCGGACGCGGCGGGCATCTATGTGGCCCCCAAGAAGGACATCAGCCGGACTTTCTTCTCCCTCGGCCAACTGGGGGGATTGCTCAACGAGAAGGACTACGCCGCGCTGGCGATTATGGCCGATATTCTGGGCGGCGGGCCTTCCAGCCGGCTCGCCCAGCGCATGCGCGCCCGCATGAGCGCCGACTCCACCATTTCGGCCAAATGGGAAGCGGGGTATGATCTCCCCGGCTTGTTCGAGATCTCCGGCAGCACCGCTTCGCTTTTTGCGGTAGAGACGGTCAAGGCGATCCGGGAGGAAGTGGCGCGCATGCGCTCCAGCGAAGTTACCGAAGAGGAATTGAAGACCGCCAAGGACGGCGCCGTCAACAGCCTGGTATTTGCATTCGACACCAAGGCCAAGACCTTGAGCCGCGTGCTGACGTACGAATACTACGGATACCCCGCCGATTTCATCGGCCAGTATCAGAAGGCCCTGGAGGCGGTGACCCGCGCGGACGTCCTGCGGGTGGCCAAGGAACGTCTCAAACCGGAAGCCTTCGCCACGGTGCTGGTGGGGGATCCCGGGGATTTCATTCCGCCGATCGAGTCGCTGAACCAGATTGTGCACAAGATCGACCTGACCATTCCCGAGCCGAAATTGACGGTCGCGAAATCGGACCCCGGCTCGATCGAGAGGGGCAAAGCCATCCTGGCGCGTTTGCAGCAGGCGGTAGGCGGGCTGGAGAAGTTGGAGGCGGTGAAAGACTCCACGCTGGTGGCCGACTACGTGGTCGAAGCGGGCGGCAAGGTGACCCCCGTCAGGCACACCGAGCGCTGGATCGCCCCGATGCACTATCGCGAGGACAACGAATTGGGCGGCGGCACGATTTCGTCCTACGTCGACGGCCAGTTCGGCTGGATCACCGTGCCCGGAGGATCGATACCGCTGGCGGGGCCGACGCTCAAGCAGGTGCAGGGGAACGCATTCCGCCAATACCAGCTTCTGCTCCAAGGCGACAATCTTCCGGAAACGGCGGTCAACGCAGTGGACGATCAGACCATCGAGATCGTCAGCGACTGGGGCCAGTCGGCCCGCGTGGCGGTGGATCCGGCGACGGGACTGCCGCTCAAAATACGGTACGAGGGGCCTGTGAGGAGCGGGCCGCCGCCGGTGACCGAAGAGATCTGGTCGGACTTCCGAGAGGTGGCCGGCATGAAGGTTCCATTCAAGATCACCATAACCGAAGGCGGCCGAAAGTACGCCGATGTGACCATCACCGGCTTTCGGGTAAACTCCGGGCTGAAGCTGTCGGATTTGGATAAAAGGCCATGAACGGAATCTTATGGGTGCTGCCGGCGATGGCGGCGGTGTGCGCGGCCCAATCCGCGGAAACGCGCCAGGCACGCGCCAAGCGCGTGGTGGATGAGGCCATCCAGGCGCTGGGCGGCCACGCATTCCTGCATGTGGACGACCGCGTGGAGACCGGGCGCTCGTATTCGTTCGACAACGGCAAGCTGGCGGGCACGATTATCACCACGATTTACACCAGGTACCTGACGCCGGTGCCGGGCAAAGTCGAAATGCTGGAGAAGGACGCGTTCGGCAAGCCGGACGAATCGACCAGCGGCCTTCTTTACACCATGGAGGGCGCCTGGGATTACACCTTTCACGGCGCCCGCCCGATGGACGATCAACGCCTTGCCGACCATAAGGACAATGTCCTGCGCAACATCTTCTATATCCTGCGGCAGCGCCTGAATGAACCGGGCATGAGCCTGTATTCGCAGGGATCGGACTTATTCGAGAACCGCCAGGTGGAGATCGTCGACATTACCGACGGCGATAACAACACCGTAACTGTCTATTTCAGCCAGACCGACAAAGTACCGGTGCGGCAGACATTCCGCCGGCGCAACACCACTTACAACGATTTCGACACGGAAGCCACCTTGTATGCGAAGTATCACGAGTCCGGCGGAATCCAATGGCCGATGGACATCCGCCGCGACCGCAACGGGGTGAAGATCTACGAGATGTACTGTGATTCGGCGGAGTTCAACAAGCATCTCAAGGATAGCGTGTTCACCCTGCCGGCTAAGATGAAGATGCTGCCGAAGGGCAAGTAAGAGGCGCCATTCCTGCGTCAAGAGATCAGAAGACCGGTGGGGCAGGCGATTCGCCTGCCCTACCCCTCGACGAGCGCTACCGCCGCCGCATGGCGCCTCGCTGGAGCGACCGCCTGCGCCGGGCTCTCGAGCCGCCGGCGCCGTTCGTCATGAATCCGCGCGAGCCGACCGATTTTCCGCTGGGGCGCTGGAATCTCTACGTCGGCGGCGCGGGCCGGCGCGTGGAAGGCTATGTCAACCTGGATCTCTTCGCCGTTCCGGGCGTGGACGTGGCCGCGGACGCTCACGACTTGCCGTTTCCCGACTCCCTCTTCCAGCGCGTCGAGTGCGACGCCGTGCTGGAGCATGTGCGCGACCCCGAGCGGATGGTCCGCGAGATGGAGCGCGTGCTGGCGCCCGGCGGCTATCTCCACTTAGTAACTCCCTTCTGCCATCCGTTCCACGAATACCCCAAGGATTACCGCCGCTTCACGCCGGATGGCTTGAGGCTGCTGGCCGGCGATATGGAAGTAGTAGCCGAAGGCTGGCGCACCGGGCCCACCGCTACCTTGCTGGTGTTCACCATCGAGTATGCCAAGCTGCTGATGCCCTGGCGGCCGTGGCGCGCGGCGGCGCATTTCGTGCTCGGCTGGCTGCTGTTCCCGCTGCGCTATCTGGATTTGGCGCTGATGCGCTCGCCCTACGCCGGACGCATCGGCAACCACTGCTATTTGTGGCTGAGAAAAGGGGACGGGGGCAAAGCTTCCGGATAACGAAAGCTCGCCGGCGGTTTGGAGCGAACCGGAAGATCGCAAAATCGTCATCCAGAGAGGCAGCGCGGTCTATGCCCAGGCGCCGCATCGTCGCGAAACTCGTGCGGTCGACCAACGAGAAGTCCTGGTCGCGATAGGCGATCCCAATTTCCCAGGCAGCTTCCAGGTCCGCGGCGCCGACGATCTCAACACTGGCGACCCCACCGCGCTGGGCCTCCCAGAAGCGCTCGGCGGCACGGCGGCCCAGGCGGTAACGAAGCAGCGTCCATGTCTCGACCAGTACGTGATCGGTAGTGACCAGCGGCTCGCCGCTTGACAGAACCGCCTTTGCTCGCGAGTTGCCGGTATCCGATTTGTCCGCGGCGGCGTACCAGATGGAGGTATCGACAAAGAGACTCATATTGCGCCGCGGCTTCCGGCGCCGGGAGGCAATGGCTTCAGCGAGCATGGCGTCCTTGTTCCTGGCGATGTCAGAGCCGCCAGAGGCACCCAGATCGAACACCGCCGAGGGTTTGGCGATCTGCTGCGGTCCACCAAGGTCGCGCGCTACCAGGCGCCGGACGTATTCCGCGAGAGACACTCCCAGATCGACCGCGCGCTTCCGTGCCCGGCGCTGAATCTCGGCGTCCAACGTGATCTGCTTCCGTGACATCATGACGGTACCATCGTACCGCGGCCCCGCTCAACGGCAGCCGATCAACCGATCAACCCGAAGACCCGAAGCTTCGCCCCACGTAGCTCCATCGACATCTTGTTGGGGAGTCGGTTCGCAGGCTGGTGATAGGCGATATAGCATAAGTGGCTGCGAACCCAGACGCTGGCCTCAACCGGCATGGTGGGAAGCGTCTTCCGCCCGTGGCGTGTGGTCGCCTGCCCGGAGACTGAACCGCTAAGGGAAAAAGGCCGGCGCCAGCAATAGCCCAGTCCGCTGCCGGTAGGTTTCCACGAACAGGCGCCGCCCATCGCTGCGGACGGTCACCAGGCCGTCCTGGTCGGTGCGCAGGGTCATGGCGTGGTGCTCCCGGAGCCGGTCGAGCACGTCGCGGTTGGGATGGCCGTAGCTGTTCTCGAATCCGTCCGAGATCACCGCGAAAGCGGGTTGGGCCAGGTCGAGGAACTCCTCGGTCGAGGAAGTCCGGCTGCCATGGTGGGCCACCTTTAACACGTCCACGCGCTGGATTTCGTTTTCTTCGATCATGCGCCGCTCGATGGGCCGCTCGGCATCGCCGCACAGCAGGAAGGCGTGCCGGCCGTAACGAATCCGCAGCACCAGCGAGTCGTTGTTCTTGGGGGTGTCCCCGGGGACATAGTCGGCGAGCGGCGCAAGCACGTCGATTTCGGCGCCCCCGAAGGCAAAGTGCGCGGGGGCTGTTTGCGGCACAATCTTCACTCCGTTTTCGACGGCGCGCCGCCGCAGCGTCTCCCACAGCGGGCTGTCCTGCAGGGCGCCGGTCCACAATTCGCGCGGGTGGAAATCGCTCACCAGCGCCGGCAAGCCGCCGATGTGATCTTCGTGCGCGTGCGAGAGCGCCACCACGTCCACCGAGCGGAACTCGCGGTTCCACAGGTAGGGCGCCACCACATCCTCGCCGATATCGAGCTGGCTATGCTGCCGATGGCCGAACGCGGGGATGCCGCCGCCATCCATCAGCAAGCGTTTTCCATCGGGAAAGACCACCAGGATGCTGTCGCCCTGGCCGACGTCGATGGCGGTCATTTCCAGATTGCCCGGCCAGGTCTCGGGCGCGAACGGCTCCCACAGCAGCAGCCCCAAAAGCGCCGCCACCACGGCGCCGGATGCCATGCGCCACCAGCGCCCGCGCGCCGCGGCGGCAGCGATCAGCGAGGCCGAAAACGCGACCGCCAGCCACAAAGGCGGCGTGGGGATGCGCCAGGCCGGCTCGATCGCGGCGTGCCAGTGGACCACGCGCTCGGAGAGCCACAGCAGGCCTCCGGCAAGTTTCGCCACCCACACCCAGCCCGTCAAGACGGCCACGAAACCCAGCGGCACGAACACGCCCAGCAGAGGCACCACGAAGGCATTGGCGGAGAGGCCGGAGATTCCCACGCGGTGGAAGTAGACGATCATGGGCAGAGCCAGGCCCAGTTGAATGATGGCCGAAGTCATCACCATTTCGTAGACGAAAAAGAGGAAGCGGGCGGGCAAGGTGACGGCCCAATGCGGCAGGCGCAGAGTTTCGGCCAGCAGGCGCATTTCGATGCGAAACTGGGCCACCCGCGGCGGCAGGTGCGGGTCGCGGCCGCAATCGTCCAGGCCTTCCAGGCCGCGCGTAAGCGGACCCGAGGTGGCCTGAACGAGCGGCACCGCAAACGCGCCCAGAAAGCCGACCGCCAGAAAGGTGAGCTGAAAACTGGCCTCGAAGAGCTGGTCGGGATCGGCGATCAGAAAGCCCAATGCCACGGCGGCCAGCGCATTGAGCGCCCGGCGGCGCCTGTAGAAGTAGCCACACAAGAGCAGCAACGTCAGACCGGCGGCCGACCGCGTGCAGGGGGCCTGCCATCCCGTCATCACCGCGTAGAACCACGCCGCCAGCGCGGTAATCAGGAGGGCCGGAGTCTCCGGCACGAAGCACAGCCGCAGCAGAAACAGAAAGAAGGCCGCCAGGATGGCCACGTGCGTGCCGGAGATCACCAGCGCGTGGAATGTGCCGGTGGAGCGGTACTCCTCGGTCCACACTTTTTGCAGTTGATACTGCTGGCCCACCAGCATGGCCTGCATCATTCCGGTGCGGTAAGGCTCGCCGCCGTAGAGCCGGTTGACGCGGTTGAGAGCGGCGGCTCGCACATCCATCACCACCTTCTGGAAGCGCGAGCCGCACTGGCCGGGCAGTACGCGCACGGTGCCCGCGGCGCCCGAGGCGGTCCAGAAAATCTCCTTGCGCGCCAGGTAGTGGGCGTAATCGAAAGCGCCGGGGTTGCCGTAGTTGCGCGGCGCGCGGACACGCGCCTCCAGTTCGATCTTCTGCCCGTAGCGGAGCGCCGGCAGGGTCTCGCCTTCCTTGGTGTAGAGGGTGACCTGGGCGCGGGCATGCGGATCGAGTTCCAGCACGAAGCGCTCGCGCTCGCCGGAAATCGCGGGCGGCTCGACCACGCAGCCGCCTAGGATCACGATCTCACGGCCTTCGGCGTCCAGTTGGGGCGGCGGCCCGGGCGTGTCGAGCAGCGCGATCAGAGCTCCGCCTGCGAACAGGCCGAGACCGCAGCACGCGCCCGCCAACCACCGCGACCGGCGGGGCGCCGCGAAGATGGCGAGGATGCCGAGGACCAGGAAGGCGCCGATGGCCCCCAGCAGTTCCGTCTTGGAGAATGGTACGAAGCGCGAAACCAGGATCCCCGAAGCGATGGCAGCCAGGGGCCCGAGAAGCGGATCCTTCAAAGCGAAGGCCGATTGTAGCAGGCGGCGGGGAGGGCAATGGGGCGCCTACTCGATCAAAGTGAGAAGCTTGGCCAGCACCTAGTCGATGATGAATTCCGGAACCCTCTCGACAAAACGCGCTTTGCGGGCCTGCAAGTCGAGAACGCGGGCCTGGCTGCACAGGGCGACGCCTTACGTATACGTTCCGGCGCCGCTCAAAGAGACCGCCAAGCCGGTATGACGGCGAAGCCCCCACCCTGCGTGATCGGGCAGACAAGCGGCGTTCCCAGAATGTTGAAGGCCCTCGCCGAGACGATCAGCACGTAGCGGGCGCCTGCCCGCTCGCGACCTTGGACCGGGTTCAAATCGACGTGGAAAACATCGCCGCGCTCCACCTAGAGGGCCTCGCGTCCCATGGCGGGGGCGTCCAGCCAGGCACGGTCTTCAGCGGATAGCGGGGCATTCGGATCGCATTGCGCCATCAGCTCGGCCAGGTTGTAACGCCCCTTGCGGCGGGTCTGGCCGGCCGGCGTTTCCGTTGCGGCCAACTTCCCTAACCAGTCTTCCAGAGTGAGGCCCTCCGCCGCCGCTTTGGCAGTCAGCGCCGCCGCCTGCTCGTCGGGAAGTTGAATCACAGTCATGGCCTAAGCTCCTTCTCTCTTCAGGGTAAATGATGCGCGGCAGGCTGTCACGGGCCTTCTGTAGCAGGCGGCGGGGGAGAGCTTGGGTGTCGGGTTTGGTGGTATGGCCGCTTATCGGCGGAGATATGCGGCCTTTCGGACGGCGTGGTCTGTTGAGGACGGTCGAAACCGCAGTGTTTGTTCTCTAAGTCTTGTTCTATTAGCTGACGATGGCGGCTAAATCGGGGTGCTTCTCCAGCCGCCGGTGGGCATCGTCGGCACTGGCCGGCACCACCGCCAGGGTAGCGTTGACCCAGGGCAGAAACTCGGTTTCCAGGTAGCGGGTGGCTTGCTCCAAGGTGGTCACTCCCGCCACACGCATGCCTTTCACCAGCCGGTCCTGGGCGGTCAAAAATCCGCGCTCGACCCTCCCTTTCGCCTGGGGCTGTGCGCAGGTATCCAGGTGATTCCCAACTCCTGCAACGCCCGGCCGATCTGCGCCGGTGGCAACTCCCCCGATCTTTTCCCGCCCGGCTCTCGTCCCGCTTGATTTTCACCGCGGTTTGAAACAGGGCTGCCTGGCCGGTGTAGTAAGCCAGCGGCCGCCCGTGTTCTTTCACGTAGCGCTCCAACAGGCTCCTGTTTTCCACCGTCGAGCCGCTGGTCACGAATCGCGCGAACCAGCGGCTGGTCGCATCATCGATCATGTCGATCGGCAGGATCTCCTCTCCGCGTCCTTCCAGCCAATCATGGATACTGGTGTCCCACTGCACCAACTCGCCAAAACGGCTGCGCCGCAGACGCCATTCATGGATCTCCTCGACCTGTTGCTTCCGCGCTCGCTACAGCCCGGCCCGAACCGGCAGCCTCGGGCCGACAGGTGGAGCGCGACCGCGGGCACGCCGGCGCGGAGCCGGGAGCCGCTATGCGGTCTCCTTCGATTTTCGGTAATAACGAATCAGCGTGTTGGTGGAACTGTCATGCGAGAGCTCCGGCTCCGCCTGGCTCTCGAGTTCCGGGATGATGCGCTGGGCCAGCACCTTGCCCAGCTCGACTCCCCATTGGTCGAACGAGTCGATGTTCCAGATTACGCCCTGGGTGAACACGGAGTGTTCGTAAAGCGCCACCAGTTTTCCCAGGGTTCCCGGCGTCAAACGATCGGCAAAGATGGTGTTCGACGGACGATTGCCCTCGAAGACGCGATGCGGCACGAGCCACTTGGGCGTGCCCTCGGCCTGCACTTGTTCGGCAGTCTTGCCGAATGCCAACGCCTCGGCTTGCGCGCAGACGTTCGCGATCAGAATGTCGTGGTGCCGGCCCGCTGGATTGAGAGCATGAGCAAACGCGATGAAGTCGCACGGGATGAGCCTGGTTCCCTGGTGAATTAATTGATAGAACGAGTGTTGGCCGTTGGTTCCCGGTTCGCCCCAATAGATCGGACCGGTCTTGTGGGTCACTCTCTTCCCGTCGAGCGTGACATGCTTGCCATTGCTTTCCATGGTCAGTTGCTGAAGGTAGGCGGGGAACCGTTTCAGGTATTGTTCGTAGGGTAAGACTGCCGCGGTTTCGGCGCCAAAGAAGTCGTTGTACCACACTGCCAGAAGCCCCATCAGCACCGGCAGGTTGCTCTCCAGGGGCGCGGTGCGGAAGTGTTCGTCCATCTCGTGCATGCCACTCAGCATGGCGCGGAAATGATCCGGGCCGATGGCGATCATAGTCGAGAGACCGATAGCGGAGCACATGGAGTAACGGCCGCCGACCCAGTCCCAGAACTCGAACATATTGGCGCTATCGATACCGAATTTCTCGACCCCCGGCGAGTTGGTGGAAACAGCCACAAAATGCTTCGCGACCGCCTTTTCGTCGTTCCCCAAGCCGGCCAGACACCAGGCCCGGGCGGTTTGGGCATTCGTCATCGTCTCCAGGGTTGTGAATGTCTTCGAAGAGATAATGAAGAGCGTCTCCGACGGATCGAGATCGCTGACTGCCTCCACGAAGTCGGTGCCGTCTATGTTCGAGACAAAGCGAAACGTCATGGCCCTCTCGGAGTAGTATTTCAGAGCCTCGTAGGCCATTACGGGCCCGAGGTCGGAACCGCCGATGCCGACGTTCACCACGTTACGAATACGCTTGCCGGTGTGGCCCTTCCACTCCCCAGTCCGCAATCGGCTGGAGAAATCGGCCATCCGATCGAGCACCGCATGGACCTCGGGCACGACGTTCCGGCCATCCACCAGGATGGACGCGTCCCGCGGCGCGCGCAGAGCCGTGTGCAAAACCGCACGTTTCTCAGTGACGTTGATCTTGTCGCCGCGAAACATCGCCTCGATGCGTTCTAGCAGGCCAGACTCCTGGGCGAGCCGGATCAGCAGATCGAGGGTTTCATCGGTGATGCGATTCTTCGAATAGTCCAAGTAAAGGCCCACCGCCTCCGCAGTCAGGCGCTGGCCCCGCTTCGGATCGTCTTCAAAGAGCTTTCGAAGCTGCACTTCCCGAATGCTCTTATAGTGAGCTGCGAGGTCCTTCCATGCCTGGCGTTTCACAGCTTGGCCCCGGTGTTCTTTTCCACACGTCCTGCCATCCCGGTTGTCCCCTTTCGTGTCCTGTGGCTATTTTAGAACGAATCGCGCGCGGGTCATCGTTTGCGCCGTATCCTGGAAGAAGCCAATCATTCATGAAACCCTCTAATCCATCTGTCCTGACGATCAACGGCGGCTCTTCGAGCATCAAGTTCGCGCTGTACCAGACCGGCGAAACGCTGGAGCGAAGGCTGTCCGGAAAGGTGGATCGCATCGGCCTCGGCGGGACGAATCTCACCTTCGACGATCCGGCAACGAATCAGCGGGAAAGCCACCCCCTAACAGCCTCCGATCACAAATCCGCCGCCGCTTTTCTGATTGATCGGCTCGAACAGCGGATTGGTTTCGCATCGGTCCTGGCTGTGGGGCACCGTGTGGTCCACGGCATGCATCACACCGCTCCCGAGCTGGTCACCCAGGAATTGTTGGACGAGCTCGATCGCCTCAGACCGTACGACCCGGACCATCTGCCCAGCGAGATCAAGCTGATCGAGGCGTTCCGCCAGCGTCATCCCAAACTGCCCCAGGTGGCCTGCTTCGATACCGCGTTTCACCGCACCATGCCGCGTGTCGCCAAGCTGCTTCCCATCCCCCGCCGCTACGACACGAAGGGGGTGCAACGCTACGGTTTCCACGGCTTATCCTATGCCTATCTGATGGAAGAGCTGGCGCGTTTGGGCGACCCCGCGGCAACCGCCGGCCGCGTCATCCTGGCGCATTTGGGCAACGGAGCAAGCATGGCTGCCGTGCGCGACGGCAAAAGCATCGACACCAGCATGGGCTTCACGCCCACGGCGGGATTGGTGATGAGCACCCGCTCCGGCGATTTGGATCCCGGCCTGGCGCCGTATCTGGCGCGCACCGACCAGGTCACCGCAAAACGCTTTTACGAAATGGTCAACCACAACTCCGGACTGCTCGGAGTTTCCGAGATCAGCTCCGACATGCGCGACCTGCTCGCCCAGGAGGCCCAGGATATCCGGGCCGCGGAAGCCGTGGCGCTGTTCTGTTATCAGGCCAAGAAGTGGATCGGCTCCTTCGCCGCTGTGCTGGGTGGATTGGATACGCTGGTATTCGCGGGAGGGATCGGCGAGAATGCGGCGCCGGTTCGCGCGCGCATCTGCGAGGGACTGGGCTTCCTCGGCATCGAACTGAGCGAGGCGCGCAATGCGGAGAATGCCGGCGTAATCTCCACGGACGCCAGCCGGGCCAAGGTTCGCGTCATTCGAACGGACGAAGAACTGATGATTGCGCGATCGACGTATCGGCTTCTCGAAGCCGGCGCGGCGCGCGGCTGACAGTGGGCGCGCGACACAGAAGCGGATGAGCGCTGGAATGCGCCGGTTCGGAGCCGCGAACGTCAGAGAGCGGTTGCCTGCACGAGCGCACCCTTCTGACGATTTGGCGTTGCCGAGAAACCGGGACTATGATACAAACGGATTGGATGGACAAGACCATTCGCAAGTACACCAGCTTCGAAGAGATGAAGGCGGATGAGTACCGCTACTGGCAGAGCCGGCCTGCGCATGAACGCCTGAACGCGGTATCGGAACTCACCGAAGAGCTGTACGCGATGAAGGGCGCGGCTCCGGATGTACCCAGACTTCAGAGAACTGTTGTCCATTTTCAACGCCCACAACGTTAAGTACCTGGTTGTGGGCGCTTGCGCCGTATCGCTTGCCGCGCAACCCCGCGCGACCAAAGACATGGACATCCTGGTCAAACCCGATGCCGAAAATGCGAAGCGGGTCTATGCGGCCCTGGCGAAATTCGGCGCATCCCTTGAAGGATTGAACCCCGCCGGCTTTGCCGAGCCTGGATCGTTTTTCCGCATGGGCCGCGAACCTATTGCCGTGGACATCCTCTCGGAGAATCTCGTAGAGGCCTGGGTGGTGGCTACCCGTCCCGTGGCAGAGAATGGAATTGGGATGACACCACTGACGATCGCCGCGCAGGTGGAAGACGACTGACTGGCGCTTTTCGCTTGCTGGAGGGCGCACCAGGTGTCGCATCCGCGTGGGAAGATCTGGTCGTCAGGCACTCGGTATCCGGCAAGAAGGCGCATGACACGCACCTGGTCGCAGTCATGCAGGTCTACGGCGTGACCGGCATTCTTACATTCAATGTGGCGGACTTCCGGCGCTACCCGGTTATTCGCGTGCTCGACCCGATGCAACTCTAGAGGTACTTGGGCAGCTCCGGCACGGCGGCGCCGTCCTTGCGCGGGTCGGACGCGCCGAAGTTCACGCCGGTCGCGGCGTTGCTCACTACCACCTGGCCTCCGGCGGCGTAGGGTACCCTGGAACCGAGAGATATGGTATGACCGTCACGCTGAATCTTCCGCCCCACGTTGAGCAGGCAATCCTTGCCGAAGCCCAGGCCAAAGGCATGTCGCCTGACGAGCTTGTGCAGGATCTTTTACTGGCCAGGCAGCCTCCCGCCGTCGCTGCCCATGAAATTGCCTCCCGAAGAGTGGATACGCCAGTTTAAGGCCTGGGTGGCAAGTCACGAAGGGGATAACCTTCCAGTGCTGTCGGACGAAGCCATGAGCCGGGAATCCATCTACCGGGAACGCGGCTTGTAAATGGCAATCCTTGTTGACACCAACAATCTCCTGCGCTCACTCTATCCTGACCACCCGCATTATTCCGCCGCTGGAAGCGCTCTCGCGGCCCTCCAGCGTCGCAGTGAGACGCTCTACCTGGCGCCTCAGAATCTCGTTGAATTCTGGGCGGTCGCCACGCGTCCGCGCAGTGAGAACGGACTGGGTATGCCGACAGCCAGGGCGGCAAGCGAGATTGCCACGCTGCGGCGCTTTTTCCGTCTTCTGCCCTGGACTCTGACAGTGTTGGAAGCGTGGCAACCGTTGGTTGTCGATCTGGGTGTCTCGGGCAAGCAGACTCATGACGCTCATCTGGTTGCCATCATGCAAGTCTACGCGGTGACCGATATCCTGACATTCAACGTTGCCGGCTTTCGCCGTTTTCCCGGCATTCAGGTACTCGACCCGGCGCAATTCTAGCCCCCGCCCCTCAGAAGTACCGCGGCGGCTCCGGCACGGCGGCGCCGTCCTTGCGCGGGTCGGACGCGCCGAAGTTCACGCCGGTCGCGGCGTTGTGCACCACCACCTGGCCTCCGCCCATCTCGCTCGAAAAATCTCCCTGGAGCTTGAACTGGTGGCCTTTGGCTTCGAGCGCCTGGCGCACCTCCGCCGGGATGCGGCTCTCGATCAGCACATCGCAGCCGCCAAAGGTCTTCTTCGAGAAGCGCGGCGCGCCTCCAGCGCGAGTTGAATGCTCATCCCGTGGTCCACCAGGTTGGAAACGAATTGCGCGTGCGCCTGCGCCTGGTTCAGCCCGCCCATGATGCCGAATCCGATATGCACATCGCCTTTCTCCATGAACGCTGGAATGATGGTGTGGAAAGGCCGCTTGCGCGGCGCGAGCGCGTCGGGATGCGCCGGGTCCAGCTTGAAAAGCCCGCCGCGGTTCTGCAGCGCGAAGCCGTAATCGTCCACCACCACGCCCGATCCGAAGTGCTGGTAGAGGCTCTGAATCAGCGACACGATGTTGCCCTCGCGGTCCACCACCGAAAGGTAAATGGTGTCGCCGTGAATCTTCGCCGGATCGCCGGGGGCCACGTCGCAGCGCGCCTTGTCCGGGTCGATCAGCCTGGCGCGCTCGCGCGCGTATTCCATCGAAATCATCCCTTCCACCGGCACTTTGCTGAAGCGCATATCGGCCACGTAACGATCGAGGTCCTGATACGCCAGCTTCTGCGCCTCGATCTGGGTGTGCAGCTCCAGCACCCCGCGCGGGCTGTAGCCGGACAACGGAAACAGCGACAGGATGTTGAGCATCTCGAGCGCCGCGACGCCCTGCCCGTTGGGCGGCAGCTCGTAGACCTTCCAGCCGTGGTAATCGCTGGCCAGGGGTTCCACCCACTCGGATTCGAAGTCGGCCAGGTCGGCCGCGGTCATCTTGCCGCCCAACCGCTGGCTGGTTTTCAGCAACGCTTTGGCAATCGGACCGCGATAGAACGCGGCCGCCCCTTGCGCGGCGAGCAGTTTGTATGCCGCCGCCATCAAAGGATTGTGGAACATCTCGCCGACCTGCGGCGCATGGCCGTCCGGCAGCAGCACGCGGCGGGCATTCTCATCTTTCGCGAGCTTCTCCAGGACCTCCTTCTCCGTCCAGGCCGCGCCGATCATTTCGGTGACGGGGTAGCCATGCTCGGCGTAATAGATGGCTGGCTGGAACAGATCCTTCCAGGGCAGCCGTCCGAAGCGCTTATGCAGCCGGGCCCACCCGTCCACGCATCCCGGCACGGTGACGGACTGGATGCCTTCTTGCGGCATTTCCTTGGCGCCCTGCGATTTTAGAAACTCGATGGTCTGCCCGGTCGCCGCCCAGCCGCTGGCGTTGATGGCCGTCAGCTTGCCGGATTTGGCGTCCCAGTAGATCGCGAACAGGTCGCCGCCCATCCCGCAGCTCTCCGGTTCCACTACGCCGAGCGTGGCGTTGGCGGCGATGGCGGCATCCATGGCCGAGCCGCCGCGCGCCAGTACCTGCGCCCCCGCCTGCGAGGCCAAAGTCTGGCTGGTGGCCACGATACCGCCGGTGGAGATCACCATGGACCGAGCCTGGGAGCGATCCTGCGCGGGCGCCGCGGTGGAGAGTGTCATAAGAACAAGGGCCAAAACAAAACGCATGCATCGAAATCATAGCAATTTGGCTGGGTCCCCGCTTGCCGGGGCAGTCGCTCCAGTCGCGCCCGGGCAGCCGCCTGGTGGGACGATCCGGCTAGGCAAAGGAATCCTTCGCACCGTCCTCAATCCACCAGATTCAGCGTGATTGGCCTGGCTATCTGGAGTCTGTTCTGGGCTTGGCCGCGGCGAACAAGCACGGCAAAACCGGTCCGCCGCAACTGAAGATCAATCAAGGTGAGACGCGGGAAATTACAAACTGGGAAACTCGCGGGATCTCAAACTGAGCCATCGGCGATTTTGGGTGGCGCCGCCGCCGGGTTGCGCCGGATCGCGGCCTGCTGTCCATCGGGCTAGCGGCATCCCTCCAGGGATGCCGGCTTGCCCGTGACGCTCCGCCGCCTACGCCGTTTCACTCTCTTCGATGGCCCCCGCCATGCTCGTCGGAATGGTGTTTAGCCGCCTCTCCGGCGTGGTGTGCCGCCTGAAGCCCATGCCCGTGAGCGATATGCGCGTGGTGCGCCGCTGTCTCGTGATCGCCCGCTTCATGGTGCTTGGCAGCTTCGCGATGATGAGCTGCCGCATGTTCGTGGTGTTCAGCCGCCTTGTTGTGGTGCTCTGCGCCTTTATGCGTATCCATAACGTTTCGCCTTTCGTGCGATGAAGAAATTAGCCAACCGGATGATCTGCCGCGCCGGTCGATTGTCGCCCTAGAAGATTAATCCCGCCTCGGTGACAGCTTGATGAAATCTCGGCTAAATAGCCATAACACTTTACGCTTGCATCTTCGCGGTGAAGCCTCGCCAGCTTTACCAAAGCATCCGCAATTCGATTGGGGCATCTCAGGAACGTTTGAACATCCGACCGGCGTGGCCATCGTCAATTTGCGGACGCGGGAGATGCGGATCGTCGGCCAGGTTCCCGCGTGGTCAAAGGGCCGCTCGGACTGGCATGTTGCCGGATCGGAAGACGGTCGCTGAGCCGCCTCTGGCCGGCGTTTGACTTGGGATCGGTGGCTGTCTTGCATTGCGGTTGCTGGCGCCCGCGCCGCCTACTTCACTTCGAACGGGACCTCATCGGTCGCGATGGCTCCGGTCGTGAGGTCCTTCACCGCCACGCTCAACCGGTATGTGCCCGGAGTCAGCGCCAGAAATTGGGTGAAGGCCACCTGGCCGCTCAACGTATTCTCGAACGCCTTCACCAAGCCATGGCCCGTCGCAATGACGCGCGCGTACACGTTGACCTGATGGTCGCCATATCGATCCAGCGGAACCGAGATGCGCACGCCGTTGTTCCCCACCACCTGCGCCGTGGCGCCGGCAACTCCAATTGGCCATCCTGGTTTGCGGGCCGCGTCTTTTTCCGCTGGATCCGTGGTCATGCGGTATTCGCCCGTCATCGTGGGATCGACAAACTCGATGATGATGTTGTTGCCGATGTCCTCTATGTACCGGTAGCGCCATTGTTCGAACGGGACGGTGGATGTCGTGCCGCCTCCCTCGCCGGCCGGCCTCTCGTACTTGCCGCCCGAAGGATGTGAGTCAATCTCGTCGGGCGGGCCATAGGTGATATAGATCCGGCCGCGATCCGTCTTCCAGCCGGGGATGCGGGATGCGAAGTGCTGGTTGGCGTAAGCGATCCGCCGGTAGTGCTCCTCTTTGAATTCGTTTTCCGGCGTGTCCGGCGTCGGATCGCGCCGCAGCCAGAACTGCTCGATGAAGTGTTCGCGCTCCGCGTCGCTCTGGAGGCCCTTGAATGCGGCGCGCTCCTGGTCCGTGATGATGTAAGCGACGTCCTCGCTGAGCCATTTGCGGTACGGCGTTATAGGTCCGCTGTCGCTCTGCGGCTCCTGCGTCCGCACCGCTCGAGGCGGCTGAACCTGGGCGATCTCCACCGGCGCAACGGCTGGCGCAGCCACTGGCACAGCCACTGCCGCCGAAGGAGCGGCCTGCGGCGGCGCACTGTCCACCGGCTTGGTTTGAGGTGTAGTTTGCCACGCGGCCATGGCGCCTACCAGCGTCACGGTCAGAATGACAGCGGAAAAGACGGGAGTCAGACCGGCGCGCGGTCCCTCCGGTTGTGCCAGCAATCGGCGTACACGTTTCACGAGGCTCCCTCCTGTAGAGGCCAGCACGGCTTCACCTGCCACCGTGCGCCTTTCTTCCAAGGCGGCCAATGCCGAGGCGTACGCGTAGGCATCGCCCTGCGTGGCCACCACCACATCGTCGCAGCAGTTCTCGCGCTCGGCGCGAATCACCGCCGAAATCCACCAGACCGCGGGATGATAGAACAACAGGCCTTCCACGAACATCTGCAACAGGTTCACCAGGTAATCGTGGCGGCGGATGTGCGCCAGCTCGTGCAGCAGGATGGCCTCCACTTGGCCGGCCGGCAGTCCCGCCAGCAATCCCACGGGGACCAGGATCGCCGGGCGGAGATACCCGATCACCACCGGCACTTCCGCCAGGCACGACTCCAGCAGCATCACCTGCCGCGAGATCCGCACCCGCTGCGCAAGCTGGTCCAGACGGGCCCGCCACATTCCCGGCGCGGCGCAAACACCGGTCCCGCGCAAACGCCGCGCGCCCATCCAGGCCGCCACGCCGCGAACCTGGAAGCCCAGCACACCCGCCATCCACAGAGGCGCGAGCCACGGCAGGTAGCCCATCCCATCGGGCGGCGCGGTTGCGTCCGCCTCTCCCGCATCTCCGCCAGGCCGGCCGGGAATCTTGCCGCCGGGTTTCGCGAGCAGCGCCGGATGCGTCCGCGCCGCAGGCATCTCTCTGGCGAGCGTGAATGCGAAACCGGCCACCAGCACCACGAGCGCCGCGCAACTGGCCGTGTAGCGGGCCTGCGCGGACCGCGTCATTCGAAGCGCCGCCGCCAGCGCCACCGCCACCATGGCGCCCTCCCACAAGGAATGCACCAGGGTCCAGCCGACCGCGGTCGCGCCGGGAGTCTCTACCCAAGCCTGCAGCAGATTCATCGCGTCCCCTTTTCGTATTCGTCGAGCAGGCGGCGCAGCTCCGAGAGTTCCTCCCTGGACGCCTTTCGCGCGGAAAGCGCCCCCACCATGAGACTCTTCGCCGACCCGTTGAAGGCCCGTTGCAGCAGGTCGCCCGCCAGTTGCCGCTGGGTCCACTCCTGCGGCCGCGCCGCTTCATAGATGTGGGCCCGCTGTTTCTCATTCCGCCGCACCAGCCCTTTCTCGGCCATGATCTGCAGCATCTTGAGCACGGTGGTATATTGCGTCGGCTTGCGCACGGCGATGGCCTCATGGACCTCGCGCACGGTGGCCGGTCCGCGGCTCCACAGGATGGTCAGGATTTCCAACTCCGCATCGGTCGGCCGGGGCAGCTCGCGTGGCATATACGAAGATCTTAATACGAGTAGATTCGTATGTCAAGCGCAAATATCTGGGCCGGCGGGCCGGCCAGCGCGGGGCCGAACGCCACCGCAGGGCCCGGCCGCCACGGCGGCGCCGGCCACCACCCCAGCGCCGATCGCCACGCCAGCGCAACCGCCACGCCAGCGCCCGGTCGCCACGCCAGCGCCCGGTCGCCACCCCAGCGCCCGGTCGCCACCCCAGCGCCGATCGCCACGCCAGCGCCCGGCCGCCACGCTAGCGCCGGCCGCCACGCCAGCGCCAGCCGCCACAGCCCAGCGCCGGCCGCCACGCCAGCACCCGGCCGCCACCCCAGCGCCAGCCACTACGCCAGCGCCAGCCACCACGCCAGGGCCGATCGCCACGCCAGCGCCGCCCCCCCACGCCAGCGCTGTTCTCCACACCAGCGCTGGCCCCCACGCCAGCGCCGGGATCCCACTGCGTTTCCCCTGGCGCGGTATATGCTCTAGGTATGAACCGCCGTGATTTTTTGAAGGTCTCTGCCGGCAGTGCTCTGCTGGCCAATCGGGCGATCCGCGCATGGGGCGCCTCCGACATGGCGCCGGAGATACTGGAATACCAGAAGCCGGTTTTTAACCTGCACAAGTTCTTCGCAGCCCCCGTGAAGATCGCGTCCATCGAGCTGCTGCAGGCCCACAACCAGTTCTTCCTCCGCACGCGGTCGGCCGACGGCGCCGAAGGAATCATCCAAACCAAGGACATCGCGGACTACATCCAGATTCTGGCGCACCGCGTCATGCCGCACTTCCTGGGCAAGGACGCGCAAGACCTGGAACACCTCGTCGACGAGGTCTATGTGACCAACTCCAACTACAAGCTGGCGGGGCAGGAGTTCTGGTGCCCGGTGGCGTACATCGAGCAGAGCCTTTTCGACCTGATGGGAAAGGCACTGAAGAAGCCCGTGGGCGAGCTCATGGGAGGTGTGCTGCGGAAGGAGATCCCGGTTTATCTTTCGGGATCCGGGCGCGACACCACCGCCGAGGAAGAGGTTGAGGTGTATGTGCGCGGCGTCGAGAGTACCGGGGCTAAAGCCGTAAAGTTCAAAATCGGCGGGCGCATGAGCGACAATCGCGACGCCTACCCCCAGCGTACCGATAAACTGCTGGAACTGGCGCAGCAAAAGCTCGCCGGCAAAGTGACGTTGATGGCCGATGCCAACGGTTCGTACGACGCGAAAAATGCCATCGAAATCGGCAAACGGTTGCAGGAGATGAAGTACTTGTGGTTTGAGGAGCCATGCCCCTGGGAGGAACTGAGCGAGACCAAAAAGGTTGCCGACGCGCTGGATATGAAGGTAGCGTTCGGCGAGCAGGACTCCAGCTTGTGGCTCTTCCAATGGATGATCGATAACCAGGTCTTGGACGTAGTCCAGCCCGATTTGAACTATAACGGCGGTTTCATTCGCGCGGCGCGGGTGGCGCGGATGGCGCGCAAGGCGAATATGTGGATCTGCCCGCATAACACCCAGACGGGTGCCGCTTCGGTGAATATCCTGCAATTCGCGGCGACCACCCCGAATATTGGGCCGTATATGGAGTACGTGTGGAGAAACCCGCCCAAGAAAGAATCGTGGTACTCGCCAAATTTCGAGATCGGGAACGGCGTGCTTCTTGTGCCCACCGGACCGGGCATGGGGTTGGAATTCGACCCCGATTTCGTCAAGAATGCCACCGTGATAAAGCTCACGTAGGGATCACAGCAGCAGCTCGAAGTAGATCAACGGAGCGTCGGCGTGCGCACGGCGATTGCCCGATGGACCTCGCGCACGCTGGTCGGTCCGTGGCTTCACAGCACGGTCAGGATTTCCAACTCAGCATCGGTCGGCCGGGGCTGCTCGCGTGGCATTGCACGAAGGTTTTAATACGAGTAGACTCGTATGTCAAGGGCTAGAAAGAATACGGGCGGTACGGGCGGCTGCAAGGTCGAGAGAGTTGTCATATAAGAGGCATGATGCGACTTGCCAAAAAACAGGGTACCCATGCAAACGATTGATGCTACGCTTTTGAGGGGCGCAAAAGGTCCCTCCTTTCGGCGGCGCTGCCCCGGTCCGGAGGAGACGCTGATCGACTGGTTCTTGGAGCAAGAACTCGTTCGAGTGCCCCGTGGACACCGCGCCACTGTTTTCCGTGAACCCCGGCTTCCATCTGGTTTTCCCGACCTTGTAATCGTCATTTGGCGAGAAGCCGTAGCTCGAGAATGGAATCCGGTTCGCGCCTCGCTGTTGGCGCCAGACCTGCGCCTCATGCATTGGCTCACCAGTTCCGGCCCACAAGATCCCAGTGCAGTCGCCGCCCTTTTCCCAGACAGCACCCGCGCGTTGGAGCGGCTGGAAAGAGCCGGCATGGTTCGGAAGGTGGAAGGCCGCTGGAAAAATCAGTCCCTAAGTGCTGTCTTTGCTGCAACTCAAATTATCGCTGTGGAAGCGAAAATGAAGGAATGGCGCTCCGCTTTGGGGCAGGCACACCTCAACACATGGTTCGCTTCGCATTCCTGCGTGCTCGTTCCGCGAGTGCCTCGCCACAGCACCCTACTCCAGGATGCGCATGAACTTGGGCTGACCGTGTTCGATCAGGAACAGGCCAGTTACAACCTTACCGAACAGCGGTCTTTCGCCCCGCGCTCGTATGTTTCATGGCTCTTCAACGACTGGGCCTGGAGAGCCTCCCAGATAGGGGACGGACGATGAGCCTCCCCGATCTGGCGTGGTTGGTAGCGACATTTCCTGACCTCAGCGATTTTCAACCACTTGGCCAGGGTGGCCAAAAGCTGGTCATGAGAGCGACTCATAAAACCGAGGGCATCGTGGTTCTCAAATTGATTCACCCCCGAACCGACATAGAAACGGTCCGGCGAGAGATTCTCGCTGTCCAGCAGGTTCGGTCGCCACGGGTACCTCGAATACTCGAACACGGCAATGCGACAACGCACCTTGGCCCATGCGTCTGGCTCCGCGAGGAATTCATTGACGGTGAAACCGTGCGGCAGATGCTCGCACGTGGCCCGCTGCTCCCTGCCTCCGTTCTTCGTCTCGGGCTTCATGTAATGGAGGCGCTCGAAAAAGCTGAGGCCGCACAGATAGTTCACCGTGACGTGAAGCCAGACAACGTCATGTGCGATCGGAAGGGGGCCTTCTGGCTTCTCGATTTTGGGATAGCCCGACACCTTGACCTCTCTTCCCTGACCGCCACCGGACTACCGTTTGGGAAGATGACATTGGGCTACGCTCCACCAGAACAGTGCCGAAATGTGAAAACAGCTATAGATTCGAGAGCAGATCTCTTCGCCTTGGGCGTTACGCTGCACGAATGCGGGACCGGCCGCAACGGATTTTTTGAGCCTCCACCCCGCGATCAGATCGAACTGTTGAAGCGCGTCGAGAGATTTGTGCTCGCGCCGCTTGAGCTGCCGCTTAAGGAAAAGGCGAGCTTCCGGGATCTTGTCCAATCGATGACGCAAAAAGGCCGCGGGCATCGGCCACGAAACGTGAGGGATGCTCTACAGTGGATACGGGAGATTTGCTCGCGGGAAGGCGTGTCTTAGAAAGAGGACGAATCGGCCATGGATCTCTTTTTGCAATTTGGATACGGCATGATGGAGCACTGTAGAGTGCTCTTGTCAGCATGGGGGGGCGGGACCGCCATCCTCAGTCCCCGAGACTTAACTGACGCGCAACTCCACTCTCTCGGAGCGGCTATCGAGAAATTGCCGAATGCCGAATGCCTTGTCGACCCGCAATTCTATCTCCCGCACGCTGACCATAGGAAACTCTGCGAGCACGCCTATTGGCCATCGAATTACGAAACGTCCTTGTTTTGGCAAGGCCCCGCCCTCTCCGCACTGCTCCAGTCGCTCTCGCAACTGAACCGAGACGTAGGTTGTCACCGCATGATCCTCCCTGGGCTGTTCGCCGCCACTATCGACGACGACTGGCTGGAAACTCAACGGGCGTTCCTAGCAGAGGGTCGCGCGCTTGAGGCCGACATTGAGCTGATTGCAACCGTAGCCCTCAGTGCGGAGGCCGTTCAAAGCGCGGACCAAGTCGCACTGCTGCTGGAAACGGCGGAGGAATGGAGGGCCAGTGCCTATTACGTCGTCTGCGAGCACCCCAAGGGACAATATCTTGTCGAAGATCCCAACTGGCTCGCGAACGTCTTGGACCTGACCGCGGGCCTGCGCCTTATGGGCTCCCAGGTCATCCTCGGGTACTGCACTCACCAGATGCTGGCTGCAGGTACCGCAAAGGCCAATGCGATTGCGTCAGGGACGTGGATGAACGTCCGCTCCTTTCCGCCGGAGAAATTCAACGCCGTGTACGAGGAAGAAATCAAGCAACGCGCTACTTGGTACTATTGTCCGCAAGCTCTCTCTGAGTACAAGATCCCATTTCTCGACATTGCGCACAGATTGGGTGTGCTCGGTTTGATGGCTCCCCCGCCATCTCTTGACGGTGGCTATGTCGCCGGCCTGTTCGGCGGCTCGCAGCCATCAGTGGTTGGCTTTTCGGAACAGGCGGCCTTTCGGCATTACCTACATGTACTTCGCGCGCAGGCGCTGGCCGTGGAAGGGACCACCTTCGACGACACCGTCCAGGCTCAGCAGACGTTGCTGGACGACGCTGAGGCCATCCTTCGCCGCTTACGCGGCGCCAACATCAGCGGTCAGCTCCGAGACTTCGGCGCGATTGTGGATGTAAATCGAGCCGGACTTGGGCTCTTCGCCACACTCAGGGGGCCAATTTTGCGACGGCTGTGGAGGTCGGTTTAAGCGGTCGGTCCCGGTAGCCGACCGCCTGGTCGGATGTTTTCTTCCTTGCCACTGCGCGCCCGCTGGTCCCTGCCCCCCAACAGCCCCACGCTACAATAGTTCCTAGTGCAAGTTGGCAGCGGGGTCTACTTTGTTTTTGTTGCGGCGGTCTTCTTTCTCTATTGGGCGTCGTCCCGCTCGCGGGTGCTCCGGCTGGCGGTCGTCCTCGCGGCCAATTACCTCTTCTGCGCGCACTTCGGCTTGTTCTACGTCCTGCTGATTCCGGCCTGTTCCACGGTCGATTTTCTGGTGGGCCTGGGATTGGCGCGCTTTCGCCCGGCCGGCGTGCGGCGGCTTCTGGTGACGGTCAGCGTGGCCCTCAACATCGCCATCCTGGCCGGTTCGCGCCATATGGGCCTGCTGCTTAAGGGCTGGGACTGGATCTTTCCCCTGGGCCTCTCCTTCTATACCTTCCAGTCGCTCACCTATACCATCGATCTCTACCGCCGCGATGGCGAAGCCACCACCAGCCTGCTCGGCTACCTCTCGGCCGCCTCGTTCTTCCCCACCCTGCAGGCCGGGCCGATCACCCGGCTTACCGACCTGGTGAAGCAGTTCGCCGCGCCGCCGGCCCTCAGCCGCACCGATGGCGGACGGGCCTTCTTCCTCATCGGGCTGGGCCTTCTGAAGAAAGCTCTGATCGCCGATTACCTGGGGCAAAACCTGGTCAACCGCGTCTTCGACACCCCCAACCTCTATAGCGGCGCCGAGGTTCTGGCGGCCATCTACGCCTACTCGCTGCAGCTCTATTTCGATTTCTCCGGCTACACCGATATCGCCCGCGGCGTAGGCCTGCTGCTGGGCGTCCGGCTGCCCATCAACTTCGACCACCCCTACCAATCCACCAACCTGACCGAGTTCTGGCGCCGCTGGCACATCACCTTCTCGCAGTGGCTGCGCGAGTATTTGTACTTCTCGCTGCCCGGCAAGCGCACCAAAGTCATGCCCTACATCAACCTGGTGATCACCATGCTGCTGGGCGGATTGTGGCACGGCATCGCCTGGACCTTCGCCATCTGGGGCCTGCTCCACGGCCTGGGGTTGGCGGCCACTCACGGCTTCCGAAGCTGGCGCGGCCGTCCCAAGCCGATCGGCTTGTGGAAACGCGCAATGCTGATATTCGCCACCTACCAGTTCGTGTGCCTCACCTGGCTGTTCTTCCGCGCCAGCAGCCTGGCGAACGCACAGGCGCTGCTCGGGCGGATCGCCTCGCTGACCCCCGGCTTCGACAACCTCTCCGCGCCCCTGGTGGGCGTCATGCTGCTCTCCGCCGCCACGCTCTTCATCAGTAAGGCGTGGTACTCCCGCATCATGGACGGCTTCGCGCAAAGCCCGTCCTACGTGCATGCGGCGGCTTTGTTCCTGGTGGCGCTGGCGCTCCAGTTCCTGGGCGGGCGGGGCAGCGCTCCGTTCGTCTACTCGCGGTTCTAGCCCATGCGCACCCTCCCCTTCCACACCGCCCTCACCATCGCCATACTGGGATTGTTGCTGGCCGGGGCGCGTGCGGTGCGGCCCGAAGTGAAGGGACCTGAACTTTCCGCGGCCGCCGCCCTGGTGGATTTCGACCCCGGCAGCGTTCCCCTCAGCCCCATGGTCCGCCACGCGGAGCCGGAGCCGCCCGCGCCCGTCCGCCCGGCCCTGGCGTCTCCGCTGCTCGAAGATTCGGGCGGTTCCCTCGACCGTTTCTACGCCTCCCTCTGGCGCACCGAAAAGGGCGGTGCGATCACCCGCGTGGTTCACTACGGCGATTCGCCCACCACCGCCGACCTGATCACCGGCGATGTCCGCGCCATCCTCCAGCAGCGTTACGGCGGCGCCGGCCACGGCTTCGTGTTGATCGCCAAACCGTGGGCCTGGTACCAGCACACCGGCGTCGATCTCTCGGCCGAAGGATGGGACATCTCACCCGCCACCCAGTTCAAAGCCCACGACGGGATGTTCGGCTTGGGCGGGGTCAGCTTCACGGGCGCGGCCGGCGCCGAAAGCCACATTGTTTTCAAAGACCGGCGCCACACCAGCTTCGCCATCTGGTTTCTGATTCAGCCCGGCGGCGGGGTCTTCACCGCCACGGCCGATGGCGCGCTGCTGGGCCACGTGGAGACTGCCGGCGCGTCCAAAATCGCCGCACACACTCGATTTGGCGTCCCCGGCGGCGCCTCCAAGCTCGATCTGCGAGTGGAACAGGGCCCCGTCCGCATCTTCGGCGTCTCGGTGGAAAAAGCCGGCCCGGGGGTGATCTACGACAGCCTGGGCCTGAACGGCGCTTCCATCACCGTCCTCTCCCGCATGTTCAACGCCGATCACTGGGCCGCGGAGCTTCGCGAGCGCGATCCGCAACTGGTGGTGCTCAACTACGGCACCAACGAAGCCGATTTCACCGCCTTCATCGACAAGCAGTACGCGGGCGAGCTGCGCGAGACCATCCGCCGCGTCCGCGCCGCCCTGCCCAACGCTTCCATCCTGGTGATGAGCCCCATGGACCGCGGCTACCGTACCGGAGCCGACGAGATCCAAACCATGCCGAACATTCCGCGCCTGGTGGCCATCGAGCGGCGGATCGCCCTGGAGACCGGCTGCGGTTTCTTCAATACGTACGAGGCCATGGGAGGCGAGGGAACCATGTCCCGCTGGTACAATGCCCAGCCGCGCCTGGTGTCGGGCGATTTCATCCATCCCACCCCTGGCGGCGGCAAACTGATCGCGGCCATTTTCGCGCGGGAGATCGGTTTTGGGCTAAATCGTTTCAAATTGCGGCAGGTGTTGCAAACTTCTGCCAAAGGCTTGGTACGCTAGTAAGATGCGAGCGCGCCACCGCCCGGTCACCGGTATATCCATAGCCTGTGGCCTGGTGTTGTCGGCCGCCCCGTTTCTCGCCGCTCCGGCCAAAAAGCCGCGCCCCCCAGCCGCGCCCCGCGTCACCGCTGCCATGCGCGCCGCCGCGCTGCGCAAAGTCAACGGCTATCTGGAAGACTCCGTTGGCGGAGCGCTGTACCAGCCGGGCGCCCTGGTGCCGGTCTTCGAACAGCTCTACCGCCTGGCCAGCGGCCTGAGCCGCGATCCGGTACACATCATCCATTACGGCGATTCGCATACCGCCGCCGACGAATGGACCAACGACCTGCGCGACAGCTTCAAGGAAAAGTTCGGCGATGGCGGGTCGGGCTTCTCGCTGGCGGGCCGCCCCTTCCTGGGCTACCGCCGCTTCGACGCGCGCGGCGGCTCGACGGCGCTATGGCACTCCAACGGTTTCCGCTCGGCCGGCGGCGACGGGCTGCTGGGTCTGGGCGGCATGAGCATCACCGCCGATCGCCCCGGCCAATCCGTGTACCTCGACGCGGAATGCGATTTTCTGGAAGTCCATTATCTGCAGCAGCCGGGCGGCGGCACGCTGGCGCTCTACGATTCCGATCAGTTCCTGGAGGAGATCCCCACCGCGGGCGAACTGGGCCCCGGCTTCGTCCGCTACCAGGTATCGCCCGGCCTGCACCGCTTCACGCTGAAGACCCTCGATTCCCACCCCGTGCGCCTGTTCGGATGGGTGGCCGACAAGCAAACCGGCGTCACCTACGAAGCCCTCGGCATCAACGGCGCGGAGGCCTCCGTGATCATGAAGTGGGACGAGAACCTGCTGGCGACCTACCTGCAGCGGAGGGACCCGGGCATGATCGTGCTGGCCTACGGCACCAACGAGGCCAGCGATCCGAACTGGGTCCACGAGGACTACGAGGCCCTGTTTTCGAGCCTGCTCCAGCGCTTGCGCCACGATGCCCCCGCCGCTTCCATCCTGGTGCTCGGCCCGGGCGACCGTTGGGCGCGCGTCAGGGGCGTGTGGCACGTGCTGGATGGCGTAGACCGCATCGTGGCCGCCGAACAGGCCGCCTGCCGCGAAAACGGCTGCACGTTCTGGGATGCCCGCCAGCGCATGGGCGGCAAAGGCTCCATGCGCGATTGGGTCTACGCGGGACTCGCCCAGGCCGACTACGTACACTTCACCGCCGTGGGCTATCATCGCCTGGCCGAAGCGCTCTACACCGACCTGATGCGCCAGTACGAAACCTACCGCAGGACCCGCCTGGAGATTACCGATCAGATTCCCTATGGACCAGCGAAGTAAGATCGTCGCTATTATCCGGCAGGTGTCCGGACAGCCCGTCGACCCCTCGCCCGAGCAGTCGCTCTTCGAATCCGGCCTGCTGGATTCCTTCACCCTCACCGATCTGGTGGCCGAACTGGAAAAGCAGTTTTCGATCCGCGTTCCGGATTCCGACCTGACGCCGCGCCGCTTCGATTCGGTGGTGCGGATCGAAACCTATTTGCAAGGGCGAGTGTGACCGGGGCCCGGCGGGTGGAGCAGCGGTTGGCAGGCGAATCGCCTGCCCCACCAGACAAAGGAACACCTGCGCCACGCCGGCGCCGGCGGCAGCCCGGCTGCGCGGATTCGGCCGCTGTTTTGGATGGCCGCCTGTGAGCGGAGGCCGGCGGGTGGGGAAGCGGTTGGCAGGCGAATCGCCTGCCCCACTAGACAAAGGAACACCTGCGCCACGCCGGCGCCGGCGGCGGCAGCCCGGCTGCACGAATTCGGCCGCTATTTTGGATGGCCGCCTATGACTGGAGCACGGCGGGTGGGGAAGCGGTTGGCAGGCGAATCGCCTGCCCCACCAGACAAAGGAACACCTGCGCCACGCCGACGCCGGCGGCAGCCCGGCTGCGCGGATTCGGCCGCTGTTTTGGATGGCCGCCTGTGACCGGAGCCTGGCTGCGCGGATTCGGCCGCCATCTGCCGGAAAGGGTGGTGATCAACGAAGAGCTGGCGCCGCAACTCGGCTGCGATCCGGCCTGGATCGTGCAGATGTCCGGCATTGAGGAGCGACGCTGGGCCGCGCCCTCCGACACCGTGGCTGGCCTGGGCATCCGCGCCGCCCAGGACTGTCTGGCGCGTGCCGGCGTGGAGCCGCGCGAGGTGGACCTGATCCTGGTGGCCAGCGGATCGGCCGAGCGCCGCTTTCCCGGGCCCGCGGTGGCCGTCGGCGCCGGTCTGGAACTGCCCGGCGTGCCGGCCATCGACCTGCCGCTGGCCAGCGCCGGCTCGCTGTTCGGACTGGCCCTGGCCGCCGAACTCTGCGGCCGCTACCGCAACGTCCTGGTGGTCGGCGCCGAGATCATGTCGCGGGCGATCTGTTTGGAACCGGCCTGCCGCGATACCGCGATCCTCTTCGGCGATGGGGCCGGCGCCTGCCTGGTGAGCGCCGAAACCGGATTCGCCCGCATCGCCGACACTCTGCTGGCCTCGGACGGCGCCTTTGCCGACGCGCTCCGCCTGGAACTGGCCGGGCCGATTCAGATGAGCGGCCCTAGCGTGATCATGCAGGCCACCCGCAAAGTGCCGCGCGCCATTTCCGAGCTGCTGGAGCGCAACCGCAAGCAGCCCGGCGAGATCGCCGTCTACCTGATGCACCAAGCCAACCGGAACCTGATCGTGCGCACGGCCAAGTCGCTGGGCGTGGCCGAAGAGAAGTTCTTCATCAATGTGGGCCGCTACGGCAACACCTCCTCGGCGTCGATGCCGATCGCCGCGGCCGAGTGGTGGCAAGGCGGTCCGCCGGCCGGCCCGATGGTTTTCGCGGCCTTTGGCGCAGGGCTGAACTGGGGCGCGGTGCTGGCGGAGTAAGAGCGCGACCGGAGTGCTGGCCCACGGGCGTTGGCATACACGCGACCGTGGCTGGTGGCTGGCGCGATTTCTTCCATAACGAACCCATTCAGGACATTAATGTCCCGATTTCTAGGGGCCTCTGTTGAAAACAGAAGAGTTAACCGAGGGCGCACAGGACATTATGTCCCGAGTGCGCTTTCCTCGGGGCAGATTCGCTCTCGCGAAGCCCTCCCGAAGCCACATTGTATCCGGCGGGGCGGCGGAGGGCGGCGGGGAAGAAAGCGGCGCAGGGTGGTAAGTGGTTGGAACGGCTGGAGTTGGAGTGGATAAGAATTGTTGGCGAACTTTGTGAACGTTTACCGGCCTTATGCCGAGTGCCGGATTATGCCGAGGAAAACCAAAAACATCCGTTTTGGACCAACAATGACGGCCCTGCGAAGTTTGACCTTGTCCGCATAATAACGGTGCGACGCAGAGGCAAAGAGGCAGAGCAGCCGAGGTTTCACGGATTTCCGGAGGCCAGCCCGAAACTGGCGTGTGTTTGATGCGTTGTCGGTGGCGATCGGAACCAGGACCCATGGAATGCCCGTTCCAGGATTATGCCGAGTCTAACCGCTCCATGTGGCCGTTGGATCACGGGTTGGCCCGGAACACTCGGCATAATCCGGCACTCGGCAGAAGGCCGGAAAACATTCACAAACTTCGAAAAAATCTTCATCTCTCCAACTCCCGCTGCTCCAACCACTTACCATCCCGCCCCGTTTTCTCCCCGCCGCCCTCCGCCGGCCCGCCGGATACAATGTGGCTTCGGGAGGGCTTCGCGAGAGCGAATTTGCCCCGAGGAAAGCGCACTCGGGACATGATGTCCAGTGCGCCCTTGGTTAACTCTCCTGTTTTCAACACAGCCTCCCCAAATTCCAGGACATTTATGTCCGGAATGGGTTCGTTACGGAAGAAATCGCGCCGGCGTCTCCGATTTAGTTTTACCCGCTGCCGGCGCCCAACTGGGAGCACCCTAGCCGCCAGCCACCCCCGCTACTTCGGGAACAGCTTTTCCAGTTCCTCCAGGCTCGGCCGGCGACCGTACTCGCACAGCTCGAAAGCTTCCGCATGCCGGATCTGGCCGGCCTGCTCCGCACCGTAGCGTTTCTCCAGCGCGGCCCGCAACGCCGGACCGATGCGTCCCGCGCGCGCCCCTGTAAGCCATTGCTTACGCGCTACCGGATCCTTGGGCACCTGGTCCAGGCGGCCGTCCACCCAGGGCAGCCATTCGTAAACCTGCGAGACGTGCGCGTCCAGGCCGTTGATCTTGGTTTCCCAGACATCGTCGATCGAGACCGCCACGTCGGGGCGGAAAGGAGCCGGCTTCTGAAAGTTGTCCTCGAAGTAAAGGAAGACGGGGTTCCGGCGCAAGGCCGGGGTGTCCGCAACCACGTTCGGCACCACCACCATATAGGCGGCGTCCTGCACCAGCACGCCCGTGTAGCGGTGATCGGGATGGTAGTCGTTGGGCCGCGGGGCCAGCACCAGGTCGGCGTTCCATTGGCGGATGGCGCGGATGATCTGCCTGCGCACCTCCAGCGTGGGCATCAGCTCGCCATCGTGGTTGTCCAGCACCTGGTATTCGGCGATCCCCAGCCGGCGGGCCGACTCCTGGGCCTCCGCATACCGGCGTTTGGCCAGCGCGCCGCCGCCCTCGGTCTGGTGGCCGGCGTCGCCGTTGGTCACCGAGACGAATTTGACGGCGTGCCCCGCCTTGGCGAACTTGGCTGCCGTGCCGCCGAATTTGCCATCGCAATCGTCCGGGTGCGCACCAAAGGCGATCACCCGGAGCTTAGTCTCTTGCGCCTGCCCCATCGCGAGCGTTGGAACCACGAAACCGCACAAAACCATCGCCGGCAAAAGAGCCGGAATCGACAGAAGCTTGCATTTTGTCACGATACGCCTCCTTATTGCACATCGGAATCGTCTGGCCGCCTGGCAGGTAATAATTAGCAACCCTCACCTCCAAGCGCAAGGGCCACGGCGTGCGTGCACGGGTTCGTGGCTTCTGAATCACAGCCGGGCCCAGACTCCGCGGCGGTCTCCCGGTGCTGCCTCCGATCCCGCAGTCGGGGAACTAGTGTATTCTCTCCAAGGTGAGGAGCATGGATCGGCGGGTTCGCGCGGCGGCCGCGATTGGCGGGTTGCTGGTGTTTGGGGCGATGGCCTACCCGCTGGTGCGCGGCGAGGCGATTGGGTTCGACCTGCCGGTGCGGGCGGCCATCCACGGCTGGGCCTTTCCGGCACTGACGGTGGCCATGCGGATGATCACCATGCTGGGATCGCAAAACCTCCTGGCGGCGCTGGGTGCGATTCTGGTATGGCGCTTTGTGAAGCGCGGCGAACGCCAGTCGGCGTACCTGCTGGCGGCCGGGAGCCTGAGCGCGGAAGCCTTGTCGGAGCTGCTCAAGGTGTTGATTCACAGGCCGCGGCCGGAGGTTTTCTTTGGACTCGTGCCGGCGGAAACGTACAGCTTCCCCAGCGGGCACGCGTTTGTGCCGGCGGTATATTTTGGGATCCTGGCCGGCATCCTGGCGGCGGGAGCGCGATGGCGCGCGGCGGTGGTAGTGCTGGCAGCGGTCCTCGGATTCTCGCGCGTGTATCTGGGCTACCACTATCCGAGCGACGTGGTGGGGGGCTGGGCGCTGGCGGTGGTTTGGCTGGTGCTGTGGGCTATGGCCGCGGACCGAGCCGGCCGCCGCCGGGACCGTCAACCGGAGCCGGGATCGCCTCCGGATCGATAGCCAGAGTCACGGTGGCCACAAATCCATCGGTGCTGGCACGGCTGCTCAACCTGGCCAGGCTCGCCATCGACGCGCCACCGTGCTGCCCGTTGAAGACGCCGTCCTCGCTCTGGAGCGTGCGGTGAACCGTCAGCCGCCTGGAATACGGCTCCAGCTTGGCAACCTCCTCCGTGACATCCTCGGGGAGGAAGAGTTGCCCCGTGTGGGAGACGTGGCCTCCCGCGTACTTTCCGTCCGCCGCACTGCCGCCTAAGTGAACCTTGAGATGGATATGGATGGCGCGGCCCTCGTACCAGCCGGGGTACAGCGTGGTGAACTCCGCGATACCTTGTGGATCGGTCAACTGAACTCCGCGCAGGAAGAGGGCGCCATCGGTTGGCCGCGCCGCGGGAGGCATCCCGCCCCGGCCGTCCGGTCCGCCCGGGCCGCCTGGGCCAGGGGGCGGCGCCGTGCCTGGGCCGAACCCTTGCGGCCCCATCCCGCGGCGTCCGCGGCCACCCGCCCGTCGGGGCTGTTGGCAGTGAAGCCGGAGTACACCCCCAGAGCATCGCACTGCCAGATGTCCACGGCCGCACTGGGAAGAGGGCTGCACCGCCTGGCATCAACCATGGCAATCCGCAGTTTGAGGGGCAGCCCGGGCTTACCCTCAGTGATGTTCTGCCGCAGGGTCTGGTCATCCAGATAGTAAGGGCCGGCCTCCTGCTCCGCCATCAGGGTGCAATCGGGCGTAGCGGGCATCGCCTTCAGACGCGAGAGCGCCGCCACGCCAGTGATGAAAAAGGCCCGCCGGCTGGGATGCCACCGGATCGAATCGTCTGCTGCCATATCACCGATGATAAGCGGCGGCCGGGATGGGTGGCTGTTAAGAATTGTCAAGGTTCTTGTGTGGCTCTACATGTGGCTCTAAGTCCAGGCTGTGGTAAGCCGCCAGCGCCTCGTGAAGGCTATCGAAAATGCGATTGGGGCCGATCGCCTCGGTAAGGCGGTGCCGGTCCAGATCCGGCTTCAGGTCCGATTGGACGTGCGCCAAAACCAACTCGACACCGCGATGGGCCATGTCTCGCTGAAGCTCCCGCACGACATGCGCGGCGGTATAGTCCACGTTCGTAATCGCCCCCGCATCCACCACCAGCCAGCGCAAACGCGAAGGCGCCGGCCCGGCCAGACCGCGAATCTCGTCCGCGAACATTCCGGCATTCGCATAGAAGAGCGCCGCGCCAAACCGGTAGACCGCCAACCCTGGCTCGGTGACCGCTCCGGGAACCGCCGGCGTCAATCGCCAGATGCCCGCTGGGCCCTGAACCAGCACCGCCGTGTGCGGGCGATAGCTGTGGCGCACCACCCGGAGCAGCGACAGCACCATGGCAAGCAGGATGCCCTGTTCGACTCCCACGAGCACGACCACCGCCGCGGTAAAGAACGCCAGCGCATATTCGCCGGGGCTCTCCTGGCGGATGGCCCGCAGGCCGCGCACGTCCGTGAGGCCGATGGCCACGATAAACACGATGGCGCCCAGCACGCATCGCGGCAGGTACTGGAATGGGCCGGTGAGAAAGAGAAGCACCAGCGCAACCACCACCGCCATAGCCACGTGCGCCACCTGGCTCTGACCGCCGGAGCGCTCCACCATGGCCGTTTGCGTGGGGCTTCCGTTTACCACGAACGTCCCGCTCAACGCCGCAGCGGCGTTCGCCGCGGCGAGGCCGCCGAGGTCGGCGTTCTCATCCGGCCGTTGATGGTGGCGGATGGCGTAAATGCGGGCGGTTGCCGCGCTTTGCGCGACGATCATCACAAAGCACGATCCTGCCACGGGCATCAATGGCTCTATGTCCTTCCAACCCACGCTGGGGAATCCCGCATGCGGCAGGCCGCCGGCCAGCGGCCCGATGACGCCAATGCCATGCCCGGCAAAATCCCATGTGGCGCTGGCCGCGATCGCGCCGCCCACCGCGATGAGCGGACCGGGTATTCTCGGTCGAAACCGGTGGAGCGCCAGGACGCCGCCAACCACCACCGCGGAGAGACCCAGGGATGGCCAGCGAATATGAGGCAGACCGCGGACGATCTCCGCCAGTTGCTCAACCGTCCGATGGGAGTGAACCTCCAGGCCGAGCATTTCGCCCAACACGGCGATTCCCACCTGGAACCCCACTCCGGTGAGAAAACCTACCAGCACCGTCCGGGAAAGGAAATCGGCCAGGAAGCCCAGCCTGAGCAGGCGTGCCACCAGCAGCAGCCCGGCGGTCAGCATCCCTACCAGCCCCGCCAGCGCCACGTATCTCGCGCTGGCCACCGGCGCCATGCCGGAGATGCCCCCAGCCAGAATGGCGGCGGTCGCCGAATCGGCGGCGACCACCAGGTACCGGGACGAGCCGAAGGTGGCGAACGCGAGAAGCGGCAGGAACAAGGTGTAGAATCCGCTGACGGCCGGCATGCCGGCGATGGCGGCATAGCCCAGGGCCTGCGGGATGCTCATGGCCGCCAGTTCGATTCCGGCCAGGGAATCGCGGACGCTGCCAGCCAGGCTGAAGGGCCGCATCCCACGGAAGAGGCTCGGCCACTGCGGCTTGCCAGCCTGCTGGCTCGGCCCCGGCGCGGCTTCCATCGGAGAAGTATCCTACGAGGTCTTCTTGGCGACGAACGGCTGCGCCTGATCGTCACCGGTTCGCTGCACTTTGAAATCGATCTTGTCCGCCGCCACCTTGCCGGTGTATTTCAAATCGATCCCATCCCCGAAATCCAGGTGCACCGTAAAAGAGATCTCGTCGCCGTGGATTTCACCGTTCTGGATGGGCTGCTCGAACTGATCGCCGCCCATGGTGCCGGTGAGCTTCCCGCCATCGGCTTTCAATTTGAAGGTGATGCTGTAGGTATTGCCGTTGGGACCCGGCTGGTCGCCGGTCCAGGCGCCGGTGGGATCGGCGGCCAGCAGAAGACTCGCGCCCGCAAGCGCCAAAACGAGAATGCGTGGGATCATGCCTGTGATTATATGTCGAATTGCCGGAGCGCGCGGCCGTGGGAGGAGGCTGGAATCGAGGAAGACACCGGTAGCTATCCGTTTGGTCGAGCCGGCGGACGATCTTTCGGCGCGCTTCAATCCGGGCGCGGTACTGCTAGCGCGCATGAATGTGCCGGAAGCGGTAGGCATGCTGGAAGCGGCGCCACGCCTTGCAGCGGGAATGGCGAGGCTGTGCTGGTTCAGCGTGAAATGGAGAGCTGGCGTTCCCCGTTAGCGTACAGCGCTTTTCGACGGCTCGGTTTGGACGACACCACCCAATGTAAATGGCGGCTGGTGGACGAGGCAGGCTGCTGAAGGTGCAACTGGTTTCAAAAAGAAACTCAGGTTGGCTGTTCCCCGATTCACACCCCATTCACACAGGGCGTGAAGCGCAAAAGGAAACTGGCTAGGGCAAGGAATCAAATCCCCGATGCAGCGGTTCAATTTCCGGGTGGCCGACACTCGCCCGAAGCGCGCGAACGCTACTTTAAGAGGTACACGACCGTCGTCTCAGTGTCGGCCGGATCCGGCGTCGGATCTCCGTATATCTCCCACGAGTGCCCGGCGGACCCCCTCCGATTCGCCGCCATCCATTTTCTGATCGCGTCGTGCGCCTCGTTCATGCGATTGTACGGGCCGCGGTGGACGGCGACGGCAGCGTCGCCCCCTTGCGTTTCGGTCGCGTACACCTCGCCCGCAGCTTCAAATGTGCGCGTGACCTCGACACCGAAGTCGCACAGTATCGGCGCGCCCGGCTGTGTCGGGTGGTGGTAGAGAAAAATGTTGTGGCCATCAGTCCGCAGGCCTGGCTGGCTGCGAATGAACTCCCAGACCTTGCCCAGGGCCGCCCCCCACGCCGAGCCAACCGCGCCCGGCGCGACCTCGCGCCGCACCGCGGCCAACTTGCGGGGGTGAACAGTCTGTACGTTGACGGCGACGGGCATTCCTCGATCATAAACCAAGATCGTGCGTGCCGGTTACCTCCGGCATCGAGGCTCAGGCGGCGTGCGAATTTGACGGACGATGGCCGGGGATGACCGTGTCCAGACGTCGGGGAGGCTTCGGTCGGATCACGCGCCAACAGGAAGTTGGGCGGGCAAAGTTCGCCCGCAGACCTCAACTTCCGGTTTGCCGGCTATCCGTGATCCAGCTCACTTCATCCGACATCGCCGCCTAAGGTAGCAAGCGGGAGACGATCCTATCGTTGGTCGTCTATAAGCGGAGCGCGAATAGCCGTAAACCCATATGTACCATCGACAGTATTCCGGCGCGGATTGATTCAGACTATCCTATCTGGAAATGGGACTCCTTCGAATGCTATTTGAGATCTTCGTTGCTTACCGCAAGGCAAAGAAGAACCTGGAGGCCTGCCAGCGGGTGAGAACGCTGGACCCGATGACGCAGGCGTATCGTCAGGGCAACTATGAGCAGGCGATGGCGCTCGCCACCGATCCGTTCATGCAGGCAGAGATGTTGATCCAGCTTGGCCGCCCATCGGAAGCCGAGGAGATCCTGCGGCGGATGGCGGAGACCGAAAAGCAGGCGAAGCCGCGCACGCTGGTGATGAGCCAGCTTGGGCACTTGCTGACGCTCCAGCAGCGGTACGGCGAGGCGATGGAGTGCTTCCAACTGGCGTTGCGCATGTGGCCGGAGCGCGGGTCCACCTGTCGAGCGATCGCGGAGTGGCATCTGCGGCGCGGCGGCAGTTCCGCGGAAGCGTTGCGCTGGGCGCGTTTGGCGGTAGAGAAAGAAAAGGCCGGCCCCGGCCTCTCCCAGGATTCCAAGGAGCTCTGCCTGGCGGAGGATTTCTCGACCCTGGCCTGGGCGGTGGCGGTTCACTCGCATGACGGCGCCGAAGTGGATCGGTTGTGCGAAGAGATAGCGTTTCCCGCGATAACGCCGCGCTGCTCGCTCTCCATGTCGAGTTTCCAGTTCGGCAAAGCTTGGGCGGCGCTGGGCAATACCACCGAAAGCGCGGCGCATTTTGAAGCCGCGATCCAGAGGGATCCGAAAGGACTCTGGGCGCGGGAAGCTGCGGCCCAGCGCCTTACGAACCCGGCATGACCACCGCCGCCACGGACGTGCCCTGGCAGGACCTGCAGCACGCCTTTGGCAGAGCTCACGATGTTCCGCGAGTGCTGACGGCGCTATCCCAGTCTCACGGCCGGCAATTGAGAACACAGATGGAACGGCTGTGGGAACGCGTGCTGCACCAGGGGAGCATCTATAGCGCATCGCCTCCGGCCGTGCAAGCATTGATTCCCTTGGCGGCGAAGGTAACGGGCAACGACAGGAAGCTGTATTACGAGCTTCTGGCCGAGTTTGCATCGTCAGCCCGCCATGCCATCCGCGACGGGCACGGGGGACCCTGCTGTAGTGGCGGCGATCCCGAGCATGGGCGGGCCATTCTGGCTCACATTCTGGAGGGGTGCGATCGGTTCGCGCCGGACCTGGCAAGCCGCGATCGCTCGGTCCGCCGATTGGCGGCCGAGCTCCTCTGCTGCTCAACGGATGCAGGAAGCGAAGCTGCGCAACTGGTGCGCCGCCGGTTCGAGATCGAAAGCGATCGAGACACGCGAATGGATCTCTTCGAAGCGCTGACACGCGTAAGCGACCGGATCGAAGATTGGCCCGGCGTTTTTGCGGCGGCGCTCGAACGGGAGTCCGATCCAGCGCTCCGCTTCACGGTGCGCCACGCGCAGGTTCGCCACTTCAGGAGCGCTACAGACGATGGCGCAGTCGGCGAGTTGACTTCGCTGTTCCTGAAGGAGTGCGAGGACGGCACGAGTGCAAACATCCGCCGCTTTTTCGAGGCGCTCGAGTGGCTGGGCAAGGAGCGGGAACTGGCGGCGCTCCTCGTGACGCTGGACCGGTGCCGCGATCGGAATGTGATTCGGGTAGTAGTGGAGCGATCGCTGCGGCTTGCCTTCTGCGATGAGCGGTCGGGGTGGGGAAACAGGAACTGCAGTCTCCTGGCGGACGGCGCATCGAAGCCGGGCGGATCGGACAAACTCCCGAGCGAGGGCACCGTCCTCAGAGGTCTCCTGAAAGTTGCCCTGCTGGCGATGGCGTGGAAGGTCTTTCCCTTCCTGCTACGCCGCAGATTGCGGCGCAGCAGAGACGAGAACAATCGGCGGCGCTACCGGATCGAATACCCGCCGGTCACGGGAAGCAAGCCGGAAACGCCCATGCTGCTGACCGCGAACCAGCAGCGGACATTAGCGGCGCTGGCGGCAAAAGCGGAGGTCTGGATGGATCAGACCAACCTATGGGCGCTCTTCGATCTGCCAGACAATGCCGCCGGCCTGCTTGCATTCCTGGCAGACCGCACCTGACGCAAGCTGCGGATAGTCACGTCTGCCACAGCGAGAGCACGGGATCGACGCCGCAGCGCGCCGGGTGGGAATGGAGCAGGCTGCGAGCGACAACATGCTCAGAGCGGACACCATGCTCAGAGCGGAGGCCACCCGTGGCATAGGTGAGCGGAGCGTCTGGCGAGATGCCGTCAGGCTCCTGAAGGGGCGGGCGGCGACGCATCTGCCTAAACCACCCATTTGTCAAGTTGGCGGCGTGGCCCGCCGGGAGGATTGTATTAATTCGAGAATTCTGATATCTTCGCTGAACCATTAAGATGTTCGTCCGAAATCCGGAGGGAGCATGAAGAGAAGCGTCGCAGTGCTGGAAACCCATGACGATTACCGGCGGAGGCTGCTCGAAAAGCGCCGGGAGGTGCTCAGCGGGCTGGGCACCCGGTTCGACACCCTGGCGTCGATGGGCAGCGTCGCGGAGGACGATCGTGCCCAGGTCACCCACGACGAGTTCATTTCGCTACAGCGGAACAGTATGGATTATACGCAGCTCCGGCTGGTGAATGAAGCCCTGGACCGCATCGAGTCGGGCGATTATGGCATTTGCCTGGCCTGCGAGGAGCCGATCGCTCCCAAGCGGCTGCAAGCCGTAAGCTGGGCCCGCTATTGCGTGAAGTGCCAGGAGGAGATGAGCGCGGAAATAGCGCCCCGATAATAGCAGAAAGCCGGGACCCGCAGGCGCGAATCCCGGCCAAAAATCTTGAAAACTCCGCCAAATCCTGGGAGCGGGCTGGCTTAGCCCACGTGCGGGTCGATCATTTTCTGCACTTCGGACTTGCCTACCGCCCCGACCCGCTGCTCCACCACCTGGCCGCCCTTGAACAGCAGCAGCGTGGGGATCCCGCGGATGTTGTAGCGCATGGCGGTGCTGCCGTTGGCATCCACATCCAGCTTGCCCACCTTCAATTTGCCGGCGTAATCGTTGGCCACCACATCGATGGTGGGCGCCATCTGCCGGCAGGGGCCGCACCACTCGGCCCAGAAATCCACCAGAACCGGCACCGCCGACCGGAGAACCTCCTGGTCGAATGCCGAATCGGTAAACGTTAACGTGTTCTGACCTGCCATTTCGTCTCCTAAACTATTAGAATCACGGGCGCCCGAAAGGATTCACGCGCCGCCCGCCAGGCTCCGGTAAAGCGCCGAATAAGCCTTCGCCGACGCCCGCCAGGAAAAGTCCTTCTCCATTCCGCGCCGCATCATCTCCCGCCAGGCGTCCGACCGGGAGAATGCCTGGGCCGCCTCGCGCACGGCTTCCAGGAGCGCCTGTCCGGAGTACTCCCGGAACTTGAACCCGGTGCCTTCCTCGATAGTATCATCCAGGCCGCCGGTGGCGCGCACCACTGGTACGGTACCGTATCGTAAGCTATACATCTGGTTTAGGCCGCAGGGCTCGTAGCGGCTGGGCATCAGGAACATGTCCGCGCCAGCTTCGATCAGGTGGGCCAGCCGGTTGTCGAAGCCGATGCGCACGGCGATGCGCCCGGGATGCTCGGCCGCCATCCCGCTGAAGAACTCCTCGTACTCCGGATCGCCGGTCCCCAGGGCCACCAGGCAGAGTCCCTCGTCAACGATCTGGCCGGCGACTTCCGCCAGAATATCGGTGCCCTTCTGGCGGGTGAAGCGCGAAACGATGCCGATCAGGGGCCGGTCGATGGCCTCAACGGGGAGGCCGAATTCGGCCAGAAGCTGCTCTTTCGAAACCCGCTTGCCGGAGAGATCGCCGGGCGTGTAGTTGGCCGGCAGCAGAGGGTCGATATCGGGGCTCCACTCGCTGTAATCGGCGCCGTTCAGGATGCCGGTGAGGGATCCGGCGCGGGCCCTCAGAGCCCCGTCCAGGCCGAAGCCGAATTCGGGAGTCTGGATTTCCCGCGCGTAGGTGGGGCTGACGGTGTTGAGGGCCGTGGCGAAGGCGATGCCGCCTTTGATATAGGCGACACGCCCGAAGAATTCCATGCCGTCGGGCCGGTAGACTGCCGGATCGAGAGCCACCTCCGGAAGAATGGTCTTCGGGAAAAGCCCCTGGTAGCCGAGGTTGTGGATGGTGAAGAGGGTCGGGACGCCGAGAAACGTGGGGTCGTTGGCGAAGGTGGTATGCAGGTAGGCGGGCACCAGGCCGGACTGCCAATCGTGGCAATGGAGCACGTGGGGGCGAAATAGAAACCGCGCCACGCCGATCGCGGCGCGGGCGAAGACGGCGAAGCGGATGTGGTTATCGGGATAGTCGATGCCGGATTCCCCGTAGAAGCCCTTGCGGGCGTACAGCGGCGGGCAGTCCACCAGAAAGAACGGAAACTCGGCGGGGGCTTGATAAATGGAAGTATCGTAGCGCGTGGCGCCCAGCAACACCGGCAGGCTATCGTAGACCCGGCGGAGGGTCTTCAGGTCCACCGAGCCGTAGCGCGGGATGACCACGGCGGCCTCATCGCCCAAACCGCGCAACGCGGCCGGCAGTGCGCCGACCACATCGGCCAGCCCCCCCGTTTTGGCCAGAGGCGCAGCCTCCGAAGAAACCATCAGGACGCGAGCCACAAGGGGATTGTAGCAAGGCGCGGGAAAGAGGCGAGGTGGCGAGGCGGGGATGGGACGCGGAGGCGCGGAGGCGCGGAGCAAAACGCGGAGAATCCATTCTTGATTCTTCTCCGCGTTTTCCTCCGTGTCTCCGCGCCTCCGCGTCAAAGTGCGCCCGGCCGGGGTAGTTTCCGGAGGCCACGGAGTAAGCAGGCCAACGGGGCTGCGGGCGAGCCTTCTCTACCGGCTCCCGGTACGCCAGATCGGATTGGTGAACGCGCCGTTGCCGGCAACATCCCAGATGGCCAGCCGCGCCCACTTCCAGCCGTTCGCCTCGGCTTCCCAGCGGAACTGGCGCTTGGCGAACTCGCGGGTGTCCTCCAGCGGGATCGTCTGGCGGTGCGTCGCGGCGCCATCGCCCCAGACAATCTCCGCCATGCGGAGCGGAAACGTATAGTCGACCGTAGCGCTCGCAGTCACCACTTCCCCCGCGCCCTTTAACTCCACATCGGGGATCAGAATCTCGCCGGTGGTGATAAAGGAATCGCCTTTGGCGACGGCATCCAGCAACTGGCCGTAACGATCGTAAGAGGGAAGGGCGGGAAGGCGGACGTAGTTCACGTTCATGTGCCCGTACAGTTCGTGGGTGGTGTCCAGTTGAAACACGTCGACCTCGCCGATCATGCGCTTCCCGAGGCCCAGATTGTTCATATCGTCGATGGTCTTGAAGGCGCGCTCGCCCAAACGGGGCGACGAGAGATCCGAGGGCATGGCCTTCCAGCCCGCTCCGAAATAGCGGGGATCTTTGAAGTAATCGGTGTCCCGGATGGCATCCGGAAATCCGGTGGAACCCTTGGTCCGCGGGTGGGTTTGATAGGCGTAGCCCTGCTCGCGCTGCACTATTTCCCACACCTCTTTGGCATTGCCCGCGTTGTACACGGTTCCGTACTTCGGGTCCTGGACCATGAATGGCTGGTCCGGCTGGCGGCTCATGTGCCAATACACCGGTTTCGGAAACACCACGGCCCAGTGGCCGCCCAGGAATACGTTGGCCTCTTCCGCCGGAATCAGCAGAAAGTCCTGGCCGGATTGGGCGGCGCAGGCGCGAAAGTAATCCCGCAGCTCTTCGAGGCGGATCTGCCCCTTGTCGGCGGGGTGCCCGTCGCCATGAAAGTCCATGATCATGGCCGCCTCCAGGCCGATCGCCTGCATGGCGGACTTGAACGGCGGTTGCCAATCGAATCCGCGCTCGCGCGCCTGTATGGTGTAGGCCTCGTGCCAGTGCGGCTCGAAGGTGACGTAGCCGGGCAACTTCGGGAAGCGGTCGCCGTGGGTGTACCGCAGCACGCCTTCGAGCGCCGGCCGCGCGTCCCGGTCGCCGACCAGCAGGAACATGCGCATCTGCTGCTCGGTCCCCGGAGGAGCATTCATCCAGGGATAGTAGGGCGAATCGTCGTCGTGGAGTTGGCGGATCCCCAGCGACACCGTGCCGCGCCAGGCGGTGTACCAGACGTAGCCCATGTTAGTGGTGTAATCGCGCGCGAACAGATACTGGTGAGGGGCCGGAAATACCGCCACCGACCCCGCGCCCATCCGCGCCGCCACCGTCCGGTAACGAACGGTCAGGGGGTGCCGTTCCGACCCATAAACGGGAGTGATGGTCTGGAACTTTCCCTCGGTATCGAAGTAACTCACGCGGGAGCTCATGTTGCCCCCGGCGGTCTCATCCGCCCGGGATGTCATCCGCAGGCCGGCGTCGTAAAAGTAAGCCACGTCCGGTTCGCCGGTCGTCATGGCGGCTTGCTGCTCGATGAGGCGGCTGCCCGGATAGAAGATGTAGCGCAGGCTGCCTTCGAAGATCCCCATGCGCATCCCGTCGAACCAGACTTCGACACGATCGCCGATGGAGCGGGCGCGCGCGGCCTTGGGATGAAACTCCGCTATGAACGCCCGCGTACCCTCGGGTGCGCCGGGGGGAAAATCGAAGAACGCGTCCCATCCGCCGCGCCGTTTGCCCGTTTCGCAGCGGTAGAAGGGCTGGGCGCGCTCGATGACCTTGCGGCCTTCCACGGAAATGGCCGAAAGCAGGGGCTGTTTCGGGTCCAGGGAAAAGACGGCCTCCCACGCCCGGGCAGTTTCATCTTTCCAGTGTACGGTCAGCGCGGCCGGAGTCGAATCCACGGCGATCGGCCCGGGCTTCACTCCGGAAACGTCCAGCGACAGGGTCTGGCCGAACGAGATCGCCACGACGAAGGAGGCCAGCAGAGACAGATTTCGCAGCATCATGATGATGTCCGCTTCAATTTTATGCCCCTTTGGATGGGCGCGCGCGGGTCAAGCAACCGCTCCCTCACGGTCGCGGCTCCGATGCTCGCCGGGTTGACAGACGAAAGCGTCTGTCCCACCATGCTGCCGAAGCACTTGCAGGGCGCGTGGGACAGGCGCTTTCGCCTGTCAACCGATTCCTTCACAGCTTCTCACGGTCGCGGCTCTGAAGGAGCGGTTGGTATTATTCTTCGCGCAAAGTAGCGTTCGGGTCGACGTTGATGGCGCGGAGGATCGGCCCCCAGGTCGCCGCCAGACCCGTGAGCAGCATGGCCAGGGCGACGACTCCGAAGTTCAGCGGGTCCGCCGGCTTCAGGCCGGGCGACAGAAACATGGCCAGCGGCTTGGTTGCGAACAGCGCCACCAACAGTCCGGCGCCCGTGCCCGCCAGGGTGACGCGCGCTGCGTCCCGCAGCACCATGCGCGCGATGCTTCCCCGGCTGGCGCCGATGGCGATGCGGACGCCGATCTCCCGCGTGCGCCGCGCCACGGAATAGGCCATCACCCCATACAGCCCGACGGTGGCCAATAGCAGTCCGAGAATTCCGGTCGATCCCATGAGCAGCGCCCCCACCTGGCTGGGCAGAAAGGCCAGCCCGATGCTGGAATACATGGTGTCCACTTGCGCGCCCGCCATCGGCTCGATCTGGTGCAGCGTGCGGCGCACGGCCGCCAATTCGAGGGCCGGCGGGATCGCCGCCCGCATCACGAATTCGATGCCCTGGCGGTCGTTCACGATCTGGGCCAGCGGCTCGTACAATTGCGGCTGCGGTTCCTCACCGATGGTCATGGTCTTGGTTCCCCCAGCCACGCCCACAATGCGGTAGGGAGTCTTTCCGTCTCGTCCCCAGAGAAACACCGTGGCCAGCGGCTGCCGTGAGCCGAGGTAGCGCGTGACGAATGTGGGGTTCACGATGACCACTTTTTCGCCGCGATCGGCGGGCGAGAAGCTCCGGCCCTGGAGCAGCGGGATGCTCATGGCGCGGAAAAAGCCGGGCGTCACCGCATTCCAGAAGAAGAACGCGTCCTTCCGCTCGCCGTTATCGGGAAAAGAGATTGGCGCCCCGAACCGCGTGGCCCCGTTGAACGGAACGATGCGCGCGGCGGCGGCGGATTGGATGCCCGGCAACGCCGCCAGGGAATCCACCACCCGATTGATGAATTGGGCCTTGCTGCCCGCATCGGAATAGCCGGCGGGAGGCATATTGACGCTGGCCCGCAGCGTGTGGAGCACGTCGAAACCTGGACTGAGGGCGGTGGAATGGATGAGGTTCCGCAGGAAGAGAAAGCCGGTGGTGAGGACGATGACCGAAATGGCGATCTGGGCCGCCACCAGGGCGCTGCGGAGACGCATGCGGCGCTCGCGATGCAGATCGTGCGCGAACGATTCCTTCAGCGATTGCCACGCCGGCACGAGTCCGCACGCCAACGCCGCAAACGTGGTGAGGACGGCTGCGTAGACCGCCAGCCGCCAGTCCGGCTCGATTTGCAGGCGGATGGGAATCGGCAGAGGCAGGTGGATGCGAGCCAGGAGTACGGCGGTGACTTCGGCGAGCGCCAGTCCCACTGCCGCGCCGAGCAGGGAAAGCAGGAGACTATCGGCCAGCAACTGTTGCATCAGCCGGCCGCGGCTGGCGCCAATGGCCAGGCGAATGGCGATCTCGCGGCGGCGGGCCGACGCGCGCGCCAGCAGCAGGCTGGCCACGTTGACGCAGGCGATCAGCAGCACCAACCCGGTGACTGCCAGCAGCATGGCAAAAAACGCCCCCACTGCCAACATTTCCGTCTCCGTCCGCAGGCGTGCATATCCGGCGATGGGCGACACCCGGATTTCGTTGGCGTACTTGAACCGGGCCGGCATTTCCGCATCCATTCGCCGGGCCACCGTCATCAGGCCGGCGCGCGCCTCCGGAATGGACATGCCGGGTTTCAAGCGCGCGTAGATGGCCAGGATCGTCGAATCCAGGTACTGCGGCTGGAAAACGTCGGGAGAGTATCCGAAGCCTATGAGCGTGCGATGATGCTCCGGCAGGATTCCCACCACAGTACACATGCGGCCGTCCAGGTTGATGGCCCGGCCCACCGCCGCGGGACTACCGTTGAATTGTTTGCGCCAGAAAGCGTAGCTGAGGACCACGACTTCGCGCGGATCGTCGGCCAGAATGCCGCGCCCGTGCAGCATCGGAATGCCCAGCGCAGTGAAGTAATTCCTCGTCGTGAAGACGGTGAACACCGGGCGCGTCTCGGCGCCATCGTTGAAGTTGGCGATGGTCTCTTCGTTCTCGCCGGTCACATCGGCGAACAGGCCGCTCGCCGCGAGGAAGTCGAGCACTTTGGGGGCGGAATGGCTGCTGCCGGCAACCCACACCGACACCAGCGACCCCGGATCGCGCACCGATGGCTGGCTGAACAGGAATTCGACTCCCAGCGAGAACATGGCCGCGTTCACGCCGATGCCGAGACCGAGCGACGCCAGAGCCGTGACCACCAGCACCGGACTGCGGCGCAGGCCGCGGGCGGCATATGCCAGATCGCGCCAGAGATTTTCCAGGAAGTTGAAGCGCCACAGATCGTATCCCTGTTCCCCGATGGCGGTGGCGTTGCCCAGCGGAATGGCGTTCTCGTGGCGGGCGGCCATTTCGCGATGAAAGGCCAACTCGGCCTGGATATCCTGGTGCATCCCGCGCCGGCGGAAGAGCTTCAGAAAGAGACGGCGCAGCATTGGTTCCTCTTGCTTACCTCGCGAGAACGCGCGCGACGGCTGACGAAAGGCGGCTCCAGGTGGCCTCCTGCTCGGCCACCAGTTTTCGCCCGCGCCTGGTGAGTTGGTAAAACTTGGCCTTCCGGTGGTTCTCCGAGAGGCCGGATTTCGACGCGATGGCGCCATCGATCTCCAGGCGCCAGAGCGCCGGATAGAGAGAGCCTTCCTCCACCTTCAGCACCTCATCGGAGCTGAGATGGATGGCCTGCGCGATGGCGTATCCGTGCATCGCGCCGCGCTGGAGGGCGTGCAGGATCAGCAGATCCAGGGTGCCCTGCAAGAGCGCCGGTTGAGCGGATTTACCCATATCCTATGACGATCTATGGGAGAGTATGGAATGCTTCCCCCAGATTGTCAAGGGGGCAGCGGGGATTCACCGCGGAGGCGCGGAGAACACGGAGGCTACGCAGAGAAAACATCTCTTGTTTTTCTCCGCGCTTCCTCTGTGTCCTCCGCGCCTCTGCGGTGAATGTTTGCTACGTCGCCGGCAGCTTCGACGTATCCCAGCCGCCGCCGAGCGCCTTGATCAGCAACACGCTGGCATCCATGCGGCGGCGGAGGATGTCCACTTCGGTGGACTCGTCCTGGAGGGCGATGCTTTGCGCGGTAATCACCTCCAGGTAGGTCACCAGACCGCCCCGGTAGCGGTTGAGAGAGAGATCCAGCGATTGCTGGGCGGCTTCCACGGCCACCCGTTGGGCTTGCGATTGCTCCTCCAGCACGCGCAAAGTGGCGAGATTGTCTTCCACCTGTTGGAAAGCCACCAGAGCCGCCTGGCGATAGTTGGCCACGGCTTCGTCGTAGGAGGCGGTCGCGGATTCGGAAACGGCGCGGCGGCGGCCCGCGTCGAAGATGGTCTCCGCCATCGACGGACCCACGGCCCAAAGGCGGCTCGGCCAACTCAGCCAGTTGACCAGGTGGTTTCCTTCAAAACCGCCCGTCGCCGTGAGCAGCAACTGCGGGAAAAAGGCCGCGCGGGCGATGCCGATCTGTTCGTTGGCCTCGGCCGCGCGGCGCTCGGCGGCGGCGATGTCCGGGCGGCGCTCCAGAAGCTGCGATGGGATACCCACAGGAATCACCGGCGGCGCGGTGTCCAACGGAACCGCGGCCAGCGTCAGGCTTTCCGGAGTGCGGCCGGTGAGGATCGCGATGGCGTGTTCGAAGCCGGCCCGCGCCACACCCACGCCGATGTCCTGGGCGCGCGTGGTCTCCAGTTGCGTGCGTGCCTGCGCCACTTCGGCCCGCGAGCTGAGGCCGCCATCGTAGCGATTCTGCGTCAGGTCGAGGGCCTTCTGGTAAGCCACCAGGGTCTCATCCAGAAGCTGCTTTTGGGCGTCCAGGCTGCGCAGCTCGAAATAGTCGATGGCCAGCTCGGCGTGCAGGCTCAGGCGAATGGTTTCCAGATCGCCTGCGCTGGCCTGGGTCTCTTCGCGGGCGGCGGCAATCGAGCGGCGGACGCGGCCCCAGGCGTCCAATTCGTAATTGACGTCGATCGGCAGCATGTAATCGCCGTAGTCGGCGCGGGGACCGCCAGTGGGTGAGTTACTCGAGGTCCGATTGGTGGAAATCGAGGGCGCCGTCGAGATGCTGGGGTAGAGGCCGGAGCGGTTGAGTTGAATGAGCGCGCGCGCCTCGCGAAAACGGGCTTCGGCGGCTTTGAGCGTCTGGTTGGAGAGGTTGATCTGCTCTTCCAGGCCATTGAGTTCGGAGCTGCCGAAGATCTGCCACCAATCCATGCGCAAGGTAGTATCGGCGGGTTGCGCCTGCTTCCAGCCCGCGGATTCGGTGAACGATTTGGGAGGTTGCTCGCTGAAGGCGGGAGCGGCCGGGACCGCGGGCCGGGTGTATTTCGGGCCGGCCGTGCAGCCGGTTAGCAGGAGGGCGCAGGCGGCGAGGAGAGCCAGCGTTGAGCGGCGCTGAGGCTCCGGGTTGGCAGGCGGGGTGCCCTCTGGGCCCGCCTGCCCCACTTCGCGTGCGCAGGTCGCTGCCTGTTTGTGGGGCAGGCGCTTTCGCCTGCCAACCGGTTTGCCAAGGGTTCCTAACGCCCGCATCACTTCTCCGCCGCCTTCACCGGCCGCACCTCGGTGCCCGACGTCAGCGAGTCGGAAGGATTCTCGATGATCTCATCCCGCGGGGTGACGCCGGAAAGCACCTCCACCTCGGTGCCGTAATCGCGCCCGATGGTAATCGGCAACAACTCCGCCTTGCCGTCCCGAACCACGGCCACCCGCATGCCTTCGGATCGGAAAATCAGCGCGTTGACAGGCACGATCACGGCGCCGGCCTGAGAACTCAGCTTGAGATGCACCGAGAGAAACGCGCCGGGGAGCAACTCGCCGGCCGGATTGTCGAGGTCCACTTCCGTCAGCAGCGTGCGCGACGCCGGATCGATGGAGTCGGAGCTGCGCACAATCTTTCCGGCGAACCGGCGGCCGGGAAATTCCGCCAGGGTCAGCTCGGCTGCGCCGCCGGGCCGCACGTCGCGCGAGTACTGCTGGGGCACGTTGACGTAGACGCGCAGTTTAGCGGTGGCCGCGATATCGAACAGTTCCTTGCCCGGCGCGTTGCTTCCGGCGTTGATCAACGCGCCGATATCGATGTTGCGCGCCGTAATGACGCCATCGAAGGGGGCGTAGACCTTCTGAAAACGCTGCGTCTCTTCCAGGCGCCGCACATTAAAGGTGGCAGAATCCACCATGGCCTTTTTGGCCTGCAGGTCGCCGACCCGGTCGTCCACGTCCTGCTTGGCCACGGAATCGCTCTTGAACAGCGTCTGATAGCGCGTGGCGGTGGTCTGGGAGAGTTCGTAGTTGGCCTGCGCGGTGGCCAGGTCGGCACGGGCCTGGTCGAGCTGGCGATCCACTTCGGGAGTCTCGATCTCCGCCAGGAGCTGGCCGGATTTGACATGCGCGCCGATATCGAAATTCCAGGTCTTCAGGTAGCCGTTGATGCGGGCGTAGATCGGCGTGGCGACGTAGGCCTGGGCATTGCCGGGAAGCACCACCTCTTCGGCCACCGCGCCGCGCTTGGGATGGATCACGGTCACCGTGGGGACCGCCATTTCCAGGGTCTGTTGCTTCAGCGTGCTGGCGGCGTGGACCCGCGCCGCGATGCCGGTCGAGACGGTGTAGGCGATGGCGCCCGCTACCGCGCAGATCACCACGGCGATGGCGAGCCAGAAAACCATCGAGAGCCGCGGCGGCGACGGTCCCTCGGGGATGGCAGCTACCGGGCTAGGCATTCACGGGAACCTCCGGTGCGCCGGGGGTGCGCCTGGGGCCCCGCCGGCCGTGCAGCAAGGCGAAGACCGCGGGAACGAAGATCAGAGTCGCGACGGTGGCCGACAGCAGGCCGCCGATCACCGCGCGTCCCAGGGGCGCGTTCTGCTCGCCTCCTTCGCCCATCCCCAGGGCCATCGGAACCATCCCGATGATCATGGCGAGCGCGGTCATGATGACGGGGCGGAAGCGCGTGAAGCCGGCGGTCAGCGCGGCGTTCACGGGGTCCTGGTGTTCGACCAGCAAATCCTTGGCGAAGCTGATCACCAGGATGCTGTTGGCGGTGGCCACGCCCATGCACATGATGGCCCCCATCATGGCGGGCACGCTGAGCGTCGTGTGGGTGCTGAAAAGCATTAAGAGGATGCCGGCCAGCGCGGCGGGCAGCGCCGTGATGATGATGAACGGGTCGAGCCAGGACTGAAAATTGACCACGATCAGGAGATACACCAGAACAATCGCGAAGATCAGGCCCGCGATAAGGCCGGCGAATGATTTATGCATGGTGTCGACCTGTCCGCGCACCAGCATCTCCGAGCCGCGCACCAGGTTCCGGCGATTGGCATTCACGATCCGGTCCACTTCGTCGCCGACGCTGGCCAGGTCGCGGCCATCCACGGCGCCGAAAATGTCGATGGTGCGCTGGATATCGTAATGGTTCACCACGGCCATCCCGTTGCCGCGGCTGATAGAGGTGACATCGTTGAGGATTTCCGGCGTCCGGGTTTGCCCCACCGTGAGCGGCAGATTGCGCAGCGCCTGCAAGGATTGTACGTCGTACTGCGGCGCCTGCGTGACCACGTTGTAGCTGACCCCGTTTTGGGGGCTGAGCCAGAAAGTGGGCTGGGTCTGGAAACTGCCGCTGAGCGCGATCAGCAGGCTCTGGGCCACGTCGTTTTGGGTATAGCCGCTTTCGGCGGCCTTGATGCGGTCGGTGAAGATGTGCAGCTTGGGCATGTCGAAGGTTTGCTGGATGCGCAGGTCGGCAATGCCGGGGATGCGGCGCAGCTCGTTCATGATGCGATCGGCCAGGTCGCGGTTGGCTTCCACATTCTTGCCGACGATCTGGACGTCGATGGGGGCGGGCAGCCCGAAATTGAGAATCTGGCTGACGATGTCGTCGGGCAAGAAGTAGAAATCCGTGCCGGGAAATTCCCGCGGCAGGCTGGCGCGCAGGACGCGCACGAATTCCTCGGTGGGGCGGTGGCCCTCGGTGAGCGCGACCATGATGTCGGCATCGGCCGTGCCCACCGGCGCCGAATTGCTGTAGATGGTATTGATGCTGCTGTAAGGCAGGCCGATCTCATCCAGGATATTGAGCAACTGGTCGCGGGGGATCCGGCGGCGAATGGACTGCTCCACCAGGTCGCAGAGGCGCGCGGTCTCCTCGATGCGGGTGCCGGTCTTGGCGCGCAGATGCAGCTTGAACTGGCCGGTGTCCGAGGACGGGAAGAAATCCTGGCCGATCCACGGGTAGAGCAGAAAACCGGAAAGGCAGACCAGCAGGAAAAGGGGCACAAAGATCGCGCGGCGGTGAACCAGCACGGCCAGGATGGCCTGGTAGCCGTCGCGGAGACGCTCGAAGCCGCGTTCGAAGGCCCTCTGGAACAGCACGATCGGGTTGCGGCTGGGACCGTGGTGCTGCAGCCTCAACAGATATTTCGCCAGGGTCGGGACCAGCGTCCGCGAAAGGCCGTAGGAGGCCAGCATGGCGAACACCACGGCTTCGGCCAGCGGCACGAACAGGTAGCGCGCCACGCCGCTGAGAAAGAACATCGGCAGGAAGACGATGCAAATGCACAGCGTGGATACGAAGGCGGGAATGGCGATCTGCGAGGCGCCGTCCAGGATGGCCCTGGTGATCTCCTTGCCTTGGTCCAGGTTGCGGTTGACGTTTTCGATTTCCACGGTGGCATCGTCCACCAGGATGCCTACCGCCAGCGCCAGGCCGCCCAGCGTCATGATATTGATGGTCTCGTGCAGGAGGCTGAGCACGATGATGGAAGTCAGGATGGAGAGCGGGATGGAGACGGCGATGATCACGGTGGAGCGCCAACTGCCCAGGAACAGCAGGATCATCAAGCCGGTGAGGCACGCGGCAATGACGGCTTCGCGGATCACGCCGCTGATGGAAGCGCGCACGAAGATGGATTGATCGGAGAGCGGCTGGATTTTCAATTCCGGCGGCAGCGTGGCGGATACCACCGGCAGCAATCTGCGGATGCCGTCCACCACCTCCAGCGTGGAAGCATTCCCGCCCTTCATCACCGTGAGCAACACGGCGCGGCTGCCATCCTGGCGGACGATATTGGTCTGCGGCGCGAAGCCGTCGCGCACGTGGCCGATATCGCGGATATAGACGGGAGCGCCGTTTACCACCTTGATGGGGAAGTCGTTGAACGCCTCCACCGTGGTGGGGCTGGAATTCAGATCCACATCGTATTCGAACTGGCCGATCTTGGAAGTGCCGGCCGGGATGATGAGGTTCTGGTTGGCGACGGCCGCGGTGACGTCGGCGGGCGAGAGGCCCTTGGACTGCATCGCCGCGGGGTCGATATCGACCATGATCTGGCGCTGCTTGCCGCCGTACGGATACGGGATGGCGCAGCCGGGAATGGTCACCAGGCGCACGCGGATGAAGTTGACGCCGTAGTCGAACAGCGCCTGTTCGCTGAGTCCGCGCCCGGAGAGACCGAGCTGGATGATGGGCACGCTGGAAGCGTTGTAGGTGAGCAGGAACGGCGGGGTTGCGCCGGGCGGCAATTGCCGGAGGATGGGCTGCGAAATGGCGCTCACCTGGGCTACCGCGGCGTTGATATTGGCGCCGGGTTGGAAGAAGACCTTGATGATGGCGCGCCCGTCGATGGACTGCGATTCCATATGCTCGATATCGTTGACCGTGGTGGTGAGCGACCGTTCGTAGATGGACGTGATGCGCTCTTCCATCTCCTCGGCGCTCAGGCCGGTGTAGTTGAAAGCCGCCGCGATCACCGGGATATCGATGTTCGGGAAGATATCCGTGGGAGTGCGCAAAATCACGACCGGCGCCAGAATCAGGATCAGCAGCGCCAATACGATGAACGTGTAGGGTCGCGCCAGCGCGAGCCGGACAATCCACATGCCTGATTACTCCAAATGTTCCCACCGCCCATGCTGAAATAGTAGACACAGGCGTTTCGAAATTCGTATATTCAAGATTGTCGCACGAGATGGCCACGGCACCAAAGCACGCGCGTGGGAGAGGGCGGCCGCGGGACGAGGCTGCGCGGCGGAGGATTCTCAAGGCGGCCCTGGACCTGATGGACGAAACGGCCTTCGACCGGGTGACGGCCGAAGCCATCGCCGAGCGCGCCGGCGCCAGCAAGGCCACCGTATACCGCTGGTGGCCGAATAAGGCGGCGGTAGTGATCGAGGCCTTCCGGGAAACCATCGCGCCGGAGCTGCCCCTGCGCGACACGGGGTCGCTGCGCGAGGATTTGACCACCCAGGTCCGCAACTTCGCGCGGGTCCTATCGGGGCGGGGCGGGCGCATGCTGCGATCGTTCGTGGTGGCGGCGCGCAGCGATCCGGATGTGGCGGCGGCCTTCCGTTCCATCTGGAGCGACCCGCGGCGGGCGGAAGCCAAGGAGATGCTGCGCCAGAAGCAGGCCAGCGGACAATTGCGCAAGGACGCCGACCTCGACCTGGTGCTGGATTCCCTGTACGGCCCGCTGTATTACCGGTTCCTGGTGAAGGACGAGCATCCTTCGCAGAAGTATGCCGAAGCCGTGGCCGGGTTTGTGATCCAGGGCCTGGCGCAATCGGGCGAGTGAGCCGGCGGCGAGAGGCCTTTGCCTCGCTCCGCGGTTCTTCCGCGCGTATGCGATTTGGAACCGGGTCTGGGCGCCGTAGGCCCGCCGCGCGAACTCGACATTACGCGGGATGGGGGGTTCCCTTTCGATCGACCATTCACGTACTCTGGAGACTACGCTGTTTCTGGAGAATATCTTGAAAGCACGACTAGCGGCGATTGCGCAGACTCCACGACTGTTCCGCTTACGAATACGGCCGGTTGGACAGGTACGTCCCAACCCGGTGGTATTACCATCCTAACTACAACGCCGCGGCCTTCATGTGCGGAGGGACGCCCCCGCCGCGCTGGCCTGCTCCTTCCATCGTTGAGCGTTCACACCCATCACCATGAGCCATAGCTCCAGTGGGATTTCCCCGAGGGCGGCGGCGACAGCGAGGTAGGGCATGAACAGATGGTATGCGAGCGGCGGGTACAGATAGGTCACGTAACCCAAACCACTGATCGCCAACAGCACTCCCAGAATTCGAGGCAGGAACGTGGACCTGAAAATGAGGTAGCCGGTCAGGACGCACCACAATCCGAAGAATACTAAGTCGATGTTGTAGGCGTATTGATTCAATTTGAGAAACATGAGCGCCAGGGTCTGCAACTGTTCCGGCGTAAATGCGCTGAAGGAGCTACCGCCCTGCAGGATGAGCAAAGGAGCGAGGTACAAGAGGCTGGTAAGAGCCTGCGTAGCGCATGCCACGAGAATGAAGAACGCAGCGAGTAAAGAGAGGCTCCTGTTCACAGGTTTAAGCAATAAATAGATCAGAAGCGCCCATGCGATATGGAACCCAACCCCCATGAGCGAGGATGCGAACCCCAACCAAAACAACCGCTGGTGTCCCAGGATATTGGCCGCTGTAGCCGCGGCGTTGCCAGAGACTACAAGCCTGTCGAGAACGATCACCTGGCCGAATCCGGCCGTCAGGGCTTCGAGCAGTTGAGAGGCACCGGCCATCCTGGCCTTGAAACGCGGCGACGCTTCTGCAATCCGTTCCATCATTTCAGTCTGTGCTCATGCTCTTTCTCTTTACTCTGGCGAAATCAAGCGTGCATGGCGCTCTTGAAGTGCGAGCCTACACAACGGCTGCCGATACCCGCTCGCCTGACTGCTTTGCCGGAGCCAGCACGATCAGGGCTACACCGATGATGACCAGCACTGCCACGCCCCACAGGTCTCCGCGATAGCCCCCCTTCGAGAATGCCGTCACCGCCATAACCGCGGCGTGAGCGAAACACGACCATGCTGCGAAGGCGATCAGGCTGCGATTTGCCGAAGGGTTACGCGCTGCTATCAACAGGAAAATGCCGAGCGCGACATAGAGGCTAAGCATCATGTCAAAGGTATACATCGACTGATTCTGGTGCCATAAAGACTCCGCCACGGGAAAAACACCAGCCGAAAAAATCGATCCCACCAACACCAGTACAACCTTCAGCAGCCGTTCTCGACGCATAGTGCTCTCCTGCTGAACACGGCAAACGAACTCAGGGTCAATCTTAGGATAGGAAGAGGCCGAAGTCAACGACGGACGGCGCACAGGGAGCAGGCTTCCCAATTATATAAGTCAGTCGGTCATGGAGGGATCTCGTGGCCAATTGGCGCAGACAGACCATTTCACTCAATGGGAGTTCAAGCCTACGGCTCCGCGAGCGGCCAGATCCTGGGTATCGGTCAATCGGACGTAATCCGTTCCCTCGGTCACGCGGCCCGCTGGTGGCGATTCTTCCGCTGTTCTTTCTCCTGAAACGGCCGATATGAAACAACAAGGAGTCCATGCCGCCGGAGGCCACCGTTGTACTACCTTCGGTTTGGAGGTGGTAGCTCCGGTGGACAAAAGAAATTGGAGGCTGCTTTGCAAGGAAAAAGCCGGACCAATCGAAAACGTCTTCTCACGCTCTCGTTGTTGTTCCTGTTGGCAGCGGCTTGTCCGTCATGTGGATCATGGATCCCGAATTCCGCCGTCCAGGTCGTGCGAAACGGCGTCCTCGACAAGTACACCACGACCACGGTCGGGAAGGCATTTGAGGGAACCTTCCAAGACGCCAGATGGACTTCGTTCGTGTCGCCAAAAGGCGTAACCGTGGTTCAATTCGATGGGACCATCGTGTGGGGCCGCAGGCCGGACGCCCACAAACCAGTAGGGGACCTGGCTCCGGCAGAGATTTTACGGAATTGCGTGTCATCGCTCGATTCCCCTGGGACTTGGGCGGATCTCGATCCTATCAACCGAATGGCCGACTGCGCGATCGATCGACCAATGCCCGTGAGATTTCAGTTTCTCGTTTCCGCCGACAGGAAAACGTTTGAGATCGGATCCGTGGACGAAAATTTCGGAACTGTGGAGCGTGCCTTGGCGTTCATTTACAACTAGCGAGGCCCCTCCTTAGGCCGGGAATCACGCTTTCACCGCGGTGAACGGCGGGCTGCCTCACCTGCGCCTGTGCGCGTCATACTGATAGTTTGTCCGCCCCGCTCATCAAACCGCCCCGTAACGCCTGGGATCGGTGGATCGGCCCGGAGACGCTCCTCTCGCAGGTTCGCGCCACAGCCCCGTTCCTGGAACCGCGCCTCGCCGCCGCCGAATCGGGCCGCCTCATCGAACTCGGCCACTCGCCCGATGGCTTTCTACGCATTCTCGCCAGTTGGACGAATATTCTGCGCCCCGGCCTCCAGCAGGAGGAGCAGTTGCAGGACTACTTCGCCCTCTGCCTGGCCTGTCACCACGCGACCGTCGCCACGTTCGTGCCTACCGATGTCGATACCAAAATCCGCGGCATCGCCTGGCGCGAATCGCGCGATCCCGATGTATTACGGCCCATGCTGCGCCTGGCGCTTCGCTCGCGCGCCTGGACCGAAGACGGCATCTCGGTCCGCGCCATCCGGGGCGTGAGCGGCCACAACGGCGAACAGTGGAGCGCCATCGCGGGCGGCCTGGGCCGCCTGCTGGAACTCGGCGATACCGTTTTCGCCGAAGAGGCGCAGGCCGCGATCGAGGCCGAGATCGATCGCGAACAGGCGGTCTTCGATGAGGTCGCCGCCGAGCGCGACGCCGAACTCGACCTCCTGCGCCTCTCGATGACCCTGGCGCACAACCGCGGCGATCTGACGCAAGGCATGGGTTTCTGGAAGCGCACTCCGGCTACCGCGCCGGTCATGGAACACCTCTCCAGGCGCGGCCGCTTCCCGCTCGCCGTGCGGGTGTACCAACACACCGGGATCTCGGCCGAAGGCCACCGGCACTATCCCCTGCGTGCGGTGAAGGCGCTGCGCCGCTCGCCGGCCACGCTGCTGCCGCTCGGCCCGTTTCTGGACGAGTGGGGCGCCGTGGTGGCGCAGATCGAAGAAAGCCACGAAGTGCTGGCGGCGCTGGTGGGCGGTTGCCAGAAGGTACAGGGGCAGCAAGGCTACTACCGCGCGATCGCGGGAATGCGCGCCGCCTCGCCAAGCGCTTTCGAACGCGCGGCCACGCGCATGCCCAACGCCGCCCAGCGTCTGGTCCGCGCGGCCGAATTGCGCAAGCTCATCGACGTGCCGCGCGTTTCCTTCGAATCCATGATGCGCAAGCGCGCCCGCGCGGCCCTGGCCCTGTTCAGCGGGAAGATCTGACCCTCAGCCACCATGGTGGTCCACTGGCGCGGGCGTGACACTTACCGAGGCCCGCATAAAACGGCGACAGTTTCGAAAGAGCGCTATGCCGCAGATTGCTCCTTACATGCTCGGGCACGGGAAGAACGCTGCCGATTTGCGCGGTAAATACGCGATGTTCCTGGGGCATGAGGGTTCCCGCGCGCGCCGAAGTCGATGGCCGTTGCACACCGTGGCGTCATCGGAGCCAGCGCTACCACGCCGCAGCGTAGTTCACGGCTTTTGGCGCCGGCGGCGGCGCCGCCACCGGCAGAGTGAACGATTGTGTGGCTACCCGGCCGTCGTACCCTTCCGCCATGATCAGGTAATGCGTGGTGTGCTGCGGAAGGATCTCCACACAGCGGCTGAGCGCGGGATAGACGCCGTCGATGGAAGGCGAAATGGTCACGGTTCTGGCGTTCTCGACCCCGTAGCACAACATGGCCGTCTGGCCCGCCATGAGGATTCCCACGCTGGCGTAGAACTCCAGGATCCGCACCGGCGGCCGGGTGGTCCCTACGGGCCGTATCCAGGCCTCTTCTCCGGAGCGCCGCACCGCGCTGAACGTCCAGACCGCCAGCAACAGCCCCGCTACCACCCATACGCGCGTGAAACGAAAAAGCACCGTGATTGAAATTAGACTCCACCAGGAACCTAAAGGTTTCGTGCCCTCCGTGCCCGTGCGGTAACCTGAGTACATTATGCCCATTCGGATCGTGCAGGTCGACGCATTTACCCCCACACCCTTCGCCGGGAATCCTGCCGCTGTTTGCGTGCTCCGGGCGCCCCAGCCCGAGCAGTGGATGCGCGACGTGGCCCGCGAAATGAACCTTTCCGAGACCGCCTTCCTGGTGCCCCAGGATTCGCTCGGGAACGGCGGTGGCTTCCAGCTTCGCTGGCTGACCCCGGCCGTGGAAGTGGATCTGTGCGGTCACGCCACCCTCGCCAGCGCTCATGTTCTGTGGCAGGACGGGCATCTTCCCGAAGGCCGGCAGGCCCGTTTCCATACGCGCAGCGGTTTGCTCACCGCCGATCGCCGCGGCGAATGGATCGAGATGGACTTCCCCGCCAAACTGGCCGTTCCCACGGAGGCTCCCGGCGAGTTGCTTCCCGCCCTGGGCGTCGCCGCGGCCCGTTACGTGGGCCGCAACGCCTTCGACTACCTGGTGGAAGTCGATTCCGAGGAAACCCTCCGCGCCCTCGCGCCCGACCACTCCACGCTCCGCAAACTCCCCGTCCGCGGCATCATCGTCACCGCGCGCGGCGAGCGAGGCGGTTTCGATTTCGTCTCCCGCTTCTTCGCTCCCGGGTCCGGAATCGACGAGGACCCCGTCACCGGCTCCTCCCACACCGCGCTGGCGCCTTATTGGGCCGGCCACCTGGGCAAATCCGAGATGCTTGCCTACCAGGCGTCTCCCAGAGGTGGCGTTGTGAAGGTGCGCCTCGAAGGCGATCGCGTGATGCTGGGAGGGCAGGCCGTTACGGTGATGACGGGGGAGTTGCTGGCGTAGGCGGAAGTATTACAAGAGCCTCAACTCTTCGCGCGCCGCGATGATTTTCCGTGGGGCAGGGCCCAGGGCACTCCGCGTTCAGAGCCGCGAACGTGAGAGAGCGGTTTCGGAATCGCACCGAATCAGATGGTCGCATACCTCGGCTGCCCTGCGGGGCGGCCAATCCCGGCTAGGATCCCGTGAGCTGACAGTTGGGATGGCGGTGGCGGTTCACTCCTCCTCCATCGGCGGACTGTAAAAATACCCGGGAAATGGCGACTGGGCCTTCGGGCGGGAGCGAGCGGCCTCTTCGGCAGTCCGATAGCGCTGCTGGTTCTCACGAACGCCGTTGGCGGCCTCGATGAAATAATCCGTCGCCGGGCGCGTGGTGGCCTTGCGCACCCGGTCAAACGCGTAGAAACCTTTCGCGTCTTCCACCAAGCGCTTGACATCCGCCCCGGTGAACGCCTCGGTCAGCTCGACAATCCGCGTCCGGTCGAGGCCCTGCAGTTCGGCGGGAAGCTTGGCCGTGTGCCGTTCCAGTATCCGTGCGCGTGCGGCGGCGTCCGGGACCTTCATTTCGAGCCACAGCTCCACCCGTCCGGAGCGGACCAGAGCGGGGGGCAGGTGGCTCAGATTCATCGCGGTCATCATCACGCAAACCCGCGCCGTGCCTTGAGCCTGTTGTACTCCGGCTCGGCGATCCCGTTTGGATACGCCGGGGAAACATGACGGTGACACCAAAACGCCTCATCAGCTCTTCGCAAATATGAGGCTTACTGCCACCGCCACGGCTGCCCGGCCCCTTTTTGTTTGAGGAGGCGAATAGGAACGTATGCGAGCCGCGATTTACGCGCGAGTGTCCACGGTGCACCAGGATTGCCAGGCAGCTTACGGAGCTGCAGGAGTTCTGCAAGCGCTCCGGCTGACAAGCATTCTCGGTTATCGCCGTTTTCGAAAACACCGTCAGGCGCTACGCTGGTCGGGAATGCAAGCTAAACTGCGATCTACGCCCGCTCCAAATCCTCAGGTACTTGGCCTAACTCCACGTTGGTCAGCGTAACGATGGCTCCGGGAGCCACCAGCACTTTCAGGCTGCCGCCCGCGGGCTGGGGGTTCGGCTCCACCGAGTTCTCCTGCTGAGGGCCGGCCGTCTCCAGGTACCGGAACGCCGCTCCCCGCCATCTCACGTCAACCTTCTGCGCCACTGCCGACCGATTCAGCAGAATCAGCGTCTTCTGGCCGCCCGCGCCCGTGAACGCCGTCGCCAGCAGGTGCGGACTCGAACTCTCCGCCTTCACCCGCTGCATGCCCTCACGCACCCTGCGTGTGTAGGCTCCGAGAACCCGCAACTGGTGGCTCGATGCCACCGGTTTCAGCCCGTGCTCTACATCGGGCACCAGCAGTGTCCGGGTCCATCCGTAAGACGGTTGCGTCACGTTGAGCAGCGTCCAGCAATACATCACGCCGCACGCATCCAATTGCGTCAGCACCTTGTGGTAGAGTTGGCCCATCGCCAGAGCCACCCGGTAACCGCGCGTCTGGAACTCTCCATTGTTGACACACAGTTCCACGGCCATGAACGGCTTGCCCGCGGTGGCTTCCCGCAATAGGGCCAGGCGCGCGTCGAACCCGTCGGGATCGTGAAAATAGCCCTGATAATCGTAGAGGTTCGAGGTGGCGTAATCGATGGTCTTCCACACCGCGGCGTCTTGGCGGAATGCCTTGCCGGCCGCGACACCGCCAGTGGACATGGATGCGTTGTGCATGTGGATTTTGGTGGCCCCGAATCCGGCCGCATCCAGTCCCCGGCGCAACGCCGGCGCCATCTTCCGCCAGTTCTCCGCCGATTGTGTCACTTCGTTTTGAATCCCTACGATCTCCGGGGCGCGCCCGATCTTGTCCCGCGAAACCTGGCAATACCGCACCATGGCCTTCACATAGGGTTCTATCTCGGGAGCGTCCGTCAATTTCCCTGTGGCATCGCGCGTTCTGGCCCAGGCCGGCAATTCCCAGAACTCGAAGATCACTTTCCCGCCCAGGCGCCTCACGCGGCGCATGTATTCGAAATCGCTGGTCTCGCAGTTCGGAAAGTTGTCGCCGTAGTAGTGCGGCGAAGCATCCTCCGGCCGGTCCCAGTTGGTCATCTCGCGGTTCAGCATCGCGCCGGTAGGGTACTCGCGATGGAGCAGCAGGTTGTACTCCGCGAGAATCCCCCACCACTCCTTGGCTCCCTGCGGGCTTAACTCCGCCACGGCTGGAGGCGTCGTCGTGCCGCCCCACCCGATCATCTCCTGGAACTGCGCCGCATCGTCGACGTCGACCGTGGCTGCCTCCACGGCCGGCGGCAGCAGTCTCCCGCGCACGGCCCCATCCCCGCCCGTAAAGGCCAGTTGGTGCTGGTTCACGTCCGGAGCGGCGGTCGATGTAAGCGCCTCCTTCCCGTTCAACAGTACGCGCACCGTCAAGCGGTAATCGGCCACCACCGTGATCGCTTTCAGGCCGCCGCCATACTCCACCATAGACTCCTCCCACAGCCCCTCCGGATGGCGTCCCGGCCGCGTTTGCACCGGCGGTACCTTGCTCAGCCCCGGTGAGTCGTAATACCGCACCGTCAACCGCACCTGGCCGCCACCCGCTTCCACGGTGAATCCTCCGCACGGGCCGGTGAAAATCCAGCGCAGTTGCGCCTTCTCGCCGCGCCACTCCTCGACCTCGATCGTCCGTTCAAACAGCGCCGGCAGCCATTCGGAGAAGTACTTTCGCGGCGCCCACGCCACCGCCCACTTGGTCCGCGGCGAAGGCGGGCCGGGCAACTCGAACAGGTCGCCGCCGGCTGCCGGCCCCTTCCACGGAGGCAGATTCATCTTGGCCGGACTCGCCGGAGTGCTTCGTTCTTGCGCCGCTGCCATTGCCGGCGCCGAGAGTACCGCTCCGGAAAACGTGCGCCGCGAAATCTTATTCATCGAATGTCCTCCTGTGTTTGTCTCAACCGCCCGATGGTGACAGACCGGACTGCGGAACTCTCTCATTGTATGTTCCTTGCAAGGCGCCTCCCATCGATTCTCCGGGACACACCGCGCGAACTCGTGACATCGGGAGCGCGGGTTCCCGCCGATCTCGAGCGGCGGAAGCCAAAAGAGGCGTTTTCAAAAAAGAGGATGAGCCCAACTTACAACATCGCCAGCGGGGTCTCGTGTGCGGGCGCCGGAAAGGCGCGGTCGATCGCCGCGAGATCTTCCTCGGGCAGGTTCCATCCGGCGCCGCCGGCGTTTTCGCGCGTGTGGTCCGGGTCGCCTGCTTTCGGAATGGTGAAGAGTTGCGGCAGGCGCGTGAGAAAGTTCAGAGTTACTTGACGCACGGTGCGTCCGTGGCGTTCCGCCACTGCCAGGAGTACCTTGCCGCCCGGCGAATTCGGACGCGGGAAGGCGCCGTGCCCAAATGGCGAGTAGCCTACCACCGCGATCTCCTGCTGCTGGCAGTAAGGGATTAGCTTGCGCTCGATGCCGCGCTCTCCCAGGTGGTACAGCACCTGATTGGCTGCCAGGCGATGGTGCCGCAGCGCGGCCTGCGCCGCCTTTAACTGGTCCGCATCGAAATTGCTGACGCCGGCGAAGCGTGTGCGGCCATCGTCGATCAGCTTTTCCATGGCGCGCATGGTCTCGGCGATCGGGTAGCGGCTTGCCCAGTGCAGCAGGTACAGATCGAGATGGTCCGTCCCCAGCCGCTTCAGGCTTCGCTCGCACGCGCGGAGCGTCCCCTCGAAGCTGGCGTTGGAGGGAAGCACCTTGCTCACCAGGAACACCTTGTCGCGGCGCCCCGCGATAGCCTTTCCGGCCAGTTCTTCGGCCCGCCCACTGCCGTACATCTCGGCGGTATCGACGTGGCCGAGCCCCAGATTCAAGCCGGTGCGCAGCGCCTCGATGGCGCGCAGCTCGCTCTCTCTCGCGCCCTCAATCATCCAGGTCCCCTGACCGATCACCGGCACTTCCACACCCGTACACCCGAATGGCCGTCGCGTCACCACACCATTATGCCAGCTACCCGGGCGACCCCAGGCTTCTGGACAATACTGGTGGATGCCCTGGCCTGCCGGTGATGCCGGGGATGAATGCCATCGGGACGAATACCGCGGAAAGAACCACTGCGATTCCGGCGGCGGGACCGGAGACGAGCGAGGAGTCGCCCACGTCACAACAATCCCGCTATCAAAGCACAGCGGAGCATTCCCTCATGTGCTCGCAAGCCGGCTGAGAAACGTGCAGCGGGAGAGCGCGGCCAGGCACGTTTGCCGGCCCCGCTGAGAAGCCATTCCGGGGCTTGGCTCTCTCTTTTCATGCAGGTGCTTTGGCTGGGGCTCACCGTGATCGCGGGTTCCACGAGGGCGGGGCCGCTGCCTTCGAGCGTCCGGTTTCTGCAAGGGCGCGTGAACAGCGGATGCACTTATATGTGGGCAAAGTAAGCGGCATTGGGCGTAAGCGCCTGCCCCACGTTGCTAATCGGCCCGCAGCATGGCGGCCGGGTCGATTCGCACCGCGCGGATGACCGCCGGGAGGGCCGCCAGCAAGGCTGCCGCGAAAATCGCCAGCGACGGCAGCGCCAGCATCCCCAGATCGGTCGCTTTCACCTGGAACAGCAGCGCCTCGATGTATCGCACCGATGCCATACCGAGCCCCAGGCCCGCGAGCGCTCCTGCCAGCACCATCGTGAGGGCATCCGCGGTGACGCGCCGCGCGATGTCGGCCGCCTGCGCGCCAATCGCCATACGAATGCCGATTTCGCGCCGCCGCTCCAGCACCGAGTAGTCCAGCACGCCGTACAGGCCGACAGCCGCGAGCAATAGTGCTACACCGGCGAAGAACAGCCCCAGCAGCGCCAGCAGGCGCTCGCGGAGATGATGCGCCAGGTCGATCTCTACCTGCGTGCGGATGTTGGTGATGCGAAATTCCGGCCGGGCTTTCGGAACTTCCTGGCGCAGGATGGACGCCACCGCCAGCGGGTTCGCGGTGGACGTGCGCACGACAAACGTGCCGCGGGCCATCGGCTGCAAGGCGCCCTGCGGGTCGATGGCGTGAAACGGAACGTAGGCCGTCGGCCGGATGGGCAACCGCATGTCGTCCCGGGAGCGGGCGTCGCGGACGAAGCCCACGATCTGAAAGCGCACGCGCCGGCCGGACTGGTTCGTCTCGAACGATTTTCCGACCGGATTCTCACCGTTGAGATATTGCTTCGAGAAAGCCACGTTGACCATGGCGACGGTGGGTGAGGCGTCGCTGGCGCGAAAGTCCCGTCCGTCCATCAGAGGAATCCGCATCGTCTCCACCCAGCCGGGCGAGACGCGGAGAAAGTCGCAAAAGACGTCGCTCGGAGGGCCGCCGTTGGTCGAAATATAATTGATCGCGGCCTCCCCGCTCATCATCGGCCATATGGTCAGCGCGACGGTTTCGACACCGGGCACCCCGCGCAGACGGTCGGCTGCCTGGTCCCAATAGACCGGCGGCTGGGCGCGATGGGTGACCGCTTCCAGATTGAGAATCCGCTCCGCGGAAAAGCCGGTGGGCTGATGCGACAGCCGGTCGAAGGTGGCGTCGAACAGGCCGGAGACGAGATGCACCACGAAGCAGAAGGCCACCTGGAGAGCGATCAGCGCATGCATCAGACGGCGCCGCGAGTGGGGATCTTCTCCGCCCCTCAGCGCCAGGACGGGCTTCACCGCCGAGGCGCGCAGCGCCGGTGTCAATCCGAAGAGGAAGGTCACGCCGCAGGCCAGCGCCAGCCCGAATCCCAGCACCCGCCAGTCCGCCGGAAGCGCTAAGCGGGCCGGGTCGTTGGGCGGATTGATCATGCCGGCCAGGAACGGCGCGGACCACCATGCCAGCAGCGCGCCGATGGCGGTGGCCAGGAAGGCCAGCCAGGCGCTTTCCACCAGCACCAGTTGCACCAGACGCCCGCGCCCCGCGCCGATCGCCACGCGCAGCGCCATCTCGCGCGCCCGCGACGCCGCCCGGGCGGTCATCAGGTTGGCGACGTTGGCGCACGCGATCAGCAGCACCAGCGCCACCAGGATGCCGAGAGCCGTGAGCGGCCGGCGGTAGTCTCTCTGCAGGTTGGAGCGTCCCGCGGCCGCCGGCTCCAGCAACAGCGTCTCGTTGAAGAATTTTTCGAGACGCTGCTTGGACATGTTGGTGAAACCCCTGGCGCGCTCCTCCTGGATGGCGCGGAAAATGGCGCGCATCCGATCGCGCACGGGTTCGGAAACCACGCCCGGCTTCAGTTGCACCAGCGTCCGCAGCCAGAAGTTGTCGAAACTGGCGAGCGTGCGGGGGTTCTTCATCATCATGGGAACGAAGACGTCGGTCACCGTGCCGGTCTCCGTCCCGGTGAAGCGATCCTCGGCGACGCCCACGATTTCGTAAAGGTCGTCGCCCATCCGGAACGTGCGTCCGATGACTTTCGGATCTCCTGCGAAGCGGCGCGACCAGTAATCGTAAGACAGAACCGCCACGGGGTGCGCGCCGGGCGTGAGATCGTCGCTATCGCTGAGCAGCCGGCCCAGCGCCGGCCGGATTCCGAGAGCGCGGAACATCCAGCCGGAAACAAATTGCCAGTAGGCTCTTTCCATCTCCTGGTCCGCTCCGTAGGTCAGGTCGATGCGGTCGGCGTACGAGACGGCCATCGACTCAGCCTGCTGCGCGACTGCGGCGCGCATTTGGCGGAACATCGGATAGGAGCAACTGTCATAGGTCATCAGCTTGCCATCCGCGCCGAACCCCGCAAAGGCCACGGAGTACAGCCGCTCGGGCGCGGCCACGGGCAAAGGCCGCAGCAGCAGGGCGTCGATGAGCCGGAAGGCCGAGGTGCAGGCCCCGATGGCCAGGGCTAGCGAGAGAATCGCGGCGGCGGAAGTGGCCTTCTTCTTGAGGATCTGCCGCCATCCGAAGACGGCGTCGGCGCGCAGGGAGTCGATCCGCGCCAGGATATTTACGGTGCTCGGCCACCATGGCATGTCTGCATATACTTCCCCGCGCCGGAAAGGTTACGGGCTTAGCGAGGCTGCAGGATCTCGCCCCAGAACACCTGGTAGGCCTCTACCTGGTCCCAGAGATCCTTGCCGCCGCGCACGAAGACGCGCATGTTGGGTTTGAGGGAGGCGGGCTCCACGCTTTCACCGTCCTGCACGTAACGCGTGTCCCGGCGCAGCAGGATAGGTTGGTCGCCACCGCGCGTGTGCAACACCACGCGCTCGCCGGTGACCCGGTACACCACTCCGGCGAACGTCAGGTTGCCCGCCGGAAGGGGGAAACCGTAGCGGTCCGCCGAATCCAGAGGCGCGCGCTCGCCCGCGCGCAGCCGGTTGGCCGCCGGAGGCCTGGGAGGCAGAGGGGAGGAGATCACGTGGACCGTGCGGGCATAGCGCAAGACCGAATCGGCAACGCTGTCGGAAAGGACCTCCACTTTTTCGCCGGGATTGAGTCCGGGCACCGTGGTGAGCTGATTCTCACGCTCCACATATGTATGGTTGTCGAAGCGGTAGCGGAACACCTGGTTGCCAGCCGCGCGGATGCTGAACTCGCCCGAGACCGCGGGCGTATCGCGTTCCAGCAGGACTCCTTCGACCAGGGCCGCGGACGGAGGCGTTTGCGCCGCGCCCAGCAGTGGAAGGAGCGCGAGGATCGCGGCGGCGCGCATGGCTTCACCTCTTCCCTTACACGGTAGCATGGCGGGCGGAGGCGGGCGTGGCGGCGGCGGTAGGGGCGGTAAGGGCGAGTTTCAGCGGATACCGCAGTGGGGCCAAGGCGTGAAACAACTCCGGGGACGGGGCTTCGGTGTCCTAGTCTAGCCGCTCTCACCGCGCTTGGCCGCGCGTCTGTTGCCTGCCGATACCACGTCGGAGACAGACCGTTCTGTGGACCCGCCACCGCACCCGGTCAGAGCCGCACGTGCTGGATACCCCTCTTGGATCGGGTGCCTCGGAGCCCTTGGCGAATCACCCGCAAGCAATTGGAAACATTGGTGGCGGCGGGGCGACTCGAACGCCCGACCTAGGGATTATGAGACCCTCGCTCTAGCCAGCTGAGCTACGCCGCCATGCAAATCCAAGTGTAGCAAAAGCCCAAGCGGCGGCGCGCTCTTTGGCCCGCGCTCTGCTCCGCTCGCTCCCCCTCGCTCCCCGCTTCCCTTTGCGTAAACGCGGGGTTTACCCTATTGAAATGTGGAAAACTTGCCTCCGGCCGCGATCCGCGGGAGAATGTGAAGCAACGTACCGATGGCAGATCTTGACGGCTGGCTAAACTGTTTCACAATAAGAACTTGCGAACCTGCTGCCAATTGGTTCAATTCGACCTAAGTATCTTTCCTCACGCCAGTTTAACGGTTTTGAAACGACCTTTCCCACAGGCTTTTCCACAGATCCTGTGGATCTCAATGGTCCTGCGCCTGACGCTTCAGCCGTCGATCCAGCGATTCCGGGACATCGGCCACCACCTCGCAGAACTCGCCCTCGTAACGCGTTTCCAACACCACACCAAACTGGTGGATCAGGGCCAGAGTCGCGCCGTCGCCGGCGGGCACCCTCAGGCTGGTGCGGATGATCGGGTCGAGCGGAAGCGCCTGGTCGATCAGGTTCAGCAGGTCGCCCATTCCCGCGCCGCTGAGGGCGGACACAGCCACCGCCCGCGTGTGGGGGTGCTCGGCCTCTTTCAACAGGCGGCGCTGCAGCAGCAGGGGATCGGCTTCCCCCTCCGGCACGCGGTCGATCTTGTTCATCACCAGGACCTGCGGGATCTGGGCGGCTCCGATCTCTCCCAGCACCTTCCACACATGCGCGGTGTGCTCGGCGGCTGCCGGCACGGAGACGTCCACCACGTGCAGCACCAGGGCGGCCTCGGTGACCTCCTCCAGGGTGGCGCGGAAAGCCTTCACCAAAGTGGTGGGCAGGTTGCGAATGAAGCCGACCGTGTCGCTGAGAAGCACGCGCCGGCGCGAGGGAAGGATGAGAGGGCGCACCGTGGGGTCCAGCGTGGCGAACATGCGGGCGTCGGTCGGCACGCCGGCGTCGGTGAGCCGGTTGAAGAGCGTGGATTTTCCGGCGTTGGTGTAGCCTGCCAGCGCCAGGGTAGCCAGGGGGACGGCGCCGCGCCGCCGCCGGTGCAGCGCGCGGCCCGCCCGCACGCCTTCCAGATCGTCTTCGATTTTCTTAATGCGCTTGGCGATCCGGCGCCGGTCGGTTTCCAACTGGGTTTCGCCGGGGCCTCGCGTGCCGATGCCGCCGCCCAATCGCGACATCTCCACGCCACGCCCGCTGAGCCGCGGCAGCAGGTAATTCAACTGGGCCAATTCCACTTGCAGGCGGCCTTCGCGTGTGCGGGCGCGCGAGGCGAAGATGTCCAGGATAAGCTGGGTGCGGTCGATGACCTTGGCGTCGAGCGCCTTTTCCAGGTTGCGCTGCTGCGTGGGGGTGAGGTCGTGATCGAAAATCACGGTATCGGCGGCGCCCGAGGCCACCGCGGCGGACAGTTCCTCCACTTTGCCTTGCCCGATCAGCGTGGCGGCTTCGGGGGCGGCGCGGGCCTGCACCACGCGTTCGGTGACCTCGGCGCCGGCGCCGGCAGCCAGCTCGGCCAGTTCATCCAGGGACTCTTCCAAAGAAGTACCGGCGGCACGGAAGGACCCGGAGCCGGACCCGGAGCCAGACCTGGATCGCGTCTTCCAGTCCAAACCGACCAGAATGGCCCTTTCCCGTGACGGGTTGCGGAGCGCCGTGGGCTATGCCTCCGGAGAATCGGCGTGAGTGGGCAGACCGGGCGCCGAGCCGCCGGCCGCTCCCTGCGCCGCCGCCTGCGAGGTGACGGCGTACGAATGAGCCGTCTTCTGCGTGACCACCGTGGATATGGCGTGCTTGAAGATCAGTTGTTCCTGATTATTGGTTTCCAAAACCAGGGAATATTTGTCGAAACTCTTAATCCGGCCGGAGAGCTTTACGCCGCTCATCAGGTAAATCGTGAGGACAATCTTATCCTTGCGGGCGTTGTTTAGAAAACTGTCTTGAATATTTTGCGCCGGCTTTTCCATATGCGGCCCCCAAACCCTTTCGGGAAAGCAAAACAGTGTAACAGCGATTGTATTGTACACTATTCACCCCACGAAAGTTGGGGACCACGGGCGCCACGGACCAGCAGGACCAAGGGTGCCACGGGCTTGAGCTTGGGCCGCGGGGGCGGGCCGCGCGCGCCTGCGACTAGCCGCGAGCGACCCGATGGGACTGCTGCTGTCGAAGTCGGCCGCCTGCCGGGCGCCTGCGCCGGAGTCAGCCCGATTCCTGTCTCCCGGCTCTCTACCGCAGCCCCTTGCTTCTCAGTCGTCCTCATGGGGCGCCTCCGCGGCGGATCCCCCCGAGGCCATGCCAGCCAGCTCTTCGCGGCTCACCGGGGTGCCTTTGGGGGCGCCCCCTGGGCCCGCTGAGGCGCCTTTTGGTCCCTTCTTGCCCGTCGCCACCACCGGATCGAGCAGGAAACTGGCCGCCGCGGCCAACTCCTCTTCCAGGTTGAAGTCCGGGACTCCCTTCAGCGCCGCGACCTGCGCCACGCCGTGTTCCGTGATCACGCACTCCTGTCCGTTGCGCAAGCCAAAACGGATCCTGGTTTGGCGGCGGATGGCGAGCTTGCGCAAGTCCGCCAGTTTCACCGGCCGGCTTCCTGATACTCGTCTTCCAGCTCGCCCTGCGCAATGCGCGCGGCGATGGCTTCCTGGCAGGTCACGCAGTAGCGCGCCCACGGCACCGCGTCCAGGCGCTTGATCGAGATCGGCTTTTCGCACTCCATGCACGTGCCGTAAGTCCCCCGCTCGAATCTCCGCAACGCGTCCGCGATTTCCCGCAGCAGTTTCATGTCGATGGTGTTTCGGTTGAGGAAGATCCACTCTTCGTGATGCTGCTGGCTGAGGTCTCCTTCGTCGGAGGGAATGTCGAGACGCGCGACTACCTGGGCGGCCTTCTGGGCGGACATGCTCTGGCGGACTTCTTCCGCTTTGTTTTCCAGAAGCTTTTGGTAGGAGGCAAACTTTGGCTGGGGCCCGTTCTTCATGTTATTCTCTTTCACTTTTTACCGCCGATCCCCTTCGGGATCAGTAAGGATGAGACGCTCAAACTACCCGAAAAGTTGCACCCAGCGGGTTGGCGGGAACCTGCGCTGTTGGAAGAGTATAACTGGCGGTAAGAGGCGAAGTCAAATTCGACGGGCCCTCGGTGTTGTGCCTCGATAGAAATGTCCCCCTTTTCGCCCCAGTAGAAATGTTCCTGTCCTCAGTCCAAGAGATCCCATTCCCTCCTATTAGGGATGTTGGCTTCAGCGCGTGCGGCGGATTCTGTCAAGGCCGCACGCGGTTCCATGCGTGCGCCGCAGGGAAGCCTTGATAGAATCCGCCGCACGCAGCACAATAGATCAAAGAGGGAATGGGATCGGTCTCTCTGAAACCAGGGGACATTTCTATCGAGGTGCAACAATTCGACGGGCCCTCGGCCCTCGTGGGCCCTCGTGCGCGCCAGCGGAGGGTTCCCTTGGCGCCAATCGTCTACCCGATCGTCTCCGTGCCGCCGGCAATGCCGCGCCGAATCACCGGCCCGGAGTCACCCAGGCGATTCTCTGCATCAGATCGCGAATTTGGACCATCCGCTGATTCGCCTTCAAGTCGTCGTACCACTCCCAGATCACGGATTGATCGCTGCCGTAACGGATGGTCAGCCGCACCCTGCTCTCGTCGGGGACCGGCGTGCGCTCGGGAACGCGCTGGTTCCATACCTGCTCGCTGAGCAGCAGGCGCACCAGTTTGAGCAGGTCTTCCCGCGTGACCAATCTGGGCTGTCCTGGTGTTTGCCGAACCGCCTTCTGCTCCACCTTACCGCTTCCGTGAATCGTCAACACCAGGCCGCCCCACAGCGGGTGGAGATCGTCGTAAGACACCGCTAAGGGTGTCAGGTCGAGTCTGCCTGCCTCGATCCGCTCCAGTACGCTCTTCACCGGCGGATCGGCCGCAGCCAATGCAGCGGGCAAGAGGACCGGCAGGAGTCTACGCAGGATCACGACGTTAGTTTATACCCTGCCAGTCGGGCGCTTGGGTGTGCCATTGCCGGCCGCCTCGGCCGCCTCGGCCGGTGCCGCTGGAACTACGGATCGAGCGGGTCGCGCGCGTCCGCTTGCAGGGATTCCACATTCGGCGAGAACGCCAGATCGAATTGCGAGATACGCCGCAAACCCGTGACCGGCTGGTAGCCCAACTCCTTCAGACAGCGCTCGGCGAATTGGGGGCTCTCGATCGACGCGCTCTGGTCGGTGTCCGTTGTGATCAGGCCCTGCTTCGCGAACGGAAAGCCGTATCGATACAACTCCCGCACGGCGTTGCGCAAATTCGTGGTGGTGTGCCGGGCGTGAGGGTCCACCAGGATGGCGTCTTCCGGGATTCCGAAATCGGCCATCAGCGATTTCTTCATCTCCATGGCCTCGCAGTGGGCGGTTTGGTTGGGATGCACGAACCCGCCGGAAACCAGCAGGAAGGGCGCCTGGCCCTGGCGATAGCGCCTCACCGCCAGCGTCAGCCGGAGTTTGCCCCATGGCGAGAGGCTGAACGCCTCGCGGTCGGGTCCGGATCCCGGCACCACGATCGCCGAATAGGGGAAGCCATCCCAATCGATGGCCTTCACGCGGCCGATCGCCGCCCGGTTCTCGCCAGCGTCGAGCGGTTCGAACCGCCCCGCTTCGTTGCGCTGGTTGGCATCCAGCAAGCCCAGGGAGAATCGCAGCGTGGGTTGAAAGAATAGCGCCAACTGGGCGCTGTCTTCGGCCAGCACGGCCGCTATGGTGTGTACCAGCCGGCCGTAACCCTCGGCTTGGACGTCGAACGACACCGCATCGATGGCCGGGTATCGCGGCGCGCGGCCCAGGCCGTAGACGTCGATGATGCGGTTGAGGCCCTCGGCGGCATCGCTCCAGCCGCGCGCCAGAAGTTCCTCGCCCGTGAGCGAGTGGTAACGGACGAACAGGCCGCTCGCGCGCAACGGGCCGTCGATCGTTCGCCGCACTTTCGGCTGGCTTCGATAGAGGCGCTTCAGGGCATCCGCCGCGGCGTCGATCTCGCCATCCGAGAACTTCAGTGCGTTCGCGTAACAGGCCAGTTGGGCCGCGCAGGAATCGGCTGCCTTGGCCAAGGCGGCGCGTTTGGCCGCCCCGAGCCCTGCCAGCGCGCCATCGGACCTCGCCGCCCGTTCCACCTCAGCGGTCTGCGAGATCGTCGAGAGCAGATAGAAGTTTTTGTCCTCGACCGGAGAACGGAAGCGCAGTGGCGCATGCGCCGGTTCAGCGAGCGGGCCGGTTTGCGCCAGCGCGGCGCAGATCGCCAGCGCGATCGCGGGAACTCCCGTCAGGCGCCATTTGACGGTTGATTCTCCTCCGGGCCCAGTGGGCGCCCTCCGCGCCTCTGCGTCAAGAGTTCGCGCGTCCTTGAATATCAGGAGTCGCCGCTTCCTTTCCCGCTCACGGCCAGAGCGGCCAGCGGTGCGCCAAGAGCCAGATCGCCACCACCACCACCGGCAGCAACCCGGCCCAGGCGGCTTTCCGGCGGTGGGCATTCAGCCAACCGAGCGGCCCCGAGGGCGGCGCCGCACTCAGCGCCGTGTGTACCAGGCGGCGCTGCGCCGGGCCGGGCAGCTTGCGCATGACGCGGGCGATCTCCTTGCGTCCGCGGCGGTCCGCAATCAGGATCGTGGCCGAGTTGTTGCCATTGGTGGATTTCAGCAGGCGCGTGCGCAGGCCGGCCGGAACTTCGTCCACCGAGCGGTAAACCATGTCGGCGCCATCGGCCGAGATCAGCACCGTGGAGGTCTGGAACAGGCCGGAAGCCTTGGGATTGGCTTCCCCGCAGTGGGGACAGCGGGCCGCGTTCTGAGCGATATTCTTGCGGCAGCGTGGGCAAGTCATCAGGCCACTACTTTCGGAGCGCGCTTGGCCTTGGCCTCGGCTCCGCCTACCTCATCACCTACATTATCCAGCACAACCTGTATAAATCCCAAGGCGGCTTTGGAAAGCGCCTTATCCCGGCGGTAGATCAGGCCCAGGCGGCGGTGCAGGGGCTCGGGCAGCAGCGACAGCGCCTTGAGCTTGCCGGCCGCGATCTCCTCCTGGCAATTCGATACCGCCAGGAAGGTCACCCCCAGCCCGGCCATCACGAAGTGCTTCATCATCTCGGTGGAATCCAGTTCCATGGAGATGCGCACCTCGTCTTCCACCGGCTCCAGCCAGTGGTTCAGACGATGGCGCGTCTTGCCCTGCTGCGGCAGGATCAGAAAATAATCCACCACGTCCTCGGCCGACACCGCCTTCCGGTCGGCCAGCGGATGGCGCGCCGGAATCACCAGGCGGATTTCGTCGCGGTGGATGTTCACCACCTGGATGCGCTTGTCCTCCATGGGGAGTTGGGCCATGCCGAAATCCGCCGAATTGTCGAGCACCGCCTCCATCACGTGCGCGCCGTACGAACGGTTGACCTGCAACTGCACGGCCGGAAAGAGCTGGCGGAACTGCGAGAAGACCTTGGGCAGGACGTAAATGCAGGTGGCTTCATTGGCCGCAATCACCAGCTCGCCGCGCGGATTGGTCTCCAGCTCGGCCATGGCGTCCTGGGCCCGCCGCCGCATGTCCAGCATCTGCTCGGCGAACCCGGCGAACAGCTTGCCGGCGGTGGTCAGCGAAATCCGGCTGCCGAAGCGCTCGAACAGCTCCGTGCGCAACTCCTGCTCGAGCTGCCGCACCTGGGCGCTGATGGCGGGCTGCGTCCGGTAACAGGTCTGCGCCGCCTTCGAGAAACTCTTCAGGCGGACGATCTCGAGAAACGTATGGAGCTGGTCAAAGTCCATAAACTGCGGCCGGTCCGCCCGATTCCAACCAGCAGAGCCATGCGCACCGCGGCCACCCCACTCAAATTATGAATCAGCGGCATAGAAATAATGAATTTCCCTATCGCCGCGGGGTTTGGTAGCTATTGTAACAAAGGCCCCGGGTGGTGCGGTTGATGAAGTGGGATCGTGGCAGTCGCAGCCGTCCCGAAACGGACGGAAAAACCGCACCTCCAACCCGGCGGTAATCTCCTGATACCATTGGAATCGGTGTTCCGATTCCTGCTCCTGCTGGCGCCCATTCTGGCGCTCCACGCGCAAAGCGTACCAAGCGTACTGCTGGTGGTGAACGGCGCCGATGCGGGCTCGCGGCAGGTCGCCGAGTACTACCGCCCGCGGCGGTCGATTCCGGCGCAAAACGTCTGTTATCTTGCCACTACGTCCGCCGAGGAGATCTCCTGGGAGGTCTACCAGCGGCAGATCGAGGCAGTCGTGGGCAACTGCCTGAAGAAGGCCGGGCTGGTCGAGCAGGTGCTCTACATCGTGACCACTCTGGGGGTCCCGCTGAAGGTGGACGGGCCCGGTGCGGCGATGAATACGGACCGCTGCTCGGTGGACTCGGAATTGGCGTTGCTCTACGGGAAGTTGAAGGGCCGGGAGTATCCGCGTGCGGGCGCCGTGCCCAACCCGCTTTTCCGCAAGCGCGACGTCCCGTTCACTCACGCGCAGTTTCCGATCTACCTGGTGACGCGCCTGGCGGCCTACGACGTGGCGGACGTAAAGGCCATGATCGACCGGTCGCTCGCGGCGCGCAACCGCGGCAAGTTCGTGGTGGACCTGAATTCGGAAACCGACGAGGACGGCAACAACTGGCTGCGCACCGCCGCGATCCTGATTCCCGGAGACCGGGTGGTGCTCGACGAGAGCGCCCGCGTGCTGTACGACCAGAAGGAAGTGATCGGCTACGCCGGCTGGGGATCCAACGACGACCACCGCAAACGGCGTGCATTGGGCTTCCAGTGGCTGCCGGGGGCCGTCGCGACGGAGTACGTTTCGACCAGCGCGCGGACCCTGAGGCGCCCCCCGGATGCCTGGACCTTCACCACCTGGGCGGACAAGTCGCACTGGTTTGCCGGATCGCCGCAGGGGCTGAGCGCGGACCTGATTCACGAAGGCGCCACGGGAGCCTCGGGCAACACCTACGAACCCTTCCTGGCCGGCTGCGTGCGGCCGGACTATTTGCTCCCGGCCTACTATCGCGGCCGCAACCTGGCCGAGAGCTTCTATTCGGGAATGCCGTTCCTGAGCTGGCAAGGGGTGGTCTTCGGCGACCCGCTGTGCTCGATCGGGAAGCCGTAGGGGCAGGGGCCGGCGGTTCGAGACGCGGGCGTATCGGTATTTTATGAAGTCCCTAATGGGACAACAAAACGGGACGGCCAAGCCCTGTTTTCGCGGGGGTCCGGTTCTCGTCCCGAAACTTACCCATTGTGAAACATGCGAATGCGCGTGGTCCTGGAAGCGTGCGTGAGCTATTCGTGGCCGCCGTGCTGGCGCAGCAGCTCCGTCACTTGTTCTCCGTGGGCAACGCCCAATGGTGTGTGGCCGGAGCTGTTCTTAGCATTGACATCAGCCTTGTTGGCCAGAAGCAGTTCCACCATATCCTTGTTTCCCCGGTCCGCTGCTTCGTGTAATGGCGTGTTGCCCGACTCGCACTTGGCCATGACATCTGCGCCGTGTGCCAGCAATAATTCGGCCACGTCCTTGTGGCTATTCTGCACCGCGTCGTACAAAGGCGTATTACCGTTCGGGTTCCTGGCGTTGACGTCGACCTTTTGGGCCAACAGCAATTCAGCCACCTCCTTGTGACCCCTGAATGCTGCCATGTGCAATGGCGTCATACCGCCGTTGCCCTCGGCATCGGCATCGGCCTTATGGGTCAGCAGCAACTCGGCCACGTCCTTGTGGCCATTCTCCGCCGCCCAGTGCAGAGGCGTATAGCCCAAATCGTCCCTGCCGGAAACCAGACCAGGGTTGGCTTTAAGCAGCGCCTCAAGCTTTTTCAAGTTACCACTCTTGGCAGCCTCATGGGCGGCTGTCCCGTGAAACTCTGAAATCTCCGTGCCTCCGATGATCTGGATTCCCGTGTTGCCACCCAAAGCCGGCAGTACGTCTCCGTTGTGCAGTTGGTGATCCGAGTCGATTAGCTGCCGTGCGGGGACAGGAGCTTGACCGCTGCTTGTGGCCCTCAGAGCCTCTAGCGTCTTCTGGTCAAGAGCACCACTGACGGGCTGGCCGTGATCTGACTGGAACTTCTTTAAAGCTGCAATCGTTTTCGGTCCCACCGCGCCGTCGGCCGCACCCGGATCGTAGCCAAGAGCGCGAAGCCGCTGCTGCGCCTGCTGAACCACCGTCCTCGGGGCCTCGGCCCCTTGTCCCTGAGGCCATGCCGCAAGCGCCATCCCAGCCACGACTGCTAACAACAGAGCAACGAGTTTCGCTCCGCGGACCCACGCTGCCACCGCAGCAAATGCCGAGGCGACCTCTGCTCGACTTCTCATATTCCCCCTGACGATACCCTCAACCCGATGCTCCCATGTTGGATTCTCGTCCCAATCTATTGGACTTTACAGATAAGTATATCCGAGTACGTGGGCGAGGTGAATCACCGTGGACCGCCAGGCTCAGACCCTCATCCCGAAACTTACCCCTTGTGGAACACGCGAGGCTTACTCGCCAGTGATCTTCTTCCTGCTGAACGTGCCGCAATCGACCGTCTGAAACGAACCGGGGGCGGCGCTATCGACGGCGGTAATGATCCGCTGCAAGTATTCCTTGATGATGCGCCACTCGATCGAGGACAGCGCGACGATTGCCAGCCGCCGCCCAGTGAGGTTCTGCTCAAAGGAGAGGGTCTTGTCGCCGGTGACGAGCACTTCAAAGCCCTCCTCTTCGGCTGCGTCGAGGAGGCTGCCGTTTTTGAGAGCCTCCCAACCTTTACATCTGGCGGTGAAAACCTCATGCGAACCGAGATGGGTGCGGAGCCGGTGGTCAAGGTTCTGGTCGAGCAAAACTTTCACGGCTGGTACTGCGCCCGTTGTGCGTGGGCAAACTCGATCAGCCGCTTGATCTGGTCGATTGAGAGCGAGGGAAAGCCCTCGTGAATTTCTTCGATGCTGTCGCCGAGATCGTAGCTGTTCACGATGGGGTCCGGCAGAATGCGCGTTCCGCGTACGATGGGCCGCCCCGATACCTTGCCGGGGATTTGCTCGATGAGTTCGCAAGCCATCCAGTCAATGTCCGTGTCAATGTTAGCCATGCTCGTACCCTCCTTTCATCGTAAGCCTTTTGCCACAGACCAGCGAAACCGTCACGCGGCCTCAGCTTCCTCAGCCAGCATGTGACGCATGTCGCCCTCGCCGTCCTCGTAAACGTCAATTGGGCCCTTCGCCCGTTGCGCAAACGGCCCCTTATCAAACGCGCTAGGCCAACTCCAGCCGCTTGAGCTTGATCCGGTCGGCCCGAATGTGCGCCAAGTCGTACTGTGCCTGTTGGGTGAGCCAGCTTTGGGCGCTGCCGCCGAAGACCTTCGACAACCTCACCGCCATTTCCGGCGAAATTCCGCGCTTCCCGTTTACCAGTTCTGACAAAGTGGTGCGCGTGACGCCAAGCGCCGCCGCGGCGTCCGTGATGGTCAAGCCCAACGGCTCAATGCACTGGCGCAGCACAAAGCCGCCGGGGTGCGGGGGATTCTTCATCGGCATAGTCAGACCCTCCTTCAATGGGCAATCGACATAATCCACGTCCTGAGCGTCGCCATCGTCAAAGCGAAAGATCACCCGCCAGTTGGCACGTACGGTGACCGCCCAAAAGCTCTTCCGGTCGCCCTTAAGCGCATGCACCTTAAATCCCGGCATGTCCATGTCGGCAACGGCGCCCGCAGCGTTGAGCCGTGCCAGAATATCGCGCAGTTTCTCCACATGCTCGGCATTGACGCCGCGCGGGTTGTCGTCCTCATGAAGGCGTTTCAACCCCTTGTGGCGTATGGAACCGATCATGTTGAACCGTAATGTGTAATGTAACGCATGTCAACCACCATTTTTCCGGCCCGCGCCGAACTCACCCTTTTTGAAACGTGGGCCATTCCCTGGCTCTCAGGATAGCGGCCTGCAAGGCGCTCCGTAGATCGTCGAAGTCTCGCAAAGCACCATTTGTGAAACGAAACCTCGCACCATCGAGGGCTTAGTCGTAAGGGATTTCAACTTCGGTATAGCTGCCTGGTGTTGCCGCGTTCACTGCCGCAACAACCCTGTCCATATACCGGTGAACGGCGGGCCGCTGGGGATTGCCGAGCACCACAATGGCGATCTCCCGGCCTTTAAGGTTTTGCTGGTATCGAATGTTCTTATCGGTGGTGAGCAACACATCGATTTCCGCTTCTTCCGCCGCTTGCAGCAGTCTGCCGTTGCTCAATTTGTCCCAACCTCTGTCTTTTGCCTTTGTGACCGTGTGGCCGACAAGAAAGCGGGCGATGCTTCGCGGCGTTCCGTGATCAAAAAGAACGAGCATCAGTGGAGGGGCCTGAACCTGTGAAGGCAGGAAGCCGAGCAGGGGCCTCCAGGCTGCGGGTAACGAATTCCAGCACGGCGTTAAGCTGTTCCCGCGTCACGTCAAATTCTTCCATGACCTCTTCCACGGTCAGGCCGGCTTCAAGGTTCTCGAACACGGTAGCGACCGGCATCCGCGTGTCCTTGAATACCCATGCGCCGCTTACTTTACCGGGTATGCTTTCCACAGCGGGGCATTGCGACCAATCGAGAATCGGCATGTGAGCCTCCCTCCTTAGGATAACGGTTTATCTTCGGCGGCGCTCTTTTCGCGGAATTGGGCAATAACCTCGTCGCGGGAACTGGGCTTGACCCTGCCGCTTCTCAGGTCGTCGTAACGGCTGTTGAGCATTTCGCGCGTCTCTACAAGCTCGGCAACGTACCCGGCCATGGCGTCCTCAACCAGCTTGTCGGGCGCACGTCCGGTTTCGACGGTCAACTGGGTCAATCTTGGCTTGCAGCTCAGGGGCGAAATGTACTTCAATAGCTTTCCGGGTACGGGAAAACCTACTTCTCGATCAACTTCAAAAACCGGGTACGAAAAGCGATACAATCAGCCGGATATTACGGCCAAAATTCCTGCGTCGTGCCTGCTGCCTAAGGCAACGCAATCGCCGTCGTGACCGCCAACGGCGGAATAGAGGCTGCAAACGGCTGCCCCCGTGTGGCTTCGAGTGAAACGATCTGCGGCCGCCAAGGGTCCCGGTCACCAACTTCGCGCTCGAGAATCCCCTTTTTCCCCAGCCACTTACACCATCCACCAGCCGGGCGGAGCCGTCCCCCGTGCTACACCTGGGAATGAGGAATGCCACATGGCACAGTCTTTCATCAACGTCTATTTGAGAGGTCCAGTCGGCGGCCCGACCCGAGTGGCCAGGCGGCGACCGGACGGTTTCGGGGAGCCAATTGCCTGATCCGATTGGAGTTGCTTTTGAAAATGGCTTCGTTCGGTAATTTTGCCGCCAAGGCTTCGGGCGTGGCCGCACGCGCAGCGGAGATCGGCGCTGTGCATAGAAGCGATCTCCCATCCCGCAGCAAAGCGTACCTGCGCCCCCGCCACAGAGCCGCGTTGCCGAAAAAGCCCGCGCCTGCCGCAGCACGTCCCGGGCGGCCGGGCGGTGGCAAAGTGGGTGCACCTCGAGGGAGCCAGCTAGTTGATTCAACGTTGGTTGACTCAAAATTGGCTTCGTTCCGCGATTTTACTTCCCGGGCCTCAAGGGCGCCCTGCCGCACCAGTTCGAATCTCCATCCCGCAGCAAGGCGGACCTCCGCCCCGCGGCAGAGCCGTCTTGCCGGCGAAGTCCGCGCGTCTCCCACGGCGCGTCCCGGGTGGCCTGGCGGCGGCAAAAGGGTTTCGTCCGGAGCCAACCAAGCAGTTGATTCAACTATGGTTGGCTCAAAATTGGCTTCGTTCCGCATTCCCACGGTGCGGCCTGGAGGGCGCCTACCGCACCACTTCGAATCTCCCATCCCGCAGCAACGCATACTTGCGCCCCCGCCACAGAATCGTATTCCCAAAAAACCCCGCCAGCCATACCAGGAAACTGGCGATATCCTGAACCGGCCCCAGCCACCACAGGCGGCGGGTCAACGGGTCGTCCAGGGCGTGCATGGCAGTCACCCACCCGGCCGCGGCGCGGAAGACGGCGGCCACAGGCACCACCGGCCACCACCCCGGCTGGACGGCCCACAGCAGCAGCGCCAACGGCAGCGGGTGGGTAAACGTCTGTCCCACGTACCCCCACGGGCGCGACCGGCGCGTGCTGCGGTTCCAGCGCAGGCGATGCCGCAGGTTGGCTCTAAAACCCTGCGCCCCGATGCGGTGCTCGATCACGTAGGACGAAAGGATCACCCCGAAGCCGCGCCGGGCCACCAGCTTGCCCAATACGTAGTCTTCCGCCAGGTAGTCCTTGACGGCCTCGAGGCCGCCGATCGTGTCCAGGGTTTCCCGCCGCGCCGCGATGGTGGGGCCGAGCGCGAATTTCATGCCGTCCAACATGCGCGCCACCAGCACGCCGCCGGCGAACTCGGTATTCAGGCCCAGCGCTTCCAGCGTGGACCAGAAGCTGGGGCCCGGCACGGCGCGGTACGGGCAGGTGGCCAGACCCAGCTTTGGGTCCTGAAACTCGGCCGCCAGGGTGGCGAGCATTTCCGGCGTAACCCGCGTGTCGCTATCGGCCATCACCACCAGGCGATGGCGCGCGGCGGCCAGCATGCGGTCCAGGCTGTAGACCTTGGCATTGGGGTAGGGTGGCTCGCCCGTCACGATGAGGCGCGAGGGAACCGCCGGGTAGCGCGCGCGCAGGCGCTCCACAATCGGGGCGGCGGGGTCCTGCGGGCTGCGCACGGCGAAGAGAATCTCGAAGGCGGGGTAGCGCTGCTCGAAAAAACTGCGCAGGTTCTCCTCCAGCCCCTCCTCGGCGCCGGCCAGGGGCTTGAGAATGCTGATGGGCGGGGCGCTGTCCCACTGGGCTGGGCCCAACGGGGCCGGGCGCACCGCGCGGTACCGCACCGCGGCGGCCACCGCCAGAACGCAGAACGTCAGCGAGCCGGCCACCAGGACCAGCAGAAACACAGCCAACACTTTTACACTGTAACAAGCGGGATGAAGCATATCATTGTGGGCACCGCCGGGCATATCGACCATGGCAAGACTGCCCTGGTCAAAGCGCTCACCGGCATTGACGCCGATCGCCTGGAAGAAGAGAAGCGCCGCGGCATCACCATCGACCTGGGCTTCGCGCACCTCGACCTGACGCCTTCCCTGCGCCTGGGCTTCGTGGACGTTCCGGGCCACGAGCGCTTCGTCAAGAACATGCTGGCGGGAGTCGGCGGCATCGACCTGGTGCTGTTCGTCATCGCCGCCGACGAATCCATCAAACCGCAGACCCGCGAGCACTTCGATATCTGCCGCCTGCTGGGGATTCCGCGCGGCGTGATCGCGCTGACCAAGGCGGACCTGGTGGACCCCGACCTCGTCGGCCTGGTGCGCCTGGAAGTGGAGGAGCTGGTGGCCGGCTCGTTCCTCGAAGCGGCCCCCATTGTGCCGGTCAGCTCCGTCACCGGCGAGGGCCTGGGCGAGCTGCGCAAGGAGCTGGCGCGGGTGGCCGGCCAGGCCGTGGAGAAGGACGCGGCGGGCTGGTTCCGTCTGCCCATCGACCGCGTCTTCTCGGTGAAGGGATTCGGCACGGTGGCCACCGGCACGCTGATCTCCGGCGCCGTCCGGAAGGAGCAGGAAGTGGAAGTCTACCCCGCGCCGCCCTCCGGGCCCCGGCGGCTGCGCGTGCGCGGCGTCCAGGTGCACGGGTCGAATACCGGGCGCGCCGTAGCGGGCCAGCGCACGGCGGTCAACCTGGCGGACATCGAACCGGCCGAGCTGGCGCGCGGCGATGTGCTTTCCGAGCCGGGGCGCTTCCGCGCGGTGAAGGCGGTGGATTGCCGGCTGCAACTGCTGGCTTCCGCCAAGCCGCTGAAACACCGCGCGCCGGTGCATTTCCACTGCGGCACGGCGGAGATCGAGGGCCAGGTGCGCCTGCTCGACGGCGCGGCGCGCCTGGAGCCGGGAGGCTCGGCCTACGCCCGCCTGGTGCTGCGCGACGCGGCCCTTCTGCTGCCCGGCGACCGCTTCATCATCCGCATGTTTTCCCCGGTGGTGACGATTGGCGGCGGCGTGGTGGTGGATCTGCCGGCAGCGGCCCGCAGGCGTGCTGGAGCCGGCTTGAGCCTGCCCTCGCGCCTCGACATCCTCTCCGCCCCCCACCCCGCCGAGCGCCTCGCTCTCCTGGTCAAAGAGTCCCCTTTCGGTGTTGGCATGGCCGAGCTGGTGGCGCGCACCGGCATGACGGAGCGCGAAATTGCCGCCGCGGCAGCCCCCGCGCCGGTCGTCCCGCTGCCGCAGCCGCAGCCCTGGTACGTGGACCGCGCCTGGTTTCAGGCGGCGCGCGACCGGCTGGTAAAGGCGGTGCGTCTGTTCCACGCCCAGCAGCCGCTCCTGCCGGGGATCGCCAAGCAGGATCTGCGCAGCCGCGAGATGCCCGGCGCGCCCTTGTTCCTGGTGGACGCGCTGCTGGCCGGCGCCAGGGAGTTGGTGGTGGAGGGTGAGACGGTGCGGTCGCGCGGACACCAGGTGGTGTTGAAGGAGGAAGAGGAGCAATCCCGAGCGGCCATCGAGCGGGCCTTCGAGGAAGCCGGGCTGGCCACCCCGGCGCTGGCCGAGGTGCTGGCGAAATCCGGCGTCGAGCCGGCCCGCGCCCGCCGTTTGCTGGAAATCCTGCTGCGCGAGAAGCGCCTGGTGCGGGTCGGCGACGACCTGGTATTTCACCAGGCCGCCCTGGCCAAACTGCGCCAACTCCTGGCCGCCCGGCGCCCCGCGCGATTCAGCGTGGGAGCATTCAAGGAATGGACCGGCATTTCACGCAAATATGCCATCCCGCTGCTGGAGTTTCTGGACCGCGAACACGTCACCCGCCGGGAGGGCGAGGAGCGGGTGATTTTGTAGGTGTGGCGGCGAACCAATCCCCCGCCCCGCCCCGCGCGCCCGCCCCGCGTGCCCGCTCCCGCACCGTGCGCCCACCCCGCACCGCGCCCGCCCCGCCCCGCACCCCGCACCGCGTGCCGTCCCGCACCTGTGCGCCCGCCCCGCCCCGC
>JBKQPR010000358.1:0-9179 GCA_052144935.1 Bryobacteraceae bacterium
AGCCGCGACCGTCAGGGAGCGGTTGCGGGACAGGAAAGTCGGGGGCACGACCTATGAAGATGGCCGAATATCTGGAAAGATTTGGCAGAACCCTGTTTGAGGGGCCGCTGGCGCAGACGGGGCGTCCGGAGGAACCGCCGGAGCTGGCCGAAATCCGCTTGGCGGTGCTGGACCAGATCCGCGAGAAGAGCTACCGCCTGGGCGGCAAAAAGGTCTTTCCGTTCGATCTGTTGCGCGTGGAGCTGCGGGGCGCGGAAGAGGCGCGGCTGAGCGTGTTCAGCGGACAATTCTTCCGCAAGTACCTGGAGCAGGAGGTGCGTGGCGCGCTGACGGCGGCCGGCTGCCGGTATCCCGAAAATCTGCGCGTGGAGGTCCGGGCGACTGGCGAGTTGCCCCGGCGCGACGAGCCCTGGGTGGTGGTGGAGACGGCTTCTCAGAAGCCGCCCGGCGCGGGGGCCCGCCCGGTGGCGCGCCTGGTGGTGCGCGAGGGCGCCGCCAATGCCGCCGAAATCCGGCTCGACAAAGTCCGCACCAACATTGGCCGCGTGGTGGACGTGTACCGCTCGCAGGGCATCTACCGGCGCAACGACCTGGCCTTCACCGAGGACACCGAGATCAACCGCTCGGTTTCGCGCGAGCACGCCCACATCACCTTCGACCTCCTCAGCGGCGAATACCGCCTGTTCAACGACCGTTGGTATGCGCGGGGCGGCGCGCCCTCGGGGGAGCCTTCTGGTCCCGGCGCCTGGATCGTCCGCGACGGCATGAGCCAGGAGGTGCATCGCAATTCCCGCGGGGTGAAGCTGGAACCCGGCGACGAAATACATTTCGGGCGGGCGGTGGTGATGTTTGAGATGGAATAGGGCCCCGCTTTCACCGCGGAGACGCTGAGAACGCGGAGACTACGCAGAGAAGACAAAAACAGAATTGAGTTTCTCCGCGCTTCCTCTGCGTTCCCCGCGTCTCCGCGGTGAAAACGGGAGCGGCCCTGTAAACTAAGGATGAATGATCGATTGGAAACAGGACCCCCACCGGCGCTTCAACCCTCTGACGCGCGAATGGGTGCTGGTTTCGCCGCACCGCACCCAGCGGCCCTGGCAAGGGCAAGTGGAGGAAGCCGCCGCCGAGACGCAGCCGGAATACGATCCGCAATGTTACCTCTGCCCCGGCAATGCCCGTGCGGGCGGCGTGCACAACCCGGAATACACCTCGACCTTCGTTTTCGATAACGACTTCGCCGCCCTGAAGCCCGACACCGGCCCGGATCGCTTCGAGCGTGGCGGATTGCTGCTGGCCGAAACCGAGCCCGGCATCTGCCGCGTGGTGTGTTTCTCCCCTCAGCACAATCTCACCATAGCCAACATGGATTTGGAGGCGCTGCGGCTGGTGGTGGACACCTGGGCCGACCAGTTCGGCGAGCTGGGCGCCCGGCCCATCGTCAACTATGTGCAGATTTTCGAAAACCGCGGAGCCATGATGGGCGCCAGCAATCCGCATCCCCACTGCCAGATCTGGTCGAGCCGCAGCCTGCCCAACGAAATATTGAAGGAGCAGAGTGCGCAGCGCAACTGGCGGGAGGATCGCCGCGCCTGCCTGCTGTGCGACTACCTGCGGCTGGAGCGGGCCTCGCACGAGCGGGTGGTGGAGGAAAACCAAAGCTTCCTGGCGCTGGTACCCTTCTGGGCGGTCTGGCCGTTCGAAATCATGCTGATCTCCAAACGCCACATGACCGGCATGGACAAGCTGAATGCCGGCGAGCGCAGAGGGCTGGCGGAGATCCTCAGAAACATCACCGCGCGCTACGACCGTTTGTTCCAGGCGCCGTTCCCCTATTCCTTCGGCTTTCACCAGCGGCCGACCGACGGACTGCCGCACGACGAGTGGCACCTGCACGCGCACTTCTATCCGCCGCTGCTGCGCTCGGCCACGGTGCGCAAGTTCCTGGTCGGGTACGAAATGCTGGCGGGTCCGCAGCGTGACATCGCGCCGGAGACGGCGGCCGAGCGGCTGCGGTTGGCGTAGGGAGGGGCGGGGCGAGAGATCCGAAGACGTTTCAGCGGACGTCAACGGAGTCGCGGTCGAGGAACGGGAACCGCGGCAGCGGCGCCTCGTATGGGCTGAGCCTGTTCTGAGTGGTGAGGGGTATGCACCGCACAAGCGCTTGGGGCGGGTTCGCGGCCAGACCCAAAATCCGCCAACCACACTTCACCTGGTTGCGTTCTCATCGAGCAGGTCGAGAACCTCCCCTTGGGCCGCGCGGGAGCGCGAGACCAAGAACAGCGTGGCCGGCGAGATCGATGACCTTCGCGATGCGCTCTCGCGCCCCGGCAGCCGACTTCGGTCTCCACTCGCGCAACCGCGCGTCCAGCTTTTCTGCCAAGGCGTCCACGAAGACCTCCTCCTTCGCTTCCCAGGTTAACTCCCGGATCGCCTGCCGCGAGCGCGGCAGCGCGAACTGCGCTCGGGTTGTGGCAAACGCGCAGGCTGTCTGACGCTGGGAGTTTTGGCACTATGGGCCCCGAGCGGCTTCGGCCTCGGCGCCCCGTTCTGAGGTGACGCGACGCCGTTCCTCGGACTGTGCGGCTTGATACATTGAATCCCGCCCTAGGACTAAGCGGGTTCATCCTCGCTTGACATCCATAATTCTCAGATTTAATATAAGCGTATCTGAAAGTCTTAAATCTCCGCACCATTCGAAGGGTGGCAGCGGAGAAAGGTGACAGTTCTTTGTCCTTCACCTACTCGCGGCCGGTGTTCGCGGGGCCCCGGTCTTGAATCGCGGGCTAGGTGTGTCTAGAAAGAAAACATAGGGCGCGGCCGCCGTGCCCGGGAGCGGAACTGTATGTTCGCCGAAGCCATCGAACAGCCTTTCGATTCCATCGAAAGCGCTCACGAATACATGAACATCCTGGCCGCCACGACCCTGGAAGTAATGAGCGACTTGAAGCGCGACCGGGAGCGGGCCGTGCGCGATGGCGAGCTACGCCGCGCGCAAGCCATCGACCTGGCCATGTTCAAACTTAAAATGCTGGGCTGTCATGTCCACAAGAGCCGCAGAATGCTGAATGACCTTCGCATTATCCGGCGGCTGATTCTGAACGAGCGTTTGTCCGTTGAGAGTGTCATCGCGACGATGTAATCGCCCGACGATTCGCTGGGGAACCTTCCGGCGTCCATTTTTATGAGCGGGGGATCTACGCGCCCGTGGGAGATAGTTTCGACTCGATCGCGCAAGCCACTTTCTGGCTGATCCGCGGGAGGGACCTGTTCCTCTTCCTCCACCTTCTTGGGCTGGCATGTTTTGCCTACATCGTTGCCCGGCGTCTGGCGCCGCTCCTGCGCGCCCAACGCGACTTCCGTTTTGACCGGCCCTTCGCGCGGCTGGGCAGGGTTCTGCAATTCTGGCTGGGGCAATGGCGGCATCCGCGCTACCGGCTCGCGGGCGTCTTTCACATTCTGGTGTTTGCCGGCTTTCTGCTGCTGGCGAGCCGCGCGTTCACGGTTCTCGTCATGGGCGTCTCGGACCGGTTCGCCGCCGCTAGCGCGGGCGGCCTGTACGACACCGTTCGCGATTATGCTTCCACAACGGTCTTCCTGTGCATGGGGATTCTTATCGTTCGCCGGCTGGTCTTTGCGCCGGCGCGCTACGGGCGTAGGTCCGCGGACGCCGTTTTCCTGCTCGCCTTGATCGGCATCCTGATGGCCGCGGATGGCGTTTTCGAAGGGAGCCAGGCGGCTTTTCATGCGCAGCAAGGGAGCCGGGCGGAGCTTCTGGCGCCCTGGTCGCTGCCCTGGATCTTCCAAAGCGCCTTCGCCGGCGCCGCCTTTGCCACGCTGCGCACTCTGCACCTGGGCGCCTATCTGGCCCATGAAATCACCTTCTTCTTCCTGCTCTGCTACCGGCCGTTCGGCATCCAGTTCCACGTCGAGACGTCCCTGTTTGCGATTTACTTTGCGAAGCTGGACCGCGGCACGGTGAAGCCGGTGCGGTGGGGTGTTCCGGACGAGCAACTGGACACCGTGACCTCCTTCGGCGTCAAGAAGATCGAAGACTTTACCTGGAAGCACATCCTGGATTTCTACTCCTGCGCGGACTGCGGCCGGTGCGCGGACCAGTGCCCGGCCAACGCCGTCGGGAGGCCGCTTTCCCCGCGGAACCTGTCGATCAAGGCGCGGGATTACCTTTTCCGGCATTACCCGGTGTGGGGACCGGGGCGCCCCCTGGGCCCGGACGGCACGCCGCTGGTTGGCGGACTGTATTCCGAGGATGAAATATGGTCGTGCACGACTTGCGGCGCCTGCGAGGCTGAATGCCCGCTGCTCGTCGAATATATCGACAAGATCGTCGATCTACGGCGTGGCCTGGTCGACGACGGCAAGGCGCCGCAACCGCTCCACAAACCCCTGAAAGCGCTGGAGACCCGCGGGAATCCGTTCGGAAAGGTGGAAAAGAAGCGGGCCGACTGGGCCCAAGGCGCGGTCCCCATCCTCAAGGGCGGAGGCGGCGTGGCCAGCGGTGTGGACACGCTGTACTTCGTCGACAGTATCACCTCCTACGACGATCGAATCCAGTCGATCGGACGCGCTACCGCCCGTATCCTGGGCCGGCTGAGCGAGAACTTCGGCGGCTTTGCCATTCTCGGCGCCAGGGAGCGAGACAGCGGGCACGATGTCCGGCGGTTCGGCGAGGAGACGCTCTTCATGGCGCTGCGGGACCATAACACGGAGGCCATCCGCGATTCCGGCGTGCGCCGGATCGTCACCGCCGACCCGCACGCCTACAACGCCCTCAAGCACGATTATAAGGATGTGCCGCCGGTCGAGCATGCCAGCCAGGTGATCGCCCGCGCGGTGAAAACGGGGCAGATCCGGCTGAATGCGGTCGAGAACGGAGTATACACCTACCACGATCCCTGCTACCTCGGCCGGCACAACGGCATCTATGAGGACCCGCGCGACGTGCTCGACTCGATTCCGGGCTTGCGGCGGGTCGAGATGACGCGGTGCCGGGACCGCTCGTTCTGCTGCGGCGGAGGCGGCCTGGCCCTGTTCTATGAGGCCAAAGAGGAAGAGCGGATGGGCGTGCGGCGGGTCCGGATGGCGGCCGAAACGGGCGCCAGCGTGATTGTGACAGCCTGCCCGTTCTGCATGGTCAACATCGAAGACGCCATCAAGGTGGCGGGCATGGAAGGGAAGCTGACGGCCATCGATCTGACGGAGCTGGTCGATCGGCAGATGGTGAGTTGAGGAAGCTGTTGACAGGCGAAAGCGCCTGTCCCACCTTGCTGCCGAAGGATCTGCAGGGCATGTGGGGTAGGCGCTTCCGCCTGCCAACCGAAGGGTAAGGAGAGACGGAAGATGGAGATCCTGGTTTGCGCAAAGAGAGTGCCGGACACCGCGGAGAACGAGATCCAACTCAACGGCGCCGGAACCGATATCGAACGCGACGACCTCGTATATTCGGTCAACGAGCCGGATAACTACGCGGTCGAGGAGGCCCTGCAGATCGCCGGGCGCACCGGCGGCAAGGTCACGGTAGTGACGGTGGGCGGCGAGGAGGACGAGGAGATCCTGCGCCGGGAGATGGCCATGGGCGCTGCCCGCGGCGTGCTGATCTCGGACGACGCCTTCAATGGATCCGACGGCCGGGGCATCGCGGCCATCCTCAAGGCGTTCGTGCAAACGGAGCATTACGACCTGATCCTGACCGGCGTGCAGGCCGAGGACGGCTGCGCCCAGGTCGGCGGCATGCTGGCAGCCATGCTGGATTACCCGTTCGCGTCGCTGGTGACCTCCATCGAAGTCCTGGAAGGCCGCAAGCTCAAGATCGGCCGCGAGATCGAAGGCGGCAGCAAGGAGATCAACGCCATCGACCTGCCGTGCGTGCTCTCCATCCAGACCGGGATCAACGAGCCGCGCTACGTGGGCATGCGCGGTATCCGGCAGGTGGCCTCCGTGCCCATCCCGACTCTCGGCGCAGCCGATCTCCCGGTCGAACCGGAAGCGGTGGGCGAAGCTGCCGCGAAGGTGAGGCGCGTGGACTACTTCGTGCCCCCGGCGGGCAAGGGCGCGGAGATGCTGGCGGGCAAACGCGAGGAAATCGTCGACAAGCTGATGGATCTGCTGAAGTCCAAAGGAGGACTGAACTAATGGTACGGATCTTCGCCTACATCCTTCACAAGAGCGGCGTCGCGGATGACACGGCCGCCGAGCTGCCGGCCGCGGCGCGCAAGATCGACCCCGCGCAGCACGTCACGGCCATCGTCACCGGCTGGGGCGCCAATGTGGACAAGGTATGCGAAAGCCTGCGCGGCTCTTACAGCGAGATCTGGAAGATCGCCAAGGAGCCGCTCGCGCATCCCAACGCCGAACTGGTCCGCAAGGCGCTCGTGAGCGTGCTGCCCGCGGGCAGCATCGTGCTGGTTCCGCACACCCACTTCGGCGTCGATCTCTCGCCGGGGCTTTCCATCCGAATGAACGCCACGTATGTGCCGGACGTGCTGGACATCGAAGGCGTCGAAGGGGCATGGCTCAAAGCCGTCCGCCAGGAGTTCGGGGGCCAGGTGAGCACCCATATCCGCTGCGACCTCGCGGCCGGCGCGGTGCTGAACATCCGGTCGGGCGCGTTCCGGCCGGCGGAAGAAACCACTCCCTACGGTCGCGGCTCGGAAACCGCATCTGAGCCGCGGCCGTCAGGGAGCGGTACTCCAGCCCCCTGCCAAGTAGTGGACAAATCGGCGGAGGTGGGCGCGCTCACGTCGCGGCGCCGCTATATCGAAACCATCGCCGCCGAGACCGGTGACGTCGATATCACCAAGGAGCCGGTGTTGGTCTCGATCGGCCGCGGCATCGGGGAGCAGGAGAATGTCTCCATCGCCGAGGATCTGGCGGAGGCTATGGGCGCGGCGGTGAGTTGTTCGCGGCCGGTGGTGGACGCCAAGTGGATGGATAAATCGCGCCAGGTAGGGTCGAGCGGCCAGACCGTGCGGCCCAAGGTCTATCTGGCCTGCGGCATCAGCGGCTCGTTCCAGCACCTGGCGGGCATTAAGGGCAGCCCGTTCATCGTGGCGATCAACAAGAATCCCAAAGCGCCGATTTTCCGCGTGGCGGACGTGGGGATCGCCGACGACATGCTGGAGTTTCTGCCGGCGCTGGCGGCTCGGGTGAGGGAGGAAACCTGCGTACCGGGGAAAGGGAGACGCTCATGATCGCCGCCAAAACACTCAAGCTCAGCTTGAAATCGCTCAAGGAGTTCGCCCGAAAGAGGCTGCCGGACCAGGAACTCATCGCGCTCGACGCGCGCGACGAATGCCCGCTGGAGATCGTGCGGCACATGTGCAGCCCGGACAAGCTGGGGATTCAGCTCCTGTTCATTCCGGAGGAGTACGGCGGCCTCGGCGGGGGCGCATTTGACGTGTACTGCATCTGCGAAGGGATGGCGCGGATCGACCTGGGAATCGCCACGGCCGTCCTGGCAACTTTTCTGGGCAGCGATCCGATCACCATGGGGGCCACCCCGGAGCAGAAGAAAATCTGGCTCTCGCGCATCGCGGAGGAGGGTATCCTCTTCGCCTATGGCGCCACCGAGCCGGACGCCGGAAGCGATCTGGGCGCCTTGCAAACCACGGCGGAGCGCGTGGAGGAAAACGGCAGCGTTGTGGGATATCGCATCAACGGAAGCAAGCAGTGGATCAGCAACGGGGGTATCGCGGACGCCTACACGGTCCTGGCGAATACGCCCGCGGGTCCGAGCTGGTTCATCGTGGAAAAGGGCGCGCAGGGGTTCACGCCCGGCAAACCCGAAGACAAGCACGGCATCCGCACCAGCAACACGGCGGCGCTCTCATTGGCCGACGTCTACGTGGATGCCAGCCGGCTGGTCGGCGGCGTGGAAGGCCAGGGACTGATCCAGGCGCAGGCCGTGTTCGGCTACACGCGCCTGATGGTGGCGGCCTTCGGGCTGGGCGCGGGATGGGCCGCACTCGACCGGGCCATCCCGTACTCCGCCAAGCGCATCCAGGCCGGCGGGCCGCTTTCCGAGAAGCAGGGATACACCCACAAGCTGATCGTGCCGAACGTGGCTCGCCTGGAGGCCGGCCGCGCTTCGATCGAGGAGACCGCCGAGCGGATCGATGCCGGCGAAGGCAGCCTCAACACCGAGGGCGCGATCGCCAAGTACATGTCCACCGAGGCCGGCAACCTGGCCGCCGACGCGTGCATCCAGGCGCTGGGCGGCTACGGCTACACCCACGAGTACATGGTCGAGAAGATCAGCCGGGACGTGCGCATCACGACCATCTACGAGGGCACCTCCGAGATCATGGAGATGACCATCAGCCGCGACCGCTGGCAGTTGCACCTGAAGACCCGCGGGCGGCACTACCACGACCGGGCGCGCGACTTTGAAGCCATGGAGGCGCGGCACCCCGGCGTGGGCGCCGGCTGCGCGGCCCTGGCCTTCCACGCGCTGGCCGAGGCCATGGAGCGGGCGCGGGTGGGCCGGCTGACCCGCTACCAGCACATTCTCCTGCGCCTGGGCGAATGGATCGCCTACGCGGAGTGCGCCGGCAGCCTGGCGCGCCGCGCGGCGCTGATGGCGGAAGGGCGGCTCAACGAGAAAGCCAACCAGCGATTCGACCCGGAGGCCCTGGCGGCCGTCTCGCGGATCTTCGCGCGCGAAGCGGCCCTCAAGGTGGCCCAGGAAGGTTTACGGTGGATCGTTGGCGCCGGGCCCACGGGGCTGGCCGGGGCGCCCTCTGGGGTGCCCTTTGGGCCCGATGGCGACGTGGCCGCTTTCGAGGCGGCGCTGAATCTCTCAGCTATCCACCGGGCGCAGGCCGGGCTGATTTCGGACATGGATTTTGTTGCCGACGTGCTGTATGGGCGGACGGTCAAGGCGGCCCAGCATGTCGCCTAGGAGCCTGCGGCAGAAGAGAGTTCTGGGCAAATTGACCAAGACGGCGATTTGCACCAACAGAATGTTGGGCCGCGCAGGCGGCGAGTAGGGCGGAAGCTGTAGGCGAATCGTCGGGATCGCCGGGTTGGCAGGCGAAAGCGCCTGCCCCACCTCGCGGCCGAAGGACTTGCAGGGCATGTGGGGCAGGCGCTTTCGCCTGCCAACCCATCCTTTACACCTTAGGCCACCCCGGGAGCCGTCGGCATCCGCAACCTACACCTCT
>JBKQPR010000359.1:0-46721 GCA_052144935.1 Bryobacteraceae bacterium
TCTCAGCCTGGCTCTCAGCCTGTAGCGTCGGCACTCGTGCCGACGCCCGTCGTCCTAGCTAGGGCCCCAAAAGCGGCGAGTCGAGTCTGGACGCTGCAGGCTGAGAGCCTGCGCCACAGCGGCAGGCCGAGAAGTTATTCCTGCGTGGAGCCTAAAAGTCCGACAGGCAAATTGAGGCGCCGGCTAAACATGGCGACGTTTCTGTTTGCGCACAACAGAGCCTGCTTTAGCCTGCCCTGTTAGTTTAACGGCGGGCCAGCGTGCCGCCTGCCGTGCCATGGCAACCGAATAACCGGATATAGGCGCCGGAGAACACGGGCTTCCCCTTCCAAACCCAGCTACCGGGTTCGCCCCACACGGGGTCGGTATCCTTGGCGACGATCACGTCAATGGGCAGATCGTGGCAGGCCTCCTCGAGGCTCGTTCCAGCCCCTCGGCCGGCGGCGGGATAGAGCCTCTCCAGGCGGGCTACAATCGGGCCGCAGACTTGGGGATCGCCGCCGAACGTTGTCTCGCACCGCGGGCTGGCGGCTACCACGCGGCGGTCGCTGTACAACATGGCGGCGGTCTCTTGCATGACAACGTCCGGGTTGTACTGCAGTACGGCAGTCTGTGGCGTGGAGGCCCGCACCCACTCATAGGCGGCGCGCGCGGCGTAGTTCCGTTGGCCGAACTGCCGGTCGGGAGCCATCCAGTCGATCGGCGGGAGCACCCCCCGGTCGGCCAGAATCGGGTAGAAGCGGGTGATGCCCATGTCATAAGCCGTGCCGAGGGCGCCCAGCGCAATGCAAATCGCCAGGAACTGTTTCCGGCGCGTGGAAAGGACGTTCAGCCGTTCGCGCCGCGACCAGATATCCGCCGCCCAGAGGAGCAGCACGAACTGCGCCGGCAAAAACCCTCTCCAACCCAGATCGTTATTGCCTAGCCAAGCATTACGCTTGAGGGTGGAGCGCAGGAAGGTGCACATGAGGGTGGTAACGACCAGCATGGTGAGGCACGCGGCATCCTGCCGCGAGAGCGGTTTCCCGCTGGCCCGGTGCTGACGCCACTTGATTCCCGCCACGAAGAAAAAGAAGCCGAACTCTAACGCGTAATTCACCGGCAGCAGCGATCCGTTCACCAGAATCAGGCGCAGCCAGCCAGGCATCCCCGGCCACATCGGAACCAGCGCCGTCATCGAGAAGGCACGCACCGTCAATCCAATCGGAATTCCGGCTGCGAGTCCTGCGGGGCCACGCGCGAGATCGTGCAGGTACGGGTAAACCAGCGCGCAGCAGGTGATACCCGCAATTGCCAGGACCGTCACCTCCCGCCACCAGCGCCTGCCTATGCAGATCGTGGTCCAGACGCACAAGAAAGCGGCGAAAACGAACGCGACCCAGATTAAGGTGCCGGCCGCCGATGCGAGTGCCACGCCGGCAGGCACGCCATAGCGCGCCCACTCCGTCCAACCGGTCTTTGAGGCCCCGTGCCACAGCAGCAGAAAGCCCGTGACGGCCGCGATTAAAGCGGCAATCGCATGAGGCGCCCAGATGGCGCTGTGCAGAAACCAGTCGACGTATTCGTTCCAGCACTCCAGACTGGGGAGGACGAAATCCATCGCCCCCCGGGCGTATAGGAACAGCAGAAACATGCCCGGCAGTATGTCGAGCCCGGTGATTCCCATCAGCAGGACGCCGGTCCGCAACCGCCGGATGAGGGCGACTTCCTGGTTGACGACGAACAAGCGCAGGCAGGCCGCCAACAGCGCCATCAGCCCGATGCCGCACCAGAAGGCGCCGCCGATCTCCGCATGCCGCGCGCTCACCCGGAGTGGGGCCACCTGATTCACCAGACTGCACATCATCAGCCAGAAATAGTGATAGCGGAGCAGCGCCGGCGGGCTGGGTAGGAATAAGGGACTCTGCGGTGGGAGGCCCGTAGCCGTTATGGAATGAACCAGCGAGGCCCGCAGCGAATAATCAAACGAGTTGGTCGGATAATAGAGCCGGTCGCCCAGTTGCACATCCACCAGATAGAACAGCGTGACGCACAGCCACACGGCGATCGCCACGGCAAAGAATCCCCATCCCTCGGGCAGCCGCGGGACGCGTCGCGCCCAACCGCTCTTTGCGTGAAATGCCAGGAACGCCGCCAACGCCAGGTCCACCGCCAGGTACAAACCCCGCATCGCGCTCATCGAGGCGAATCGGCCGGCGAAATACGTCAGAATCGGGCAGAGCGCGATGGCGAGCGGAAGGCTGATTACGGCGCGAAAAGCGGCGCTGCGGCTCCGAAACTCAAACAAATTGAGCGCGTACCCGAGCACATAGCCCGGCGCCCATACAAATAACGGAAAAATCAGAACTGCCAGCAGACTTCCCCTTACGTCCGCGGCCATGAAATGGTACTCGGGCATTACTGTCCGGCTCTCGTTCGAGTGTCTCTGTCTTTAGCGTCCGATCCGCTACTCCGGACAGACAAGATGAAAATGGATAGGGCCGGGCTCCTGGCTTTGGATAATCCGGTTGCGCAGCGTCGAGGGAGTCTGGACGGTGGCGCGCCGCGTGCGGCGAAAACGGGGCGCCCCGCCCGCCGGAGCGGACTTTACTTCACCGCCGGCGCAGCCAGCAGGATCATCAAATTCCACACCACCAACCCGCTGTACCAAAAGACGATCACACGCATGAGCTGCAGCTTCTTGCAGTAGACGCACCAGCCGCCCAGCGTCAGGGCCAGCAGTTTCGAAAACGCCACTCCCACGGCGGGACCAAAGTGCATCAACAGGCGGATGAACGGACTGGCCTCGGCGGCGCCCAGGCGGAAACCCACCAGGGTGGTGAGCAGATCCAGCAGTTGCAGATAAACGAACACTTGAACGATCGACATCCGGTTCCTCTGGGAATCTATCGGCGTTTCCCTAAAGTTAGTATAGTCCTTATGGTACCAGAGGAATACGAGGAAATGCACCTGCCATACTAAGAAGACCTCGCGGTTGTTGCACAAAACACTGGGTTTAGCCCCTGCCGGGCGGTAAATGGCGTGGGTTTGCTAGATTGGTGAATGGTGAATCCCCCCTCCCCTGACGCATATCTGGTTTTGGAATCCAGCGGCCGCCGCTATGCTCTGGAGCAGGGGCAGTCGTGGGCGATCGGTCGCGGCGACGGCTGCGCGGTGATGCTGGATAACCGCTCGGTTTCGCGCCTGCACGCCCTCATCCAACGCCGCGAGACGGGTGATTTTTCGCTGGTCGATCTGGGAAGCCGCAACGGCAGCTTCGTCAATTCACGGCGGGTGAGCGTACCGCTAGTCCTAAACGACCAGGATCGCCTGGTCTTTGGCGACCAGCAGTTGGCCTTCTGGCAGCCGGTGCGCACCGCCAACCCTCTGCCCCTGCACGACACCGGGCGGAATGCGCCCACCACCGCCTTGCACATGCATGCGCTTGCCACCATCGTGGTGGTGGACATCCGCGATTTCACGCCGCTGGCGCGCACGGTGTCCGAGGCCCTGCTCTCGCAAACCATCGGCACCTGGTTTCTGCGGACCGGCGAGATCGCGCAGGGGCTGGGGAGTTGGGCCCAGAAATACATCGGCGACGCGGTGATGGCGGTGTGGGTGCACGATCGCGTGCCGGATCTGGCCGCCGACGTCATGCGGGCGCTGCGGGCGGTGAGCCAGATGGGCACAGCCACAGCCGAGATCAGCCAGACCTTGCCGTTGCCGGGACCGCTGCGCATCGGCGCCGGCATCAACACCGGCCCGGCCATTCTGGGCGGCACCGACTATACCGCCATCGGCGATACCGTGAACGCCGCATTCCGGCTCGAGGCCGCCACTAAAACTCTGGGGTTAGACATAGCTTTGGGACCGCGAACCGCCGCCGAACTGGGGCTGGCCGGCCGGGCCCCGTTCGCCGAGCGCGAGGTAGAACTGAAGGGTTACGAGGCACCCAGCCAGGCCTGGGCAATTTCATTCGAAGATCTGGAAGCGTATCTCCGTTAGCTGCTGGGAGGCGGCTCGGGGACCGGGCCCAGACTGAGCGCGATCTTCCGGGCCACCTCCACGGGGATGCTCGGAAGAAACGTCAAATGACCGCTGCAGGTGCCGGCCTTTCCCGGGACAGCGATGCTGTAAGCGCTCGGATCCTCCCGATTCTGGGATATCTTATCCTGATAAAAAACACGCTTCGCGGTATTCTCGAACATCTTCTCCTTGGGAATATTCATCACTCTCTGGACAGCCTCCGGCAGCGGCTTGAAAGCCTGTTCCGGCTGGCTGGTGACCACCGCTATGGCCGTCGAGACATCGTGGAAAACGGCCACGCCATGGTTCTCCCCATACTGCGCCCAATCCGGTGGAACGGCCATCTGGCAGGCGCTCTTGGAATCTTTGATGATCAGCCACCCGGCCGGCGCGACCTGTGCCGGGACGAGCGGCGCGAACAAGAGAATCAGAGCGGGAACTATGTATTCTCTCATGCCTGGAGTGTAGCGCCGGTTGAGGTCCAAGGCAAGCCTTCGGTCGGACCCATTCGGACCCAGCCTTCGGTTCGGTCCAGGGGCGCTGGCGCGTCGTAAGCAGCGGGCTATTGCTGAAGTCCGCAACTGGCTTGCAAACGTCTCCAGGACGAAGGGCTTGCCAGGTGGAGCGGACGTTGTCGCACGCTATGCACGATTCGACAAAGACCTGCCCCGATGGCGCAAGAAGCTGAAGCGGCGGCCTAATGATCTGACATTTCCGGATTTCCTTGAAATGATCGAAATCTGGCTGGGAGGGGATCTCTGATCCCGTCAGGGTAGACAACACCCCGCCCCCCTACCCCGAGTACAAATCCCCGGACAAATACTTCAGCCCGCTGTCAACCGCTACCGTCACCACGGTGGCCTCGCTCCCCAGCTCCCCCGCAAGCTGGATGGCGGCGGCCACGTTCAGCCCGGTGGACGTGCCGGCGAGGATGCCCTCTTCACGGGCCAGGCGGCGGGCCATCGCGCGCGCGGCGCTCTCTTCAATCGCCCGCGCCTCGTCATAATCGCCGGGCTGGAGGTGGGCCGGCCGGAATCCTACCCCGATCCCTTCCACGCGATGCGCCCCGGCCTGGCCCTTGGTGAGGATCGGGGATTCGGCTGGCTCCAGAGCTACAATCCGCGCCGGCGACGGGGCTGCCTTCAAGGCGCGCGAGACGCCGGTGAGCATACCCGCCGTGCCCACCGCCGCGCAGAACATAGTAATCGAACCTCCCATCTGGCGCAGCAGTTCATTGCCCAGTGGCATGTAGCCGGCGATAACATCGTCGTTGTGGAACTGGTCGGCCCAGAAAACCCCGGGCTGGGCGGTTTCGCGCGTGAGTTCGGCTTGCATGCGCGCGAAAAGGCCGAGGGTAATCCGCCCCTCATCGCTGGGAACCAGGATCAGACCGGCGCCCAAGGCTCGCATGGTTTCCAGCTTCTCCCTGGCGAAAGCGTCGGAGGAGATCGGCGTGAAGCGGTATCCTTTCACGGCGCAGACCATGGCGAGCGACGACCCAGTGCTGCCGCCGGTGTATTCGACAACCCGCATGCCGGGCTTCAGATCGCCGCGGCGCTCGGCGCCTTCGATGACCGCCAGCGCCATCCGGTCCTTATAAGAACCGGTGGGGTTGTAATATTCCAGCTTGACAAAAACGCGTGCGCCATCGGAGGGCGCCACGCGGCGGAGTTGGATCAGCGGCGTATTGCCGATGGCATCGAGAATGGAGGCTCCGGCGGAACGAAGCTGCATAGTGGTGACCCGAAAGTATAGCAGGTCACTCCGCCTTCTTCCGATACAGCACATGCCTCCGCAACGGGTGCCCCTCGGGCAGCCGCGGATGGTCGAAATCCCCTGCCAGGTCGCGCGCCAGCCCGATCTTCTCCATCACCCGCCGCGACGCCATATTCTCCGGCACGGTGAACGACACCACTTCCCGAAGGCGCAGTTCCTCGAAGGCATAGCGCAGCGCTTCGCGCGCCCCCTCGGTGGCCAGCCCCCGGTTCCACAACTCGGCGTCCAGACGCCAGCCGATCTCCACCGACGGCGTGAAGTGCGCCTCGAAGTTCGGCACCACCAGCCCGATGAAGCCGGCGAAGCGCTCCGTCTCGCGCAGTTCCACCGCGAAGGGACCGAAACCGTACGCGGCAAAGTGCGCCTCCGCGCGGTCCACCAGCGCATCGCTCTCGGCGCGCGAAAGCTCCTCCGGAAAGAACCGCATCACCCGCGGATCGGCGTTGATGCGGGCGAAGTCCTCGCGGTCGGCGTCGCGCCAGCGGCGCAGGAGCAGGCGCGCGGTGAGGAGGCTCTCCCTCACCAGGCCCTCCACGGAGCATCCGCGACCGGCAGAGTGCCTGCGCCCGGCTCGGTGCCTGCACCAAGCAGGGTGCTGGCGCCAAGCAGGGTGCCTGCGCCCGGCGCGGTGCCTGCGCCCGGCACGGTGCTGGCGCCCGGCACGGTGCTGGCGCCCGGCACGGTGACCGCGCCCGGCACGGTGCTGGCGCCCGGCACGGTGACCGCGCCCGGCAGGGTGCCTGCGCCCGGCAGGGTGCCTGCGTCCGGCAGGGTGCCTGCGCCCGGCACGGTAACCTCGCGCCGGGATCGCGCCCTCCATGGAGCATCCGCGCCCGGCTCAGCGACTGCGGACCGCAGTGCGGACACGGTCGGCCGGGGCGACCTGGGGTTCGCCGGGCCCAGAGGGCATCCCCAGGAGCACCCCAGAAGGCCCGCCAAGGGGTACCCCGCCGAGAGTCCGCCCAACCAGGTGCGCTGCTTCATCCGGCCTTCTGCCTCCGGATGTCGATGGCCTTCTGCATGAACGACCACACCGGCGCGTCGAAGAACCCCCCGGCCTGCTCCTTGGCCAGCGGCGGCCAGTTCTCGCGGTCGGCCCACACGCGCTTGACGCCTTCGGCGATCTCCGGATCGCCGCCGGTGAAGGCTTCCACCAGCTTGACCCAGCGCGCGGCCAGCGCCTGCACCTTCGGGCTGGCCGGAGCTTCGTCCTCGCCCAGCGCGGCTTTCGCCTCCGCGATCAGCTCCGTCCATTGCCGCGAAACTTCCGCCTGCAGTTCGGGGGTCCACAGTTGCCGGCGCGCCTCGACCTTGGCCTGCGCCTCGCCGGTGTGATACTTCATCATCCAATCGGAATCCTTTTCCATTTCGAGCACCTCGATGATTTTTTTCAGTTGCGCAGTCCCAGGCCGCTCCTGGGCCCGCCGGATGGCGCCGATGGCGCTGTCCAGCAGGCGCCGCTTTTCCTCGAGTATCCGCCGTTGCACGCGCAGCGCGGCGGCCAGGTCGAGCGAATCGCGGTCCAGGAGCGTCCGGACCTGCTTCAAGGGGATGCCCAGGAACTTCAACGCCACAATCTGCTCCAGCCGCTCCAGATCGCGCTCCCGGTAGAGCCGGTAGCCCGATGCGGAGCGCCGCGGCTTGAGCAATCCGAGCTGGTCGTAATGGTGCAGCGTCCGCACCGTCACGCCCGCCAGCTCGGCGAACTCTTGCGCGCGGTAGAGCCGGTTGGCGTCTTCCTTCACCGTGCGATCCCCTCCCGAACATCATCGAGCCTCACGTTACGTGAGGGTCAAGCGAATTCCGCGGCCATGCAAACAACCCACCGGACGCGGAGGCGCGGAGAAACGGAGGAAAACGCGGTCGCGCAATTTTGAGACTCTTCCCCGCGCGTATTTTTTCCGCGCCTCCGCGTCTCCGCCCAATCTTCTCCTCCTCACGTGAGGGTCAAGCGAATTCCGAGTCCGGCCGCGACCGAGCGGCGATACGCCAGATCGGCGGCCACCAGATCCTCGATCGCTTGCCCTAGCGATTTGAACACCGTCACCTCACCGGCTGAGGTACGCCCCGCCGCGCGGCCGGCGATCACCTCGCCCAGTTCGCCGCGGATGTGCTCCGGCCCGAAGCGCCCCTCGGCAATGGATTGCACTACGTCGCCCGATTCAGCCAGCGCCGCCTCGCGCGAATCCACGAAGAGGGCCGCGCGCGCCATCAGCGCGGGGTCGATTTCCCGCTGTGACACGCGGCAGGCGCCGATCGAAATCACATGCGCGCCGTCCTCCACCCAGCGGTTGTCGATGGCCGGAGTCACGGAATTGGTAGCCAGCACGATCACATCGGCGCCGCGCACAGCTTCTTCGGCCGAGCTTGCGGCGCGCACCCCGGCCTGCGCCGCGAAACGCTCCCTGTGCGCGGCCGTGGGACTCCACACCCGAATCTCGCCGAAGGCCCGCACCAGCGGCACCACTTCCAGGTGGCTGCGCGCCTGCACTCCGGAACCGAGAATCGCCAGCACCCGCGCGTCGGCCCTCGCGAGGTGGCGCACCGACACCGCCGAAACCGCCGCCGTGCGCACTTCCGTGATGTAGCGGCCGTCGGCCACCGCCAGCAGCTCGCCGTTAGTGGCATCGAGCAGCGAGATGGCCGCCAGGTGTGTGGGGATGCCGAGCTTCTGGTTGGCCGGCGCGACGCTCACCAGCTTGGCGCCCAGGATGGCGCGCTCGCGGTCGAAGGCCGGCATCACCGCGAAGAACGAGCGGTCGCCGATTTCAATCGCCGTGCGCACCGGTTGCGCCACTTCACCGGCCGAGAGCGCCCGAAGCGCACACTCCATCGCATCGATCAATTCCGCCGGCGCCAGCGCCGCGCGCACGTCCGATTCGGTGAGCCAGAGGGGCATGCCGGATTGCCTTCGCTTCAATGCCACTTACTTTTGGTCCCGGTGACCCTCCCGCACAAATCGTGGGGCGGGCAATCCTGCCTGCAGCCGGCTTTCAGTCGGCGCCTTCGTGCCGTGAGCGAGCCTGCCGAACCCGGCAAGAGCCGCCCGAAAGGCCGCTGCACGCAGGATTGCCCCGCCCCACACAACTGGTGCGGAACGCGACCCCGCCCCGCTAGCGCGTGGCTTCCACCTTGGGCGTCGAGAGATACCCGATGATCTCTTCCGGCTTCTTCTGCACGGTGTTGATCACCAGCTCGTAGGGGATGTGCCCGCCCTTGGCGGTGTAGAACTGCACCGGCTCGTTGACGCTCTTATCCTTTTTCTCGGTCAACTTATCGTCGGCCAGCACCTGCACGGTGTACCTGTTCTTCTTCGGATCGATGCTCGTCAGCTTCAACGTGATGTCGCCGAAGCGCTGCGGCTGTTTGGTTTTGGCCAGCTTGACGTCGATGTAGTTGCGCTCGCCCAGTTTCCTCAGGGCATCCAGCTCGTTGTGGTTGGTGGCGATCAGCCCGCTCTGCACTCCCAGGTCGCCTTTCGCGCTCTTCAGGTCGGCGATGGTCTTCTGCAGTTCCTCCTGGGTGGCCGTCACCTGCGTCTTCACGCTGCCCACATCCGTCGAAACGTCGGCAATCTTGGCGTTGGCGGCGTTGGCCGATTGCTTCACATCGCTGACTTCCGAGCTGACCGAGGCGACCTTCTGCTGCATCTGCGCCTGCTCGGCCTCCAGTTGCTTCTTGATCTGTTCGGCGTGCGCGTTGGCCTCCACCTTCACCTGGTTGGAGCTCGAGGTCGCCTGGGCGCGGGCGGCTGCCAGCTCTTCCTTCAGCGTCTCGATGTGGCGCATCTGCGCGTTGGTGCTCACCGCGGAAGTGTCCCGCAGGTTGCTCACCTCGTTCATCAACTTCTCTTGTACCTTGGCGACGTCGCCGCGGACATGATCCAGTTGGACGTAGAGGTAGATGTTGGCGACCACCAGGGCGATCAGCATCCCGACTACGGCCGCGGTCAGTAGCCCCGAGCGCTGGGGCGGCTCCTGCTGTATATAGGTAGGTGAACTCACGTAAGCTTACTCCTTTGGCTTCCTTCCATTATAGATGGAGACGGGGGGCCTTTCGGTTACGTCATCCCAGCTCGAAAGACTGGCCGGGCGTGGGGGCCACCACATCCAGCCCGTAATCGGCGTGCAGCAGTTTGGCGAGAACCGCCGCCTGCTCCGGCTCTCCGTGCACCAGGAACACCTTGCGCAGCCCGCCCGCCAGGGGCCGCACCCATTCCAGCAGCTCCTTCTGGTCGGCGTGGCCGCTCAATTCGTCCAGGCTGGAAATCTCCGCCCGCACCCGCATGGGTTCGCCGAAAATCCGTACCTCCGGCCACTTTTCCACCAGCTTCCGCCCCAGCGTGTCCTGGGCCTGGAAGCCGGTAATCAGTACGGTGTTGCGCGGGTCTTCGATGTTGTTCCGCAGGTGGTGCAGAATGCGTCCCTGTTCGCACATTCCGGAAGCCGAAATCACCACGAACGGCCCGTGCAGGTCGTTCAATTTCTTGGATTCGGCGGCCTCGCGCACGTACTGCAAGCGGCGAAACCCGAAGGGGTCCTCGCCCGCCTCCAGGTATGCCCGGGTCTCTTCGTTGAAGCACTCCGGGTGGGCCCGGTGCACCGCCGTCACATTCAGCGCCAGCGGGCTGTCCACGAAAATAGGGATGTTGGGGATGTGCTTTTCATTGGCAAGCTGGTGCAGCAGCAGCACCAGTTGCTGGGTGCGGCCCACCGCGAAGGCCGGCACGATGATGCGGCCGCCGCGCCGCGCCGTGCGGTTCACCACGTCGGCCAGCTTGTTGACCACGTGGCTGGCGCTCTTATGCAGCCGGCCGCCGTAAGTGCTTTCGAGGATCAGGTAGTCGGCCGGCGGCATCGGCTCCGGGTCGCGGATGATGGGCAGGCCGGGCCGCCCCAGGTCCCCCGAAAAGGCCAGCCGAACCGGCGCCGGCCCGGACGTGTCCGTCAGCCGCAAGAACGACGATCCCAGGATGTGCCCCGCGTCGTAGCACTCGTAACTCAGCCCGGGCTCCAGTTCCTGCGGCGCGTGGTACGGCGCCGGACGGAACAGCGGCAGGGTTCGCTCGACGTCCTCGGCATCGTAGAGTGGCTCCACGGGTGGCTCGATCAGCCCGTTTTCGATGCCGAAGGCCTTGCGATGCTCCCTCCGCTTGTTGACGAACTCGGCGTCCTTCTCCTGGATGTGCGCCGAGTCGCGCAGCATCCAGCCGCACAGATCGATGCTGGCGGGTGTACTGAAGATAGGCCCGGAGAAGCCGTCTTTGACCAGCGTGGGCAGATTGCCGCTGTGGTCGATATGAGCATGTGAGAGGATCACCGCGTCAATGGAGCCGCCCGCCACCGGCAGGTGCCGGTTTCTGGCCTCCGCCTCTTTGCGCCGCCCCTGATAGAGCCCGCAATCCAGCAGATAGCGTTTCGCGCCGGTCTCGACCAGGTGCATGGACCCGGTGACCGTCCCGGCCGCCCCCCAAAAAGTGAGTTTCATGCGGGAACGCACATAGTAGCGTATTTCGGTGGCAAGCCGCTAAGGCAGAGGAAAGGATTTCTCAAAAGGATTTCTCGCCAAGCCGCTAAGGCGCAAAGTACACGCAAAGGACACAAAACAAAAGCGAAAACGCCTATTAGCAGGATCTCAGGTTGGGGAAGTGTTTCACGTGAAACAGTTGGACGGGCTTCGGGCGCGGCGGGAGCGAAAGTGTTTCACGTGAAACAAACGGATTGGAACTGCTCCGGCCGGAACGATTCGAGAACTTTTTTCGCCTCTTTTCAATTTTTATCAATTTCAGACGATAAGGCCCTAATGAAAGGATTCTTCCGGTGGCACTGAAATGAAGTTCCATCCTGTGGTTGCGCTTTCGCCGGTTCTATTCGCGAGCCGCGAAGCGGCGGAAAAGCCATGGAGCCGCTCCGTTCCCGGTAGTGCCTTGCTTCCTTTAAGAGGTGATTTTAAGTGACGACCATCGTTCTCTACTCCGTTCAGCCGATGCTCTCGGCCGGACTTGAAGTGACTCTGGCAGCCTCGGAGGGATTTCGCCTCGCCGCTGCCTGCACGGATTTGTCCCAGCTTGCCGACCAGATCCATCGAACGGCTGCGACGCTGGTCCTGATCGAGCTGACCCCGGACGTGACGCTGCAGGCGTTGAAGGAAATTCAGGCCATGAGCCGGGGCGTTCCAAGCATCCTCTGGGTAGATCACGTGTCCACCGAGTTTGCGTCCCAGGTCATCGCCGCCGGCGTGCGGGGAATCCTGCGCAAGACGATGTCGCTCGATCAGCACCTGGACTGCTTTCGGAAGGTCGCGCTGGGTGAACTGGAGCTGGAGAAGGGTCTGAGCGATCAACTCCTCAGCAGCCAGCGGGTAACCCTCACACCGCGCGAACGGCAGGTGATGGGTCTGGTGGCGCAGGGGCTCCGGAACAAGGAAATCGCCTATTCCATCGGCGTCACGGAAGGAACCATAAAGGTTTACCTTTCCAGGCTGTTCCAAAAGGTCGGGGCCAACGACCGGCTGGACCTGGCGTTGTTTGCGCTGCGGAACATGGCCGCCTCGGGAACCTTCGAGACGGTTTCGCGCCGCCAGGCGGATCAGCCTCGTCCCAGTCCCAAGCCGCTGTTCGTCACCGGATTCGTCAGCCGGCCGGTAGAGAGAAGGCTGCAATAAAGTTCCGGAGGGAGTGAGGAGAAACGGCGCGGGCCTGGGCGGAGGCCATTGCCCTGTCCGGCCGCATCGAGCGCTCCTCCATATCCCCTCGCGGACGAACTCGTGCCGGCCGGCCCGGGTATTGCCGCCCGCAGTGCCGCCCGCAGTGCCGCCCGCAGTGCCGCGGAGCCACCCGCGGAGCCGCCCCCAGTGCCGCCCACGACAGGTTGGTCGGTTCGGCGGATCGGCCAGCTCGGCGGACTGGCCGGTTCGGCGGATGGGCCGGCTCGGCGCATTTTCTCGCGTCCGCGCGATTTGAGAGCCAAGCCACGCGGGCATGTGGGCCTCCCGGCAGCCGATCATGGAGGTTCACGAGGTGCCCGCGGGGCCGGGCGCAGCAGTCCGGCCCGCATGTGGACCGGGAGCAGCTCTCACTCCCTTCCGCCACGCGTTCTTCAAGGGATCCGTCTTCTCCGCGGCGCGCGTTTCCCAAGCACGCACGGTGAGGAGGTCTAGCCGGCTTTTCGGGCATCATCATTTTTCCTACAGTTCCTGGTAAGACCTGCCGATATGCAAACTGATGCCGCAAGAATGCGCGGAACAGAACAAGGAGCGCTTGACTAAGGATGTCATCCTGTCGAAGATCCCGGCATTCCCGCCGGTAGTCCTCAAGGCGCTGGACTTGCTCGCCACCGACCGCACGAAGATCTCGGAGCTGGCGCACCTGATCGCGTCGGACGCAACCCTGTCCGCCCAAGTCCTCCGCATGGCGAACTCCGCCCTGTTCGGTTTCTCGTCCGAGATCGACACGGTTCAACACGGCGTGGTGGCGCTGGGCCTCACCCGCGTACAGTCGCTGATCATGACCGTGGCCACCACCAACTATATGCGCGCGGCGTTTCGCACCGAGGCCTTGACCAAGTGCTGGCGGCATACGCTGGCGTCCGCCATCGTCAGCCGGGAACTCGCCCGAGCCTCCCGCCAGGAGCCGGATCGCGCCTACACGCTCGGCCTGCTGCACGATATCGGGCGGCTGGGCCTGCTGGTGGGTTATCCGGATGCCTACAACGAGATTCTGGCGGAGGCCGACCGTGACGCGGTGTCGCTGCTGGACCTGGAGAAGCGGCGTTTCGGAATGGATCACTGCGAAGCCGGCCGCCTGCTAATGGGAGAGTGGGGCCTGCCACAGGAGGTCCTGGTGGCCACCGGCCGCCATCACGATCCACCGCAAGGCGGTCCGTTCGACATGCTGCATATCGTGCACCTCGCCTGCCGGTTCGCGGATACGCTGGGGTATTTCGTGGTCGCCCCGCTCAAGCCCGCAACCTTCGAAGAACTGACCGAGATGTTGCCGGTGGACGCGCGGGAGCGCTTTTTTCGAGAGGCTGACGCTTTGCGGCAGTTGGTGGAAGGTTCGATCGGCGAGGGAGAGATCGCCAATAAGCCGTCCGTTCCCAGCGCGCCGATCGGACCGGCGAAACCCTACGGCGCCGAGGATGAGGGCCAGACGGGCCGCGAACAGCTTGGAGCAGAGATGCCGTGGCCGGCTTTAGGAGATCGCCGGATAGCCTGGGATCTCCTGCTCGTCGTGGTTACAATCGTGGTATTCGCGGCCGTGATGCTGGCCATGGAATATCTTGGGAATGCGTGACGGCCTCCGGCGGGCCCCGGGGGTTCCCGCCGGTCCCGACGGCAGCCTGAGGGACCCATGCCACTTTGGCCGCCGCAGCATTCTGCACCAATTGCGGGGCGGGCAATCTGCCCGCAGCCGCCTTTCAGCCCCGCCTCCGGCGGCGCCGGATTGAATGGATCTGTGACTCCTGTCCCAGCCCACCAGCGGCCTGTCCGCGCCGCGGTTTTTGGGAGAGCGGCCGATATTGAAAACGGAGGGTTTGACTGGGTAGTCACAGGCCAGGCGGCTCGTTTCGGGCCTTGTGCGAGTCTGCCCACATCCGGCCAGCGCCGGCTGGGGGTGCCCTCCGGACCCGGCGGCAGCCTGAAAGGCGCCTGAAAGGCTGCCCCACGGCAGCCCGTGGCAGAGGTGTTCGAACACCCATTATGTGCGGTTTTGGCAGATTGATCTTCTTTTAGAATCAGTTACTTACTCTAGAGAAACGCACAACTTGTGCCGGTTCGGCAGTGCCGCCGCGGGTGCCAGGTATGCATGGCGCGGGAGGTTCTTAACGGCGCTCATTCGTACCGCAGTGCGTCCACCGGGTCCAACTGCGCCGCCTTCATCGCCGGCCACACGCCGAAGAACACCCCCACCGCCACCGACACCGTGAACCCCGTGATCAGCGCCCAGGCCGGCACAGTCGAAGGCAGCGACGGCACCAGCGCGCCCACCAGCATGGTGATCAGCACCGCAATCAGAATCCCCAGCACGCCGCCCGCACCCGTCAGCGTCATGGCCTCCACCAGGAATTGTCCGACGATGTCCCGCTTGCGCGCCCCCAGCGCCTTGCGCACCCCGATCTCGCGGGTCCGCTCGGTGACGCTCACCAGCATGATGTTCATCACCCCGATGCCGCCCACCAGCAGACCCAGCGCCGAAATCGCGATAGCCACCAGGCCGATCAGGCCGGTGATGTTGTCGAACTGCTGGATGATCTGGTCGGGCGTGGAAATCGAAAAATCGTCGGCCGCATCCGTCGGCAGATGGCGCAGCCGCCGCACGGCGCCCTCCACTTCGTAGAAGGCTTCCTGGCGCTTGCCCGGGCGGGCCTTGGCAGTAATCATGAAACGGTCGATCTGCGGGTAGCGGCTTTCGGCCGTGCGCAGCGGCATCGCCACCGCGTTGTCCATGCCATTCTCGCCGAAGAATCCGCCCTTGGCCTTGGCGTACACCCCCACCACCGTGTATTCCGCGCCGTCCATCATCAGGGCGCGATTCACCGCCCGGCCATCCGGGAACAGCGAATCGGCCACGTTGGCCCCGATCATCACCACGTGCGCCCCGCGCTGGTCTTCCTCCGGGGTGAAGAAGCGCCCGGCCGAAAAATCGCGCGGCGAAATCGTATCCATGTTGGGAGAAAGGCCCTCCACGTTGATGGTGTCGGTTTCGTAGCCCGGAACCCGCGCGGTGATCGGGTTGCCATCCACCACCGCCGGCAGGTACAGTTCCAGCCCCACGTCCTCCACCGACATCGACCAGCGCCGGATGAACTCCGCGAATTCGGGCTTCAGCGCGCGCCGCTTGCGCTCCTTGGGCGAGGCATCCATGCTGGGGTCGCCCGAAGTCTTGTAAACGAAAACGTTGTCCGGCCCCAGCTCCTGGAAGAACACCACCACGCCCTGCCGCAGCCCGGTCAGCAGCGAAGCCACCGTCACCACCGTGGTAATCCCAATGACGATGCCCAGGATCGTCAGCAGGGAACGGAAGCGGTGCGTCCACACCGCCCCGATGGCCATCTGCATGTTTTGCGCGGCGCTGATGTTCATGGTCTACTCCGCGGTCTATTCCGCACGAAGGGCCACCACCGGGTCGAGCCGCGCGGCGCGCGACGCCGGATACCAGCCCGACACCACCCCCACCACGCTCGATACCCCCAGCGCCAGAACCACGTACCCCGCCGTGATGTGCAGCGAAAGATCGAAAGCCCGTCCCAGCACCAGGGTGGCCAGCGACCCCACCGCCACGCCCATGGCGCCGCCCAGGATCGCCAGCACCACCGCCTCGATCAGGATCTGCATCATCACGTCGCCGTGACGGGCGCCCACCGCTTTGCGGATGCCGATTTCGCGCGTCCGCTCGGTGACGCTCACCAGCATGATGTTCATGATCACGATGCCGCCCACCACCAGCGAAATGCAGGTAATGGGCACCACCACCGCCGCGATCATCCCCAGCACCTGGTCGATGAAGCCGCGGATGGCGTCCGGCGTCAGGGTGTCGAAATTGTCCTCCTGCCCCGGCCGGGCGTGAAAGCGCGTGCGCAACGCCACGCGGGTCACGTCGAGCGCCTCCTGCAAGCTCAAGCCGCTTCCCGGCTTGGGGCGGCCGAACAAGGCGAAGCCGGTGCCCGGGCCGTACATGCGGTCGAAGGCCGTCACCGGGATGTACATGGACTTATCCTGGTCGCGCCCGAAAGCCGACCCCAGCCGCTCCTCGATCCCGACCACGGTGAATTCCAGGCCCTCGATGCGGACGATGCCGCCGATCGCGGAGGCTTCCCCGGCGAACAGCGTCGAGCGCACGGTGTCTCCGATCACCGCCCCCTGGACACGCGAGCGGTCTTCCCGCTCCGTGAAGAAGCGGCCCTCCACCACTCCGATGTCGCGGATCTCGGCCATGTCCGCGGACACCCCGATGATGGTAGTATCCTCGCAGATCTGGTTTTCGCGCTTCACGTCGGAGGTGTGGTTGCGGTACGGGCTGAAGAGAACTTCGCCGCCGGCCACGGTTTCCAGAAAGCGCGCGTCGTCGCGGCGGATCGGCTTATTGCGCTTGATTTTGTCGAAATACTCGCGGCGGCTCAGCCGGCCGGTGGCCGCGATCTGCGCCACCATGAAGGATTCCGACCCGAACGCCTTGGCGGTGCTCTGTTCGGCATACACGCTCAGGCCGGAGATCGCCGAACCGACCAGGATGACGCTGGCCACCCCGATGATCACCCCCAACAGGGTGAGGAAGCTGCGCAGCTTGTGCGCGCGGATCGAATCCATCGCCAGGCCAAACGCATTCTGAAATTGATGCCGGGCGCGGAAGCGCTCCGGACTGGATTGGGCCATCTCCTTTCAGAATAACGTAATATGAAGGGACGGCGCTCCCGATGCCCATCCTCCGTCTGGCCTACGCCACGCAGTTTCTGATCGCTGTGATCGCGGTTTTCGTGCTGTGGAGCGAAGTGGGCGGGCAGACGCACCTGGACCTGATGCCGTGGTACCTGAAGCTCGGCTTGGGCGGCGGGGCGGCGTTTGCGGCGGTGAAAGCCACGGCCGCGGCGGTAGGGGGACAAACTGCCTGGAACGGCGGCACGCTCAAATGGCTGGGCATTTTGTTAGTGCTGCTCATCGGCTGCGGCCTGACCAGTTACTTCGTACACCTGTATGGGGAAAGCGACGAAGAGGATCAGGACCAGACGATGAGTTTGCCGTCGATGGGGCCGGCCGCGGTAGTGATGCGTGGCTTGCGGGCGTGAGGCGGGGCTGTAAAATCGGCTATTTGTGGTCGCTGTAGAAATGCCTATGGAGGTCACCCTCCGAATGTATCGCCGGGTCGCCGGGCTAAAAGCTGCCTGCGGATTTGACGTGGCTGCCTTCCTGGTCGACTTTTTCGAAGCCGGCGAGGCGAGCACCGACGGGTCTTCCGCAAGGCCAGGCACCCCGACGTCCGCGCCCTTAAAGTGAAGGCCCGAGGGTCCCATGAGCAGCACCATTTCGCCCGCGTGGACGGTGAGATCCACATTCTCGATGGCGCGGACCGCTCCCCGGCCGTGGTTCCTTTTCCCTCCTGACTCTGAGCTCCGGTAGACCGTGGTGACGTCGAGCGCCCGAAACGCCGCCGTCATAGCTTTGCCCTTACGATGCTCACGCCGCTCACACCACTGCTTCTATACCATATCCCTCCCGCACCCTGTTAGAATCCTAGAATCATGTTGCGCCGGGTGGGACGAAAGCTGCTGCTGGTGGTGGCGATCCTGATTGCCGCGCAACTCGCGCTCAGCGCGGGCCTCTACTGGGCCATGCGCCAGCCCCCCGATAGGTTCGGCCGCTTCATGACTCACGTGCCGATGCCCATGATGATGGTGCTGCCGTTCGAAACGCTATGGATGCGGGCGCGCGCCGGGCAGGTGCAGGCCGGCGACATGGCGCCAGATTTCAGCCTTCCCACGCTGGACCACACCACCACCGTACAACTCTCTTCGTTTCGCGGCTCCCAGCCCGTGGCGCTGGTCTTCGGCAGCTATACTTGACCGCCCTTTCGCCGGGAGGTTCCCGCGCTCAACAAGCTGTACGATACCTACCGCGGCCGCGTAGTGTTTTACGCCGTCTATATCGAAGAAGCGCACCCCAGCGACATCTGGCAAATGAGCAGCAACATCCGCGACGGCGTGATCTTCCGCAATCCGCGGGCCGAGACCGAGCGAACCGAGGTGGCGGAGAGCTGCGTGCGCAAACTGGGCATTCGCTTCCCGGCCCTCATCGACGGCATGAGCAACACCGTCGAGCGGCTGTACACCGGCTGGCCCGACCGGCTGCTGCTCATCGACCGCGGCGGCCGCGTGGTCTACAAAAGCGCTCCAGGCCCGTTCGGATTCCACCCTGCGGAACTTGAAGCGGCACTGCGCACGATGATGCAATGAGGACCTTCGGCCAGATGGGCGGCTAGGGACGGCAGGTTGTCTCGGAGCGATCTCCGTCCAGCATTTGCCGGCCGCCGCGTACCAGGGCCTATCCCTCTGGCCGATTCTGGTCGTATTCTGGTCGAATCTTCTTTTGACACCTGTGTTTTTGGGTATACCATTTGCCCATACTCGTTGCGGATCGCTGGAATACTGGCTTCTGCGCGAAAGGCTGTTTGCCGGAGAGGTTGAAGATGCCACGAATCGCTTCCATGCTTAGAGGGTTAGAGGGTTAAGGGCTGCGGATTGCATTGCCGGCCTTCTTGCTCATTCTGTCCGGTCCCGCCATTCGGGCCAGCGTGGTTGAACCGACGGCCGGGTTGCCGCCATCGCAGGGCTTTTACGCGGCCGCCGGTCCAGTCGACTATCCCGGTGTTTCCCTGAGCCAGGTAACGCTTGGCGAATTCAGCGATATCGTGCCGACCTTCAGCGCCGGTAATGAGTCCGTGAGTTTCGATTCCGTGCTGGCCGGCCTTGTCAGCCTGGGCGGCGGCACGCCTGCTGCCTTCACCTTGACCGGTCCAGTGGACAGTGAGGTCTTCGGTCGTACCTCGGACTCCGAGCTCGGGACTTTCAACGTCCGGATGACTTCCATGGACGTGACCGGCAGCGTGGGGGGCCACAGTGTCGAAGTTGTCGAGGTAATGCTTGATCCAAGCGATACAACCACCGGCCAGACAACAATTGCAGCTACCGCCGGCGGCTTCCTGGTCAGCAGCTTCTTCGATGTCTTCACTGAGATCAGTCTCGATGGCGGGCCATTTACTGCACAGACCAACGGTCCGACAAGTTGTTGAACTGGTGCCGGCTCCTGAACCGGGCAAGCTGTCTCTCCTGGGCATCGGAGCGTTTTTCGCGTTCGGTGGATACTCCCGCCGCCGCGCCGCGCGGTAATGCCGGTTATTCGGCGCAACTGCCTCCCTCTTGTCAGTGCGGATCTTCAGCCGCATCGGCGCAGGAAAAAGGAAAGGAGTGTTTTCTCCGCGCTTCCTCTGCGTTCCCCGCGTCTCGGCGGTGAAAGCGCGATTCCCGGCGTGACGGGGAGCTACTGTTAGCCCGCGTAACCCTGGGTGGCGAGGCGCTTCCCGCCTTCGCGGTGGGCCTCATCGGACATCGCGTGGACGCCGCCGGCGTCGATCCACCGATTGTAAAAATTGAACAGCGCGCACACCGTGATGGCGAAGTAAATCGCTTCGTCGGTCCATCCGGCGGCGCGTGCCGGTTGCATGTCTTCCGGCGCGATGCGCGGCGAGTCGTGGTTGACCTTATCCACAAAACGGAACAGCGCCTTGTGCTTTTCGTCCAGCGGCGAACTCTCCAAGTTGCGCAACACGGCCCAGACCAACGCCTCATCGCCCAACAGTGCCGCCGCACCTGCGGCGTGGGATTTCACTCAAAACGGGCAATCGTTGCGATACGAAGTATACGCCGCGATCAACTCCCGAATGCCCGGTGTCAGCGGCGCCGGGCCGCGCATGATCTCTTGCGTAAAGCGGGCCAGGTGCTGAGTGGCCTGCGGCAGGAACGCGAACATGTGCCAGATCTGCGGGTATTCTCCCCCTTTGGCGCGCATCATCCCGATGAGGTCGCGATAAGGCCCGGGCTGAGGGCTCTGTTCCACTCCGGGTAGAAACATCGGCTCCATTTCAGGCTGGAGCACGGCACATTGACGGTGAGACAGGCCCTACAGCGTGTTGACGGAAAGCTGCACTTGATCCCGACCAAGGCGGACAAAGTGCATACGATCAATCTGCCAGCCGTAACGACCTCTGCCCTTCACGCCCATCAGGTCAAGCAGATCGAGGAGCGTCGGGCCGCTGGAGAAAAGTGGCACGATTCCGGATTCGTGTTCACGACGCCGACCGGTACGCCGCTCGACGCACGAGGAGTGATCCGGAAGTTTGATCGAATCCTCAAGCGCGGCACACTGCCGAAAATCCGTTTCCACGACCTTCGGCACTCGGTCGCTACGCTTCTACTTGCCCAAGGCGTGAGCCCGCGCTACGTATCGGAACTTCTAGCGCACAGCAGTGTATCGTTCACGATGCAGACCTACGCCCACGTATTGGACCAGACCAAACGCGAGGTAGCGGTACAGATGGACACGATTCTGAACCCCGTGGCTACGTCTGTGGCTACGGACCAGAATCAGAAGTTGGTCAATTAGCTGTAAATCATTGATTCTATGGTGCGCCCGGACAGATTCGAACTGCCGACCTTCTGGTTCGTAGCCAGACGCTCTATCCAACTGAGCTACGGGCGCGCACTTTGTTATCAACTACTTACAGACAATGACGAAAGGAGGATTTTCGTTTTGTGCTAGATTTGTGCTAGACACCCCTTGACCCTGCCCTTTCGCACGGGTTTGTGCTACCGCCGTGGTTCCGTTGGTGTGCCGTGCGTCCATTGCCTCTACATCTTAGCATTGGGACGGGGGATTCTGCACGTGGATTGCGCCCTGATGAAGTTCCCGAATCTCTTCAGTCTTGCTCTTCCAGATTGAGATTCCGCCGCTCACGAACAGGCACCCGGTGGCCGCAATAACCATCCACAGCTTGCGTAGGCCGTACATCCAGAAACCCCAACCCGCCACCCCGATCATGCAGGAACCGAGGATAAGGCCCATCAAAAAGTAGCCCAGCCGGTCTGCTTTAAGGGCCTTCAGCGCTTTCGCATCTTCGGGGGAAAGGTTGTCCATCGAATAGCACAAATCTAGCACACGGATTTGTTGAGGTTGGGGCCAGTGCAGGAGAGTTAAGGAAGTGGGCGCAGGTTGCCGGGTCCCTGCGCCCTGGTGGTGGGGTCACTTCTGGCCGTTGCCGGTCTTGCCGTTCAGGTACTTCGCCAGCTTGTCAGCCGCGTCATGCAGGTCCCGTTCGTCAACGATGTTGTAGCGGCTGAACATGCTGGTGGTCTTGTGGCCGCTAATCATCATGGCCACTTTCTGGGGGACGCCAGCGCGAATGAGGTTGCGGACCCCGGTCCTGCGCAGGTCATGGAACAGCCGGTCAATCCCCTTGGCCGCGTTCCGCTGTTCGTCCGTCACGTCTTCGGGCCGGATTCCCAGCGTCTGGGCGGCTTCCAGGGTTTTCGTGGTTTCAACCGCCTTGGCCCAGCCCTTGCGGATGTCATCCACACGCTGGCCGCGCCGTGGGGACTTCCGATCTACGTACTTGCTGCCTTGCCGAAAAAACACCCACGGGGATTCCGGGCACAGGTCCGCGTGGCGCTGCTTCTGCGCTACAAGCATGTCATGCAGGTCCCCGCCCGGCCCACCCAGGGGAATGATGCGCGCTTCACCCGGCTTGGTCTGGTCCGCGCGCAGGCGCACGGCCCGGCCTTCAAGATCCACCTGGGGCCACTCCAGTGCAAGGATTTCGCCAAGCCTGCAACCTGTCCAGTAACCGAAGATGAACGGGCCGCGTTCATCCATGGGCAGCGCGTCCCGGAACGCTTCGTACTCGCTGTGCTCCCAGAATCCTTGGCGCGCGTTCTGTTCCTTCTGGAACAGCCCCTTGAAATTCGGCATGTTGGCCGGGCCTACCTTGCCGTTGGATGCGCCCAGCGTGAAGGCCCTGCGCAGCAACCCCAGTTCCCGGTTGACGCTGGCCACCGCGCGGCCCGCTGCTTTGCGGCTGCGTATGTACGCAGTGATGACAGGCACCTTGACATTGGACGCCCGGTAGTCACCAAAGTGGGGCAGCAGGTACTTGTCAATCAGGTGCCGGGCCATGCTGTCTACGCTGTGCCTGTCCTTCAGTTCGTAGTCTGCAATCACGTCGGTGAGCAATTCGGACATCAGCGTCCGGTCAATCTTGGTGCCCAGAAACTTGCCCGTGGTCACTTCGGTGATGCGCCGCTTCAGGTACTTCTGCGCTTCGTTGTAGCTGTCCTTGTGCGTCGATTCGCGGAACTGCTTACCGTTGACGCTGAACTGGATATGCCACGTCGGGATTTCACGTTCAGTGCCATCTGCTTCAACCACCGTGCGCCTGTAGATGGTACCAAGGCCGCGCTGGGTTGGGGCTGTTTTCTTGTCTGTGGTGGCCGTCATAATTTAGGACCTGTTCAGACTGTAGCACAAAAACCAGACGCACTAAAAGAAATTTCTTTCTGGGGCAATTCCAGGGGCAGGGGACACCAGCCACGCTGCGCCCAAGGTGGCGCGGGCCGGGAAGCGCGCGCACCGTCTGCCGTGTTCGCATCCCGCAGCCAGCGTAGCTGTTGGCCGGTCTGTACGGTTGCGGGCCGGACGGTGTGCGGCGTGTCCGGCCAGCAGGCTTCAGCCAGACGGCGGGCTTGATCCTTCGTGCTGGCTTCCAGCACCCCCAGCCCGTACCAATCGGCGGGCCTGTGTGTCCACGTTGCGATTGCCAGATACAAGCGCGTCATTCGGCTGTTGCCTTGCGCGCGTTGTACCGCGCCCTGTACTCGCGTTCGCGTTCGTGCCGTTCCTTGCGGGCCTGCGCGCGTTCGGCTGCACCATCGGCCAACTTCTCACGCAACTGCTGCATGCGTTCAGCCTTGCCCACCGATAGCAGCAGAGCTTCGTCCAGCCGGGCTAATGGGTCAGGCTCAGTGGGACAGCGCCGTCTGGGATGGGCGCGGGGCGCGCTGGCCGCACGGGCAAGGTGCTGCGCGCGGCGTTCAGCGTAGGCCGGGTCCAGCGCCCTTTCCTGTTCCAACCTGGACCGGTATTGCACCAAGTCAGGCGCTTCCAGCGCGCAAACGAACGGTATTCCAAAGCGTATGCGGTAGTCATCCGCCGTCATGCCGTGTTGGTGTTTTAGGTGCATCCCCAGACTCCTGAAGGACGCACCGCACACCAAGCATTTGATGCGCGGCTGGGACAGGTACGCTTCTACCTGCCCCATCGTGGTGAACGCCTTTTGCTGTGACATAGGATTCACGCAGCAGCCACAGCAACGGGCCGCATCGGGGGACGTAGACGCTGTGGCCGGGTGCGCGTGTCCAGGGGTGTGCTGGGCACGATGGCCGCGCCGCGCGTAGTGGCGCTGAAGTACTCATCCAGCGGATACAGCGCGAACGGGGCCGTTTCACGGAAGACGCGTCCAAGCTTATGTTCCATGGTCTGCGTCATGGTGACGAATGCTTCCCGCGATAGGCTGGTGAAGTGGCGCTGCAACAGGTTCCAGTCTGCGCCCAGCAGGTAGTGGAACCGGAACAGATCCCATTCGGCTTCGGTCAGTGTGCGCTTACAAATCAGGTAGAAGTCTGCAATGTACTCTTCGGTCTTGCGGCCAAACGTCATGTGGGAACTGCGGCCCGTGCCCATCCCCAAGCGTTCCAGCTTCACGGTGGATGCGCCCTTGTCCTTCGTCACGCACGATTTGAAGCGGTTGAAGCACGCCTTAAAGATGGCGCGGGTAACACAGCCACACGGCACGCAGTACGTGCCGTGTTTCTGAAGTCCCAGCCCGTGGCAATGGGTACAGTGCATGCTGGCCAAGGCGATAGTCTGGGAGCGGTTCCACTCCATGTTGGCTTCACGCGTCAACGCGCCGTCAGCCAGCTTGCTTGTGATTTGCATTTCACATGTATAGTCGGGAATCAGACCTAGTTCTCTCCAATAAATTACTGATTCTAAACCACTTGCATGCTGTTTTCTGTCAAAACCGCCCTGTCACTTCCGCAACACGGAACCACAGTTTTGTTTCGGAAAATCGGCTGGCCAAGCCCCTGATTAGCACAGACAATAGCACATGGCCGAATTCTGCGGCGCACAACTAGCTGATAACACGGAGAATATGACAATTAGCGCGTCTGGTTTGAGATCAGACCTACGCTGCCATCGGCGGGCGTAGCGGTTGGTATCGCGCGGCTTTCGTGCCCGGAAACGGGGTAACCGTGGACCCAGGGGCCGTGGGTGCCATGTATTCGTCAAGCGGGTACAGGCCGAAAGGTTCAGTCTCGCGGAACGCGCGGCCCAGCTTCGATTCAATGTCATTGCAGGCGCGCTGGAAAGTACCCGTGTCCATGTTCAACCGACGCGCGCACAGCGCCGCGTCCGCACCCAGCAGGTAGTGGAAACGGAACATTTCCCATTCGGCTTCCGTCAGCGTGCGTTTGCAAATCAGGTTGAAATCAACCATGTAGTCTACGTCGGTCCAGCCGAACACCCTGCGACGGCTGCCCTGCACACCCACGCAGTTCAGATTCACTATCCGCGCGCCCCGGTCTTTCTTCGTGCAAAACGTGAAGTGGCTGAAGCACGCCTTGAAAATGGCGCGGGTGACGCAATCACAAGGCTGGGTCTTGCACATGCCCAGCCCCAGACAGGCCGGGCATTTCATGCTGGCTAAGCCGATAGCTGTTGAGCGGTTCCAATCCATTTCAGAGTAAAAGTCCCTTTCGGAGATAGCGCGTTTAAACGTGCAAAGCAGTGGCCAGCAACGCTGCTGGCCACCAGTGGCGCGCCCATCGGCGCTGCGCCTGCGGCCCGCGTCACTCCGGGTAGTCCGCTTCCAGCAGCTTGGGCTTTGGGCCTTGCTCAGCTTCGATAGTGGCCGCGCCATGTTCAGCCATCATCATTGCGGCCTGTAGCAGGACTTCGGCAGCCCTGGGGTCAGCAATCAGCGGGGTCAAGTCGAACGTGGCCAGTTCCAACGGTCCTTCGTTCGCGCCCGTCACCTGAGTAGCGGTCAAGCGTGGGTAGAAGAAATTCGCCAGCGTCTTGCAAATGTCAATTTTCAGTTCGTGGCCAATCGCCACCTTGACCTTGCGCGGTTTGCCCTTGGCGTCGATCTCCACTTCGTCAACCACGTCTACGGTCAGCAGCTTCAGCATATATTCCAGTGGGTCCACGCCAAGCTGTTCGGCCAATTCGCGCGCCTGTGCGGCAGTCTTTTTCTTCCGGCCACCGTAGCGCGGGTGGTCTTCCTGAAACCGGTGGCCCACACCCGTGGGCTGTTTCTTCTCTTCCATGATGTCTTGATCCTGTGGTGCTGGGCATCCCAGGGGACCCCAGCATGATCGTGATGGCCGGGCCGGGGACTGGACAGCCCCCGGCCCTGGTGATGCGCACCCAGGGGGTGGCGTGATTCCGCCCCGTAGGCTCTGTTCGCTGCGGCGCGGCGCGGATTAGTAGGCCGCTATTGCCGGGCAGCCTGCAAGCGGTGCGAAGTACTCTGCACTGCAAAGTACATTGTACGCGTACCTTACGGTGATTAAGTACTTGTTAATCCGGTTCCGACTTTGCGAAAATCGCCAATAACCCGATAATCCCAATACTCCAATACCCGGCCCGTTCCATCGGCAATTGCGAACGCTGAACTACACACGCGAGACGTGTAAAAACTTTTACAAGTCAGCCAAGCCGATTAAGTCAATAGTCCAATAAAGACACACGAAATAACGCGGTAAGACTTGAAATTTTTCTTACGCGTCTCGCGTGTGTGTAGTTAGGACTGAAGGGTTTACGCAACCCCTGGGATTGCGCGCGGATTTCCCCGGTTTCCGTATTGCCGTTCTGCATTGGCTGGCAAGCCCGATAGCAGGCCCACCACGCACGCCAAGAAACCACCCGGCACCGAACGTCAACCCTGCCCCCGTGGATGTCGCCACGGCCACGCTGGGCCACAGGGCGCGGACTCTGGCCGGTTTGCAGGACGGCTCTTGCACCGGTCTGCCACCAGGGGGGTGCCGGGCGCGGGGACCTTCAAGTCGGGCTTCTGATGTTGGCGCGTTTAAACATCGCTGAATGGTACGATACAAAGTGCTCCCGAAAATGGCGTCAGCGTCTGGGAACCCACTGAACAATCTGGTCTGCCTCTTCCCGGAACGATTCCTTGGAAACGGAACAACCCAAGTACAGCACGCGAACGACTTCCTGCCCCTTCTGGCCGGTCACGCGGAAGGTTCCACCCCTTGCCCGCGATTCCTGCTGTCCATCTGCGTCCCACTTCCACTGGATTCCTTGGCGGGTGTGAATCTCTTCCTGAAGGAAGGCCAAGAACTTGGTCAGCATGCCGTATGTGGCCTTGAATTGCACGCGCGGGTAAGTGGGGCCTTGCACGGGGATGTACGGGGGCGTCTCCGGGTACATCTTAACAATGCCTGATGCCTCAATGAAGCCGCGCCAGAAATCGCGGTTGCCCGTGCCGAACCGGTCAATCAGGTTCGGGTCAAGGTCCACGTGCAGTTCAGCACTATCAGCGAATAGCATGCCCCGCAGGTATTCCGTTTGTTCGAGTATCTGCCCGAAATTCGGAGCGGTGTCTTCCGGGTACTCCAGTTTGGTTAGCATCATCGAATTCCTTTTTACATCAAAAGTCGGGGCGCAAGTGCCCGGATTGACAATGACGTAACGATAGAGAAACACGGCAGTAGGACGGAACGCGGGTTGCGCATTCCGTATAGTGGGACTGCTGAGATTTACTCTTCATTCGTCACTTGGGCCGGATCACCACCGGCCCGTCTTTTTCAGTTCTTGCCCTGGTCAATCCATCTGTCCAGGTCCTGAACGTCCAGCATCGTCCGGGCATCCGCCTTCACTGCTGGGAAGGCACCCCTACTCAACAAAATCCGCACAGCGTTTGGCGTCCTGCCAACGTAGATTCCCGCCTGTTCCACCGTCAGCAGTCTTGGCTTCACACTTGCCATTTCCAAAAGCGGTTTCAATTCTTCCGCCACAGCCGCTGCAATAGCGTCTACGAGCATATCCATTTCGTTACCTACTTTGCGTTGTAAAGTGACATGCACAGGCCGGGTGCCTGCTGCCTGCGTGCGTTACCCGGCCTGTGCCCCGCCTATTCAGCGGGAACTCGGGGCCTTCCTTGGTCCGCGAAAATGGCTTATTCCACCCAGAGCGTTACTATCGGCCCCTGGTTGGCTGTGGTGGCGTCAAAGGCGTAATCGTTCGGGTTGACCCGGTTGCCTTCACCCGCAGCAATCGCAAAGTGTTCACAGTGGCCGTTTGCGGGAACGGGAAGGGGTGCAATCTTGACACCGGACGCGGACTTCACATAAGTGATTCCTGTGTCTGTGGTGTCTGCCCACACCTGGATTTTATGCACCGCGCCGTTGGGGGGAAAGAATGCCAACTGCGCAGGCGTCAGCGCCGCCACAACGCTGGCCAAGGACACAGGCGTGCCCGGTGCGGGAACCGCGATTTTTCCCAATGGAATTGTTTGCATGAATGGTTTCCTTGAACGGGGCGCGGGGTCCGGAATCCTGACCCCGCGCCCAACGTTACGCTTTCGCGCCGTACTCTTCCGGCTTGGCCAGCCGGTGGGTGCCAGCGTCCAGAAGTTCGATGGCCCTTTCCTTCGGCACCTGGACCACATGGCCCAGCTTCGTGCGGACCCAACACAAGTCCGTGGGTTCATCACCGTGCGGCGCGGTCACCAGTTCATGCGTGCCCGCTTCCACAAGCTGGTTGGCCTGTTCCCGCGTCACTTGGCTGGGATGCCCCTGCCGTGCGGCCAGCCAGACATCATCCGGCAAAGCCGCGTTGCGCGCTTCGGTGCGCGCCTTGACTTCATCACCAATCACCTGCAACAGGCCGGTAATGGCTTCATCGGTCAGGCGCGAAACCGCGCCCTGTAGTTCGTCACTGTTCATGTTCGTTGTTCCTGATTCCTTGAAACGTTAAAGCGTGCGCAGGGCGCGCACGGTGGCCGCGCGAATGACCGAAATCTCTTCGGGGGTCCAGGTCTGGGCAGGCCGGGCGTAGATGTCTGCGACCCAGTTTTCAAACAGGGTTTCCTGTTGCGTGGGGTTGAGGACCGCGCGATTCGCTGCGGCGGGAAGGGGCAACGGGTCAAGGGCCGCTTGCTGTTGCTGGTTGTATTCGTTGATGCCCGCGCGGAGTTCGTCAGCGGTCATCTGGTTGATGTCTTTTTCCTGTGGCATGTTGTTTTGTGTCGCTTTGGGAATGCAGGTTATCGGGCCACGTGCCCGGCGTAATTGGGAATGCTTGCGGCAACTTCGGCGCGGGTGATTTTCCCCGTTGCCATCCGTCCCTGTTCCGCAGTGGCTTGGCGCTTCCGCTCTTCCCGCAGGGCATCTTCAGCCAGTCCGACTTGGCGCGTTGCTTCCTTTGCGGTTGCGCGCAGAGCTTCTGTCTGTTCGCTGATAACCGCCACTCGGTTGTCATTTCGGAAGATTCCGCTCTGAATCAGTTTGTCCAGAGTCCGCGCGTGGGACAGTGAAGCTGCGATGGACGCCAGCAACTCTTCAACGCGCCGCAGGTTCACCGCCGCTTCCAGCGTCTGGATGCGCCCAGCCGGAATGCGCTTGAACCGCAGCAAGTCCTGTGCATCGGTGAGCAACTGGACTTGATCCTGCGCGGGCCGCAGGAGTGCAGCCAACGCTTTCACGTCGCACGCCGATGTCATGGCAATGACTTCATCGGCTGATGCTAACAGCATGTGGCGCGCTTCCTGTGCGGCTTGCGAGTGCAGGCCGTCCAGTTCGGCCAGCGTGCGCGTTAGCTCGCGTTCGTACTTCTGCGCGTCCACATGCGCGGCCATTCTCTTTTCGTATTCGGGCACCGTTTGGCGGGCCATCTCTTCCAGCGCGGCAACATCTTCCGGCGTGAACGTGCTAGGTTTCACTTCCAGCAAGTCCAACACGGTCAAGTGCCCGTTACCAATCATCGTCATGGGTCCGGTCATTTTGTGTTCTCTTTCTTTGTGCGGTGACTACATGCCCAGCACGGTAAGCAGCGCATCACACGCGCCGTACTCACTCGGATAGCGCAAGGGTTCATCCCGGTGGTACGCGCGGGACACCCAGGAAAACGAGTGGTCATCATTCTGAAAAACGATGCCCAGCGTGAGCTTTGGATGCTGTCTTAGGAACAGGGTGCCCCTGTTGCTGCGCTCCCAGCGCGTGTGGGGTGGCGGATTGTGGATTACGCGGGCCTGTTCCGTCATTGCTTCAGGTTCTCCTGAAGCCATTGCCGTAGATCGGAAATTCTGTAGATCGGCAAGCGGCCCAAGCGGCTGCGGGGTGGGCCTTGTCCCAGCCGGTTCAATTTGAAAAGCTGCGCTTCCGAGATTCCAAGGAACGCAGCCGCAGGCTTGTGGCGCAGCACTTCAACTGGCGCTGCACTTGGGGCGTTTAAACAGCTATTCATGACTCTTGTTGGTGGGGGGCTGCTTCGTGAGGTTTGGAGTCCTTGCGGAAGTTCGCGGGCGCGACTTCATAGCGCGTAATGGAACGTTCGCCAGACTCAAAACGAATCTAGCACGCGCCCGTAACCCTGTTTGGGCATCTTTTGCGGTTTGTTGTAGTTACGTGAAAACGAACAGGGGCTTTCGGAAGCAAATGGGGCTGGGGTCCGGGAACCGGTGGCCATCACTACTTGCACTACTGCCCTTCACTACTTGGGCCGGGCTGTGCAACGTGGGACCATGGGGCCATGACACAGCCAACGAACCTACCGGATTCCACGTTTCGCATGCGGGTCAAACTGGTTTCCACAGACGATGAAGAACTGCCGTTCAAGGGCTTCATGCTCATTCCAGAAGACCGTCTAGTCTTGCTGGAAAAGTTAGCCGCAGCAGCGCGGGACCTTGTGGCACGCCAGCGGGATGCCGTTCAAGACATCAACAACGTGGGCAAGGTGGAATCAGCCGTGAAGGCCCTTGGTGAACGGGTTAGCGAATTGGGGAAGGTTTGGGATATTCCGAAGTGATGGACCTGCGGGCAGACGCGGCCCGGCTGTGGCGTCGAATCCTGACAGCGGCCCCGGACGCCAGCCGCGTGGCGCTGGCCCAAATCGCTGGGGTGCGGCCATGAAGCCCGGTCGGTGTCTTGGCAATGCCCGCGCTGTTTGGGTGGTGGCCCTTACGTGCAGCGACCAGCAGTAGAATCTACTGAGGGAACGTTATGAGTGGTGATTGGGAAAAGTGCCAGTTCGCCGTGGTCACGGCGCTACCGAAGGAATTCGCGGCAATGCTGGCGATGCTCGATAGTGCGCGCCCCACTACCGTTTCCGGGGACCCGAATGATTACGCTTTTGGCAGAATACCGGCCATTGATGGCGCTGGCAATCATCACGTCGTAGTTGCACTCCAGAAGAAACCGGCTAACAACAGCGCATCAGCCGTGGCGTCCCACTTATCGCACAGCTTCCCGCATCTGGAACACGTGTTGATGGTCGGAATTGCTGGTGGTGTTCCCCACCCCACCGACGCAGACAAGCACGTGCGCCTTGGCGATGTCGTTGTTAGCGATCAGAACGGCGTGGTTCAATATGACCACTTGAAAGTGGAATCTGAACAAGTGCTGGTGCGCAGCGCAGCTTCACCCCCATCCGCTGCCCTGCTTGGCAAGGTGCGCGTTCTGGAAGCGGCCCGACTCGCGGGCAGGTGCCCTTGGGAAGAGCATATAGCACGCGCTGTCGTTGAGGGTGCAGCACGGCCCGATACCTCAACGGACAGGCTGTTTGTTGCAGGTGTTGAAACTCCGCACCCGATTGACGCCTACCGTCGTTCAGGCCAGCCGCGAATACACTACGGCCCCATCGGTTCATCCAACGCCCTGCTGAAAGACCCCGAGATTCGCGATGCACTCAGAGACAAGTTCGGCGTTCGCGCAATTGAGATGGAAGCGTCCGGCATTGCGGATGGCACTTGGACGGCTGGGCTGGGATACATCATCGTTCGCGGTATCAGCGACTATTGCGACCAGCACAAGAACGACGTGTGGCAAGGGTACGCAGCCGTTGCAGCCGCAAGTTATGCCCGCGCGCTAATCGAATCCTTCTCCGTTATTACCGACCCGGTGACCCAGCGCCAGCTACATGACGCCAAGGCCAAAATGGACGCGGCGCACGCGGCGCTGGATACCAACGATTTTGATACCGCTGCGCAGTGCGCAGAAGATGGTGCTGACCTTGCGATGGCTGCGGGGGACAAGGACCTGGAACGGCGCACCATCTTGCAGGCGGTTCGCGCGTGGGGCGAACACATGGGTTGTCAGCACCTACAGGAAGCGGATATGGCTGCAACCAGCAAGCGCGCGCGAAAATTGGTGGAGAGACTACAAACGCTGGGTGAGCGACCCGGAATCATCGCCCTGGAGTTGGCGCAACTGGGCCGCTTTGACCGGCCAGCGTCTGAGGTTCTTGAATACGTGGCCCAAGCGGGGGTTGACAAAGACCCAATCATCCGCGCTGAAGCACTGGTCATTCACCTTCATACGCTATGGCGCATGCAGGACCTGAATGCCGTGACTGACCTTGGGGCCACCGTGACGCAACTAGGCCAGATGGTCCCTGAAGACATGCGCTTGGTCATAGACGCTACGTGGCTGCGGACGCTGTGCAAAGCTGGCCAGTACCAGGACGCGCACGTTCGGGCGTTCGTGTCGCTGCTGGACGCAATGGCCAGCCCAGAGCACACCAGTTACCAGCGAACCGCAATGGTGATCGGGCAGGTAGCTTCGGAATTCAACATGGCAGGGAAGGTGAGCGAGTCACGCGCTCTTTGCGAAGCAGCGTACAGGGTGGTTGAAGGACATGCCGATGGCCGGATGCTCATGAACATCGCACTTCAGGCTGCCGAATTGTCCGCGCAACTGAAAGATGCGACCACGGCCAGACTTTACCTTGGACGCGCCGAATCCTGGGCAACCGAAGGCCGCGAAGACGCGGAATCAGCAGCCACGGCCCGCGCAAATGTGTTGTTCGCCAAGGGGCGCACCCTTGTACGCATCGCGGATCAAACCGAACCGGGCGACGAAGGTTTATATCGGGAAGCCTTTGACGCACTGCAATCCGCGCTCACCTTCGGAAACGACCATCGTTTGGAAATACAGGGCCAAGTCGATTTGTTCCTTGCCGATGTTTCTTGGTGGCTCGGAAGGACGGCAGTCAACATTGGGAATCTCACCAAGGCATGCGAGTGCCTGAAGGCTGTACGCTCAGACGCGGCCATGGCCAACCGGCATTTTCGCGAGGAAGTAGTGTCCCGCGCTTGGTTGCTCGAAGCCGAGTCACTGGCTTTAGCCGGGCGCGTGAGCGAAGCCGCAAGCACTGCCACAGCGCTGGTGAGCGATGCCCGGTTTAGCGAAGAGTCCAAGAAACGCGCGCGGAAATTTGAACGGTACCTAGATGAGCGCATACGGCCCCTACTGGACTGGTTCCACTCAGCAGACGCCTTGGCGATAGCTCGGGATTGTGGCGCGCGCGGGTTGCGGGGCGTGGTGGCAGAACAGGTGCGGCCCCTGCTTGGCTGGTGGCGCGATTGGCATGAAGAGAAGAGCGGAATTGAAACTCTCTTTTATGATTTCTGGGGCCGTGGCGGCTTCTCTGGAGTGGCTGCGGCGATTCGTGCTAAAGCCCATGCAGCTATCGCCGTGGATGCCTGCTCGGTTGCTGAGATTCGTGATTGGGCGCGAATACTGTGCCCGCTTTTTGAAACGGTAGTAGTCAAGTGGAAGGGGGAACTCGGTAGCGGAATGGTGATTGTTCCCCAGCACGGTGATTTTTTGGGCGCTGGTGGCCATGGATACGCGGTTACCGCTGACCGCACCAGTGACAAGCGCTATGTCGTGTCGATGTCATGGGCCAACCCAATTCCGCCAGAAGTAACCACTTTTTTGGCGCGTGAAGCCCTTCCGCTATTCACCGCAGGCCGCTTATTAGTCTTTCCGGCCCCATTGATTGGGTGCTCCCAGTCCGCAGTTGGATGGACTGACAATCTCCTACTTGAAGGGCTGCTGGGTGGCATCGTAGGTGTTGCTAGGAAGTCAGCCCTCGACGCAGATGCGCCACAGCGCGTACTGGACCTAAGCCGTGTGAAGCTTCCGTTCATCGACAACATCAGCATGAGCGACCTGGCATCTGTGCTTGACGATACTGACCGTTGGACGGGTCCGCTTCGCAGGCACGTTATGAAAGCCTATGAAAGTGGTGACCTGAACAATGAACGATGGGCAAGTATCACCAGCCTTGAGCAGGAAATCCAAGATGCGTGCCGGGAACTCACAGAGGGTTGGACTGCGGTTGTCGGCGGGCGTGACTGGCGCGTTGCGCACCTGGACGCGTCCGTCGCGGCGGGTTCGCGTGGCCCCGCACATGCACCCGCACGTGAGCCAATTACCGGCCTGTTGCAGTCCGTCGCATCGGGCAACCGCGAAGTTGCGCCGTGGATTCCGTACTGGCGACTTCAGGACCGGGGCGGTTACCTGAACTGGACGTGTCCCTTGGATAACCAAGATACACCCCCGGACCAGGGAATGATGGCGCGAATGGCTGCAATGGGCATGGAGAAATCACCTGAACTCCACTCATGGCTGTACCCCGGAACACCCGGTTGGTTTATGCCCCGCGCTGTGCGCATCACATAAATGGATGGTTGCCGGTTGCTGGGCGCGGGCAGGAAATCAGGGTCACGTTCGGGTTTTGCTGCGGACCTGAAGTATCTACCCGCGTACAAGGACTACGGCCAAGCGCTCACGTGGCTTCAACAGTTCGTCCACCAGAACGCCACGAAACAGCAACAGGGAACCGCGTTGCTGGTGCTGGCCGCACTGTTCGGCGTGGTGGCGCTGATGGGCAGCGATAGGGAGTGAAGGGGCGCGCCGTGCCCAACCCCAATAAATCCATGTGCTAGATTTTGTGCTAGACGTGGTGGGAAACCTGAAATATCGGCGGGAATCCAGCCCAGCTAAGTGGCTTATTTTTCTTTCTAAGTCTTTCTGGGGATTGGCTTTAATCGGATTCGTAGCCAGACGCTCTATCCAACTGAGCTACGGGCGCGCACGCCGGAGAATGGCTTCTTTCACTGTATCCAACACGCACCGGTTTCGCAACATCGAGTCTGGGAAACTCTGGGAAACTGGAAACTGGCTAGCACCCCGCGGCCGGGATTTCGAACACTCCGGTCTGCCACAATAGCAATGTCCATGACCGAACGACTGTACTACACCGATTCCTACCTCCGCGATTTCACCGCGCGCATCGTGGATGCGTCCGCCGATGGGTGCACGGTCTACCTCGACCGCACCGCTTTCTATCCCACCTCGGGCGGCCAGCCGTTCGATACCGGGTCCATCGCCGGTGTGCCGGTCGTCGATGTGGCCGAGGAAGACGGGCGGGTCGCCCACCGCCTGGCCGCACCGCTGCCTGCCGGTCCCGTGAATTGCTCGGTGGATTGGCCGCGCCGCTTCGACCACATGCAGCAGCACAGCGGGCAGCACCTGCTCTCCGCCGTTTTCGAAGAGCTGTTCGGGTTGAAGACCGTCAGCTTCCACTTGAGCGCCGAAAGCAGCACCATCGACCTGGAAGGCCCCGCGGTGGATGCGCGTGCCCTGCAGGAAACCGAGCTGCGCGCCAACCAACTGGTCTTCGAGAATCGGCCGGTGGCGGTGCGCTTCGAACCCGCCGCTCAGGCGCAAGGACTGCGTAAACCCTCGGACCGTGAAGGCCTTCTGCGGATTGTCGCCATCGACGGCCTTGACCGCAGCGCTTGCGGCGGCACGCACGTTCGGTCCACCGGCGAAATCGGCGCGGTGATGCTGCGCAGGATGGAAAAGATCCGGCAATCGACGCGCGTGGAGTTTCGCTGCGGCGGCCGCGCCATCCGCCGGGCGCGCGCGGATTACGAAGCCCTCGCCAAGACCGCCCAGATGTTCTCCGTGCCTCTCGACGATGTTCCCGCCTCGGTGGCCGCGCAATCGGATGCCGTGCGCGCAGCGGATAAAACGCGCCGTAAGCTGGAATTGGATCTGGCCGCCTGCCAGGGCAGGGAACTCTACGGTTCCACGGCGCCCGGTTCCGACGGCTTGCGGCGGGTCTCGCGGCGGCTGGAGACGGGCAGCCTGGAGGAACTCCGCGCTATCGCCCAGAACTTCACGGCGCAACCGAAAGCCCTGTTTCTGGCCACCCTTGCCAGCCCGCCCTCGATCCTGCTGGCCGCTTCGGAGGATGCCGGAGTGGATGCCGGCAAAGTTTTGAAGACGGCCCTCGCCGAGGCCTCCGGACGCGGCGGCGGGAATGCCCGCATCGCGCAAGGCAGCGTGGCGAATGCGGAGTTGCTGGATTCCGTGGTGAGCCGGCTGCTTTGATGGCGCGGGCAAGTGTCTGTTCACCGCAGAGGCACGGAGGAAACGGAGGAAGCGCGGAGAAGACAATTCTCTTCTGGCCTTTCCCCGCGCTACCTCTGTTTCCGCCGTGCCTCTGCGGTGAGTTGTGTGCCTACCGGCCCGAGACAGAGCCTCGCTAATTTTTCGCGGCCGCTTTCCCGGTTTGCGTTTTCCGTGTCATGTCACCCGAGTGCAGCAGCTTCTCGATCTGGTCGCGTAGATTCTTCTCCTGCACGTCTTCGGAAAAGAACTTGTCGTCTCCTTCGTACTCCGCCCGGATGGTGCCCTGGCGGTCGAGGAACACCAGCGCGGGCACGTGCATGATCAACATGGGAGAATGCTGCAGATACTCCGCCGCCATATCATAGGACACGAAGCCCACCGGGAAATTGGGATCGAAATGCAGGACGAAGCCCGGAACCAGCGCCTCGGCGCCCTGATCGATGGCCGCTTCCACCACTTGCAACCCTCGCGGACCGTACTCCGCCTGAAGCTGCTTGAGCAGCCCGGTGGTGTGCTGGCAATGCGGGCAGGTCGTGAGAATGAACGCCAGCAATACCGCTTTGCCCTTGTAGTTGTCGAGCGGCAACTGCTTGCCGCCGTTGAGGCCGATGGCCAGCGCGGGGGATTTCCGCGGCAGATCCACCGCCGCGCCCGCAGTTGCCATCAGCGCCACCATCAGCGCCGCCATCGGCACCGCCGCCGCTGGCGTTCCCAACCCTCTCCGCATCGTCATATATCCTCAGTGTATCTCAGGGTCCAGCCCTTCCACGCTGGTTACAATGGCGCCCTTGCGGCGCAACTCGAAGCGGCCGTCATCGCCCAGCCCATCCACCGCATCGGCGGTTTCCGAGGTCACCGTGAGCGTCTTCCATTTCTTGGCGAGCGCGGCCTTGTAAGCGGCGAAATACCGCTCGGCGATCCGGTCGCTGTCCCATTCCACGGAATACAGCAGCACCACGCGCCCGGCCTTCTTGTTCTCGCTCAATTCGAAGTTCGAGCCGCGCCAGTGCGGCGCGATTTCGTCCGCCGTCTTCTTTCCCGAGAACTGTTCCAGCAGGATCCGGTGTTCCAGTTCGCCCAGCGACCCGCTCACCAGGCCCTTGTACCCGTGCGGCAGGCGCCGATCGGGCAGATCCGGGTCGGTCGGCTTCACTCCTTCGAAGTACTTCTCCGGATGAAGTATCTGCTGGGTGGAAAGCGGCGGCTTCAGGAACACCTCCGCGAAGCTCGATTGCCCATCGCGCTGGAATACGGCGTTCTGGAACAGCATGCCCTTGGTGTAGGGAAACACCAGGGTCTGGCGGAGATAGAGTGGCGCGTTTTCGTAAACCGGAAACTGCCCGCCGGCGTCGCTCGGATTGCTCATCATCTCGACCAGCGCAGGTGAGTCCTTCAGCGACTGCCCGTTCTTGCGCGCCAGGTATTCGGCCATCAGCCAGGTGGCCTGCCCTTCCATCACCGCCAGCCGCGCCGTCGACCCGTCGTCGCTTTGGCGCCCCTGGCGGATGAACTTGCCCAGGTTATAAGTTTGATCGGCGAGGGCGTGCGAAAGTTCGTGAGCCAGCACCGGCTCCTGGGTATCGGAGGGAGTCGTCTCGGTGATGAAGAGCTTCTTCCGGTCGTAATCGTAAAACGCCGCGGCCTGTTCGGTGAGCAGATCCACGGTGTTCTTGGCGAGGTCGAAATCCTGCGGGACCAGGCCGAATTTCTTGAGCGTCAATTCCTCGGCGCGGATCTCGCCGGGCTTGGCCACATCCTTCACGCGCTTCTGCAGAAATTCGTTGATTTTGGCTTTGGTGATGAAATCGCACGGCACCGGGTGGTGCAGCGGCATGCCCGAGATCTTGGTGAGTTCCTGCGCGATCTGGTTGGCCTCTCCGCAAAGCTGTTGCGCGTGCGGATCCTGCTGCGCTCCCGCGACGGCAGTCCAGAATGCCGCCAGGAGCGCGAACCGTTTACCCGGCAATCGATTTCCTCCAGGGGTGGGGCAGGCGCTCCACCTGCCAACCGGCAGGCGCCCCATCGCCCCGCTCGTCTACTTCAGCATAATGCGCGATACAATAGGGGATCAATCCAAACCACGATTGCGAGGAGAATTCATTTGGCGGACGACAAATTGTATCAGGCGGAATATCTGGGAAGCGGCACGTTTGTGATCAGCAAGCCGAAGCGCAAAAAGGCCAAAATCCGGCAGAGTCAACTTAAAAACCCACAGCGCGGCTCGCGCAAGTAGGCGTTACGGACGGGGTGCGCCCGGCGGCAGCAGGGGCGCCCTCAGGGCTCTGCGCTCCGTCTCCATGATTCGGAATAGTCCTTCGAGCGCCACCTTCTGAATCGCGAAGGCTCCTACGAAACTGCTTAACAGCGTTGCACCGATGATTACGGCTTCCATTGTGGAAATCTACCTTCGTTATTACTAGTGCAATTTCAGTGCCATGCGTATCACAAATTTGATCCTCCATCCCATCGCGATTTCCGATCCACCCCTGCGCAGCTCCTACGGGCTGCACGCGCCGTTCGCCTTGCGCACCATCGTGGAGTTGAAGACCGACTCGGGACTCACCGGGATCAGCGAGACCTACGGTGGCGATGGGCCGCTGGCCGGCCTGGAAGCGGTGCGGCATCGTGTCACCGGAATGGACCCCTTCCAACTCGCCGGCCTGTGGCGCGATCTCAACCAGGAGGGGGTGCCCTTTGGGCCCGGGGTGCCCTCTGGGCCCGCCGCCGGGGCGACCATCGGGGTGCCCTCTGGGCCCGGCGGGCGGTCGCAAACCTATCTGGTTCCCGGCGAGAATCCCCTGGACTGGCACGCCCGCACCTTCGCCGCCATTGAGATCGCCTGCCTGGATCTGATTGGAAAGGCTGTCGGAAAGCCTGTTTGCGACGTGATCGGCGGCCGTCTGCGCGACGCCGTGAGCTTCTCCGCGTACCTTTTCTATAAGCACGGCGGGGACGATCCCTGGGGCGAGGTGCTGGACGCCGAAGCCTGCGTGCGGGAATGCCAACAGATGATCGCGCAGTACGGGTTCCGGGAGATCAAGCTCAAGGGCGGCGTGCTGGATCCGGACGTGGAAATTGCCAGCATACGGGCACTGCGCCGGGAGTTCGGCACTTCCTACCCTCTGCGCATCGACCCCAACTGCGCCTGGAGCGTGGAGACCTCCGTGCGGGTGGGCCGCGAGCTGAAAGACGAGCTATCCGGCGGCGGCTATCTGGAGGACCCCTGCGCCACCCTGGATGGGATGGCCGAAGTGCGCCACCGCCTGGTGGCTGAAAACAACCACACACCCCAGGCCAGCAACGTGGCGGTCACCTGTTTCGCCGACGTCCCGCGCGCCCGCGCACTCGATGCGGTGCAAATTGTGCTCTCCGACCCGCACTATTGGGGCGGTATGCGCCAGTTGCAACATCTCTCCCACATGACCGAGGTGCTGGGTATGGGCATGTCGATGCACTCGAATTCGCATCTTGGGGTAAGCCTGATGGCCATGACGCACGCCGCCGCGGCCTGCCCCAACCTGACTTATGCCTGCGACACGCACTATCCCTGGCAGACCGCCGGGGATGAGGTGGTGGAGGGCGGCCGCATTCGCTTCGAAAACGGCGCCGTGCGCATTCCCGATAAGCCCGGCCTGGGAGTCGACCTGGATTACGACCAGGTGGCGCGCGGCCGCGAGCGCTACGAAAAGATTCCCTACCGCAAGCGTGACGACGAAGCCGAAATGCGCAAGCACGTGGACCCCAACTGGAAGCGCATCCTGCCGCGCTGGTAGGCTGGGGCGCGGACTCTCAGTCGGACGGGTACCCCTTGGGTCCGCCCATAGGCGTTAAGATCGGGCCGTTCGCGAAGATGACCCGGGTGCTGGGCGATCTGGCTTCGCGGGCCGCCTTTGGGTGCAACTTCCCAGAGCGGACTTGGGGCCCGTGGCGCCCGGTTCGACCAGTTTCCGAGTGGCGCGTCACTCGGGCGCACGCTGCTTCACGCTGCCAAGGCGACACGTTTCCTGCAGTTGGAACATCATTGTCCATCGCTCCGACGCTCCACTTGGCAATGTTACTCCTCTGTGAAGTAGTCCGGATCGAGTTTAAGAAGTTCGTAAGCGCGGACGGGCGAAACGCCGACCTTGTAATCAACCATTAGCTGTGCGAGCGTTGGGCCATCAATCAGAATGATCTTGCTGTCGATCCTGCCCACAAATTCATCGGCGTCCTTGGTGAAGTTAGAGGTGGTAATGAAGACACCCTTTCGCGCGCGGTGTCCTTGCAGTGCACCTGCAAATTTCTGAATTTCAGGACGGCCGACCCCTGCCTCCCAGCGTTTCGCCTGGATGTAAATGACATCCAAGCCTAGCCGATCCTCCTTGATGATTCCATCTATTCCGCCGTCCCCGCTTCTTCCAACGGCCTGACCTGCATCGCGGAAGGTGCCGCCATACCCCATGTTGACGAGTAGGTTGACGACCAAGCGCTCAAAAAACGCCGGCGATGCTGCCTTGACGCGTTGCAGCAGTTCGGATTCCACGCTTGCCCGGAGCCTTTGATATGCGTCCTCAAGTGCTTCCTCGGGAGTGGTTTCTAGGGCAACTGATTCGGGAACCGCGGCTTGCCCGCGACGTAGTGCCCGAAACTCGACAAATTCAGGGAACTGCTCAAGGAAGTTAACGTCAATTCGATCTGGGTTCCGCCTCAGTACGTCCATGCCACGCTCTGCAATACGAATGAAGCCACGCCTGGTGGAGTCAATCAAGCCGGCTTTTTTCATGTAGGTTCTGGCCCAGCCGACGCGACTGCCGATCACGGTACTTGTTCCACTGGGAAGGAGTTGCTGACGTTCATCTGGCGTCAGGTGAAACTTCTCCGAGATCGCCTCGACGGCTTCTCCTAAGGGCCGCTCCCGGCCATCACCGAGGAGGCGGAGCAGCGGCAGCATGATCGTCTGATAGTCCGGAATCGTCATTGCAGAAAACCAATCCTAGCAGAGCGTGCAGTTGCCAAGTTGGATACTCCTGCCAGGCGCGGGCTCGGCCTCATTATATTAACGCTATGCTGGGTCCGGCGGCGTGCTTCTTGGGCACGTCTCGGGCAAGCAGATCGAGGACGGTTGGTTTGCCTGACCGGCCGGGTGGTTCGCAGCTTCCACCTTTCCGGCTATTGGATGGCAATATTGACGATATTAGCGGCGCTTGAGGCCGCCGTCAGCACGATATTGACAGTTCCACTGCCCGCGAGTTGCGGAGGCAATCCTACATTTACCTGATCGAGTCCGGAAACTACCCCCTGCGGGCCGGCGTAGGCGACGGGCGCATTGATGCCGTTCATAGTCACGGTCACATTGCTCCCCGCACCGCGAATCCCGGTCCCGAAAAAGATCAGGTAGAACTGGTCCGCCGACGGGCTAAGATTGACGGGCATAGCGACATAGGATCCGTTCTGCGTGGTGAAGATCGACTCCACCGTCTGGACATTCCCAGGACCGTCTGGTACAGGTCCTGGATTTCAAGCCGAAGCGGTAATGGCGAGCCGGGCGATAGAAACCAAACGTGTTTTCCGAGGCCTCGACCGCCAGTGGCAGCACCCCAGGAGCATCGATTACAAAATCGCCGGCGCAACAAGGGATGGGTGTAACGCTCGGCTGTGGCTGCTTTCGCTTTCCTCCGGCTTCCACCAGCGGGGGCAAACGGGCGAAGCCCAGGCGCGGCGGGACTGCTCGTCGGCTTTCCAGAGCGGCTCAGCTCTGCCCCAGCCGGTTGAACACGTGCTCGATATTCGTGTTCACCGCCGCCTGCATGGCCGCCTCATTGCGGCCCGCACTCACCAGTGCGGCGTAACCATCGGCCTGCAGTGCCTTGATCGAAGCCACCGGTATGCTCTTCTGGATCTCACTCAGCGGCTGCCCGGCCTCCTTGCCGGCTTCCACCCTCACCGCCAGCTCTTCAATGTAGTTGCGCTGGCTCGTCATGCGTTGCCGCCCCTGCTGCACGGCGCCGTGTCCTCCGGCCACGTGATCGAAAGCCAGCTTCGCTACCGAATCGATGGTCTTCGGCCATTCCCTGGGAAAGCTGTCTCCCAGAAACGGCAGCGTGCCCAGGATCATGTCGCCGGTCGCCACCACGCGTTTCTGCGGGCAAAACACCACCACGTCGCCGGCCGTGTGGGCGCGCCCGTGAAATTCCACGTGCAGGTCGTGAGCCTTGTCCTTAATCACATACGCCTTGCCGAACGTGACGGTCGGGAGCACCGGGGCGAAGCTCTGCATCTCGCGCTGGAACGCTTCCAACTGGCGGATCCGATCGGCGATCAGCGCTTTCTGTTCCGGTGAGCCGGCCGCGCTCAACTGCTGCCGCGCCGCTTCCAGCAACACCGGGACATGCGGCTGGCTGGGAAACGGATGGCCGTGCGGGTCGAGCGATTCCCGCAACCGGGCCTGCGAGAACTGCTCCTGAAGTTTCTTGGTGGTGTCGCTGGCGACGATCTTGAGATCTTTGCCGAATGCGTCGCGATAGCCGGCATTGCCCTGCGAGTGATCCCAGTGGAAATGCGTATCCACCAGGTATCGCACCGGCTTCGCCGTGATCTGTTGCTTGATCTGCGCGATCAACGCCGCCGCCGCCGAAGGCTTCGAATGGGCGTCCACCACCAGCACATCGGATGAGTTTACAAAGATGGCGGCATTGCAATTCGTCACCGCCTGCGGCCGCGCGAAAGCGAAGTAAACTCCCTCGGCCACGTTCTGAATCTCAAACAGATCGGTCGCGGCGCCCGGGGGCCATGGTCTGCGCCCACGCGGCGCGGCGCCAGGCCAGGCCGAGAATCGAAGCTCCCACCACCGGACCGAGAGCCATCCGTTGGAAAAAGTCACGGCGCGAGAGAGCATGCTGGCACATCTGGGAATCCTCCTCGCCGATCAGGATATCGCATGGACAAGGCTGCCGCGCTCCAACCCAGGGCCCTCAATCGCCCGGGGTCCCCAACCGTTGCCGCAGCAATTCCGGCACCTCGGATGGGCGCTCGACCGGCAGCACTTCGAATCCGGCGGCGCGGCCGCTGGCGATTCCAGCGGCCGAATCCTCCAGCACCAGCGCCCACGTCACGCCCAGGCGCCCGGCGGCCAGCAGATACGGATCGGGCGCGGGCTTGTGGCGCTCGACCTGCTCGCCGCCTACCACGGTGTCGAAGTGCCCGCGCAGGCCTCCGGCGATCAGCAGCGGCTCGATCTCCGACGAGGAACTGGAACTGACCACCGCCAGCTTGTAGCGTTCGTGCAAGCGTGCCAGCAGGCCGTCCAGCGCCGGGTCGAAAGCGGGGTGCGCCACCATGCGCTCGCGGAAGCGCTCCTTCTTGGCCGGGTAGAGCGTCCATAGTTCGCGCCAGTCGCGCGGCGGGTCCGATTGCGAGGCCATCATGCGCAGCATCTCGCGGTCGTCGATGCCGATGCAGTGTTGGCGATAGAAATCCCAGGTCAGCGTGACGCCCAAAGCCTCCAACTCTTCGGCCCAGCAGGCCCAGTGAACCGGTTCGCTGTCCAGCAGCACACCGTCGAAGTCGAAAAGAATGGCTTGGAATTCGGGCATCCCGCGGGGAAGCCTTAGCGTAGCATGGGCGGGGTGTGGTATCACTGAAACAAGCTATGCCCTCCGAAGAAGAACTACACGCTGAGATTGAACGGCTTCGCGCCGAAAACGAGACTTTGAAGAAGCCCCCGGTGCGGGGCCAGATGTCGTTGAAAGTGAGCGAGAAGGGGGCCCTGTCGGTATATGGGCTGGGGCGCTTTCCGGTGACGCTCTATCGCGAGCAGTGGGAGAAACTGCTGGGGATGTCCGACGAAATCCGGCGCTTCATCCACGATAACGATGCGCGGCTGAAGAAGAAGGAATAGCATGGCGAAGGGCGTGGCCCTGATTACCGGCGCCTCCAGCGGAATTGGCGCCGAGCTGGCTACGCTGTGCGCCGCGTCGGGCTATGGCCTGATGCTGGTGGCGCGCAGTTCGGAAAAGCTGGAAGCATTGGCAGCCGCGCTTTCGCGTTCGCATGGCGTTTCGGCACGCGCGCTGACGGCGGACCTGGCGGACCCCGGTGCGCCGCCCGCCATTTTCGGCGCCCTGGAGGGACGCGCTCCCGAGATCCTGATCAACAACGCCGGTTTCGGGCTGCGGGGCGCCTTCGCCGAAACCGAGTGGGCCACCGAGGCGCGCCTGATGCAGGTGAACATGGTAGCCTTGGCCCACTTGATCAAGCTGTTCCTCCCGGGAATGTTGGCGCGCGGATCGGGCCGCATCCTGAACGTGGCTTCAACGGCCGCCTTTGTGCCGGGGCCGTTTATGGCCATGTACTACGCCAGCAAGGCCTTCGTGCTGTCGCTTTCCGAAGCCGTCGCCAACGAAGTGCGCGGCTCGGGTGTCACTGTCACGGCGCTCTGTCCGGGGCCTACCGGCACCGGATTCAGCCAGACGGCGGGCCTCTCCGACAGCCCTCTGTTTCGCGGCCCGGTAATGACCGCGGCGGAAGTGGCCCGCCAGGGATACCAGGCCATGATGGCGGGAAAAGCCGAATGGATCGCCGGCGCGCGCAACCGCTGGATGCTGCGGGGCGCACGCCTCGCGCCGCGCACCGTGCTGGCGGATTTCGCGCGCGGCTTGAATTCCAGCGTACAATCACGTAAAGCGCGAGGCGATTGACCTATGATGCCCGAAGGCGGGAATCGCATTGAAGACGAAGTTCCTGCCGTCAACTGGAGGAGAGTCTTCATCGCCATGGTTGCGGTCCTCCTGGTTTGGGTTGGCTACGCCGCGGTGGAAGCCACGCGCAAGGCGGGGCAATTCGATACCGGCGGGCCCCAGGCATCAGCCGAGGGTTTGCCGCACTTTCACGGCCCCCAACCAAACGGGAATGCGCGAGAACATCGGCACTCTTACATGATCCGGCGGCTGTCCAGTGGCGACTGGGCGGCTGAAAGGGTTCTTGGGCTTCCCACAAGCTGAGCCGCAACCGTGGAGGAGAGCTTCCATTCCGGCGGAGTGCGCGGCGTTCTCGAACGCCCCGAGCGGCCGCGCGGCGATGCCATCGCGCTGACGCACGGAGCGGGGTCGAACCGCGACGCTCCGTTGCTGGTGAATCTGGCGGGGGAGTTTGCCGAGGCCGGGTACCTGGTATTGCGCTACGATCTGCCGTTCCGCCAGCAACGGCCCAGGGGTCCGCCGTTTCCCGCGGCGGCGGCGCGCGACCGGGAGGGCGTCCGCGAGGCGGTGGCGGCGCTGCGGCCGTTAGCGTCCGGCCGGATCGTGGCGGGCGGCCATTCCTACGGCGGGCGCCAGACGGCCATGGCAGCCGCCGAGCATGCCGGGCAGCACGGCAGGCTGGCCGATGTGCTGCTGCTGCTCTCGTATCCGCTCTATCCGCCCCGACAGCCGGCCAAGAAGCGCACCGCATTCTTCGGCGATTGGCGGATACCAGCGCTGTTCGTGCATGGAACGGAGGATCCGTTCGGGTCGCCCGAGGAGCTGCGCGAGGCGGCCGCGGCCATTCCCGCGCGCACGGATCTGCTGGTGGTGGAAGGCGCCGGCCACGACCTCAAGCGCGCGGCCGGCCTGGCCGGGGAGATCCTGGCGCGGCTGGAAGCGCTGCTGTGAGGGCGGGCCGCTCGGGGGTTCGCCCGGTCCCGATGGGGACTAGCCGGGGCTAGCCTCCGGAGTGGCCGAGCAAATTGACTTAGTTCACTTCGTGGTTCACAATATAGTTGTGAAGCGAGTCAACATCCACGACGCCAAAACCAACTTGTCGCGCTATTTAGCAGAACTGACGCCCGGCGAGACGTTGGTGCTCTGCAACCGCAACCAGCCGGTGGCGGAACTCCGATCGCTTCGCAAAAAGAGGGTCCGTAAACCGCTTATCGGCGCAGCCAGGGGCGAATTCGTGGTTCCCGATTCGTTCTTCGATCCCTTGCCCGACGAGATCATAAAAGCCTTCAGTGGAAAATGACGGTTCCTCCCCCCATGAAAGTCTTGGTGGACACTTGCACGTTTCTCTGGATCGCTTCAGAATCCCCGCGGCTGAGCAAGACCGCTGCCGCGGTCTTTCTCGATCGGAACAACCAACGTTACCTCAGCGCCGCCTCTGCCTGGGAAATCGGCATCAAACACGCTGCCGGACGCCTTCCCCTTCCTCAAAGGCCGGATATTTTTGTGCCGGCGATCCGGGAAGCGAGTGGCATTGCGCCACTGGACATCGATGAGGAATCCGCTCTCCACGCAGGACGGCTACCCGGTCTCCACGCCGATCCGTTCGATCGGATGCTGGTCGCGCAGGCCATCGTGCATGGGATGACTATTCTTACCCCTGACCCGGAGATTGAGCAGTATGCCGTGCGCGTCTTGTGGTGACGCCGGTCGGCGGCTCTGCGGTAGGGGCGGATTTTGACCTCCTCCGATATAAGTGGGCTGTAATGCCCCGGCAGTCACCGGAAAATCGGGTGAGTTGGTATTGCCCGTGACGTAGGCTGACCCATCGGAGCCCAAGGCAAGCGCGGTGGCTGCGTCCGCGATTGAGCCGGCCAGCACCGTAAAGTAAAAGAGCTGCGATCCGTCGGCAGAAAGCTTTGCCACAAAGGCTGACGTCATACTCAGGACGGCCTTGCTCGCAGGCGTAAGAGATCCAGCGATGTAGATATTGCCCGCTGCGTTGAGCTGCATGGCCGTGGACAACGCTGCGTTTGGTAGCGCGGGGAGCAATTGGACATTGCCTCTGAGCATCGAGGCGGCCGTCAGGGACACCCCTCCGTGCCAACATTAATGAGACAGTTCTCCTGGTCGTAATTACTGAGTAGGGCGAGAATAGGAACCAACGTGAACAACAATGGAATCTCTTCGGCTTCTCCCACGGTTTTGCCTGCCGCAGAAC